>NZ_JCAUAM010000006.1:0-394004 GCF_059691955.1 Paenibacillus sp. J22FR83
CTGCGATTCCAAAATTTCCTTATACAGGCTGTTGCCGCCCATGGAGATCAGGAGCTGCAATACGGTTTCAAAGGGCAATTTTTTCTTGCGGGTAAAATCTTTTTCAGGGTTTTTGACGTAAGGTGCGGGTAGCGCTGACATTTCTTCAATGAGAGATGTCAGTGTTCTTTTAAGTGAATTTGCGTACTCATTCATGGCGTAACCTCCTCGTTTTTCAAGGGGCTTCGCCACACATTTCTAACTGCTTGTCAAGTTTTTTACATCATATATGCAAAAAAGAGCGGGCTATCTTTTCGATAACCTGCTCTTTCTTTGATTTATGGTCCTGCGCCTTATCTTAATGACATTGCCCTAGTTGGGGCAGCCCTTGAAAATGTTTAAGGTCCTCTTCCATCAAATGCGGATAACCCGCTTATCCTTCGCTTCCTTAAGCCATAACGGAAATTCATTCAGCAGCTGATTATATAAATCTTCATCGGATATCTTAGCAATATCTTTAATATGGATAAAATTAGCGTTGTCTACAATTCGACCTTCCATCGTATCCAGCTTCTTCAGGACTTCGAAATCGGAATTTCCAATTCCGACAAATTGCCAAAAGAGTGGTTGAAGCGAAGATTCCACGATTACTTTTTTTATAGCTTTTACAACTCCACCATCATTAATAAAAATAACAAACGCAGGAAGCGGTGAATCCTCTTCAACTGTATATTTACGAATCACATCGTTCATAACTGGAGGTTCATTATTACGACCAAACTTATGGATTTCTCGGTTATTAAGAATATGTTTCTCCACATATTGATCGAAATCCCGCTCCGTTACGGAAGACAATCGACTAAACTCGTTGTCATACACCCACACATCCAGAGTCGCATTATCATCAAATTGACATGCTACAGCGAGTATCCGTTCAACAACCTCCTGAACGGTTCCGTTTCTATACAAGGGAATCATAGATCCGGAAATGTCGAGCACTAAACCAACTCTGGCGGCAACATCCTTCATCTTTTTCTTCTCTAGTGTGATTTGAACAATTTTCTTGCGCAGGTCAATCGTCGAGAGGACTGGTTTGGTCTCTATTTCAACCGTTTCTTGTGCTGCTTCCTCTTCGATCACTAGGCCAAAGCTCGTACATAACGCTGCTAATCCTCCAAAAAAACCACTGCCAATTGCATTAAATTTCCACTCACCATTGTGCCTATATAACTCACCAACGACGATTGCTGTTTCTTGTGACAAGTCTGATCCATATTCATAACGAAATAGTTCTTCGTTACGATCGGCATCCATGAGTCTGACATACCGATTGGAGACATCTTTCATACTGTATCCGTTCTTCTCACCTTCATGAATCGTTAGTGAAAAAGCAATCTTAGCTGTCGTTGCTGGCATCTTCGCCAAACATAGGGAGATGGCTTCTTTGTCTTGCCCACCAGCTTGACCATGTACCACTGCCCCATTTAGCCCAGATGGATTTCCGTAGAAGATAAAATCTTCATCTTTCTCACACCGATTGTTATCAGATAAAACAAAACAAGACGAATCAATGCTCAATTTCGAGTCTGCTGACCATCCAAATTGTAATTTTACGTTTAATAACCCTTTCCCCTTGGTTACATCTATCTTTTGTCCTTTTGAAAGAAACATATGTATATCTCCTTATATGGAAAAATGTCGTCATATCTTCAACAGTACCATACAATGTTGAACTCTCAAAAAGAAAATTATGCAGCCCTACCCAATGGGCAAGTTCGAAGCCGATGAGATGAGACGCACGACGGAGTGCAATATCGGTCTTGAGAACGATCATAAATAACTGAGTATTATATATACTGTTTATATGATCCACAATTCAAAGAACGGGGAGATAATGAATGACGACAAATTCCATTGAAGTTATGGGCTTGCACAAAAGCTTTGGCAAACAAACCGTATTAGATGGCATTGATTTACAGGTGGGGAAAGGTACGATATTCGCACTGCTTGGGCCTAACGGAGCTGGGAAAACGACATTGATTCATATTTTGTCCACGTTATCCGAGCCTGACAGCGGGGTTGCGCGAATCGAAGGCTATGACGTGATCGCTGACCGCAAAGCGGTTCGCGGCTTAATCACACTCACCGGGCAATTCGCTGCGGTAGATGAAGTACTGACCGGCTATGAGAATATCATGATGATGTGCCGGTTGTCAGGTCTATCTGCTGACGAATCGCGCACTCGCGCAGCTCAGCTGCTGAAGCAATTCGAGCTGGAGGCCGCAGCTAGCAAGCGTGTCAAATCCTACTCTGGCGGTATGCGCCGCAGACTGGATCTGGCCGTTAGCCTTGTCGTTAGTCGTCCGGTCATCTTCCTCGATGAACCGACGACGGGCTTGGACACGGTCAGCCGCAGATCCCTGTGGGAGACTATCCTCCAGTTGAAACAGCAAGGCATGACGATCTTGTTGACGACGCAATATCTGGAAGAAGCCGATCAGCTTGCAGACGAAATCGCTGTGCTGAATCATGGACGCATCGTCGCATCCGGCTCTGCGGAATCATTGAAAGCACGTGTTGGCGGCGAAGTCATTGAGCTGCGGAATTCGTTGGATGAAGTCATCCTATCCATTCCGACGAGTGGCACTGTTCAAGATGTTTGCCAAACATTGAACGAGATCGCGGGCTCCTGCCCGCCAGGTACACGTATCTCCATTCGCAAGCCAAGTATGGATGACGTCTTCCTTGCTTTGACGACAACTGATCATAAGGAGGCTTCCCTCGTATGAGTGATTATCAAGCACTGAAGAATCTACAGCCGATGAACTCGAACCCCCCTCGACCAAACATGAATAATCTTGCTTTGCCAAAGGCAGCTTCGTTCGTAACAACCAACGCCGTCTTCGTCGGACGGAGCATCCGACACAGCTTACGCAACATCGAGTCGCTGATGATGGCCATCATGCTCCCTGTGATGTTGATGCTGCTGTTTACCTATATCTTCGGCGGCGCCCTTGATCCAAGCGGTAATTATGTAAACTATGTCGTGCCAGGCATCATCTTATTGTGCGCAGGCTTCGGCTCATCGAGCACAGCTGTGGATGTGGCGACCGACATGACTAACGGCATTATTAATCGCTTCCGAACCATGCCGATCAGCAGCATTAGTGTCATTACCGGGCATGTCGCCGCAAGCCTTGCGCGAAACTTGCTTGCTACTTGTATGGTCATTGGCGTTGCCCTGCTCGTTGGTTTCCGCCCAAATGCAACATTCATCGAATGGCTTGGAGCCATCGGTCTCATTATCTTGTTCATTCTAACCTTTACCTGGTTATTCGCTGCGATTGGTCTTGTCACAGGCAGCCCTTCGGCTGCCAGCGGCTACGGATTCGCGCTGCTGTTCCTCCCTTATCTATCCAGCGCTTTCGTCCCGACGAGCACGATGCCGACTTGGATGCAAGGATTCGCTAACCATCAGCCGATCACGCCGGTTATCGAGACCATCCGCGGGCTGCTGATGGGCACACCGGTGCTGAACAACGGTTGGTGGGCCATCGGCTGGTGCGTTAGCTTGCTACTTATTGCCATTGGTTGGTGTTTACTCTCGTTCCGTAGGAAGAGCGGGAAGTGATGGAGTCTTCGCAAACGCCGAACTAGCCCCATTTAACGTTATGGCATAACGCTATTCTCCTCCAATTAGCTCATTTCCCTCTAAAAGGCAGAAATAGCGTTATACCATCATTCTATTTTCCTTGAATGTGATTGATTTGGTGGGATAGCGTTATGGAGTAACGCTATTTGTGGGTGGGGATAGCCACGGTAGCACGTTGCAAGTAATACAGAGCATGTAGGAGACATTATCGACAGTTCCCCCTCAGCTTCATCCCCTAGGACAACCGGCCAAAAATGCAAAAATACACTTATTCTCGGGTAAAACCCCTCAAATTTGATAAATACGTGCAAATAGGCATCCTTTTCCACCAAAACCGTGCCCAAGGGGTCGTTGAGGCAGAAATAGTTGCACTTTTGCACGCATTTCAATTTTGAGATGCTAGCTCGATCAAAAAGGTTGCACTTTTGCATTTTTCACAGTAGATACGCTAAGAGTTTAAAAAACGGCTGCCCACAAGTAATATTTTCTACTTGTGACAGCCGCTTTTTATTTATGCCGGTTACTCCCGCCCCGCACCTTTCTCTCGCAAATAATGCTCAATTCCATCCAAAATTCGTTCGAGTCCAAACGCTAGATCGTTGCCGATCGGATTCTCCGCCTCATCCGTGTAAGCGCCTGCCATTAAGATCGGATGCAGATTGGGAAAACGATCCGGTTTCACCAGCTGTTTTAATGCAGACCCATAGTTAACACCGCTAAATGTCTCTGGGCTCGCGCCATCACGGATCGCCTTATCCATGTCCCTTGCAATCAGGCCGCATGCTCTAGAATAGCTGCTGACGAGGAGTAGAAACGACATTTTCTCAAAATCATTCAACGGAAAATCCCGCATGATTCTCAACATCCAGTCGATTACCTGAAGATTATTTGGAGCAAGGGGGACGCTCGTGATCGGAATATCACTATACCACGGATGTTTGCGGAACATATCTACGCATGCCCAGACGTATTCCCCCATTTCCTCGCGCCACGGCTTGCCTGGCGCTTCTGGTGGAATTGGAATGTCGCACACCGCATCCTGCATAAGCACGAGCAAGTCTTCCTTGCTTGTAATGTAGCGATAGAGCGACATCGTCGTGTATCCCAGTGATTGGGCTACTCTGCTCATCGACACCGCTGTAAGTCCATCCTTGTCAGCAATATCAATGGCCGCGTCAACGATTTTCTTGATGCTAAGCTCACCTTTGGGCCCTCTGCGGGACGGCTTAACAATTCCCCAACTAAGAGCTACGCCTGATGGTAAGCTCTGTATAATTTCATCATCGATCTCGTCGCCGATCTCCATGCTGTTCATTCCTCCATTATCCATGCATTCCGAAAATGTATATCACATAAACAGTATACCATATTCACTCTCGCATCATCCAAATTACTACCTCCATTCATCAGACATACTACGTCCTTCCCACTGCTTAAAGATGATGTTGTTAAAATTTACAATTCCGTAATATTGAATTTACATGACCATTACATTGGTTTGGTATAAGTAAGAAGTCAAGAGAAATGCGGACAAAACCGAGGGGAGAATTACATCATATGAAAAAAAGTAAATGGATTGTACTGACAACTTTAATGCTAACACTTCCTGTCGCTGTTTCGGGAACAGTAACGGCTCAGCAAGTAAACGGGGAAACTTCCGAAAACGTAGCGTACTCAAGCAATGGGCAAGCGATTAAACCATCAGCTCCTGCTGTTAATTTGGACGGTAGCTTGTACCTGCCAGTTCGCGCACTATCTGAATCTTTGGGCAAATATGTCGATTGGGATGAGTTTCGCAGCAGTGTTTCATTGACGGACAAACCTGTTTTGACTGGTAAATATGAGCTCAAAGCACCCAACCTTGCAGAAGGCATCAAGATGGGAGTAGGCTCATCCTTAACGCATATTCCAGGCGACCCTGATAATGTATTCTATACAACGGCCGATCGCGGGCCGAACGGTCAACCTACTATCAACGGTAAAACAGTACGTACTTTCCCTCTTCCAGACTATGTACCTACGATTTATAAAATCGAAGTAAGCAAAGGTGAAATCAATATTTTAGACAAGTTCCCTTTGAAACTCTCAGGTATTGACCCTGTAACAGGCAAAGCTACAATTACGGGACTGCCAAATATTAAAGGGCGCGATGAAGAGCCCTACGATGCAAAAGGCGAGAAGGTATTAGCATACGACCCGTACGGACTTGATATCGAAGGTTTAGCTTACAATCCGAAAGATGATTCCTTCTGGATTTCTGATGAATATGGTCCATCCATTGTTCATGTGAAACGCGACGGTACGATCATTGAGCGTATTGTGCCAAAAGGTTGGGCTGCTCAAGTTTCCGCTCCACTTGTACCTTCCCGCGAGACGCTGCCTGAAGTCTATAACAAACTGCGCCAAAACCGCGGAGCTGAAGCTGTTGGCATTACGCCTGATGGCAAGTATATGTTCATGGCTATGCAGAACGCGCTGCGCAATCCAGATAAAGCTATGGACAATTCACGCCAGGTTCGGATTATTAAATTTGATTTAGCGACGCTTAATCCTGTTGGTGAGTTTGTATATGTCCTGGAAGATGCCAAGCAATTTAAAGATCTAGTTCAAGGCGATATTGTCATCTCCGATATGGTTGTTGTGAACGAGAACACCCTGTTAATCGATGAGCGGGATAAATTCGCTGGCGATAAAGCACAGTTGAAACGTATTTATGCGATTGACCTTTCAACAGCTACGAATATTATTGGCAAGTATGACACTACAGCAGCAGCAGGCAAAACAATTGAGCAAATGACGACTGCCGATCTCAAAGCTAACGGTATTCTGCCTACAACGAAGCGTACTGTATTGGATGCTGTTCAATTCAAGTTCCCTTATGAGAAAATTGAAGGTGTTTCACTCATCAATGGTGATACCCTTGCCATCACGAACGATAACGATTTCGGTATTGACAGCAAAACGCCAGAAAATGGTACATTGCTCTGGACATTTAAGTTGCCATACACAATTAAATAAGTACACGTAACGAATAGGTCTGGAAGTCCTTAATGGACAACCAGGCCTATTTACGTTTTCGTATGGACTCTCTGTAGAGCCTCGAATAATTGAATTAACTGGAAAAAATCCAGCTATTTCTCGATTATTTTGCTTCAATTTCGAATTAGATGGAAAAAATGTAGTTAATATCTTCCAAATTAGCTAATCTGACCATTTCAGTAAAAATTAACGGTAGAAAATACATTTATTCCCCGTAATCCCACTAAATAAGTGAAATTAACTACAGAAAATGCATTTATTACTTGTCGGAAGGTGTGAACAGGGGTTGGGTTCCGGTTTCGGTCATTTTCTCCCCCACTCACCCCATCTTACTCTTGTACTGGGTCGGTGTAATTCCTGTATGGCTTTTAAACAATTTACAGAAATAACGATAGTCGGAGATGCCGACTGCGCTGGACACTTCGTATATTTTCATCGTGGTTCGCTCCAGCATCTCGCTTGCTTTCTCCATACGAACCCGGTTCACGTATTCGAGGAAGTTCTCGCCAATCTCCTGCTTGAACATTTGACCCGCATACGAGGGATGCATATGCACGAGCTTGGCAAGCTCTGCCAACTGCAAATCCGCTTGATAGTGCTCGCGAATGTAGCGGCACATCCATTGGATCTCCTTGCGTACTGTCACCGGAGGCTGGGCTTGCAGGTTCCACCAATCACAGATGGCCTCAATGGTTGCCTGCCACCACGCACAGTACGTGTTCCACGACGTCAATCGATCGATGCCGCTTAGCCTAGCGACGACTACGTCTGGCAGCCGCACAAGTTCAGGTTGCAGCATCTGCCTCGTCAGACGGAGCAGATCGCCCGGATGAATGGGCGGCACGCCTAGCGTGATCATCACCTTTGCAGCCTCGCGGAAAGCCTCCGTATTCTCACGCTGCAAAGCCTTGACGACTGCCGCCGCCCACTCCCTTGTCTGCTGCGCATCGAGTCGCCGAAGCACGATTGAGGGCTTCTCCCTTTCGGAATAGAAATACGCAGCTAGTCCATCCCGACCTTTGCGCATAAGATCAGCTAGCCGTTTCACTGTCAATCTTGACTTCCCTTGCTCTTCTACCGAACCAATATGAACGAGGCTTTTCGTAGAAATAATGCTGCTTACTGCCTCTTGCGCCATTCTTGCTAATTGATTCAAATGAAAAGCAGGTACCTCTCGCTTCGAGCCAACGAGAAGTAGCAAGTGGCTGTGTTGCAGAGGGAGAATCGCCAATCCGTTACCCTCGCCTAACATCTGCCCATCCAGTTTGGCTTCAAGTAGATCAGCTAGTTGGCTTTGCCTCTGCTCCAACTCCTCAAGAGAGGCATGTTCTTGCCCTGAACTCTCCGTCGCACGCCAACCTAGCGTAATTCCCGTCACATAACTCGCAGATTCTACACCTGCCAGCCATTCGCTTGGCACTGGAAACTCTTGCATGCTTACCTCGTCTTCCAACAGCCGATCTGTCCATTGGCGCTTCTTTGCCCACTTCTTTTCGCGTTCGAGCTTGAGCTGCATCGCCAGCTTCTGATCAATATCCATCTCGTGCACTAGGTCTTCAGCCACCTTGCGGCATGCTTCTAGAATTTGCTCTGGCGTTTGCGCGAGCTTAATTAAGTAGTTATCCACACCTAACTCAATCGCCTGCCTCGCATATTCGAACTCACCGTAAGCGGTTAGGATAACGATTCGGATGCGCGGCCACCTTTTCCGTACATAGGCAGCCAGCTCCAGTCCGTTCATATTGGGCATCGTAATATCCGTCAGCAGCAGATGAGGAACTTCCCGCTCGATCATGCTAATTGCTTCTTTGGCACTAGAGGCCGCTCCCATGAACGCAAATCCCCCATCTGACCAAGGAATACGCTGCGCAAAGCGCTCCCTTACCCATTTCTCGTCATCCACCATCAGTATTTTCAGCATGATCGCTCGTCCCCTCTCCCTGATGCTATCCTTGCTCACTCGACTCTCCGGCCGGCAGATGAATCGTCACCGTTAACCCCTCATCCGGTTCATTGTCAAAATGCAGCCCATACGCATACCCGAATGTCATCCGCAATCGTTCTTGGATATTTCGCATCCCCAGATTGTTCAACCCTTTGTTCGGATTGGCAGTGCCTGAATCTTCTAGCAATTGTTTCAGCTTCTCTGGTGGAATCCCAGGTCCCGTATCAGAGACTTCCAGCTGCACGCTGTTCCCATCATGCTCTTTGCCACAAACAATAATATGGTTGACGCCTTCCTTACTGAGTCCATAGAAAATACTATTCTCTACCAACGTAATCAACGTCAGTTTCGGGATCGGTGTCCCATTGTAGATCTCAGGTACAGCCATATCCATGACAAATACGTCTCCATACCTCAGGTTCATTATCTGCACATAATTGTCCAATTGCGCCAATTCATCCTCGACGGTTACGATGTCCCCTACCTTGTCTGTTGAATATTGCAACAAACCCATCAATGAGCGAATCATCTCGCACATCTCCTGCGTTTGTCCCGTTTCCCCCAAACAATAGATGGCATTAAGCGTGTTATTCAGAAAATGGGGATGAATCTGCGATTGGAGCACCTTAAGCTCGTGATGTCGCTTCTTTTCTTCCGCTATGCGCAAATCGTCAAATAAGGACTGGATATCGTCCATCATGCCGTTGAAACCATTAGCGATATGCGTGAACTCATCATTGCGTTTAAGCTTAATGCGAGCTTCGAGCTCACCGCGTGCCGCTGCCTTGAATTGCTTTGTAATCGCCGTCACTGGCTTGCGGATATAATTCGTAATCCAGACGGATAGGATGAATGCAAGGATGATGGCAACTAACAATACGAATACCAATTGCTCCTTCAGCGACTCTAATAATGGAAAAGCCTGCGACTCCTCAATCACGGAGAAGACGAACCAATCCCAGCGGTTTTGATTAGAACTAAGGACCATATAGTTGCCAAATGAGGTGTGAACGGTGTTAAAGGACGTACCACTTTGCTGCGTAAGTGCCTGCAACGCCTCTTTCATTTCCAAATGATTGAGATACGTCTTCGGATACGCTAGGTACGTGTTCGTGGAGAGGTAATCGCCCTGGCCTGTAAATAAATAGATACGCCGCTGATTATCCGGATTATCCTGAATAATTTGCGGACCCGTCAGCGCATTTAGATTAACATCCATGGCTACCACCCGCCGGTTGTCGATTTGCTTAGCGACTGTCAGCACGAAGTGGTCATTGATCGTATGAGGAGGGCTCCACCAGAAGCCCGTTTTGCTCGTATGATTGGTGATTTCTGTTATGCGTTCTTGGGGAACATAAACACGATACCCAAACGGAGAGGAGATCCGCACCACGTTATCTTCAATCACGTAAATACTGGAAATCTCCTCCTGATGATAGGTGAGTACATTTTCCATGAGTTGGACGAAATCTTTTTCCCCCATATTAGAGAGGACTGGCGTGGAGAGGAAAATCAGTTGCGTTTGTATATTATTCATTAGGGTTTTAATATAGTTCTCGACTTGCACGACGGAGCCTTGCAGCACTTTTTCGTTGTTTTGCTTGATAGGCTCGAACAGCCGTTGGTAACTGAATACGCCAATCACCAGAAACAGCACGATGACTGACATAAACGTAAGGATAAAGAGCTTCGTGGAGACGCTGGAAATGAAGTTAGTTCTTCTAAGCCGACGGAACATGCCAGATCCCCCTATACCCTACAGACCCTATTATGAAACTCCTATTTATAGTATAAAAAATTAATAGAGATTTAACTAGCTCCCGCGCTGAGAATCTCCATAACGGACAACGACGCCCAGCACTTGCTGTGGCGCTTGACGATATAAGTCATAAGCTTCCCCGATACGCTCTAATGGCAAAATGTGTGAGATCAAAGGCGCCACGCTCAGCTTCCCCTCTGCTAATAAACGAATATATTCGGCCATATTGCGGCCCTCGGTCCAACGGACGAGCCCGATCGGATAGTCAATCCCTTTCATCTCGTAATCTTTCAGATATCGTCCAGGTCCGCCTGCGCGGGAAATGAGGATTTGCGCCTCCTTTTGAAACATCAGCTCCCGATTGAACGTCATGCTGACATCACCGACGATAACGATCGTCCCCTTATCGCGAATCCAGCTCAGCGCTTTATCAATCATCTCGCTGTTGCCGCCACCGACACACAGAATGACTGCATCCACACCAACTCCTCCGGTAATATCCGGTAGGTTATGGGTCATGTCTTCCTCGTTGGTATAAACCAACTGCGTGCCGGAGGCTCTGAGCTTCTCCGCACGCTCAGCTACACGATCCATACCGATGACGATGTTAGCTGAGGCCTCGGCAATTTGACACGCGATCTGCCCTAGTATGCCTAAGCCAACAACAAGGACAGACTCGCCGAATCGCAGATCGGCCTGCCGCAATGCATGAATAGCAATAGCGCCGAGCCCTACATGAGCTGCTTCTTGGGCGTCCACTTGCTGGGGCAAGGGAACTACCAAATGCTTCGGGACTTTGAGGAGCTCGGCATGACGAACAAACGGCGAACCATAGCAAGCGACGCGGTCCCCTTTTTTCACATGCGTAATACCCTCCCCGACTTCCCTAACCTGCCCCATGGCGCTATAGCCTAAGAAAATCGGCTCGGTAGACCGTATATCTTTCAGCATCATTTCGGTGCCTGGACTGATCGCAGAGCAGGTCGTTTCCACCAATACGTAATTGGCTTCTACATTTGGCTCCTCCATGTCAATGATCTCCACACTGCCTGATCGTGCAATGACTGCTCTCATAGCCGTTACAATCCTCCATTACCCCTTAATTGAACCTAGCAGTGCGCCTTTCACAAAATACTTCTGCAAGAAAGGATAAATAATTAATAGCGGCAAGGTAGCCACAACGACGACGGCCATCTTGATCGTTTCTGGCGGAAGAGCATCCAGTACGAGTGAATTAATCGACAACTCTGTCGAGACATTCGGCGTTTGAATCATACTTCGCAGCACGACCTGCATCGGCATGAGCGATTTGTCAGATAGATAGAAAATTCCTTTGAAATACTCGTTCCAATGGGTAACGCCATAGAACAAACCGATCGTCGCCATGATCGGCGCTGACAAGGGCAGAACAATACGGAATAACGTAGCTAGTTCCCCACAGCCATCCACTCTAGCAGCTTCCTCGACTTCAGCAGGTAGATTCTCGAAGTACGTTTTGACAATCAGCAAATTAAAGGTGGATACCATACCGGGTATCACGAGTGCCCAGACCGAATCATACAAGCCAAGGCTGCGCACCAAAATGTAAAGCGGGATAATACCGCCGCTGAAAATCATCGTAAATACGAGCGCCATCAAGATAAAGTTGCGGCCAGGCACTGATTTTTTGGATAGCGGATACGCCAGAAGTGTCGTCACAACCAGATTCAGCGTCGTCCCTACCACCGTGATGAATACCGTAATTTTTAAAGCTTGAGGAATCCGTGGAGAGCTGAATATTTCTTTGTACGCTTGAAGTGTTATATGTTCGGGCCAAATGACGAAACCGCCATTTTTCATGACTTCCACATAGGGTGTAATGGAGACGATAGCCACATAGTAGAGCGGGAATAACGTAACCAAGGCGAATAAGCCCAAGACGGTATAAATCGCCGCATCTACTGCATGATCCCCTTTGGTTTTATGACTACTCACAAAAGACATGCGAATTCCCTCCTTTTCCAACATTGCGGTTTGCAGCTACCATATGCCAGAGCCTCCCATTTTCTTAGCCAGTCTATTTGCGCCAATTACGAGCACGAGTCCAATAACCGATTTGAACACACCCATGGCTGCAGCTACGCCAAACTCAAGTCGCTCAAATCCGTAGCGATACACCCAAGTATCTACAATATCTCCCACATCATAGACACGCGCATTTAAAAAGATGAAAACCTGATCGAAGCCTGCATCCAAGATGCCGCCGATACGAATAATCAGCAAAAGCACGAATACATCACGGATACCCGGCAACGTAATATGCCAGAGCTGACGCCAACGTCCTGCACCATCTACGACGGCAGCTTCATAAAGTTCCTGGTTAATGGATGCCAGAGCTGCTAAGTAGATAATTGCTCCGAATCCGGTATTTTTCCAAATTTCTGTCAGAACTAGTAAGGGCCTAAAGAAATCCTTATTCGTTAATAAATCAATCGATCCCCAACCCATATCACGTACGAAGGTACTGATTAAACCAGATCCTGGCGCCAGGAAGGAGAACGCTAAGCCGTACACAATGACCCACGACAGAAAATAGGGCCCATACGTGATCGTTTGTACAGCGCGTTTAAACCATCTGACCCGAACTTCATTCAACATTAGTGCAAGGATAACATCGGGTACCATGCTGCCAACGATTTTGTAAACACTAATCAATAAGGTGTTTCTCATAATGCGTATAAATTCGGGATTATCAAAAATAACACGGAAATTATCGAAACCCACCCAAGGACTTCCCCAAATTCCTTTCATTAGATTGTAGTCTTGAAAGGCAATCAGGGCTCCCATCATCGGAGCATAATGAAATAGTGCATAATAGATCAAGCCAGGAATCATCATGAGGTAAAACCATCTGCTCAGATATATACTGCGTAGCTTGCCCTGCCTCATCGGGCGTGAAACGGTAGGTTTCTCTTGTCTTGCAGCTATGGTTTCCGCCATCGCCATCTCCTCCTAGTTGTCATTTCTTGATAGAAGGCAGAAGGAAACCCTTGAACTTACCTAGGGTTCCCCTCGATGCCTAGCCACATTTATTTGAAATCGTTCAACTTCTTATCCTTCAGTACCGAGTTAATTTGCTTCGTGTACTCCGTGAAAATATCTCTGCCTTTGTATTTCGTCATCAGCTCTTCACGGTATTGCGGCCAGTTTTTGCCGCTTTTGTCTTCCAACACCGCTTTGATGTGGAACTTACTCATTTCTTTGCGGAAATCTCCAATATTAATACCAGCAGGAGGAACTAAGCTCACTGGAGGCAAGGCGTTATGCTTCGGAAAGCTCTCAACCGTTTTCAGAATTGCACGGTCATGCTCAGAAATACGGGAATCAATCAGCTCAAGCCCAAGTACATTCGGCTCATCCGGCGTAAAGGCAGCGTACACGTTCAACCAATTGCCCGCTTTGGCGATATCGGCTTCGAAGTTAGCTACGTTCAATGTAATCTTATTGCCGGATTTCGTATAATGTTTGCCTTCTTGACCATAATGCGTAAGCAGGAAGCCTTCTTCACCTGTCAGCCAATTCATAATTTCCAAAGAGCGCTTCACTTTGTCAGGGGTTTTATCGGCCGTTGTTTTACTAATTAAGATCGTAGCTTCAGGTACGTTGTATTTCCAAAGTACCGGTTTATCCAGCGGGTAAATAGGCTGCCAATTTGCTTTGGGATCCAGCGCCTTTGAACGATTCTGCACGCTTGTCGCAGAGCTCTCTAATGCCGTGTTTTTATCAAGACTAAAGATCATACCAACTTTGCCTTGAGCCGCTTTATCAAAATGAGCAGGTGCTTTATTTAAGAACCAATCCGGATCAACAATTCCTGCATTGTTCCATTCCACGACTTGTTCAAGGACACCTTGCACTTTAAGGTCAGTACGGTTATCCACGTAACTGTTGTCAACAATTTGGAAGTCTGCGACGAAACCATTATTTAACCATTGCGGGAAATCGAGAGGTAAGGTTACACCACTGCCTGCAGCTGAAAATCCGTACGAATCTTGTTTGCCGTTGCCATCGGGATCACCTTTGGTGAATTGTGTTAGGACGTTGGTCAATTCGGCGTAATTTTTCGGAGATTTAAGCCCCAGCTTATCTAGCCAATCCTGACGGATGTACCAAGACGCATAGGAGTTACGTTGGAAAGGATCAATCCCCCGTGTGAATTCCCCTTGCTTGAGCTGGAACGCGTCTACTTCCTCTTTGGATACCCATTTGTAGTAGTTTGGTATGGCTTCTTTCGTGAAGTAAGGAGTTAGATTAGCCGTGATCCCATCCGTGATATATTTCTGTGACTCTGCTCCGCCCGCGATGAAAAGATCAGGAGCTGCCCCTCCCGCCAATGTGGCGTTGAGCTTGTCATGGTACTCTTTACCTATCACCATATAGTCGATTTTTAGATCTACGTTGAATTTCTCTTCGATGGCCTTCTTCACGAAATCTTTGTCACCGGAAGGTAACGTCACATTCGCTAGGTACGGACTGGCTACTGACCAGTTCAAAGCGAGCTTAGCTGGCTTCGCCGCGCCGGTCGCATTGGGTGAACCTGTTGCTGTTGCTGATGTTTCCGTGGCTTTGTTATCTGAGCATCCTGTAAGCGCAAACATCGTGGCGAGTCCTACTAGCGTTAATTTTTTCATCATAAAAACACCCCTCCTATTTATACTTGCGTGAGCTGTGGAGCATGATGCGGAAACTTGATGCGGAACGCGATTGCAGGAATGATTAATGTAAGAGATTGCTTGGAGCGATTCGTAAGATCAATTACTGAAAGCGGATACAATAGAATAAAAAGAGTAAGTGTGCACCGCGAATCGTATACCGATCGTAACCGTAAACCACAAATCTCAAAAACTAATCATGTCATTCATTACTGCTGGGCTTAGCTATTTGGTAATGTTTACTTGTTCTTAGTATAGGTTGGTTACATGGTCGAAACTAGCAGACGATTTCAAGAAATAGTGGAGATAATACAGAACTGACTAAAAAGTGTGGAATTTTTCGACATCGTAGACTAGAAAACTTCACAAGCCATTCTCACTTCCCCACAGCCCATCACACAAGAAGCCGCGTGGCATTTATCCAGTGTTTCGTCGAGCTCAAGTGGTCATTTGCATCCATTAGTCCGAATTTGCCGAACTAATTTCACCTTCCGCCTCATTGCAACCTAATTTGTCCTAAATAACCCAACTAAATCTGCCTAAACAACGCCGCTGCGAGGAAAATGAGCATTTAGTTCGGCAAAACCTGACTATTCGCCCATAATAGACAGAAATTCTCATTTTAATTCGGATAAATCGGACTATTCCCGATTATGGATTATGGCACACAATTTCACTGAGGAGTGACCGCATATAAAAAAACCGCACCCCCCATAAAGGAGACTGCGGCATTTTCTTCATTTTGCAACCGTTAATCTGCTTGTTTCTCGTTCTATAAAAGTTAGCGGAACTTCAAACTCGCGTTCCTCGCTCGCTTCTACCGTGTGGCCGAACTTATGAAGCAACTTATGGATGGCCATTTGAGCCTGGAGCTCATACGGAATGTCCCAACTCGATATACCAGGATAACTATGCATAGCCATATAGTCGTTGTTAATACTGATCATTTGTATGCGGTTTGGGAAGTCGATCCTCTGCCTATTGGCTGCCGAGAGTAGCTTTAATGCAACATGATCATCAAAAGCGATGATTCCCGTTCGCTGTGCTGGCCCCGCTACTACCTCTTGGAGAAAGGCATCCACATCCAGTTCCTTCATCTCAACAATGCGATGCGGAATCTCCACGGGCAGTTGCTCTAAACCCAGATGGAATCCGTTCCTGCGCTGTTCATCAATAACGTTCGAGTGCTTACTGCCGACGTAGATGAGTGAATCACAACCGCGATCGGCAAGCAATTTCGTTGATTGTCTGCACGCCTCGGCAAAGCCTAAATTCACAGCACCAACAGCAATGTCCTCCGGCCACCCCCAGCCATTAATAAGAACAAGCGGCGTTCCACTATTTACGATTGCGCGCGTGGAATCCTTCCCCATCGCTAAACCATGACAGATGAGTCCATCCACTCTTCGCTGTAATAATACTTCCAAATTTCTTCGCTCGATCGTCGGATCAAATCCGCCTGAAGAAAAAACAGATAAATGATACCCCGCATGATGAGCTTCCAATTGTAAATACTCGGCTAACCTTCCGTAATAACTCGTTAACCCTGGCACAATGAGGCCAATTTCAAAAGTTTTGTTACGACTTAACCCCGCGGCCATGGTATTGCGTCGATATCCCAATTGTTCCGCTGCCAGTTCCACTTTACGAATCGTCTCTTTGGACGACCGAATTCCACCTCGATTCAGCACATTGGAGACCGTGGCAATCGATACTCCTGCTGCTGCTGCCACTTCTACAATGGTGACTTGTTTGGGTCTGCTCATCTATGTTTCAGCTCCATCGGTTAAACGTTTAACTTGCTACTTTAGATTAAATTGAACTGCATAAGCTGTCAAGGGAAATGCACCAGAATCACAGAATATTTCGAGAAAAACAGTTCGGCTGCCATCCTTTTATCGTCAAAAAAAATCGCCCCCAAAGCATGACTACGCCCTGGAAACGATTGCTTTCATCTGTCAATTCACATTAATGCGGGTATACCGTCTCAAACTCATCACCGCAAGGACCGCCACTCGGGTTGATCTCCAAGGAGACAGCCTCCCCATTTGCTCGATACAAAGGACGATAATGATTACTAATATGTGTCGCAGAAGCATTGGCATAATGGCAGATGAACGCGCGGCGGAAACGGTCTTTAGTCTTATTGCGGTAAGAACCATGAATTAGGTTGCCATTGAAAAATAGAACATCTCCGCGGTCCATGATGACGGGCATTGCCTTCTCGTCTTTCGGCGGTTTCACGTAGTGGGTCGTAAAGGATTCCTTCGAATCTGCGAGATCGGGACACGAGATTTCAAGGGCATTCGTTTTCGGTACAACGAGCAATCCTCCATTTTCCTCATCAGCCGCGTCGATCGCTGTCCAAGCAGCAATACAATTGCCCGGTTCTACTTGTAAATAAAAGTTATCCTGATGAAGCGCTTGCCCACGGGAACCTGGCGGTTTGTAATAAAACATACTTTGTGCGGCGAGCGCTTCTTCTTCATACAAATCTGCTAACACTTCTAACACAGGCTGATGCAGCATGTAGGTTTTCGCAGTCTCATTAAACCGATGCGGGTGCATGACACGCGGGTAGCGTTTCAATGGATCTACAACTTCAGCCGTCAAGTCAGGATCAAAATGACCAGGAATTGATTGCTGGCTAATCGCTTCAAATGTTTCATCAATCGTAACTAAATCCGTTTCTGAGAATAGCCCCTTCACGATTACGTAACCCTCAGTTTCAAAATGCTGTTTTTGTTCCTTCGTCAATTTAACTAGTGATTGTGTCATCCTTATTCCCTCCAGTTGAATCTTTATTTCTGTGTCTTTAGCATATCGAAATAACCGGTCACTTAGAAGTACTAATCATGCTAATGATTCCTACTATCCTGCTATTAATGTGAATTTAAATAAATTCGTATCGAAATACTCGGATTTGATGTATAATGAGGATACTTTATTTCAATGTGAATGGAGGATAACCATGACCAACCCACTTTTGCATGACAATTACGATTGTGTAGATGAAGTACCCTTGCATCGCGTACGAGGTAATCAACTAGGTATTCTGTTAAGTATCGTTACCAGTGTTCTCACCCAGCAGCTTTGGATTCTTGCCATTCCTTTGATCATTCAGCTAATTAGTCGTTCTTATGGCGTAAAATACAACCTTTTTGTCCGACTGTTCGCTCCGTTCTTTCCTGTCAGTACACGAACGGAAAGCCGCGAGCTCCTTCGGTTCAACAATTTGCTAGCGATTCTTTTTCTCATCGTTACCCTTACTGCTTCACTTTTCAATTTCATGACGCTGGCCTACATCACACTGAGTATGCTTACTATAGCTGTCGTGCTCGCGTTAAGCGGCTTTTGCTTTGGATGCTTCATTTATTTTCAGTGGAAGCAATATTTAGCGCGAAGATCTGCGTAAGTCACAGCCACGGCGTGGCTGAAGACTCTCTCATCTACTGAAAGGAGTTAAGAGCGTGTGCTCTTAACTCCTTTTTGGGCAGCTATCCGGACTCACTTCTTCGGAGTTGCAATATCTATATATACATTCCCCTCAATGATGAGAGGCTGATACTTTTCCAATCCAGGCAGCTCCATGCCCACAGACGCTCCTACAATATCGAAGGGCACCAGAAAAAAAGATCCTTTTTTCGGTTACGCTGCGCCTCTGTTGCCGGCTCCACCGAACAGCCTAGATGTGTGCAAACTGGTGAAAGAATGACAAGTGCACCGTTTGCATCTTTGGTCACATAAACGAAGCCGTGTTTTGGCGTCTTCACCCAAGCATCCTCGATCGTAGTTGTATAAAAAACTTTTTCGTAGCCATTCATCGCACGCAGTTGCTCTAATTGGCCGACCTTTACGAAACTAGAGGGAATCTCCCGTTTAGCCGAATCGTCCATCTTCTTCCCATGAACCGCTCCGTAATAGAACAAGGCCGTATTCCCAACTAACAAACCAGACACACCTAATACAACTTTACTTGATGTGCTCAGAAAAGCTCTTCTAGTGACCTTACGAGGCAATTGAACAGTCATACGATGGTCAACTCCTTCACTTCTACTCACTTACTATATTTTACCTTATTTTAACATATTAGCATGAATTTTGTTTCACTCTGATAACACAAAAAAAGAAGCCAGATCATCGATCACGGCTTCTTTCTTCTTGCGTTCTATCTGAAAAGAGAAATTAACTTATTGCAGGCAATACTTTATTCATTTTCAATTCCAATATGGATACAATATTATTCGAACATTATCCGGTAAACAGGTTACTTCTTTTTCCAATTCTAACGCATTAATTTTAGTATGCCCAAAGTTTGACCCCGTTATACATGAGGCCGTCCTTATATCAACCTTTTGGCATAACAGTGTCTCGGCTTCCCATTGTACATGAGGCGTGTAAACTGAAGCGCAAATCCTTGCAATTCTAAATTGCGTTTACTCACCACATTGTCCGGATGAACGGTTGAATATACGTATCGGCAGCCCTTCTCCCGCGCACGCTTTTCCCGCAATTCGTGGAAATAACGTTGCAATCCATGACCACGGACGGTTTCATGAACGATTGTTGCATCGAGAATCGCTACATATGCTAAATCTGACTCAGGAACTCCGAACTCCCTGCCCAGATTACTTTCACTTGAACTAGCGAACGCCAGCACAGAGTAAGCCACAAGCTTTCCATTTTGAAAAGCGCCGTAGATTTCACCTTGTTCTTCAATATGAGCGCTCAGGTACTGTTCATCATCCATCGCAAAAAGTTCTTGTGATGCAAGACGAGATACAACATCAACCATCAGCGCTCGAATAGCTGGAACATCCATATGGTTTAATCGGCGGATTTCCAAATCAGCAAAATTTTGTACCACCATGACCAAAACTCCTTCATTATTGATGTTCATTACTTACTAGGCAAAGGTTTTCCTACTAGAAAAATAAGAAGGATCATCCCCATATATCCGAAGAGTGGGTATAAATACGTTAGAAGCGAAGTGAAGCCCACCTGACTAATGCCTAAACAGATCAGCAAAATAGCCAAAACAACCCAATTGCGTGGCAATGAACGTATGCGCCCAATATGACGGGTAAGTCCGAACACATTTCCAATTAACGTCGTTACAATTTCCCCGTATATAACCAGGATGAATAAGACATGGAAGAAACGTCCAAAGCCTCTTATAATTTCAGCCATCGGAATTTCAAAATTCAAGATCTCCGGCATCCGCGAATGTATCGCAAAATGGCTAATGAGCAGCATCACACCAAGCCCAATGCCTCCCCATAAACCTCCCCATTTCAATATGCTTTCATCCTGTACCTCACTGCCTAATGGCACCATGACTGCTTGGGCAAAAGCAAAATTTAAGGCGACGTACGTAAACGGACTCATGATCCATTTCAAATGGGCGCTCATTTGCAGTTCTTGCCAATTCACAGCTTCCCCGATTCCATCTATGCCAACAACTCGGATGATCACAAGCACCATAAAAAAAAGCATCAATGGCATCACAAGTGAATTAATGGCTAGAATCCCATGCATGTCTTTGTTCATGACCAAGTAGCACAATAACATACTAATGATGACTCCAAATTGATAGGGCAGTCTCAATTGCTCTTCAAAAATAGAACCAGTACCCGACATCATCACAGCCGTCACGCCGAATAGGATAATAAATGTCAAGGTATTCGCGACTTTGCCAAAGAATTTTCCAAACAAATAATCATTCAGTTCCTGATACGAAGACGCTTTAAGTCGATGCGAGAGGACCATCATCTTCGTCCCAATCCATATAAAAAAGGCCGTTGCAATCCCTATGCCCACACCGCCATATGTTCCATAAATGGTGAAAAAATGCATAATAGACTGGCCTGAGGCAAATCCCGCCCCCACTACAGTCCCCATATATGTTGCAGCGATTTGTAAAATCATACGCGTTTTCGACTTCATGGCTCCCCCATAGTCAAGCAGTATCTTATACATCTTCATTGTATGTAAGATAAGCTTGTATATGCCATTTATTAGGAGAGACCTGATGTTATGCTTTCACATTTGCTCAATTACTCAGCGTCACAATTTGCGCCACTCACGAATTAAACCAATTAGGGATACACTTCTCAAAATTGTGATGATCACCCAACACAACGCGAATTCTCCCTAACATGGATTCGAGCTGCTCAGGGATCACCTGCAGTGTCCATGTAACTGTCGGGAAAATAATCATTGCCGTGTACAACGCATATAATCGCCAGAACTCATCTGGAACATTGCCATCGAAGTAACCCAGTATTTGACCTCTACAGAACGGGATACTAATTTCGCGGCTAAAATAAGCAATTTTCAAAAAATCATGATAAGGGTCTCCCCAATCGTATCGGTTAAAATCAATGACCCCCGCATAGTTGCGATTATGAATGAGCAGATTGCTCGTATGAAAATCATCATGCTGGAAGCGATTAGGGCGATTGCGCATGTACTTCGCATTGAGATTAATAAAGGAGACGATAGCTTCCTCTTCGGGCAGCTTAACACCGCATTTGCGATAACTCTCAAATTGACGAGAATGTTTGGAGAATCTGATGTCATGCCAGTCTTCGGAGTGTGAGGCAGGTATGTCATGCATGATACGCAACTCTCGTCCAGCTTCTAGACCAACTTGGTATTGCTCGTCATCCGACAAGGAAGGTAATATGTCAAAGGCATCCTCACCTTCCATATAACTCAGCAGCATATAGCAAACATCGAGCGATTCAATCACGCCGAACTGTATTGGTTTCGATGTTATTACCCCTCGATTAAATACGTTCGTAACAACTTCGAATTCTAATTCCTTCTTTTTCATCTGCTCCAGTGGGGCCGTGCGCAAGACATAGTGAGGTGTTTCGCTGTTTTCATATACAAAGTACTTATTATCGAAGGAAAATCCTTTCGTAATCCGTGTCATCTCAGTTACGCTGTGCAGGAGGGGGATATGCTTTTGGAGATGGGATAGGTTCATAGGAATGCTCCTTAGGATGAGAAAATTTCACAGATCATTATATTATCTTCTGTGCGGAAACTGTAGCTCGGCGCAGACTGCTGGTAGTTACTACATGGAAAACATACAGTTATTTTAGGGCAATTCCTTCGAATATTCGATTTAACTGTAAAACATGTAGTTAATTCCCTCTATTTTCCACGAATCTGCCCCATTCACTGAGATTACCTACATAAAATACATCTAATTGATATTTCAATGAAATATCGTATCAAATACCTGTAGAAAGTCCATCTATTTACTTGGAGCGCACGTAATACCCATTCATACGATATTCTTTTCATTCCCAATTCCGCGTCACGCCATTCTGAATTACAGCACTTGTGCAATCTCCCACACATGCCCGTCTGGATCAGCAAAACAAGCCGTCCGCCGCCCCCAAGGGCGCGTTATCGGTCCATTCAATAACTTAACGCCACATGCCTCCAGTTCATTACATACCCGGTCAACGTCTGACACTTGGATCGTAAACTGAAACCGCGCGCCATCTTCTTTGCGACCAACCTGCGCCGGCTCAATTAATTCGTGGGCATTCGATTGTTTTAACAGATTAATGCTTGTATTGCCATAATTAAACACTGTGCAGTTTTCATCTTCATATATAATCGCAAGTTTAAACGTCTCTTGGTAAAATACCTTCGACCGATGCAAATCTTCTACAAACAATGTGATCTCAGTAATTTTGTTCGCCCAATCAGCTGTCGTCATCCCATTCGACCCCTTTGCATTTATTTATAATCCTAGTCGGATCATACGAATTGCCCTCTCCATTGTCAATCCTTTGCCCAAGCCCAGTCCGAATAATACAGGAAGTAATTGGTTATCTTATGAGACATTAAGATGTTGGGAGAAGATAACCAATGCCACATCAAAAGTTCGAGTGATTAAACTGCTTAAATTACGCAAAGCAAGCGGATTCGTAATTATGCCACAACGATTACTTTCTCATTCATAAACGCCATTTATTAGATGAACTCTGAGCAATCGGAAGTCATCTTTTTCAATGAGTAATATGGATCACAGTCACCTTATGCCACTTCTCTTTAAATTTCTTCTGTTCAATTCGTCTATTATATATAGCTGATAGGTGCTTATTCTCTATGAAAAAGGGGGTTGGCCTAATGATAATTTGAAGTACATCGTCAATTCCACATGGGGCAGTTAAACCTACATGATCCTCATCATCTAATGTCAACCCAAGAGCAGTTGCTGTCTCAGGGAATTTGGACATAGCATCCGTCGAAGTCGAATAGGGAGAATTGTTATTTATCAGATGCATTCTTGCCTGATTTTTTACGGACCAAGGTATGTTCGGGATGAATTGTTTCAACTGTTCTTCCAGTCTTTTTTCAATATCCTCACTTACATTTGATGCATCAAAATAAATAACATCTACATCCGAGAGTGGAGTTCGTTCTTTAAAGTCATGAAGAAAATCCCATATCTTCGAACGAACAAAGCCTGCACAAACCCACCAATCAGGGAGTTGTAAGGACCGAGCAGCCCTAAGGATGTCCATCATCCATTCATCTGTATGTACAAGGGCAATAATATCCTCTTTGCTTTTCATTAACTCAACTCCTCTTAAAAGGAACATATATTCCCATATTATATAAGATAGAGTTATTAATGTAAAGTTATTCCACTTTTACAGGTAAAACCACACATAAAATGGTAATTCTATGGAGCCGTCCCATTAGAAGTTACTCTCCACCCCAGATGTAAATGCTGCACGGAATAGGCATCCTCTACTAATCCCAAGTACAATGCATACCATACTGCTAATAATATGGTTACTCCCATCATTCACCATGCAATTTCCTCATTGTACAAATGCTCTGCTGCCAGATGGGTTAGAAAAAGCCCATGAGTTGATTAGACTCATGGGCTTTCATGTTTACAACTTATTAATGACTAGGTACTACGTATACACTGCCATCAGACAACACTTGTACAGTACCCGAGGCTGATTCAATTTCACGAAGTGCCCAATGCTCCTGCGGAACATCCGGCCAGCTGGATGACTTCACGTCGGCTGTCGGTCGCCCGAACAATCGGTTTAATATCGTCACTGCTTCCGCACGATTCAATTGATTATCCGGCAGGAAGGTGCCGTCGGAATAGCCCTGTAAAATGCCTGCTTGCGAAGCTTGCTTAATCGCTTCGAAAGCCCAGTGCTCTTGCGTATCGCTGTAACCTGCATAAGCAGTGTATCCAGTTGCTCCAACAGGAAGCAGTCTAGCAGCAATGTTAGCAATCTCGCCGCGAGTAATTGCATCATTAGGGCGGAAGCCGGTATCATCTCCGAGCATCACTCCTGCGCGCTGCATATTGGCAATGGCTTCTGCAGCCCAATGTCCTTTGGCAACGTCCGGATAACCACTCGGTTGTGCCGAAACTGATGCATTGCCCGACTTAGCAGCACCAATACGATTCAGAATTGTCGCCAATTCCGCACGCGTAATGGCTTGCGATGGGTGGAATGTACCGTCTGGGTAACCGGACAAATAAGGTTTCAGCGCTCCCGCTCCATTTTTCTGAATAATGGTAAATGTACTGAATTTACTGATCTCAATAGCAATCCCGATTGGTTTGCCATCCGCATCATAACGGATTTCTCCTTGCGTAAGCACCTTTTCGCCGTCGCTATGTTCAATGTACACAGCAAGCCCATCCAGTACTTGTTTAGCCGCTGCTGCGTTTTCTGGCAAACTCAAGTTATTCAGCGGGAACACGACTTCCGTCTTGTATCCCGAATAGTTGGTCTCAATCTTAAGAGGTTGACCGATTATGGTGACCGATCTACCTTCTGCATCTTTGAGCACAAGATCAGCGGATTGCACGCGTGTTGTTACTTCACTGCGCTCAGCCTCAGCACGGACTGGAACAATTCGGAAGTAAGCATCTTTTCCGTCTTTGCCCATTTGCTGTAGGGACTCTACTGATACTGTGATTTGCCCATCAGGCAACACCAGTTGCAGCGCCATCCCACCATCTGCAAGCAAGCTTACCGTTTCAGCATTTAAGCTGACAATTCGCTCATCTGCAGGACTGTCTGGTAAGTCTGTTACATAGATACGAGCAACATGATCCTTATTCTCTGCAGCCTTTTCCAAGATCTTACGTGCATCTGAAGTATTCAATTTCACGGTATCAAGCGTTTTGCGATCTACCGATTGGGTTCGCACGATGTTGGTTTGGAATGTCCAACCTCCAGAACTTCCTGCGACAGTCGTTTGGCGGATGTTAGTATCACTAGATTCCGGTACACGTTTGACGTCGATGGAATACGTTTGTGAAGACTTAAGATCAGCTGACTCCACATTGACGATAATGGTATTGCTTCCAATTTCTAAAGCAGGTGTAAAAGTGCCTCCGCCTTTACGTTTTACATTCCGCACCGTTACAGTCGCGTCTGGATCATTGGTAATCGCCTTAATTAACGCGCTATAGCCTTCAGTTACTGAAAGCGTTCCGTATTTAAGCTTGTATGGCGTGAAAGCACCGTCCAAGATAGTATCAGTCTCTAAACTCGCCAGTAATGGCGGCTGACCAGGCACTGTCTGCTTACGCAATACAGAAACTGCATAGGAGAGCGCGGTACCATCTTGAGCTTCCACCTTAATAGTAAAGGTTTGTGCATCCTTCGTAAGTGGAAGTGACAAGACTATTCCGTTCGTTACCTTTTGACCATTGATGTAGATGACTGCATCCGATTGAGCAGCAACTGGCAGAAGCTTAAACTCACCAGCTGTATAAGGTACAAGAACCTCATAATTGGATACGGCTGGGTTGAATTCAGTTAACAACTGAGCTCCGTCAGTAGCAAGTCCCAAGCTTTGCAGTTGTGCATTACCGCTTACTTCTCGAACTACAGTTACTTGGTACTTACGTTTTTCCGATTTGTCTGGTGAGGTCACAACCACAGGCACTTCATTCTTGCCAATCTGCAGCTGAATCGCCTGAGAAGCTTGCCCGCCCTGAACCAATTGACCATTGACTTCAATGCCGGAACCGACTTTCAAGGCACCAGGTGTCAAGGTTACTGTGTCTACGGTATTATCCACATAAACGGCATAGTTTTCTTCCGTCCCTGTGAAAGTTTTCGCCGGAAGTACATCTCCCGGTTGGGATGCCGTGACATTGTTCAGCTTCAATGCAGTCAATAAGGCTTCGCTGGAACCTGTTCCATCAAGAGCAAGTGTGTAGAACTTATCACCTGCGCTAGCCGAATGAACTTTGATGGATACCGATTTCCCATTAGCAGGTACTGCGACATCGACATAACCGCTCTCAGGAACTGTTGTGCCGTCAATCGTCACGATAGAAGTAGCCGCCATCGGAACTGCAAACACACGAACATTGTCCGAATAAGCGGATGCTTGATAAGTGGTTGTACCGAATTGATACGGAGCACTCATCTGTGCATTGCCCGTTGTCAGTGCCGCAAGATCGCTAGGTGTTGCCGGAATCGCTTCAGGTATACCTCGGATGATTTCAAATCCATACTCGGTTTTGTTGCCAACTCCATCAGTAGCCGTCATCGTAAACTGTACGCGATCGGTTGATGCTCCCCACGGCAATGGTGCGTAATAATAGAATTTCCCTTTATCATCCAATGGAACATTGATACCATTAACAACAAGTTTAGCTCCCGTATCTGTTTGGCCAGTTATATAAATTCTGCTAATATCTGTGACAATACCATTCAGTGAGATCGGCTTGCCTTGCGCGTCATCACCACCTGAAGCGATTAACATCGGTCCAGTGCGGTCAATGAACAACTTGCGATATTCCGTAGAGCGGTCACCGCGCACATTCACAGATTCAACTAACAGGTTATATTCCCGTTCTTTCAATACGGCAACTTGAAGCAGATCTTGCAGAACAAATGTGGCAGTTCCTCCTGCAGTTACTTGCTCATTGCTGCCAAGCTGCTGTCCGTTTACGAACAAAGTCACAGTAGCATCTTGATCAGCAGTCACCTTCAAGGAGGCTTGTTCAGCTGCAGTAAGCATCAGCTTCTCTTTATTTCCGTCGTACGACGTATACGATTGTTCAATGACTGCTTTTGCACCAGCGTCAATCGCCACAGATAACGTTGACGGTTGTGGAACTGGCAAATCTGTCAACACACTCGCAGACGTTAGGCTGAGCACAATACGTCCTTGCTCATTGCCAATAGCTGAGACAGAGACATCGTATTTTTTACCAGAAGTCAACTCGGTAATAACAGCATTTTGCTCACTTCCCGCTTGAGGAGCCAGATCCATGATTGGAACTGCAGCTTTACCACTCGTGCTTTCACTAGCCCAAATGCGATAAGCTGTCACATCACCTGCAATTGAAGCCCAGCGCAAGGATATTTCTCCATTTCCAGTAGAAAGCACCTCAGGTTGCTCAGGTGTGCTCAACGATATAGGAGCAGTCACCTCTACAGTTGCATCCGTAATAGCATGGATCGGTGCTTGATCTGCACTTTCTCCTACAACAGAAAGATAATAAGTTCCAGGCAGCAAGGAAGTCGGAAGATCAATAGCTTTACTGCCGGATGATGGCAAACCGCTTTGAATAACTTCTCCAACCCATTGATCAGCACTGTCTGTTAACATCATGGTTACTTGCGCATCAGACGATGCATTCTCCATGGACCACGTTACTTGAATACGATTTTCCACGCCAGCTACAGCATTCACTGAAGCTTTAATTTCAGGCTGAGGAATTAATTTCTGAATTTGCAGATCAACTTTTGTAGCATTTTGAATCATCCATTTGCCAGCTGGCGCATTCAGAAGTGACACATAAAGTGTATCTCTGCCGTCATTCACTGGATTTGGTGTAGAGATCTTCGTCTGTTGGAGCGGATCTCCGCTTGAGTTTGAACTTGATACTCGGTCTGAAGCCGGCTGTAAATAGGCGTTGCCGTCAGGAGCATCGAAGTTCAGTGTGTACGGCGTACCGTCAGGTGCTGTAATGACAGTATTGGCATTGCCGCCGCTCACCGTTAGCATGTAATTGCCATTCTCAGCAATCTCAAGATATTTGCTGAATCGGCCTTCCATCGCCAAAGGTTTAATTGACTTGAACTTCCTAGTTGACTTGTAGGCAATAACACTTGTATAAGAGCTGCTTACAACTTTCCACTGTCCCTTCAAATCAACATCGTCTAGGAAAATCGTTTTCTTTTGCTGTGATTCGTCATACAGAACATTCATTCCTGGCAGACCAGTGTTAGGTTGAAGCTTGTACAGATCACCTTTTGGCGTATACAGTTTCGTCTGTTCATTTGCGCCATAAATCTCTACGATCGCTTGGCCATTTTCTGTCGGAGTCATATCAAACACGGTAGGATAAACTTGATCCTGTACCCCTTGCATGACATCCTCTATTTTCGTTTTGGACGGAACGCTGTTTAATACGGCGCTTGGACTTGTGCCTGCGCTGATCATCCAAGTTCCTGCCTCAACCGCATCCACCAACGTGTACACGTAACCTTTTTCTTCGAAAGCATTCCAATCTGGTTCGTTCTGTGCTGTCTGTAAGCTATAAGGACGTCCGTCTGGCTTATAGACAATAATATCCCCTTGAGCTTCACCAACTTTAAGGACGTAGCTTCCACGCTCTTTCACTGTAAGCGTAGTAACCGAGCGATCTGGTGTTTGCGACCACTGCTTCGCCAATTCATCCAACTTCAGCGACTCGCTGGCAAATAACAGTTCATTCACTTGAATGTGACTATTACCGCTTGTTGTCAGGCTCCATTTGCCTGCAAACAACACTACACGCATATAGGTCATTTGGTTGTCAGCGTCATAGCTGATTTCCGGATACACGGTCTGCTCATAACTTTGTTTAGAAGCAGTACCTTTCAGTGCAGCAGTCCGTTGATCTCCTGTTAGGGCAATAAGTGCTGTATAGGAATGATCCACCGTGAAAGAAGCCGTCGACTTCCCATTGGAAGCATTCGTTTCTGTTGTGATCAGAGGTGTTTGATCCACTGACGTGAGCTGTCCATTCACAATGCGCGCTTTCGCATCAATATGAACTGACTCCTCCGGTTGGAAAGACAAACTGACAGGTGCTAGATCAAAGACTCGCTTCAGCGGGTTGGCAGCAGCAATTCTGACATCATTCACCGTTTTGCCCGAATCTGTATTCCTTAAGAACAATTCTTCCGCAATGTCCAGCCATGGTTCTGCTGCATCCATAAAATCAGAAACATTGTTCATGAAATCCAAACCTTTTTCCCACCAAGATTTCTTAGGTGGCTCTGCTTCCACTTCGAACAGAATCGTGTTGTTATTGAACGTATACTTCAGATTAGCGCCTACCCCGTTATGTCTGAAAGTACCATTAATACCCTTTTCATTTACACTAAGTGCAACGTTACTCACAGTCGCTCCGCCAATACGCGGAATTCCTTTTGGAACATAAACTGTTCCTTTAATAGCACCGTTGAATCCCTTTTGATTAAAAGAGTACGTGCCAATTGCTCCTTTGACGACTTCAAAAAGGTTGATGTCACCTTTCGTTGCAAAGCCCGGTGCAGAAAATCCTTTGATTCCAGCGGTTGCTGGATTCACTACTGTTTGCATGTCCATGTTCTTCACTGGCAGCCAATAGTAGTATTCAATTCCACTGCCATTAAAGCCGTAGTTCGATAGATTCATATCAATGGAATCGGTACCGATTAGATTAAACTTGTAATTGGCCTGTGGATGCTTCATTTCAGGAACAATGAGATCATTCACAGATCCAGTGACACTGAACTTCTGAGGAATCTGCGATTTCTCTGCAAGTTTGTCCACATTGCCGAATAGATAATTGACTTGTAGACCTGTGGAAGCAAGTTTTACTTTCTTGTACATGCCAAAACTTACGGCATCCAAGCGTCCTTGTTTCGTTTTCATATTCAAATCGAAACTTAAGTTCGTATCTGGTAAGCTGCCTGTTCCCTGAACACCGACATAAGGAATGCGGCTTTCCACAACGAATTTCGTATCACTTGCTTTGATTGGGCCTACCTGGAAGCTATTCTTCATCGTGAAGGTACCCGACAAATAAAAGCGGTTATTGCGGAATTGCAGGCCATCAAACGGCACCGTTTCCTTCACCTTTTGAGTTCCTACTTGCAAACCGATTTCCAGATCACCAGTTAGACGCAAGCCGTCCTTTGTAAAAATAAACGAGCTTGCCTTGACCGGCATATCCATGTTCAAGTAGTCCGTCGCTTGCGTGCTGCTCAAATCCAAAGCGAACTTGTCTGACGTGATGGTAAACGGCCCCTCATGAATCGTGTAAGACACATTCGAACCGAGTGCTCCACCGCCGTTAACATATAAACGGCCATCGCCGGTTATTGTGGCTGGATTTACTCTTTTGTTCACAGTAAGGCTCGTTCCCTTGAACATGACCGAATCGTTAATGATTACCGGCTCGGTAGTATCATTTAGCACATAGATGCCTACCTTATCAGGGTCCGGCTCTTCCGTGAACGGCCCCTGCAGACCAAGACTGTTTGCCTCATTGCTAGCAGACGAGCTCGGCACATCTACTCTAGCGAAGTTTCTTGGTTTGTAGAAGTCTAGCGCTGTTATCATCAAACCTTCAGTATATACATAATCTTCATAGAAATCATGCTCCAGATGTATATCATATTTCCCCGGCGGCAATTCATCTTTCCATGTCAATTCCAACTGACGTTCATTAATAACATTGTAAGTAAGCGCATATTGAGTGCCGTCCTTACTTTGTAAATAGTAATGAATATCAGCTAGAGGCTTACGAAGCAAATTAGGAATGCCTACACCGACTGCGACCAATCGCTTCTTGTCTTTCACATGCAGAACCGAAGCGCCTACACGGTCATAATCGACATCCGGTTTTAACATATTCGGATCATCTTTCATGTTAAATCCTCTTATATCTGTGTAGCTTGTACCAATGATATTTGTTGCATAGCCACGTGTTTGATATTCTTGATGCCATGTAAGGCCTTTTAATTCTACTGTAAAGGAGCTCGTCCCTTCTTCTGTACCCGTATATGGTACTTTAACCCAATCGCCGAATTTCTCTGGTGTCTCTCCTACACTTGGAAAGTACTCTCGATACTCGACCCCTCGTGCTGTAATTTCTTTCGTTCCATCGTCATAGACATTCGTAATTACACTGACGGTATCATCGATATGCTTAAGATCAAACTTAAGAATCGGATCCACCGTAAGCTTAACACCAGGTGCTGTAGGTGGCGTATATCCGAACAGCCAAGTTTCATTCATAATTGCTGCAGGCTCAGCACCGACTTTAGCGCCGAATACCATATCCATGATCATAATTTCATCGCGATTTCCGCCGAACATGACGAAGTTTTTGCCGTCAAACGCCATGCTGGCATTGGTTAATGGAAAAGGCACCTGATTGGGTTTCCCCTGGACTTCATAAACCTTTCCCTTATCGTCCATATTGCTTTTATACATAACTCCGGTAGAAAATTTCAACGGAGCAGTTTCCCACTTAGTTCCATTCCAGCCATAGGCCATACTTCCCCTCGTAGGTGGATATGTGCTCGACGGCAGCTTTAATCTCGGAACCAATTCGTTATTATAAGTATGAACATAATCACGTTCTCCGCCAAAAAAGACAACACGCCGTCCATCGTAGGCCATCGCCTGCCCCCAACGTCCGTATCCCTCTGGACCAGCTGTCGAAATCCAGTTATTTGCTTCCCTGTCCCATTTCCATAATAACGGAGAGCTGTCATCGTGTGTAACTGTCTTCGTTGCTTCCGTACCTTCACTCGTATACTCTTTCGTAATAGAGCCTTTGTTCCCACCGTAAAGCACAGCAGTTTTGCCGTCAAAAGCCATCTGCCCACCATACGATGCAGGCGGCTTATCTGCAGGCGTAGCCTGAGTCCAGCCAATTCCATCCCACAGCCAAGTATCGTCCTGAAGATGCTTAGAACTTCCGCTGCCTGAGTATCCGCCGAACAGAATTAACTGATCACCGCTATAGGCAAGCTGAGCGCCTCCGCGAGCTATCGGGGTGTCCGTAAGCCCTTGAACTTGCTCCCACTTGGCTTCCATGCCATCCCAAAGCCAAGTATCACCTAGCAGTGCGCCAGACTGACCCTCGCCTCCGAATAGAAGAACTTTCCTCGTGGCTGGATCATAAGCCATGGCTGCTCCCTTCCGTTTTGACGGAGAAGGAGTTAGATGTTGAAGTTCCTGCCATGTTTTCTCATAGCCATCCCATATCCAAGTCTCATCGAATAAACCACTATTACCCTGACCTCCGAACATGACCACATTCTCAGCCATTTCGTCAAATACCATGGAAGCACCTTGTCTTGCACCAGGTGAAAGATTCGTTGTTACTCTCTGCCACGTATAATCCGTAATTTTTGTTGCAGGACCGTATGTATTCTGCAGCACTGTGTTAGTCCCGGGAGCCACATCTTGAGCTTGAGCTACACTCGACCCGCCGTATAAAAACGGTATGTACTGGAATAGCAGTGCAGCAATTAATAGTTTGGCCCATCCGGCTTTCCGACGTCTGTTCAACGTTTATACCTCTTTTCCTAGTTTTCATCAACAGAGACACAAAGGTAGTCCTCTAATACCACTTCTAATTACCTACCACTTGTAGGAATTTGTCGATGTTTATAATGATTATATCGGTATTTTATCATGTAATGTTTAGAAAAGTATTAATTTTTTAATAGTTTATGTCGAAATTATGCTACCAATGTCCTACATTTGTTCACTTGTTTGCTAATCATTAACGCTGGAATAAAACGAAAGAGCCGCCACATGGCAAGCTCTTCTGTATCCCTCTATTTCTTTAAAAAACGCTCACGAAACTGACCAGGCGTCGTTCCCTCCAATTTGCGGAAATAACGAATAAAATTGGCTGGCGTATTATACTTCAACTTCTCCGCGATCTCGGATACTTTCATATCCGTTTCTAACAGCCATTGTTTCGCCATGCTCATCCGATACTCCGATAAGTAATCACTGAAATTAACACCTGTCTCCTTGCGGAATACTTTGGTCAAATAATTCGGGCTGTAATTCATGCGGCGTGCGCACACTTCTAGTGAAAGATCGGTATCGAAGCCCGTCTCTATCATATGAATAATTTGACTAGATATGCTCTGATACTGCGCATCTAGCTTATGTTCCAAGTGAATGAGGAACGGAAGCATGACCACATCTAGAAACCACCGTTCCACCTCACTCACGGTTTTCAATTGAAACAGTTGTATAAACAAGGTTTGCTCATCAGGGTATAGATGTTTAGGCACCACGCCTGCGTCCTTCACAGCCTGCAGCATTTGCACGAGAAGACGGACGAAGGACATGAAATACTCTTCATGTGTTCGCTCATCGCCAGCAAGCGTGGCTATGAATTGATGAAGACAGCGAGTAGCCTGCTCGCGGTCCGCAAGCTTCAAGGCGTCCAGCAGCTGCCGCTCCGCAGCATCTGGATAACTCAACTGCATGCTCTTCTCTGGCTGCACATCTTCAATGAACAGAATCGACTCTTCCCCCAGATTCATGCGGTACTTCAGCGCTTGCAACGATTCGCCATAGCCATGACGGATTTGCTTAATGTCGTTAAACATATGGCTGAAACCAATGCTTACTTTCAACGCTAGATAACGTTTGATCATCTGCATGATCTGATGTGCTGCCGTGTCAAGAAGACTCTTAAACAGCTTGGGATCTGTCTCGGCACCTCCTAGCAAAGTAACCTGGGAGTCTCCCATAACGACAGGCGGCAGCCTCTGCTCAGGGGCAACAAGCTCGGAAACGATATTGTTTATTGCAAAAAGCAGTAAATCCTGATCCTCTTCTTCAAAACGCGTATCGGATAACGTATCGATCTGGATTGTCATGACACACATGTTATTCCACGCTGTTGGATGACCGAAAGCCTCCAGCTTATCCTGAGCTTCGGTCCTCGCCATATCGCTCTGGAAAAGCTTGAAAACAAAGTATTCCCTCATTTGATGGGACTGTCCCAAAACCTCTTGTAATAGACTTGACTCCCTCTGCATCAACCCTCGAAAACGCAGATTAATAAATTCGAATTCATCAATAGCCCCCTCGGTGCCGACGGTTTCAGGGGAACTGCGCACGACTTCATACAACTTCCGAATCGGTTTATACATCTTCCTTGAACCTAAATAAGAAATGAGTAGAGCTAACAATAAAATACCAAGACAAATATACAGGGTGAACCACCCTATGCCCTGCGATTCCTTGTTTAGTTCATCGATGGACACCACCGATACATACGTCCAACCGTTATAATTGGACTTCCGGTAACTGATTCCGACACGCTCCCTTTCCGAACGGGATGTATAGAAACCCTGCTCCGCAGTAGTAATGGATGGATTCCAGCCGATCTTTAGTTCTTGAATCTGCTTCCCAAGCAGATTAGCAGCATTGCCAGCGAAGACGACCTCTTGATCATCTAACAGCAGAACGTTGCCCATCATTGTATCCTTGTTGATTAAACTATTGACATCATAAATCGGAATCGACATGATCAGCAGCCCCGACGGATTAGGGGAATACGCTGGTATTTTCTTAATGAGTTTCATTCCAGTAGAACTTGTGGACCAGAATGACGTTCTAGGATCATTCACCCATCCCGCATACCCTTCCACAGCTTTCGCTTCCATCATGGACAAACCCGTATCGCTAATGGACCATTTGTTGGCTATGCTTATAAGTTCCATCCCCATCGTACCGAGCTCATTGCTTTGCAGCTTACTCATCGATTCGAGCAGACTCTTCACTTTCTGAACGTATCCGTCCGTACCAGCTAATTCTCCCTTAAGGGCGTCGATCACGACCGGTTGATTCATATATTGAATAGCCGAGTAATCAATCAGCCTCAGTAACTGTTCAATTTGTGATTCTGTCTGTTTCAGCATGTGCTGATTGCTCTCATAGACCTTGGTCTGCACCGCGTTCGAAGCCTGATAATAGGAAAAAGCCCCCAGTATCATGACAGGAATCGTCGCGAGCAGCAGTGTAAACCATATGAGCCTGGATAAAAAGGTAGACGCACGTAATTTCATAAACAAGCCCCCACAGAAATATCAATCATTGCAGCGCCTCTCCCCCAATTTATACAGGGAAGAAGCGCAGCTTCGTATTACCCTTATTTTTGTTGAGCCTTTTTTTGTTCAGCTGTAAATTCCTCGATGATCTTATCGCCGCCCTTTTTGCGCCATTCCTCCGTGACTTTATTAAAGCCAGCCTCATCGATCTCGCCCATGATGAAACGAACGCGAGCATCGTTGATCAGCTTATCGAGCTCCGAGCCCAGCTGCGTTTTCGTCGGGGAAAGGAACGGCTCGATGACACTTGGCACGGCATTAGCGACCCCTTCTTCATATAGCTTCTTCACTTTTTTCCCCATATCAGGTTCCGTCGGCCAGGCCAAGGTTGAAGGCGCGATACGAAGCTGCCCGAGGTCACCAACTTGATCCTTATATAATTGCTCGTTAGTGAATACGGGATTACCGTTCTCTGTTTTATAATGAACGCCTTCCACACCCCACGCAAACGTTTTCAATACATCGTCCTGCAGATTTTTCTCGAAGTAAGTTAAGATATCCTTCAGTTCCGCTTCTGTTTTCACACTAGATTTAGGGAACATGAATACACCGGAATAGCCCGAATTCGCAGGTAGTTTAACTCCCTTCGGCCCTTGCAGCCCGATGACGAAATCCATCTTGGCCTTCGGATTCAATTTGTACAGATCAGCATGCTTATTCGGTGCGTCATCGATACTTGCTAGATAGATACCAGCCTTGCCTGAATTAATGTTTTCATGCAATTTGGTTCCTTTGATGGCGCCGAAGTCCTGATTAATCAGCTTCTCATCATACATTTTTTTGAGCAGCTTGAGTGAATCCATGTATTCTTTGGTCATAAAGTCAGGTATCACCTTGCCGTCCTGCACGCCCCACTGATTAAAGCCGCCTAATGCAGTAACAAGGACAAGACTCGCATCCGTGATCAAGTTATCATCGGTCAAAGTCAGACCGTACGTATCATTCTTCCCGTTCTGATCAGGGTCGTTTAAGGTAAATGCTTTCGCAACATTATACAGATCATCTACGGTTTTCGGCTGCTGCAGCCCGAGGTTATCGAGCCAGTCTTGACGGAAGATGATACCTTTTCTAGCAAAAGGACGGTCACGGTAGAGCCCATATATTTTACCATCTACAGAAATATTGTTTGCTATCTTATCATTCCAGTACTTACTAATTTTCGGAAAATCTTTGAGGTACGGGCCGATTTCCCAAAATGCGCCGGAACGGACAGCATTAATAATCGCCGAATTTTTGGTGTCCAAGACGACCATCGCTTGTGGGAGATTGCCGGAAGCGATCGTCACATTCAACTTATCATTATAGGACGCGCCAGGAACGAACGTAATATCTAGCTTACTATTCGTCTGCTCCTGAATGGCTTTGAAAGCCGCATTCGTATCATCTGTCGCCGGTGGCTGCTGGCCATAGAAAGGAGACATCATGCTGAATTTGATCTGCTTTTGAGCGGTGCTCGTACTCCCCGTACTCCCAGGCGTAGTCTTCGTACTGTCACTTACGGGATCTCCACCACCACAAGCTGCTAATACAGACGCCATTATGACTGTCGTGCAAGTAACAGCTAACCCAGTTTTCAATTGACCCTTCATTTGTCGCATACAAACCCTCCGTTATGTCATTTTATTGTATAGAAAGATAGACGATCTTACTAGCCTTGACCGGCTATCCTTTAACCGAACCTAGCAAAACTCCCTTGGCAAAATGTTTCTGCAAGAAGGGGTAAAAGAGCAATATCGGAACAGCTGCTACAACGATAACCGCATACTTGATGCTTTGAGGCGGAGCTGCTATTTCCGAAGCTGCACTGGCGTCCGTAAAGCCACCTGCCGAGAGAAGGACAATTTGGCGCAGCCACACTTGAATAGGCCACATTTTCGCATCGTTGATGTACATAATGGCCGTAAAATAGGAGTTCCAGTGTCCTACTGCATAAAATAGCGCAAACGTCGCCATAGCGGGTAAGGATAACGGAACAACGATTTTGCACAAAATTTGCAAATCATTGTAACCATCCATTTTCGCTGATTCCTCCAAACCCTCAGGCAGCTGCTGGAAAAAGTTTTTCAACAGTATCAGATTGAACGCGCTGATCGCCGAAGGGATCCATAGGGACCAGTACGTGTCCAGTAATCCAAACGTTTTGACAACAAGGAACGTGGGAATCATACCTCCGCTGAAGAGCATGGTAATTACGATTAACAGCATGAATTTACTCCGACCGCGCAATGTTTTACGTGCTAACGGATAAGCCATCAATGTAGTAAGCAGCAGATTGATCAGCGTTCCGACAACTGTAATGAATAAGGTGATGAATAGGCTTGTGTAAATGATTTTGGTGGAAAAAATAAACTTATAGGCATCCAACGAAATTTTCGTAGGAAATAGTACAACCTTCTTGATCAGCAGCTCTTCCGATGCGACGAGTGAACCCGATACGACATAAATGAAAGGCAGCACCGTAATTACCGCAACAATAAAAAGCAATAAATAATTGACCACGTCGAACGCCTTACTGCTCATGGTACGATCTCTCATGCTAATAAACCCCTTCCTCGCCGTATCTCTTGGCCATTGCATTCGCAGAAACAACCAGAATTAGACTTACGAGAGATTTAAACAATCCCACAGCTGTACTGTAACTGAATTGCGCATTGACTAGACCAGACGTATAAACATACGTATCAAACACTTCAGCTACTTCTCGATTGCCGGAATTCAACATGAGGAAAATTTGCTCAAACCCCGTATCCAAGAAGCTTCCTAGTCTTAAAATAAGCAACAAAATAATCGTCGTTTGAATGGCTGGTAACGTGATATGCCACAGTTGGTGCCACCGATTAGCTCCATCCATTCGCGCTGCTTCATACAGCTGCTGATCGACGCCAGAGAGTGCCGCTAAGAAAATAATCGTTCCCCAGCCGGTTTCCTTCCAAATGACTTGCGATGTAATCATCGAACGGAACCAATCCTTACTTAACAAGAAATTAATCTTGTCTCCGCCGATGTAAGTGAGCGCTTCGTTCACAATACCGCCCTCGGTTGTAAACAGCGTGTAGGTCAGCCCTGCAACAACGACCCACGAGATAAAGTGCGGGATATAGATGATGGTTTGCACGAATCTTTTGAAAAACTCCTTCCGAACTTCATTCAGCATCAAAGCTAAAATAATCGGCAGCGGAAAGAAAAATAGCAGATTGTACACAGCCAGCACGAGCGTATTTCTGAACAGCTTCCAAAAATCCGGATTCGTGAAAAAACGTTCAAAGTGCTGCAGGCCGACCCAATGACTCCTTAAGATCCCGGCAAAAGGTTGATAATCCTGAAAGGCAATGACCACACCCAGCATCGGCAAATACTTAAATAGGATGAAAAATAAAAGGCCAGGAATCAGCATGCCATACAGCAGCTTTTCTTTATTGATATCTAGCAATAGCTGCTTCAAATATCCAGGTTTGTGCGATGTGCCCACTGAGTTCGCCTGTGCCAGCATGCGCTTTCCTTGGGCAGTTGTTCTATTCATAAGTCAGTCACATCCTCCAACAATCGTTCACTGCCTTCATGTTAATTGCCTTATGTCGTTTCCGTCGATATTCATTTCGTTGTTAGTTCCTAGCTATAATCATTTTCTTCCGTGCCATTGTCATCTGCTATCCTACGGCAAGCGAAATGCGCAAGGAACTCCACGATATACGAGCTCTCCATTACAAATGATCGTGCACTGGTTCGGCTGCATATGGACATCAATCTGTTGGTCGCGATAACGATATCCAGTAATCGAGACACTTCCTTCCTGCGGCGGCTGCGGAAATATTTCTAATGTTCCATCCAACTTCGGTTTGATGCCTGCCATGCCAAATACCAGTGCTTCTGTGCCTGTGAGACCAGCTATGATATTGCCCCGCTTATGGCTTGGAACGGCAGGTCGGTCGCTATAGTGCTCCTGTGGGAAATAAGGCAGATGCTTGCCCATCCAGAACAATCGTTTCAGGACATCCCAAGCTAACGCGGGCTGCCCCTGTTCCCACAATGTAAGTGCGAGTGTCGGACTCTCACCGGTATAACTGCCCCCACCAGACCAGTCGGGGTCATTCAATTCATAATGCAGCGTATCTTCGGCAGATATACTGCTTACACCATAGGGCCCAAGAAAAGCACCATCTTTCAAATGCAGCAATAAAGACTCGGCCATCTCTGCATCGCAAACACCCATTCTTAACGTATCGAATGCTTGAATCGTGTACACCCGCTCTACGTGACCGTTCGGGTGTCTGCATAGAAACCATCCATTCTCTGTATCCCATAAGTGATCCCGAATCGCCGCTCGGATACGGCTGGCTTTATCACGCCATGTTACGGTTTCCTCATGTTCAAGACATTCTGCCATGTCGGCCAAACGATCATAACACCACGCTCTTTCGGCATTGGGGCTGGATACGACATGCTCATGGGCTGCGCTCCTCATTTCGAGCAGATTATGCTGCTTGCCATAATCCAGCAATTCACCCCAGGCCGGCAACCGTTCTTCATCGTGCAGCAGTAGATTTTTTAGCAACTCATATTGTTCCAAACCTTCCCCATACTGAGTTATATTGCACCAGACCAAGTTGTAAAAGGACCATAGACTGTACGAATAGGGAACATCCTTTCCTAGACCGCTAGGGGCGAATCTCGAATGACGCTCAATACCGCTCCGCGCCATCATGTGCGCCAGCTCGATCACTTTATCACTGCCCAGCATCAGTCCTAGCACCCGGGCTGCATAACCTCCGGTATCCCACGGATAACAGCAGATTCCGGCGCCCTCCAGCCCCGCTACAACCGGAAAAGGCTGCATGGCAAAATCCGGATGCTCCCATAGACAGATGAGACCGCTGACGAGCGATCGCCGATAGTAATCCTCTAGACCGGGAATGTCGCTGGTCAACTTGGGAATAGAGCCACAGTACCGCTGAATCCGGTTCTTCCACGTTTCATACGTTCGCTGTTCCCATACCGCTAAATTATCATCCAAGCATACAGATTCTCCGGCCTTGGTCAGCAGGATGGCTACACGATAAACCGCCTCTTGCCCAGATGGGAGTAAGTCAGGTTCCCTTGTCTCTTGTAAAAAAGTAACCCTTACCTCATCGTTCTCCCATATGCCCGCTTCAACTTCATGAACCTCCGCGCCCATAGCAGGGTGGCCGAAATCCCAATCGTTCAGGGACTGGCTACCTGGATGACCAGGCGTAACCCTCGGAACGATGTTCAACTGGATACTACGGTCTGTCCGGTTAATAACCTTCACGGTTAGGACAAACCCAGCACGGTCCGCAAGCGGAACAAGTACGCTTCGCACGGAGAGTGAAATCAGGCGTTCTTCCACAAAGTAGTGGTACGTTCCTGTTCGTTCTATCCGGTCAGGCCGCCACTCGCCGCCTGCATACAATAGACCGCAATCCCCTTTTCCCTTATTGCCTGTATCGCTAATGAGATGTCCGTCTGCCACGAAATCAAGCAGCACTTCCATATCTTGTGCGCCGAAAGGTGGAGAGAATAGCCCGCTGACGCCAGCAACAGTCCCTGCTAATGGAGCAACCGTGCTATATCCGCTACATACCCATAAGTGATTCGCAGGAGCTACACTGGCTCGCAAATCAAATGCAAACTCGTTCAATTGATACTTCATCGTTTCACCGTTCCTTTTCCATCTGCCATCCGTCGTGCATCGACCACCTCATCTTAAAGAGCGTACGTTGTTTCCGTCGATATTCATTCTGTTGGTTCTTGGATCTATTGCCCCGATAGGCTGATAGTACAAGCTTAAAGTAATCATCATCTGTTATTTCGTTGTCATTTTCTGCACGAATGGATAGAAAAAAACACCTTTGTTGAAAGTGATTTCAAGAAAGGTGTTTTTTGGGGGTGCTTTATTTCAACTATCGTTCTTCGTAAGTAAATAACTCTTCTGGAAGCTAAGTCTGTACTAACTACCTTGTCGACTTACCGAAGCTTGAATCTAACCAAATGATCTGTCAAATGTTCTCGTTCTAAGATTTCAATCTGCTTGCTTCCTATTAGGTCGAAATGTGGATATTCATCGCGATGATGGATGTAATCTGGATTTAAGCCATTCGCCAGGCACCATGCCTTCAAGCGTTCCAGATCACAGCATCCTACCTTAGTGATGGTCTTCACGCCTGGAAAGCGAGGTTCTATCCAATAATGCGTCAAGAAGGCAATTTCCCCCTGTGAGCATTTGTTTTTCCATTCATTCAGCTCTTGTCGGGATACTCCGAAAGCCATATCATCAATCTCCTATTCAGTGTCTCTCCTCACAAATAATTTTTCTAACTATACCCTACTTTCAGGAGAGATACTAGACTCATGTTTATCAAGCAAAAAAGACTATCTCTTAGGTCATTCGGACCTTCTGAGACAGTCTGTTGTATACTACTTCTAACCTTGATTGCCCTCTACGGCGATTAGTAGAATCGCGGCGGCTAACCCCAATCTGCGATCTAGCTTGTTATCGTCAGCAGAGAAATCAAGATTTAACTTTTGGACAAACGGGTTGAAATTTTGTTTGAACTCTGCGACCTTGGTCCCGCCGATCTCAATGTTGTAATGCTGCGGAATCAAATTTGTAAGGAACCTTCGCAGAAGAGCAAGCAGCGAGTTATCTTCCTTCATCAATCCGATCTCCGTATCATTAGGGCCCATAATGACCCATTCATCCTTGAGAATTGATTTCATCCCTTTGCGACGCAATGAACCTACCTTGTGCCCGGTTTCTACATCCACTACGTCAAAGACGCCCGAGAAATCAATAACGCCTCGCGCTTGAATGCTGATCAATTCATTTTGCATCGTTTCATCGCCGTATATTCGAATGTCTTCCTTCAGCTTGAAGGCTTTCATCTTCGAGAACAGAATGGCCCTTTCATTAACGTCGAATATATCGATTTTAGCGCCGACTAGTGAGAGGATCTGTTTTCTAACCACGAACTGGTTAAGGTTAAATTTCGTATTCAAGTCTTCACCCCCTGCTATATGTAATAAGAGCAATATTGGTTTACCCGTTGCCCTGTTGTGGCTTCCCCCACTTTACCACCCATTTATTCATTTCGCTCAGTGCCGTTTGGAAATCTAATCCCTTTTCTGTTAAGGAATATTCCACAGTTACAGGTACAGTAGGAAAAACTTGGCGCAGGACGAGACCATTGTGTTCCAAATGGCGGAGTGTATCCGTAAGTGACTGCGTTTTAATAATAGCAACATTCCTTTGCAGCTGATTAAATCGCTGTGGCCCGCGCAGCAATTCGTTCAGTACAAGAAACGCCCACTTAGCTCCTAGAATTTGCAATACTTCGCAGATGTCAGAACTCCCCGTTACCAAACAGGATTCGGAATTCGTTGGCTCAGCCATCCGTTTTCCCCCTAACAAAAAGTAAGTTAGTCAAAATAGATTGATTATATCCGAATACTTTGCCTTCTTACAATATTAACGCAACCCTTCTATAATGACAATAAATCAGATGGAAGGGAATGAAAGCAATGAATAAATGGACGATTTACATACTTGCTCTAGGGGTATTCTTAACAGCCACCTCCGAGTTAGTTGTCGCTGGAATCCTGCGTGTACTCGCTACAGACTTAGATATTTCCATCGCCTTTGCGGGACAATTAATTACCGCCTATTCACTATCATTTGCTATTGGGACGCCTATCCTAGTATCGCTGACGTCCCGTATGGGACGCAGAAAAGTGCTCTTAGGTACATTGGCAGCTTTTATTATGGGCTGCTTGCTCTCCTTCTGGAGTTCGAATATCTCCACCTTGATGGTGTCACGCATTATTCTGGGTGTAAGTTCAGGTGTTTATCTTGTTGCAGCATTCGGTGCAGCCGCCAAAATCGTTCCTCGCGAGAAGATAGGCAGTGCAATGAGCACGATCATTCTTGGCTTCAGCAGCGCGATGATTCTAGGTGTGCCCATCGGTATAACCATTACGAACTGGCTGAACTGGCAAGCTATTTTCTTAATTTTAGGACTGATAAGCCTGCTCATTGCCTTCGTTATTTTCCGTATGCTGCCAGAGATTGATGGGGACGAACCGTTGTCATTCCAACAACAATTCAAAGTGATGGGCAGTGCCGTAGTTGTGAGTGGCTTGTTTCTTACCTTTTTTAGAGAATCAGGAAATTCCGTGCTGTTTACGTATTTGACCCCTTTTATGCAAGACATCCTTCAACTTAAAGCGTCCAATATCAGTATCGCCATGCTTGTTTTTGGTATATTTGGTGCAATTGGTACCCGCTTTAGTGGTTACGGAATTGATCGTTGGGGCGCAGCACGCATCATAGCTTTCAGCACTATCGCACACGTTGTTATTCTGGCTCTTCTACCTCTGTTTGCCGGGGCGACTCTCATCGGTTTACTACTGATTTCACTTATGATGGTCTCTCTGTTCATGGCCGGCCCAGCTACTCAAACGTATTTTATTCAACAAGCCCCCCAATCTTCCAATCTCATTCTTAGCTTGAACACCTCTATTATTCATGTAGGGTTGGCGTCTGGCGCTGGAGCGGGTGGAGCGATGATAAGCGCCAATTCCACTGTCCTCTATAATCCATGGCTGGCAAGTATTATTGTTGTGTTAGCACTCGTGTCTGCTTTCATTAGTTTTAGGGTGGGGAAGACTGGTCGAAGACAAGCTCAGAATTAACTATCTTAGAATAGATTTGCTCCCTCTCCTCCCTCATAAATAGACAAAATAGGACCTGCCGTCGAAGCAAGTCCTATCTATGATGAACGGGCATAAAGAGTCCAAAGAGTTTCGTGTAAGGATATGTTCTCTTTACCACTACGGCAACAATCTTATTCTAATACCCGCCGTATAAAATAATATCGCTTTGAAAGTAATAGCAATCAAAATAACCATAAGTCCTGCTACTACAATGGCCAGACGTACTTTCCCCTCATCTTTGAAGAGTAATAATAAACCTTTATACACTACAATCCCAAGTAATCCACCTACAGTATTTAAAATAATATCATCAATATCTGTTGCCCCAATGCCAAATACATACTGGAACATCTCAATAAGTACGCTGATTAGAAAAACAATACCTATGCTGATAGATATTTTCTTGTTCTTCTTTAATAATTGTAGATACAAGCCCAACGGCATAAACAATAAAATATTACCCAAAATATTCGACATTACGATAATCGGTGAAACATTCTTTTCGTTCGATAGATAACTATGTATTGTATTAAAGGGGATTACATCTACCGATCTATGGTACATTCTGTCTGGACTAAATAGTTCGAATGGCGAAACATATTTAAAAAGAAATATAAGCAGAAACAGATAGATATAAGCTATTAGAAATACACCAAATAATATAAATGAAATCAGATTTCGTCTTGTAAACATAATCACTTTCAACTCCGCAACAATTGTTCATCACTAAGGGTGAAGATGGTTTTCGATGACAAAGAAATGATTGAACATACCTATTACACGTATTTAATTGTCCTCATCTCCGAAAATATAAGATTCCGCTGTCATATAGAAAATGAGATGGGTTAGTTTGGAAGTCATCAAATCATTCTTCGTATGAAAGCAATTCGTGCTTTCGGCTGGTTCGCAATTAATCCCCTGGATGTTAAGCAAGTACATTTGGTAATCTCTAGAGCTCGGTCTTGTCAAAGCCATCACGAACAAGAACAGAGCGATAATGATTGTTACATAACTTGTTTTTTTGAAAATTCTTCCCCCTCTCCCTGATCTGATCTCCCTCGTTATCTACCTTCCATAATAATACCCATACCCTTCCATGCATCCGTTCAAATCCCTTTATTTCCCTATTAAAAAATCCACGTATCTACCAGTATCTATGCACAAACACTATTAGAACTTCTATCTTATACTATATAAAGACTTTACATCCAAATTATGGGAGGTGTTTTAAATGTCAAAGCGTTCCTTAGTTGAAAGTATATTGTCGTTACTCGATATCGAGACTTTTAGGAAGATTAAAGCGGAATATTTTAATGGGAAAGAAGCAAAATTATCATTTGATGTAGCACAAGGTCCAATCGAAAGAGAAGCAATGCTATCGGCGTGGTTAGACCATATCAAATGGAGAGCTCTAGCAGAGTTTAAGATTGAGCTCTACGACGGAACTAGCTATAAAATTAAGTTTTACGATGACTAAACAGTAGCGGCTTAATACCAAAAAGAGACCCACAGCAACGGGCTGTGGGTCTAAGTTTTATATTTTAAAAGGGGGTCGAGTTTTATTATAATCTTTAATCATTAATGCCAGATGAAAATTAGATTGCAATCCTGTAACAAATATTTACACCCGTGCGACATTCGTTTAGTTTCGTTCACCGTCGACCCTCATATAAACGTTTGCTGAACGCCTCAGCTACAAGTACAAGCGGTACCGGAATCAACATGTAGTACCATGTATCCCACCAAACAGCACTATACAAAATCCCTAGTTTTTTTAAGGCGTAAGTCACTGTTACTGTAACCATCAGGATGAATACACATTTTAACCACTTCGGTATCCAGATCATCTTCACCAAAGCAACTATGATTATACAAATACTTACGTAATACACAACGGAGAACGCGCTTGTATCATAGGAGGGATTCCTATACCATCCCGGCGTGTAAATTCGATTTGAGAAGAGCATAATGGGGAGAAAATGCAACGTACCGGATAAGGGGCCGATGCACAAAAATAAAGTAATGGCATGAAGGAACCCACCCATTGACATGATAATCCGCCGATATATTAGTTTAGCAAGTGGAAAATATACCAGTAGACCTATAACTGTGTATACTCTTCGCCACCAGTGCAGGGTGTATATTTGAAGCTCCACGAATAACCATTCAATGCCGGCGAGCAATCCGATCCCCATTATAATCCAAAGCCAACTCAGCCTAAATACGGATAGGATCAGTGCAACCACAGGAACAGCAAGCATATTTGAAGCAATAGCACCGAGATGACTATCGTAATAGGTATTGTATTTAATAATTCTGGGATGATACAGATAGCTTCCTAAGAAAATATAGATGACGGCCTCTATGAGGTAGGCAATTTCAACTAGGACTAGAAATTGAAATAAAGTATGCATGCTTCTTTGTTTATAAAACACAAGGGCAAGTAAAATCAAGAATAGTACACTCAGTCCCATATACCAAAATGCATGATGAGACATTACTAATTCCTCCTATTCATTGTCATATCCACTATCCTTTCTTATTATGGGAATTATATACAGAAACTACATTGATCCTTTCGTTTACATGTAAAATCAAACAAAAAGAGGCGGTCTCTAAAGTCTGTGTAGACTTATTGAAACGCCTCTTTTATTGACCCATACATAATAAAACGACTTCCGTAATTTAACTGTAGTTTTTACATCCGTTCATCGAGCTACATTTCTTAATGGCTTTTGAATTACGTCCACAATGGCTGCAAATATACTTGTTACTAGAATTCCCATTAGACATAAGGATGTAGGGCCCGCGGCATCATCACTAACTGTAACTACAGCAAGAATTCTCAAGCTTATAATTCCTATCACAATGAGCCCAATGACAGTAAACGCACATCTCTTGATAATCTGTAAGGATATAAAGGACGATTCTGAGAAGGCATTGTTCTTTTCAATGTAGGTTAATAGTTTATAGGCTTGATACAAAGCTACAGCAAATGCAATGCAGAATCCGTATGAACATACCAAAAAGGGGATCACAAAGTACGCTGTATCGGGATGGATCCTAGCATCTCTAACAGCTATGACAGGCAACCAGATACATAAAGCAAGCACGCCAATTCCAAAGAGAAAAATTATGACCTTCAAGAACGTGGTTGAACCTCGTTTCACATTCATTTAAAACACCTCGCTTATTTAATGACATCATGATCTTAGCATATTATTTATTGTTTAACAATAAATTTAGATTGTTTTTTATTACATTATTATTGTTATAAATCAAAAAAAGCCCGCGATTTACGCGGACTTCATTCTGACAAATTTTTAGTTGTGACTATTTGGACGTACCCAGCATACGGTCAACGGTTTTACTCAGCTGGCCAAAGATAAAATTCGGCGCGATTCGGCTCATCATTTTCAAAGCGTTGCTTTGGCCTGGCCTGATTTCGTATTGGTCCCTCTTGATTCCTTTAATTGCATAACTCACCATATCAGTAACTCGCATCGCCTTGGAACCGGACATATCGGTTGGATCGAAGGCATCCACCAGTGGTGTCTCTGTCAATGGCGGAGCCAGTTCGAATACGTTAACCTTGGTATTTTTCAACTGAGCTCTTAGCGACAGCGTATAAGAATGAATGCCGGCCTTTGCTGCACAATAAATAGGCGAGATCGGAAGAGGAACGAAGGCAAGGCCTGATGAGACATTTACAATCGCAGCGGATTCTTGCATTTTCAGATGCGGCAGGAATTGCTGTACCATCCAGATCGGGCCACTAAGGTTCGTAGCGATCTCGCTGTTCAAATCCGTTGGATCGACATTCGTTTCATGCAGATTTACTTTTCGCATAAGTCCGGCGTTATTGATCAAGACATTGATCTTCGGAAATTGCTTCACCACCGCGGTATACAAGGCCGCAATCGCCCCAGGATCTCTCGCATCGCTCTGAAACGTATGTACATTCGGCAGCTTTCGCTTAACTGCATCTAGCTTAACTTGATCCCGCCCCGTGATAATTACGGTATTCCCAAGCTCCAACAACTGACTTGCAAATTCGAAGCCAATGCCGGAAGATCCGCCAGTAATAAGAACGGTATTGCCGCTCATTTTCATCAGATTCCAACCGTCCCTTCCATTCCATCCATGATACATGCTACCCATAAGTTTACATGAAGTTGATATCGATAGGAAGGCATTCTACAAATCAAGCGTAGCTTCTTTGCTCCGCTTCTTGGATTTGAATGGCAGGGTGGCCGTCAGGGTCGCCGCGATTAGCAGCAAGCCGCAGAGCAGCACACGGATCGACGGTTTGTTGCCGAGCAATGCATAATCAAGCACCGCCGTAACGGCTGGCTCCAGGCAGAACAGGATCGAGACGGTGACCGGAGGCAACCGGCGTTGACCGTGCACCTGCAGGAGATTCGCTGCGAGCGACACGAACACAACCATAAAGGCGATGCCTGCGAGTGTCTCAGGCTGAGAGGTCAAAGCCGATAGTGCTGCCGCTTCTTGGTTGAAGCAAGCATAGACCGCTGCCGCCACAGCGAAAAACAACATGCAGCCCACGATACCCAAAACGGAAACTTGGGATACCGTTGCCCCCTCCTTCGCTAGCAATCGATGGGTCAAGACGATCGAATACGCATACCCAATCATGCCGATAAAAGCTAATCCATCGCCAAGATTCATGCCTTGTTCTTGTGGCCCGATCAAAAAGGCAATAGCGGCAATCGCAATCGCAATTGCCGCTTTCTCTTGCCCTGTTGGTTTGCATCGGTCATGCACCCAGCGCAAGAGCGGTACCACGCAAATGATGAAGCTGTTGATGACCACAACGCGCGTCGGAGTCGTAAGCTGTACCGCATAAATAGAGAAGAAACTCAGCACGAAATTGGCCAATCCTAGGTGGACCAAGCCCAATCGCCAGATTCGCCCCGGCATCGCCCGCAGTGATCGATGGAAGATAGCGAAGTACACCAACGACACAGCAACATACCGCCAAAATTGAAACAGCAGTTGGGGATACTCAGCAGTTGTGGATTTCATTACGATGTAGGATAGCCCCCAGATCAATACCGCGCCAAGCACGGCCACATATCCAAACAAGTCACTGCCTCCTTATTTACTTCCCCTTTCGACCGAATACACCGCCATTGTGCTCATAAAATTCAGGGAGCAGATGAAATTGCCCATCAACGGTTTGTATCCAGCTGCCATTAGGCATGGGATGCTTTCCCTTCATTGTTTCCCAGTTCGCATAGTTTTGTTTGCCATTGGATTCGATTAAGCCCATGGAGAGTCCAGGCACAGGCAGCAGATGCGCTGCAAGATTCTTATTCCAATCAACCATAACTGGATTTGCAGTCAAATCAGCACAAAAGCAAGGAATGCCATATTCACTAGCTAGCTTCGCCACTCGCAAGCTCATGCTCATCGTCTTGGCTACCGGCTTTAAGGCAAAAGCCCCGTACCCCATTTGAATTCGTTCCAAAGCATCCTTTTCATCATGGACACTTTCATCGCCTGTCACTCTGACTGGCAAATCAGAAACATCCACGTGAATATGCTCCGGAAATGGCTCTTCTACCAATAAAATGTGGGCAAGTGCCCCCACTCGCTCTGCAGCGTCCACCAGTCTCCAGAGGAGCTCCTTGCTTTCGTACCGCCCATTGATGTCTAAGTAATACGCAATGCGTCCGTTGACTGTGTGAAGGCAGGTACGGTTCCCTGCGATACGATGAATCTCTTTCAATCTTTGTATATCCCATTCTATCATTTTCTCGGGATCTCCGTCCTGTTTTGGATCCGAACCCAGTTTTATTTTCAGCACAAAATAGCCCTCATCAAGCAGAGCCACAACATCCTCCTCTGTCATCCCATACGAAACGACTGGCGTACATGCAAGCCGTTCATGCCGAGCAACCAAGCCGGATCTGTACTCTTCTGGGATCAGCTCTGTGAAGCGAGCGCCGGGTGTTTGATGGCTCAGCAGCATCCAAGCTGCATGATCAATAGGAACTAAGGCATTTAACGCAAAGGTAACTCGGAGGGAGTTCCCCTCCCAGATACGGGAAGCATATGCATAAGCCTGCCCCACTAGAGGATCCAAGATGTCCATTGGGGTTTCGAATGTCATATGCTGAGCGGCTAACAACGCATGTTGGGTGATCTCCTTCATGAATACATTGCCTCGTTCATTGCCCCACCCCGTGTAAACCTGTGGGTCAGACCACAGAATGCTCTGAACGCCCAGCCCCACACCGATATTCCCCTCTGTATCTTCCAAGGAAACGCGGGACTGCCAGAGCTCATTCACATAGCCGCCTTTGAAACCGAATGGGGCAAGTAACGGTTCACGTTCAACACTGAGATTCGTCTTCTTAATCGTTATCATTCTAGTGTCCCTTCACTTTCATTCGATACTGTACAGCGAAAGCGGCTCCTTCGTAACCTTGATCTTCCTCTGATAGTTGCTTTAAGGCTATCTCTTCGCCGCCTGACAAGAACGATTTCCTAGCGGCCAACGCAGCAAGTTCCGCCTCAAGCAGTTGATGGATGGATAGAAAAGGTTCTGCCTCCCCAGCTAAGTATGGCAAGCTTGCTTCCAAGAAAGAACGATACAGTCGCTTGCTATCCACCTGGAGATGCTTAACTGTTTTCTCCGTCACAATCGTAGCATAGAAGGGCAAATACCCTTGTGTCGCGCCAATACTAAGGAATCCTTTGCGCCCATCCTGCCAGTTAAGTTCAATATGATGTTGAAGATGAAGACCGGCGGAGCGGACGCTTTCGATTCCCGGTCCCATGATGGCTTGCAGCAAATAGAAAGCATGTATGCCGTAGTTAAAATCATCAACAGAACAACCCGCCAACATCGTCACAATGGGGTCATCCAGGTCATGCTGCTGATGCCATTCTTTGACCTCTTCGCAGATACTTAACGAAGAACCCCCTATTAGACGAATACCAGTTCGCTCCCATTCCAGGAGCTGCCTAATGTCTCGTATGTTCCCTGCCATCGGCTTATCCAGCAATATCGCTTTACCCGCTTGGACAAAAGGACGTGCACGCTCCACGTGCAAGTCCCAGTTCACACTATGGATGATTACGGCGTTTACGAGTTGAACCATGTCTTCTAACGATTCACAAACGGTCTTAATTTCGTATTTCTCGGCAAATTGTGAGGCATAGCCTTCCTCATGAACAGTTCCCCCGTCGAATACGGCAACTACTTGATGACCTAATTCTTTGATGATTGGCACCCAATTACCGGGGTGTGAGGTGTCCAAATCTACAATTCCAATTCGTAGCGATTGCATGCTTCATCCTCCTCCTCCAAACTCTATTCGCCCAGGTTACTGGCCTATGCTTGTTCGCCATTATTCATTTATGCGTACAGATCGGTGCTTAAATATTTCAGTCCCGAATCATTAATAGTCAATACGATCCGCGCCCCCTTCTCTCGCGACTTCAACAATTGCAAGGCTGCCGCAACGTTGGCCCCAGACGAATAACCCGCAAAAATCCCCTCTTCGCGCGCTAATCTCCTACAAGCTTCCATTGCAGCCTCGTCAGTAACCGTCAAGAAATCAAAGATCAAATTTCGATCGATCAATGGCAACGCCATACTATATCCGCCGCCTTGCAGCCTGTGGCTCGCATTGGACTGCGTTCCACCCGCCAGATAAGGTGCCCCTTCCGGTTCTACCACATAACTGCGAATGGCAGGGTTATAGGCATTCAACCTTTTGGCACAACCGCCAAACGTTCCACCACTCCCTGCAAAGTCAAGAAATACATCAAATTCCCCCTTCGTTTGCTCCCATATCTCTTCTGCTGTATGCAACTCATGCGCAAGCAAACTCCCTCGATGATGGAATTGATCCGCACGAAATGCGCGTCGTTCGCGAACGATTTGGAGAGTTGCCGCATCTACCAGCGCAAGATCCTCGCCAGACACTTGACCAGGCATTGAGCCCGATGCTTGATCGACAAGAACGACCTCAGCACCAAGCGCACGCATCATTCGCGCTCTCTCCATTGAATTTCCTTTTGACATAACCGCAACAAAGGGGTACCCTTTCACTGCACAAACGATAGCAAGCCCCGTTCCGGTATTGCCGCTAGTCAGTTCCACGACCGTCTGTCCTGGCGTAAGCGTGCCATCCTGCTCGGCTTCTTCTATGATTTGAAGCGCAATACGATCTTTCTTACTAAAGCCTGGATTGAGATATTCAAGCTTGGCATAGATCTCTCCCTCGAGTTCCTTAGTTAAACGGCTCAATCTAACCATCGGTGTGTTACCAATCGCTTGATGCGCGCCATCCAGTATGGTTTGACGATAGTCGACCATGTACCCCACTCCTTCTACACGACCAATTTAAGGTTCTATTCGCCCAGGCATGCACCGGGACTCTTCAGCTCGACGGAAATAATCATCCATGAGCTCGAGTCCAAACTCAGCAATAATCTCTTTCACAGTTAAGTCCGCCGATTCGCTAGTCAACAGCACGCAGCCAAGAAAACCAGGGTCATGAATCTTAACTTTTGTCCCATATTTCTGTTTAATCTTAAGAAAATGTGCGCTATTCTCATCAATATGAATAACCGCGTAATCCAAATTAATCTTAGTTGTCATAAAGGAATAGTAATTCGTGCTCATCGCAGCCACCTCTCCCAATGGCGTTATAACAGTGCTAGGTAACCCCGCTATCGCTCCGGCAAAATAAGATCTGCAAGAATAAGCCCAATAGTTTTGCATAAGTCCACCATGATACATGGAAGGAAATACGATCAGATCCGGCTTTGCTTTCACATACTGCTGCCGAAGCTCATCAAAGTTCAAATCAAAGCATATCGCTGATGCCACTCTCCCGAAATCGCATTCGAAGATCGGAGCTTCTTTCCCATAAAGAATATGGTTCTTGTTATATTCATCAGGCACTAGGTGGTTTTTATGATAGGCACCCATCACTTGACCATCGCGATCAATCAACTGCATCGCATTGCGCCAACTGCCGTCCTCAGCTTCTATATGTGCTGGATACGTAATGTAACAACGGTGCTTTTTGGCAACGCCAGCTAGGAAATCACGGATTTGATTTTTTCGGACCCGATAATACGCTAGTTTATGATCTTGCGGGTATTTCCTTTGATCTGGCCTGTCACAGGCTTCTGGCAATACAATCAGATCCGGACGATCCGGCAGCACCTGGTCCAGCTGACTCTGCCAATGTTCGATCATCCGTTCAACTGCTTCTTGAGCTGTCACATCGGCTTCGATCACCAAAGGTCTAGGACCCAAACAACTTATCGTTACATAATTCGCCATCGTTGCCCTCCCACTTGCATGAGGTATAGAACCCTCGATTTAGATGATGGAGACCCACCAAGCTTGCGCTGTATGCGGCTCCATGATGATTTCTTCCTCTTCTAAAATAGTAATGGGTTTCCCGCTCCAAAATTCTTCGTGCGATCCTTTCAATCCCGCAAACGGCTGAGGCAGCTTCCTCGGCCTATAATCATCGCTAAGATTGAATAGTGCTAGAAGTTTACGGCCCTCCCCCTGCGCAACTACGATCGGCATATCATCTCCATCGTATTCAAAAAGATTGATCGGCACTCCACGTTTAACCGGCTCCTGGAGGACTGTGGACAGCATAGCCAATCCTGCTTCATTTACATGATGGAGCGCATCACCTAGAACCATATCACCGCCGGTCAAATAGCACGCAAGCAGCAGTGTCTGTGCTTCAGCCACATTCATTTCTCGTCCGGCATACCAATTGGCTCCCAAGTGCCATGGCTTTTTGGGCAATCGCCGACTCAAGAGAAGATCCTCGGTCGTGCGGTCACACCTGACAATAGCGAAATCAGGATCAGTGTTTCCAATTGCTCCTTGCATCCACCAACGTGCAAACATAGATCTTATATTTTGCCGGATATGGCTCCAGTAATGGTGAATATCTCCTGTCGTTCTGTGCGAATCGGCAATACCGATGACCGTCTCATAAGGAGCCCCGCATGCTAGTAAATAGGGATCCTCCCCAATCGAATCACGGATAAGACAGAATAGTTCACGAAGCATACCAGCGGGTGTTATATCATCACGTGAGAAACGGGAAGCACCTAGCAGCATCTGCGTGAAATCGCACTTGAAGTACGTAAATCCGGCTTGCCGCAACTGGGTGTATACCCTACGTAGATGCTCCCTTACTTCAGGATGGGTGATGTCGAGTAAAGCATTGGAACCATACCCAATACTTACGATATAAGGGTTGCCGACTTTATCGTTGACGTACCAATCTGGATGCTCCCTATATAAGGAAGTAGAACAATTCACCATGAGCGGCGCCGTCCAGATTCCTGGCTCGAAGCCTTCCGCACGAATCGATTCACAAAGCGCATGAAGCCCGTTGGGAAATTTCCAACCCGCTTCCCAAATCCCCCATTGGGACTGATATCCTTCGTCGACTACAATATAGCGAATCGAGTCTGCCCATTGTTGTCGCGATGTACGTGCATTCGCCACAATATCGTGTTCTGAAACAGCTCCCGCATAATAATCCCAGGAATTCCAGCCGGTTACCCGCCCTTTGCTCAACAGAGATGGAGGCAGACAATTTCGAATGAGCTCCGCATATTGCTCTAACAAGCTATTCCCGTCCTTGCCGTGAAGCATGATCAAGTGAGCCAGCACCACTAATGAATTCCCAATTACTCGGCGAGGTGAGGCTAACTGAACGCTTATGCCGAAGGCGCCGTCTCGATGCGCGCTTTCGTGCCCAATCGGGAAGCTAACCAAGCAATCTTCATATGGAGGCACAGCCCCTAACAACAAAGCTTCGCCAGGCAGTCTGTGAGATAGGACAGTAACCATGGAAGAAGCTTCCGTCGGATCTGACCAATCGTTGGGACGATGAACAGGACGTACACCCGCAAGTTTTTCGAAACATTGAGAATGATGGAGCTGAACATAGTTTCTAGCATCTAGATAAGGATATTCAGCCATCGGTTTCCATTCCAAGCTAATCGTGCGCAAATACATATCATGAACGCCATGATTATGAAAGGTTATGCTTCGCACCTGATTATGACTCCAACTCATCGTGACAGCCATAGCATCCCATCGCCATGTCCGTTGGCCACTCTCCACATCTTCCTCTATAATCGCGTCTCCACATTGGAATGTTCGATCGGCACACTCGATTCGCAATAATGCCCGATCCCATTGAAACTGATTGAATAACTGCAAGACCATGTCCCCCCATTCATACACTCTTCCAACATAAACTGGAATACAAACAAAAGAAAAGTGCAAGATCTGCACTTTTCTCTCTTATGGAACTCTATGTTGTAAATTCGAACTGCCCAGAAACCACGGTTCACAAAAATATAAAATATTCAGCACGATTCAGGAGTAAAGTACGGATATTTGACTTTTTATTATTTGCCCAGTTGATATGGTAGAAGTATGGATAATGTCCATATTAATCAATCAAGGAGGACTGTGTAATGCGAAAAAAAACGAAGCTTGGTTATAGCTTGGCGTTAACAATGACGCTAGGTTTTGTCGGCGGGCTACTGCCAATACCAAGCGCATTTGCAGCTGCAACGACCTACTACGTGGCTACGAACGGAAATGATGCCGCAGCTCAAAACTCTGAGGCGACCCCATTTAAAACCATCAATAAATGCGCCCAAGTCATGTTGCCCGGTGACACCTGTGTTATCGCATCAGGTACGTATCGCGAGACAGTTACACCAGCTGCATCTGGAACTAACGGCCAACCCATTACATTCAAGCCAGCTCCTGGTGCGAACGTAATTGTAAGCGGTACCGAACCTATTAGCGGCTGGACGCAACACACAGGACAAATTTATAAAACCGATCTAACATGGAGTCTAGGAAAAGAAAATCAGCTTTTCGTCAACAATGGTTCGGCTGTTGCTCCTCTATGGGAAGCACGGTGGCCAAATATCAGCGAATACACGCTGCCAGGCTTAAAAGCAGGCGTTGCAACTGCAGACGCAGGATCGGCGACCTCGATTGTTGATTCGGATCTGACGCAGCCTACGGACTTTTGGAAGAACGCTTTAGTCTGGGAAAGAGGCGGGAACGCTTATCAAGGCATGACCAGCAAAGTAACAGGCTACAATAGTGCGACCCATACTTTGACGTACGAACCGATTACGGGTGATTATCAGGAATTGTATCCTCGACTAGGCAGCACGTACTTCCTCAGCGGAGTTTTGGGCGCATTAGACGCACCAAATGAATGGTATGTGGATGAGGCTGCTCATAAAGTCTATTTATGGGCACCGGATGGCGGGGTTCCGTCCAATGTTGAAGTGAAAAAACGCAAGACCGCATTCAATTTGAACGGAAAATCTTTCATTCAAATGAAGGGAATTCGTACCTTCGCTGCCAACATCACGATGAATGGTTCAAGCAATAACGTTTTGGATGGCATACAGGCTGATTATGTCTATTTCTCGAACTACTCACAGAATACGACGAACGCTGATCAACTTAATGGCGGAATTAGCATCGTTGGAGATAACAACGAAATCAAGAACAGTAAAATCGGCTACTCTTCGGGAACGTTGATCAATATTGAGGGGAATAGCAACCGCATCGTGAACAACATCATTCATAACGGCAGCTATATGGCCTCCTATGATCCCCTGGTGAAGCTTTCAAGTGGGACCAGCAACCTGATCAGCTACAATGAAATTCGTGACTCCGGAAGATTCAATATTTATTGGAGATCAGGCAGCGGAGAAATTTCTTACAACGACATCTCTAATGGGATGTGGCTTTCCCGAGACGGAGCCCTGCTATATAGTTGGGGTCTTGATATGGGCAACAGCGACATTCACCACAATCTTATTCACGACAGCAAAGGCTCCGATATGAGCGTCGGCCTCTATTTCGACAACTATGCGAACAATGTGGTCGCGCATCATAACGTCATTTACAACAACGACGTGGGGATTCAAATGAATACGCCCGGTAACTACCGACTCATCTATAACAACACGGTTGTGAATCATAGAACCAGCAGCATAGGCTTCTGGGGATCTCCACCGTATAACCAAGAGCTATTTGGATCTAGGGTGTATAACAATATTTTTACGAACAGTGTCTCCTTAACCACAGATACAGCAAACGGCTATAACACGACATCGAGTACGGGTGTGAATTTTGTAAATCCCTCTGCTAACGACTACCGGTTAAACTCTGGTTCAACAGCTATTAACTCAGGGGCTGTCATTGCAGGAGTCACGGACGGTTACGTAGGTCCAGCACCAGATGCAGGAGCTTTTGAATTCGGTGGGGTTGATTGGAAGGCAGGACCGGATTTCGTCAATCCTCCAAGCGTGACCTACACCCAGATCAATACGCCTTATATGAACTTGATCAAGAACAGCGGCTTCAACGGGACTACCGATAGCTGGCTCAAATGGACGACCAATGGGACGACTGATGTTCAATCTGTACCTGCATCACCTGACTGGCAAGTCAGAGGAAGACAATTCAGATTAAAGTTGGGCCCTGGCGGAGCTGGTGTGGAGCAGAAAATCACAGGTCTTAAACCAGATACAGAATATAAATTTGTAGCTTGGGTGTACAATGAGCCTGGCGAATCTATCGTTCTCGGTGTGTTCAATTATGGCGGAAACGCCATTGATATTACGGCGAAGGAAACTCAATATGTTCGCAAAGAGATTACATTCCGAACAGGCCCTACGAATACGGATGCCCGCGTGCGCATCTATAAGCCAGGATCAGCAATCGGCCTTTCTTACGCTGATGATACAGGTCTGATTGAAAATACGCCGTTCGATGCAGGCGTAAGCCAAAGCCTGTTGAAAAACGTGCAGTTTGAAACACCGACTAATCTTTTCACTGTGGGACAGCAAGGTACGCTGAGTCTTAGCGGAACGCAGCAAGACGGCTTGCCAGCAGACCTCTCCACAGCTGATGTGCAACTTGTTTCCAGTGACCCTCAGGTCCTTCGTATTAATAGCGTCAGTAATGGTTCCGCTTCTGTGACAGCCCTTTCCGAAGGTCAAGTTACCGTGTCGGCAACGGTTTCCAAAGATGGAATTACCAAAGCAGCTACGCAGATTTCCACTGTCTTCCCTACGGGTGGTTCGGATACAGGCGTGACCGGTTGGACATTAAAACAGTACGGCCCTCATAGCAAGGGATTCGTCACCGTTGGTAACGATGGCAGCTATTCGCTAGTTGGCGTCGGGGACAATGTGTGGGACAAAACGGATGATTTTGTTTACCTTAGCAAGAATGTCCATATATCCGACCCCAATATTAAAGTTACGGTAACGGCTACCATTGATAACTTCGATTTTGCAGATCCATCATCGGTAGGATTAATGCTACGCGCCAAAGATACAGCGGATTCGAAGCATGTGCAGTTCCGCACGGATGGCACCGGCAAGGTGCTCAGATACGTTTTCCGCAATAGTGAAAGTATGCTGGATGCTCAGAAACCTCCCGCTCAGCAGCAGTATTGGGGTTCGTCGACGGGGCTTCTCTTGGACTATGCAGGCAAAAGCATCAATTCCCCATTCCAGATGAAGCTGGTCAAGGAAGGCAACAAGGTCACAGGCTATTACTATAAAGAAGGACAATGGCAATCCATCGGTTCTACGTTAGTAGAATTCGAGGGAACTGACTTCTTGGCTGGTATCGGAATGTTCTCAGGAAGCGGAAAGCCGCCAGTTAAAGCGGTCATTTCGCAACTGGATGTACAAGTGGAGGAAGTTCTTTCTTCCGTTTCGATGACAGCGGACAGTATGTATATAGGTGCAGGCAACTCAGCAGCATTAACGGTTACTGGTACGGCATCTGATGGGAATCAAGCAGATTTGAGTCAGGCCACCTATGTGTTCAAAAGCGACAATCCTGCCGTTGCGAGCGTTGATGCCAACGGGATCGTAACCGCGACTGGCGAAGGTATCACTTCGGTTCATGCATCCGTTACGCTCGGCGGCGTGACTAAGGAAGCGAACGTAGGGTTCATGGCTGACCTCAGTGCACCAACCACGGTAGCTGAAGCCGTCTATGGTGCACAGACCGTAGTAGCCCTCACGGCATCCGACAATCTCTCCGGCGTTGCAAAAACCGAATACCGAATCGGTGCCAACGGGACTTGGAGCACATATACGGGACTTATTCTCATCGGACAAGGTGGCGCCAACACTGTCCAATATCGCTCTTTCGATAAAGCGGGCAATGCTGAAGCAATCAAAACCATTATCATTGGCAGCTTAGACGTGACTGCTCCTACTTTGTCGGTAACCTTAGACAAAACCGTGATCTGGCCGCCTAACAAAAAGATGATCGCCATTAAAGCCACTGTGAACGCTAGCGATGCAGATTCGGGCTTGGCGTCAGTCATCTTGACCTCCATCACGTGCAGCGATCCAACCAGCAGCCCCAGCGATATTCAAGCAGCAATCGGCACTTCAGCTACAACCTTCAGTCTGAAAGCCGAGAAGGTTCGCGACTATATCATCACTTACACAGCCACTGACAAGGCTGGCAATAAAACCGTTGTTACAAGCGTTGTCACTGTGCCACATGATATGGCCGGGAACTAAGCGGTAGAGATAGCAAAGGAGCTAAGCGATTTATGCTTAGCTCCTTTTCACAATAAGGGTCTGCCATAACGTTATTCTCCCGTTTTCTCTACCAGGCGAGCAAATAAGATGGTTTTATAACGCTATCTTTGCGAGCAAGCTTCTACTTCGGATCATGATTCGGAGAGTTGAAGGGTTCACTATAGCCCCCTCACGTTCGCATTAAGCTGCTCCAATCAATCCCCAACGAATGTCCCGATTCCATGGAAGCATCCGCGCGGAAACCAACAAGATGTCCAACGAGTGCATGTTCGAGCGATGTGGAGAATTGCGCGGAAGTGTCTCCTCGTACGACGCGCACAAAATCCTCGACAAGCCGGTGATCCCCCCCGCCATGCATATCCCGGCTCACTGGAATCTCGACACGCTGCTCGCTATAAACACCGCCTTCCCGCAGATGCGGGTGGCGCACCACGAAAGAGCCTTCCTCGAGCTCCCCGTAGATCTCTCCCTTGGTTCCCGTAATATGCACGGTACGACAGGCCTTCGCTGCGCCGCCCACTAGATTGTGAACAGCGGTGCTTCCGTTCTCGAATTCCATCATCACCGCTTGATGATCGGCGATGTCGTTGTCGCACCTCCATACGCAGCGGCCAAAGGGGTTGTCAGTGCGCAGGCTATCTAGCTTCTCTTCGTCGCTGAGCCGCACACCGTCTAGGTAGCGTGGCCATACGTAAACCGGCCACAACGGCTGTTCCACGTACAGCTTCTTGGCTGAGTAGACGCAATTCTCTTCAATTGCGCAATCGCTTAGGCAGCGAGTGCCCGATCCTTGAGGGGCTCGCGACTCACGAAAGTAGGATCGGCCGCCATAACTGCTTACCTTGACCGGCCGTACTCCCGACTGGAACCAGGTGATGAGGTCGAGGTCGTGGCAGCATTTTTGCATAAGGAAAGACGAGCCTCCGCGCTCCTTATTCGCGAATTTGCCGCGAACGAATGCCGTCGCCATGTGGTGAAAATCGACATTCTCCTCGGTCTGAATGTGGAGGATGTCCCCAATTGTCCCCGCCTCCAGCTCACGCTTCAGCTCCACGTAGAACGGGGCATAACGCAGTACATGGCAGATCATAACCTTACGGCCGAATGCTTGCGCTGCATGATGCAGTTCCAGCACTTCGTCCTCTGTAATCCCAATTGGCTTCTCCAGCAGCAGATCGTAGCCTTTCTGTAGCAGCGGCAGACTCGTCGAGACGTGCTGCGCGTCCAAGGTCCCGTTAATCACAGCTTCGGCCAGCTTCGGCCGTGCTACAAGTGCCTCCACATCAGCGAACACCATGTCCTCCGCTATTCCGTAGCGTTCAGCCGTATGCGCACGGCGGAGCGGATTCGGATCCACCACCCCAACTATCCGCATCTGTTCGGGATGCTTCAACGAATAGCTCGCATAATTCATACTGCGGCTCCCTGCGCCAACGATGATGACCTCGATCGGTTTATTCTCCGTTTTCATGACAATCTCCCCTTTTGGTTGACTCCGATGCAGATGCACCACTTATTGCACGATTGACTCTTTCCCGAAGCCCGAGCAGCCATTCCGCATCAGACGGATACTGGCTGAAGCTCAAAGGCTCCGTGAGCCCTTCCTCGATCAAGGTCAGCACCTGTTCGCGCCCGACTAAGCTTTCTAGCAGTTGCAGCGCCCTAAGATCTTGCAAACCTTCATAGAATACTTCCATGCGGATCGACTCTACTGGCCCTTCCTCCCCTGGATAAACGAGGAAGGCATCGCCCGACGGGAAGCTGCGACCCGCATCCGTCACGCGGTACGGATCAATCGCTTGCAGCGAATACTGCGTATTCCAGAAGTTGTAGCCCCAATGCAAGAAGCCGGCAATTTGGAATTTATACAACTGTACGCCGATCACGCGATTACGGGCAGACGGCATGTTGAAGAAGCGATTGGATACTTGCCTGTACTGAACGCAGCAGTAATATGTCCACAGCTCGGGTACCTGTCTTTCAAGGAACGGTCCGATGTGATCATTCGCTGGAATAGGCCCTTTCACAAGCCCCTGCTCATAGTACTCCACATTCGTCAGCGCATCGATAATCGGGAAATTCCCCAAGTGAGCCTGCATCAGCTCGCTCGCATTGCGATACCAGGGCATATGTTCAAGCAAAGGCTCATCTGATATATGAAAATAGCATCGATTCTCAAGCCCGCGCTCTCGAAGGAATGCCACTAATGCGGGCAGGTACTGGTTCAGGAACGACCTATATGCCTCTCCGGTCGCATCCGTCTCCCAGCCAAAAATACGCCGCAGTTCTCCCTGCTCCTCCGCCACCACCTTCGGGGCATGCTTGGCGCCCCATTGGGTGAACAGGTGCGAGAATTCAAAATAGTGGATGCCAACCCGCTCGCACAGCTCGATCCAACGAACCAGTCGGCTGAAGCCGAATTCATACGTGCCATCTGTCTCTTTCCACACATCCACCAACTGAACCGTCGGGCGCTCACCGCCGACTTGGGTATCCAGCGGTGGCGTGAAGTGTGGCGTTAGCACCATGTTCATGCCATGGCGCACAGCGGTTTGCATATATTGCTCGATCAACCCCCAATGTGCATCACTGAACACCTGAACTCCGTAGTAATTCGCCAAACAGTCAGCATGAAACCACTCCGTATGAATCAACGTCTGTGGCGGCAACACGGCCGGGATAACTTCCAAGTGAAAGTTCTCCTCACCAAGCATCTCCCCCGTCAGCGCTGCAAACTTGACCGTTACATCATATTCGCCAGCAGGCGTCTCCTCGTTCAGCTCCACAGTAATCCAAACAGCTCGCCATTGATAATGGATTCCCACAACACCCTGCTCTTCTTTGATAGGGTAGAGTGGGTCAGGGTACAGACCTGGTGCAACCCGCAGCACATTGTCATCATGGCGGCGCTGGCAAGGGAGTTCCGATGGTGCCAACCCGACTTCCCGCAAAGTAATAGCCGCCTGCAAAGTGGAAGTTACGCTTACTCGGATTGGCTTGGTCAAAGCAGGTGCCCGATAGGCTACCTGGAAATCGAAGGTTTCCCCGCGCAAAGCGGAGCCCCTTGTATAAGACTCATCCCGTAGTTCCTCGTCCGGAAACACTTTTACTAAGGAATGAAGACATCGTGTCTCTACTACAAAACCATCTTGCATATAAATTCCCCTTTGTTCTCTCGACTTAGGATTGGCTTAGGATCAGCGTAACCCCCAGAAAAAGCAAAAGAAAGTGCAAGATTCGCACTTTCTTTACCCAAATCAATGAACAATTTGAACTTTTATGCACGATGAAGTTGAGAACCGATCCCCCTACAACGACAGCGATTTCTTAATACGGTAATCCTTCGGCGTCGTACCGAAGCGCTTCTTGAACAGCTTGAAGAAGTAGCTCGGTGAGCTGAAACCAACCTTCTCGGAGATCTCGTTCACCGGCAGGTTATTGTTCTCTAGTAGCATGACCGATTTCAGTAATCGTATTTCATTGATGTAATCCGCAACAGAGATCGTCTCTTGCTTCTTAAAGATGCGTCCGACGTACGCAGAGGACATCCGCAGCATATCCGCGATCTCCTGCAAGCTTAGATTCGGATCAGAATAATTGGCCTGAATGACGTCTTTAATCGTATCGATGATAAAATGATCCTTCGTCTCTGTCCCGCGTTTCTGATCCTCGAAGATCGCGCTGAGGATGGCGCCGAACTCCGCAAAAATTTCGTCCAATGTCTCCTTCTCGAATATGAGGCGATCGATGGAGCGAAGGTCGATAAGCAGAGGCGACAGCTTATTCTGGTTAATTTCGCGGACCGTCTGTTTGATCAGAATGCCGAGTTGAATGACCGATTGCACGACGGCGTCGGAGCTCATACCCGCAATCAATCGGTGTAAATGCTCCAGCTCCTGGAAGACGCTGTCCGGATGACTCGCCTTAATCGCCTCAGCGAATTTCCGCTCGAGCTCAAGCGGAATGTGCGCCTCAGGATTGGCGAGGTTGCTCTGTACCATATCAGGTGTGATCACGGAGTTGTGACCAAAGTTCATTTTATATAGATGATAATCAAGTGCTTTCTCATAGCGATCCGTCAACTCGTGATAGTGGGAGGCGACCTCCCCCAGCGCTGCCGTGAAGGTGATGTGGTAATAATCGCCGATAACTTGCTGTGCCTGCTGCAGCAACTTCATGATTGCCGAATAGCTTTCCTTCGGGCGCGTGCCCGCTTCGAAGATTAGAACAAGATGCTCACCACGAATATCAACGACGTCCCCTCGCAGCTCCTCCGTTACAAATTCGCGAATAATATTGGATACGGCAAATGTCAGCAGGTTCATATCCACACCAAGTCTTCCTTCTTTCAAGTCTTGGTAACGATCAAATTTCAGGATCCCCAAGATGCTCTCCTTTTCCAAGTCGATGTTCATATATCCGCCCTGCACACACTCGGCCAATTCCTCAGACGTGAAGGATCGGCTGTCAGTTACGAGCTTACGCAAATAGTAAGAACGCACAATGGCCTCGTTGCTGTCGTGCTTCGTCTGCTCGCTCATGAGCTTCTCGATCAAATGGTTATAGCTATGCGAGATATAGCTGATCTCATCCCCCTCATTCATACGGTCCTGCTCACCGCCGGGCAGCCGCTTTGTCTGCTTGAGCAGCACATTAATCGGCGAATACAGACGGTTCGAGATGATTAATGAGGCAACAACGGCGAGAACGAGACAGATGGCAGCGACCGTAACGAAGACGACCTTCAGCTTATCTACCGCTGCGAGTACACCAACATAAGGTTCAACATCGACGATCACCCAGTTGACTGAGGGGTTCACGATGTAGTTAACGATTTGCTTCTCTCCGTTAGCTATATATGTAAATTGGGATACCTGACGGCCTGAGGAGGCAATTTGTTGATATACCTGTTCCTTCAGATCTCCTAAATCTTGGCTGCTTTGAACGTCTGGACTGTACATCTCTTTATTCTGATCCAGAACGAAAATCCGATTGGACCGATTCGAGGACTGCCGATTCATCAGCTCCAGCTTCTCGAATAGCCATTCTGGTTTGACATTGATGATCAGAGCGCTTTCCTTCTTCGTATAGGCGTCTAGCGAGTCGTACAAGAACAAAGAAAATACTTGTTGCGTACGCTCTGGGTGCTTTAGATCCGGAACGTAGCGGAGGGGCATCATCTGCATTTTGTAAATCGGCTTGCCGCCGCTTAGAAATTCACCGATTTGATTCATTAGGTTACTAGTTGAGCTCGTGATCGCATCGTCACCACTCGTAAAAAACATGTTTCGTTTACTGTTGTAGAAAACGATGGAATGGATAAAGGAGTTATAGGCAATTGTTTTGGACAGCTTGTTTATGCGGGCTGTATCTTCAAAGGTGTCTTGTTCGCCGCTGAATAATAAATGCGCCATGTCGGTATCGTAGAACATGGAGATAGCGAAATTTTTCACCGTGTCATTCATATAAGAGATGTTGTAGTTGATCTGAGAAAGAACCTTCTCATTGGCTTCTTGCTGCGAATCCAAGCTAATCTTCTTGGAATACAGAAAAGCAGACAGCAAAGAGGCCAGCATAACGGATATGATAAGCAAATTGATTGAAAGAATGATACGCATGAAATATTTCCGTTCTCGATATTTGCGCAAGTAGTTATTCATCGTTACATCCCCTCATTCACGACTTCCTTTACAGTGCCAATCGCTCCTGCATCTAGTCTACGGCTTGCCTTACCTTTACATAATTCAACATGAATTGCATACTTCCTCTTCGTAGACATACACCCTTCGGATACCGAAGGGTGTACGCTTGTGTGTCGGGTTCGGCGCTTAGTAATTGCGTATGAGCTGCAGATCCGTAATGACCGCTTTGGCCTCAGGCCGCCCAGAACCGGAGTATAGGGCTATCCCGGCGAGAATGTTGGCGCCATCCGTGAAGTTGACCGTCGTTTGGCCGAACAGAACATATTGGTTCCCGTCCAAGTAGAAGCCTTTCACAATGTTCCCTTCCTTCGTTAACATGACAGGCAACAGGCGAGGAATCGCACCTGTAGAAGCTGGAATTTGCTTCACACCGGTTTTGTAATGGTTGATCAGATCGGAGGCCCCTGATGCCGTATTGCGGAACACGAGTCGGAGAATATCGCCTACGCCGTCCATTCGGAACTCCGCATGCTCAGCACCAGCTGAGTCCTGCTCTCGGAACATAAGGCCGATGGAAGCTGGATCGTAAGCGCTGAACTCGATGTTCGCTTTCAGCGTCAGTTTGGAACTAGCCGCATTGGAGTTAAGTTCGGACCTCTTCAAGAAGACGAAGTCGTCGGAAGTGCCCCAGACATTATCCCCTTTGCCAACAAGTGTGTACGTATTCGTCGTGCTGTTCCATGTCGTAAACCCACTTGCGTTCGTTCCGTATGCCTTGGCAGTGAAGTCTGTCGCAGGCGGCGATCCAACTGGATACACGGTGACGATCTGGCTCGTTGCCTTGGCGATGTTCCCTTTTCTTGCAATGGCAGATACCGTCACCTGACCAGGGCCCATGGCCGTGTAAGAGACCACCCCACCCGTGGAACTATCCATTCTTACGACATTAGGATCACTCGAAGTAAACGTGATGGTTGCCCCCGTCCAGCTAGCGCCACTACCGTTCTGCAGCGTGCCGTTCAAGGTAAGACTTCCTGTTGCCCCTGCGGTTGTGCTTGTAGCCGGCGCCCCAACGAATGCCACATCTTTCAGGTTGGTACCGTCGCTAAGCCCTGAGTTGAACGGCGCAGATTCGATTAAGCCAGCGTCGTCCGCGAAGGAATAATGGTAGGCGTACGACTTGTTTTTAAATATTTGCACGCGTGGTTTAATCAATGTTCCGTTCGCAGCAGTAAGCGAGCCCGTTGTAAAATTCAGTTCCTGACGCACGTACTTCCCACTAGTTGAAGCCACCGATACTTTCGGCATGGTCGATGCGGACGCATCATAATTCTCCGCTCCAAGTAATATTGTTTCCGTCGACACAGGAGTCGTGATATTAGGATCAAGCGGAATGTTGTAGATCCATGCGGAATACGTATACGCTGTATTCGGCTTCAGATCTGAGATCGACTGTTCGATCCCATCTCCTACCGTCGATCCTCCTGCTGGACTGTTCCCATCTCCAAGCCGAAGCTTGTTATTCTTGCCCCGGTTGATCCAATTTGGTTTCGCTGGCATCGGAGACGCTGGAACGGCATATTGCGTATCAGAGCCGACCGTTGCTTCAGTTCCCGCTGTCGACCAAGTTAGCCAGTCCGTAAGCCCTCTTTCGAAAGCGCTATTCGTAATCCGATTCATATACGGCGTATCAATCAACTGCCAAGTTGGTGTAACCGGATAGTTGGAGTGATTGTAAGACGGAATCCAGTTGGAGCTGTTCGAGCCACCCCCATACTCATAGGCACCCGCGTCTGGAGCAACCCCGCCCCAGGTGTACGCACTGGTAATACCCGCAATGGCCGCCCCGCTGTCAATCGCAGTAGAGCCTGATTGCAGCCTGAAGTCGTTCCCGTTCCCGCCTGCCGGATTGATGAAGTTCAAACCAACAGGCGATAGCGTGTTGTAACCTTGGGAAACGGTTGTAGGAAACAGTTTGCGGTCCGAATCAATTGCGAAAGCTTTATCCGTCAAAATGTTGTTATAAAAGCGGGTACCATAGAAATCGTCAGGATAACCGGCCGCTCCGTGAAACCCAATGCTCCTATCATTATTCACGATCGTGTTGTTGTGGACGAGTTTGAAATTGCCTGGAGCCCCCATCTGAATTCCCGTGTCGTTGTTATAGATGACGTTATGATGAATGATTGCGTTCTCCGTGTAGTTGTCGAAATACATGCCGACACTCGTGTCATCTCCCTTGCTGTCGTGAATCCAATTGTGGTGGAATTCGCTATTGCCGAGATCGGAACCCCAAGCATAGATTAGACCACCGTCACGGGAGAGCTTCATACCCCGATACATATCGTTGTAGCTGATCACTCCGCTGCCTTGGTAGATGGAGAGAAGTCCTCTTCCTGAATCGCGGATTTCATTGTGATCGACCACGTTCTCGGCTCCGCTTGATAGTCGAATCAGCGAATCGTGCGTAGCCATGTAACTACCGTCATGAATGCTATTATTTAAGATACGATTGCCTTTGCCTGCTATATGAATCAGCGTTCCAGTGGAATAGGCGATCGTACTGTTTTTCAACTCATTATAGTCGCCTACTATGTTAATGCCCCGCTCGCGCTGACTCTCAATCGACGTGCCATGGCTGTAATCGGAGAAATACACATACTCGGCTTTGATCTTGTCTAGCACATTGTGTGTGGACGGGGTGCTGCCGACCGGCCCCATCAAGATGTTCGCCGCCATTGTTCGAATGCCGGAGATGGTGATGTACGATTTGCCTTTCAGATTAAACGCCGTTTGGCGGGTCTTCGCTTCCACATTCGCGGGTACGCCACCAGAGGGATCCCACAAGTAGAGGTGCGTCGCATCCGTATGCCACTCGCTGGCCACGTCGAGTGCACCCAATACCCCGGAGAGAAAATACGTATTTCCTTGCCGTGGCGAGTAATACGATTGGTCGTTCGTGACCGGATTCATTGTAAGCGTTTTAGTCGTGTTGTTGAAGCCAGTAATGGTTGTGGTTTGCCCGGTGTAGGCATCCCCTCCCCGCTCCCAGATTGTCGCACCGACCCAATTCATGTTGGGCAACGTACTGTCCGTGACTGTATAGGAGGTTGTCAGGTTAGAGGCAGACTGCATAAATGCCATGTTATCTTTCAACCCGTTCAAGTTATAAGAACTGATATTGGGCCAACGCGCTTCCCATAGAAGGGTTGGATCCGCGGACAAATAGCCATTGGCATCCTTCGGAACGACAAAGAACTGCTCTTCTGTCTCATCCAGAAGCGAGCTTCTCGTGTACGGCGTCTTGTAGACCGGCATTCCCGCAATTCCTGCTGATGTCCATGCGCTCGTAATCGGATCAGTACCGCTGACCACAACGTTCGCTCCGCTTGCCGCCTTGATCGTGATCCGAGAATTCTCACCAGTTCCGGTTGGCGGCGTAATGGTCTCGCGATAAATACCGGATGACACTTCACAGGTGTCTCCTGGTTCCAAAGCATTCATGCATCTTTGAATAGTTTTGAAAGCTGCCCCTAAAGATTTCCCATTATTTCCCGTATCGCTGCTGCTTGCTGCCTGCGATACATAATAAGTAACTCCTGCGGCCGAAACGGACTCTTCGGGCAATGCGCCCATCACCATTGTCAAACTCACCATAGCAGCAAGACCTAGACGACATGTTGACTTTACCTTCATTAATTAGCCTCCTTCTCATCAATTAATGCTGTTTTGTCTTCTCGCTGACATTCTCCTTTTTCTGTTGATGATTGCAAAAACCTGCAAGCCTGGCTATTTCTTTGTCGTATTCTTTGACATTTTGCGCCAAGTAGCGGTAGCACCCCCTTCCCAGTATTCTCATATAGGAATAACTGGAAAAAATACAGCTATTTTCGTTCAAATCGCGAGAATGAGGCCAATAACTGGAAAACATCCAGTTAAATTTCACACTTTTCACGAAAATGGGCAACTTGCCTGAAATTAGCTGTATAAAATCCAGTTACTTGTTCCATTTCACGCAAATGACCACGATTAGCTGTACATTTTCCATCTATTTTGATGCAGTGGAGCTAACGCAAATCCAACATAGCAGCTCGACATCAAGCCAGCAAATGCATCTGCTCCGCCCGGACTTCGCCACTCAGCGGACGATCCGCCAGATAAGCTCGCAAGTCGCTCACGACCGCCTTCGCGATGCGCCCTAAGCCGTTATTGACGGCTCCGGCAATATGCGGAGTCAGAATCACATTCGGCAGCGCGCGAAACGGATGGTTTTCTTCCGGCGGCTCCGGATCCGTAACGTCGAGACACGCGAATAGCCGCCCTTTGCTTAATTCGACTGTGAGCGCCGCCTCGTCGATAACCGATCCGCGGGCAGTATTGATCAGCACACAGTCGTCTTTCATCATCGCCAGCCGCTCGGCGTTAAACATATGATACGTCTCCGGCAACGACGGCAAGTGAATAGATACGACATCGCTCACTCGCAGCAGGTCTTCCAGCTCCAGCTTCTGCGCGCCCATCTCCCTAGCGCGCTCCTCGCTGACGAATGGATCGTAAAGCGCGATATTAACATCAAATTGGCGAAGCAATTTAATGTAGTGGGAACCAGCACGCCCTGCTCCAACGACGCCGATCGTCAGACCATACACTTCGCGCACACGCGAACCGTCGCCCCAGCCGCCAGCCCCCGTCTCCCGACTAAGCCGCCACATGTCTTTGAGCGACACGATAGTAAAGCCAAGCGCGGTCTCTGCCACCCCTTGGCCAAGTGCTTCAGTCGCATTAGCTACACGAACTCCGCGTTGCCACAACGCCTCTGTAACAATCGGCTTGACGGTGCCGGCCGCATGTAGAACGAGCTTCAAATTCGGTGCGCTCTCCAGCACCCGTTCTGTCAATGCACAGCAGCCCCATGAGGTGATCGCCACATCTGCGCCAGCAATCAGGGCGCGCGCATGCTCTTCCGATGGGTTTCCATTCTCCTCGTTGAGCGTAACTTCCCCAAGTTCACGGAGCTGAGCCAGATGGTCTGGCCCGAAGATCCGCTCCCTTTTGTCTTTTCCTTGCAGTATGGCAATTTTCACTTGAAGTCCTCCCTTATTCTTGTGTTCCACCAAAGCCCATAAAACCTGGGCTATTCCTGACATACATTGCTGTATTGAGGGGATAGACCAGGTAATCTATGGGTTTATTCGTCACATGTTACTTCTTGCCGTTCGCCTTCAACCATGCGTCAAGCTGTTTCTGACGCTCAGCTACGATCACATCGGCGCCAGCTTTTTTCAATTTTTCTTCATAGATCGGCAAGTACTTCTCCGGATCGAGTGTACCGCTTCCGAGACCCTGATAATACTCATCGTTTACTGCCTTGACGTTCGCAGTTTCTGTCTTGACTGGTTCCGAATTGAAGACAAATCCAGTAAGCGGGGAAACTTCACCTTCAGCGTTAACTTTCGCTGTTTGCTCCAATTTGTCAGCTGGTGAGCCTTCCGGCAAATACTCGTTGATGATGCTGCCGAAGATCCAATCCGTGTTCGTGAAGTAGCCTGCATCCTGATTGATTTTGATGAAATTGCCCGTTGTCTTCGTATAATGCTTACCTTCAATACCGTACACGAGTGTGTTATACAATTGCTTATCGGTGTTCACCAGTTCAAGGAACATCATGGCTCTCTCCGGATTTTTGGAAGTTCGGCTGATCGCATTCAGCGTGCTTGCTGCACCGCTAAATACGGCTTTAGCCAGTGGTACGAGCACAACGTCATTACCACCATTCGCTGCTTTGAACTCAACCTCAGAGCCTGGCTTGCCGGTATGGTCGAACCAGACTGCTGTTGTGCCTTTGTTGTAAGCGTCTGCTGCAGCTTTTATGGTTGCAGCATCTTTATTGATATACCCCTTCGTGTACCAGGAGTTCATCAGTTTGAAATTGGCTCTCATTTCAGTTGTCACATCGGGTAGAACTTTGAATGTCGTATCGTTCTTGTAAACAGGTCCCTTCACATCAATGTTGTAGAGAGAACCTTGATAGGGTCCGCGCTGGGTCCCGAATGGTACGATCCCAGGTTCGTTATCCTTGATCTGCTTCAGGTACGGCTCGAGATCTTCCAACTTCTTAATCGTGTTTACATCCAGTTTGTATTTATCCACAAAACGCTTCTGCATAACCAATCCTGCACGAGTCGCGGAGATTTGATAGTTTGGCACCGCATAGATTTTGCCGTCTAGCTTCGCATCATTCCAGAATTTCTCTTCCAATGATTTGTAAAGCTTCTGTCCTTGATTCTTCAACAAATCGTCGAGGGGCTGGAATACACCTTTCTTCTGATTCTGATCGAATTTAAACAGCCAGTTCGACGTCCAGATAATATCGGTTACTTCATTAGCAGCTACGATCGTGTTCAGCTTCTGCTCATACGTACCGAAGTCAACCGGCATCAACTTGATTGTTGCGTTAATTTTCTCTTGTGTAATCTTATTAACAGCATCATTCACGAGTTGTAGATCCGGATTTGCTTTGTTCTGTGGGTAGTACCAAGTCAATTCGACCGGGTCAAGCTTTTTGGGCGCATCGCTTGCAGATGCTGCGGGTGCCCCACTGCTGGATGGGGAAGGCGTGCTAGTATTGTCTATACTGCTGCCGCAGCCGGTTACGGCAATGGCAAGTGCGGAGCTAACTGCGAGCGTGGACATCCACTGAAAGCGTGATTTTATAATCTTTTTCAATGAAGAAACCTCCCTTAATATGATGATCAAGTTTATTTATGAAAGCGGATGTGAAAAGCTAATTCCTACAGCTTCGGTTCCCCTCCCTTCAAGCTTTCCCCACCCGAGGCTTACAACTTATCCTTTAATAGCACCGATCGTCAGACCTTTAACGAAGAACCGTTGAAAGAACGGGAATACTAACAACATTGGACCCGCTGATAGAACGGCTACAGCGAATTTAGCTGACGTCTTCGGAAAGTCCCCCATATCAACATTGAGCGTAACCAACGCTGAGGCGAACTCGGGACGCGATGTGATGAAGTCAAGTGTGTTCATGGTTCTCACGAGCAACAACTGAAGTGGAACCAGTTTCTCATTGTTGATAAATAGAAGGGCATTGAACCATTCATTCCAATAGTTAAACATGATAAACAATCCCAATGTTGCGAGTGCTGGCTTCGAGAGCGGTAGGATCAGTGCTGTGTAAATCTTCCACTCACGCGCTCCCTCCACTTTCGCCGACTCAATAATCTCAGTCGGAATTTTGGCCATGAAACCCTTCATAATCAGTACGTAAAATGGACTGAGTAATCCAGGCACAATGAGTGCCCATATTGAATTTTTCAAATGTAAGATCTGGGTAATCATAATGTAGAACGGCACAAGACCACCGTTGAACAGCATTGTGAAGAATACGTAGAATGACGTTGCTCGCTGCAGGCCATAATCCCTCCTGGACAGCACGTAGCCCATCGTAGAGGTTAGAATTAGACTGATACATGTGCCAATGACAGCGACGAGAATCGTCACACCATAGGCCCGTAGAATTGTTTCCGGCGTTTTCAGAAAATAATGGTACGCCGCAGCGCTGAACTGATCCGGAATAAGGCGGAAGCCATGGTGCAGAATCGACTGCTCATCCGATAATGAGATGATGATAACGAGGGCAAATGGAACCAGCATTGCGATCGTGAGCAAAATGAATATGGTATGAATGATGAGTTGGCTCCATACCGCTTTGGACTGTTGGACTACCACGAAATGTTCCCTCCTTTAGAACAGAGAATTGTCCTCATTAATTCGTCTAACGATTAAATTGGCGCTGACGACGAGAACAAAACCGACGAACGACTGGTACAAACCTACGGCCGATGCCATACTAACGTCCGCAATTTCGCTGAGCGCCCGGTAGATGTACGTATCGATGATATCTGTCGTCGCATACGTCATCCCATTGTTGTTCGGGATGAAAAAATGTAAGCCGAAGTCGCCTCGGAACATATTCCCGATACTGAGGATAAGAAGAATAATAATGAGCGGCGTCAGCTGCGGGATCGTGATATTCGTTACCATCTGCATCCGCTTCGCTCCGTCTATTCGGGCCGCTTCGTACAACTCTCCATCAATTCCGAGAATGCCAGCGTAGTACACCATCGCCGAGAATCCTATCGCTTTCCACAAATGCACGATGTTTAGAATATAGGGCCAATACTGGGCTTCGAAGTACCACGAAATTTTTTCCATGCCGGCTGATACCAGCCAACTGTTGATAAATCCATTTTCGTGATCGAGAAACGCCTGAGTAATGTAGCTCATGACGACCCATGAGAGAAAAAATGGCAATATCAACGATGTCTGATAAATTTTAAGCCATTTTTTTGCAATTTCATTGAGAAGAATTGCTACTGTGAGTGCTGCGATCGTCGTTAGCACCATATAACCCAGGTTATACAAGACCGTGTTGCGGGTGATTCGAAATGCGGTTTCGCTTTTAAACAGAAACTCGAAGTTCTTGAAACCGATCCAATCACTTCCCAGAATCCCCTTGTCATACTTATAATTTTTAAATGCGATGACGACACCAAACATCGGAATGTACGCCATGATAAAAATATAGATGACTGCGGGAAGCGAGAGCGTAAACAGTTCAATATTCCTGCCGAAAAACCGGAATGCCTTCTTGCGCTTCATAGGATGCCTTCCTCCTTGCCTGTAACGATTTGCTTGGCTTGCTGCCTGAGATCAATTTAGCTGAAATATCACCCATATAACAGTGTAAAAACTGTACTTTTGTCGCCACTTTGAGTAAACGATCTGTATTTTACTAACTGAAGTCTAAGCAAGCCGCGGATTGCCGCAACGGTTCCTGCCTGAACGCCCTTGGAGGAAACGCCAAAAAGGCCAAGAATCACACGATGTGCTATACACCGTCGTTCTCAGCCTTTACTTATGTAGCTCTGCTCACTTCTTTCCCTTCGCCTTAAGCCAGTCGTCCAGCTGCCTCTGCTTCTCGGATCTTATCATTTCGCTGCCAGCTTTATTCAGCTTCTCTTCGTAAATCGGCAGATACTTCTCCGGATCCACAGTTCCAGTAGCGAGCGCTGCATAATACTCGTCGTTCACTGCTTTCACATTGGCAAGTTCAGCTTTCAAATCATCGGTTTGGAACACGAAGTCATAATAAGGAGATACTTCCGCCTCTTCATTGATACGTACAGTCTGTTCGATCTTGTCAGGGGGCGCTCCCTCCGGCAAATATTCATTGCGGATGTTGCCAAATACCCAATCCGTGTTTGTAAAATACCCCGAATCCATATTCAGCTTGACGTAATTCCCGTCACCTCGCGAATAGTGCTTGCCTTCAATCCCATAGACGAGCGTATTGTACAACTGCTTATCGGTGTTCACCAGCTCGAGCAGTTGCATCGCTTTGTCGGGATGCTTCGATGTCCGGCTGATCGCGTTCATTGAGCTGACTGCCCCGTTGAACGACGGCTTCGCAAGCGGAACGAGCACGACGTCGAAACCGCCATCGCCAGCCTTAAACTCCGCTTCGGAGCCCGGTTTCCCCGTGAAATCGAACCAAACAGCCGTATTTCCCTTATTGTAGACGTCCGCAGCGTTCTTCAATGTAGCGGCGTCCTGATTGATATAACCTTTGTCATACCAGGAGTGAACCAAAGCAAAGTTCTGTCTCATTTCCGGCGTGACATCAGGAAGAACTCGGTGATTGGCATCACCCTGATACACGGCCACACGCCAGTCGATGCCGTACATATGGTTCATAAAGAAGCCTCGTGTCGTACCGAACGGGACGATGCCCGGTTCCCTTTCTTTCAGCCCCTTCAAGAAAGGCTCAATATCGTCGATCTTGCGGATCGTACTTACATCGAGCTTATATTTATCGACGAACCGCTTCTGGATGACCAAGCTTGGGCGCATAGCGGCAATTTGGTAGTTCGGCACAGCCAATTGCTTGCCATCCAACTTGCCGTCGTTCCAGAATCGCAGGGACATCGAGGCCCGCAGCTTCTGTCCATGGCGCTCAAGCAGCTCGTCCAACGGCTGGAACACACCCTTTCTGGCGTTCGCGTCCCACGGAAACAGCCAGTTCGACGTCCAGACGATATCCATCGGATCATTTGCCGCCACAAGTGTATTCAGTTTCTGCTCATAGTTTGCGAAATCGATGGGCTGCAGCTTGACGCTCGCATGAATTTTATCCGCAATCAGCTTGTTCACTTCGGCATTCACGAGATGCAAGTCAGGATTCACTTTATTCTGCGGATAGTACCAGATCAGCTCATCGGTCACACCGACACCATCGCCTTCGGATTGATCCGATTTCATGCAGCCGCTCGCGACTAACATCAAGACCGCCACCATGCTCAGAATCGCAACTTGAGTGAAACGATATCCATGAACGGATCCCCCGATATTCCTGATGTTTAGTTTGCCCAAGACCATTCCCCCTCTCCGATCTCTCATGCATTGCTTCTATTATAACCTGATCTCTACCCAGTGAACATAATAGGACGTTGATCACAGATTCCCCCTCAAGGAAAGTTCACCAACACTCGCACTTGTTCTATGGGACGGGCATATACTAGATTATTACAGCTAGAAAGGGGGTATTCCTTTGAAACGATCGGATTCTTACGCCATGTGTAAAAAGTACCTCCATCGCGAAGTTATGATAAATACAACACACGGCACTTACCGTGGAACTATTGTGAAAGTCGACGGCCACAAGGTCTATTTGAAACAAACACGCACTGGAAAGAAAGCACATATCTCGTTCCTGCCTTTTCTCCTCCCCTTAGTACTTTTTGATCTCTTAGCTATTTTTCTTGTGGAATCTAGACCATGTTCTCCGTTCAGACCATTTATCTAAAAAAATGACCATCACATGTCTATCCTGTGGTGGTCATTTCTTATGTAATTCCTTTTTATCCAACTTTCCTAATGGGGTATAGGGCAAATGATCGACGAAACGGAGCTCTCTAGGCATCTGATATCGTGCCACTCTAGGACGCAGCCACTCTAGAAGTTCGTCCTCGGTGGTCTCCGCATTAGGTATCAACTGCACCCATGCTTTCAACCGCTGTCCAAATAACTCATCCGCCACCCCAATGACGGCTGCATCCTCCACGCAGGGGTGCGTGCGCAGAATCTGTTCCACTTCGAACGGATACACATTTTCCCCCGCTGAAACAATCATACTGTCTACTCGTCCACGCAAAAAGAAATAGCCCTTCTCATCCTGATAGCCCAAATCGCCAGTTTGGATCCAATGGCTAACCTTGTTTCGCATCGACCATTGATTGCGAATACAAATTTGACCTGTCTTGCCGATCGGAACTTCTTGTTGCTGATCATCCATAATTTTCACATGAACACCGTTCAATCTTCTGCCAATTGTGTACGCGGAGTAGACCAGATCCTGCGGAACGGCAATGATATTCAATCCCGCTTCCGACGTGCCATACAGGTTGTATAACACTTCGCCCAATCGATTGTGCGTCTCTTGGACCAGTTTAGGAGGGAGCTCAGCTCCACCTGAAGCTATACAGGACAGGGATTTCAGAGCGTCTGCGCCCCTTTGTAGCATTTTATGCAGCATTAAAGGGACGACCGTGACGATATCTACCCGATGCTCGCGAATCAATCGACAGGCTTTCTCTGGATCAAATCCGCGTTGAATCACGACTTTCTTGCCCAATGCGCAGAATAGGAGCAGAACCGCTACCCCATAACCATGATAAATAGGCGTCGCAATATAGGCTGTCTGCTTAGTCAAGATTTGCAATCGTGTCAAGAATCCTGCAAAAGGGTCCAAATAATTGAATAGCGATGGCTGATGCGCCGCTTCTTTGGCTTTGCCCGTGGTTCCACCTGTGAGCAGCATGAGTTTCCCGGAGGAAGCTCGACGTTGTTTTTTCTTTTCAGCAACAGTTGTAACCAATAAGTTATTTACCGCAGAAGAAGTAGGGTGATAGCTGGGCAGTTTGGCGTTCCTGTACGTCGTTTGCGCAAGTATTGCGCTGAGTTCGGCGTCATAGATGATAAGCTGGAAATCCTTACTATCCACAATCCCCTGCAAGTGATCCTTGCTCATTTCCGCATTCAACAGACAGATATCCGCCCCTGTAAAAGACACCGCATAGATGGCTCTCACCAGAGAGGCGTGGTTTTTGCATAGAAATCCTACGCTCTGACCGCCAGCGAGCTGGTAGTTCACCTTCAACTGCGCCGAAAGTCGTTTGGATTGTTCATACAATTGGCGATATGTGAGGGTTTCCTGTTCATCGGACAAAGCAATTCGGTTCCCATAGGTTCTGGCCGCAAAATGCAATAGAGCCATCAGATTCGTACCCGAAGTATAGATGGCAGAGGCTAATCGGAACAATGCGACCAGCGAGAGCAGCCTAATTTGATAAAACACATAGATCAGCTTAAATATCCTCATGGCCTCTACCCTTTTCGCTTGGTATTCATTCTAGGCATTGTTCTGATAAAAACGGATGCTAGCGCTCCGAAAGTCAACCACCACGGTTTGAACGTTTGCCTTCTGGTATAGATGGCCTTACCGATTAACTTGGCGACGTCCGCTGGGGACATGGCCGGTAAGTTGCGATAAGCTGCCGTTGGCATTATCATAGGCGTTCTTACAAGCGGGAGATAGATCGAGGTCGTGGCAATCCCCATCCTATTCAGTTCAGGGGCAGCGGACCGAAACCACGTGTCAAAAGCAGATTTCGATGCCTGATACGCCGCCCAATGCGGTAAAGGAGTTAGCATCACATTGATCGTCGATATGTTAATGATTTGCCCCTGTTTGTGCTGGAGCAGCGGTATGAGAGAGAGCAGTAGTTGAACTGGCGCGAAATAATTAATCCTCATCGTACGCGTGAAATCATGGTAACGGTTCAACGACTGCCCAATGGAACGATGGATCGAATGCCCCGCGTTGCTGATTACGATATCAAGCCCCTCTGGCTGTTGATGGAGAAAAGCCAGTAATCCCTCCATGTCCTTCGGATCTCGAAGATCCGCAGGGAAGACACTTACGCGGGCTGCCGCTTTCACTTCGATTTCACGTTTCATGTCTAGGAGCTTCGCTTCTCGTCTAGCTACCAGAATGAGATGAACCCGCATATCGGCTAGCAGATAAGCAAGTTGTTCGCCGATGCCGGAGCTGGCACCGGTGATGAGAATAGTTTTGCCTGCTAGATGGCGCTCTAGCTTCTGTCTGTTTAATTTCGTCGATGGGAATAAGAGATAGTCGAGAAGCGTGTGTAGGCTAGCACTTGGCATGGATTCACTACCTTCTTTATAGGAAGCAATGTATTTTTTACAGTTAATTCAAAAATATCGAGAAATATCGCCGAAATAACTGTAGGTTATCCCGTTATTTCACACAACACCCTTACCCCAACGTCAACACCGTAATTTCAGGCCTACACATGAACCGAATTGGCTGTACGGACACGCCGATACCTCGATTCGTATACAGCGTGAGCGACTTACTTTCCCCTACCTGATAGAGTCCCGAAGGATATTTGACCCCATAAGGCACGGAAGCCAGTGGCCCAATGATCGGAAGTCTGACTTGACCGCCATGAGAATGCCCCGATAGCTGCAACTGAACAACTCCATCTGCCGCAACAACATCGGCATAATCCGGTGCATGGGATAAGAGGAGTACCCATTCATCTTTTTTCGCTGACTGCAGCGCCGTTTTAAGATTAGGAACGCCCTCCCACATATCCTCTACGCCGGCGATCCATATTGACTGGCTATCTTTCTGAATCCGGAGTCCCCGATTACGCAGGCAGTGAAAGCCGCCACCCTCTAACACATCTGCCACTTCTTGCACATTGCCATAATAATCGTGATTGCCAAGCACCGCATAGCAGCCGTATGTCGCAGTAATCGTCTTCAACACATCCCGAATAGCTTGACCCTGTCCGCCAATCTCATAATCGACGAGGTCGCCTGTAAAGCAGACAATGTCTGGTTTTTCTGCCTGAATGACCTTGACCACCTTGGTTAATTGCCCAACATCCAAATGGAATCCGAAATGAAGATCACTGAATTGCACAATCCGCAACCCCTTGAATGCCTCTGGCAGTGAAGGGAAAGCCAATGAAATGCGCTCAACTTGCAGCCAACGGGGCTCTACCCGCGTGGCATACCCATAACTTAACGGAGGGACGGCTAGTAAACTTCCGCCTAGCAGCAGAGACTTTTTCAAAAAGGAACGACGCGTTATTTTCTCTTTATTTTCCATATCACAATTATATAACATGACCTGCAACGTGAGAAGGCTGTCCCTCCGGCAGATGAACACTGCTGAAGAAACAGCCTTTAGGGTAACGCTTATTTTGCAAGTGCAGCAAGCACATCATCAATCTTTTTGCCGTCAGCGATCGGACCGCTCTTCATCCATGTTTCAAAATTAACCTGATACACATGTCCCTTTTTGACAGCCGGAAGACTCTGCCACAGCGGATTAGCCAGCAATTCCTTGGTCTTGTCCTCTGCTCCTGTATCCGTTGTAATAAAGATGTGATCGGCATCCAACTGAGGGATCATTTCCAAGGATATCGGCACAACTTTCCCATTCTTGTCCAAAATCAATTCTTTCACAAGCTTCGATGGCGTAAGCCCCAAATCTTGATATACAACAGGTCCGGCATAACCCGGGCCGCCATAGAGTCGGATCTCTTTCGTGTGAATACGAACGATTGCAACCGTTTGATCGCCAATCTTTTGCTTGATGGTCGCTCCAGCCTGCTTGGCTCTCTGGTCATACTTCTCAATAACATCCTTCGCTTTATCTGCTTTGCCAAACAGATCACCTAACGTGCGAATCGTCGCTCTCCAATCTGCTCTTGCATCTTTGAAGGAATACATCGGAGCCACTTTGGAAAATTGGCCATACCTTTTCTCATCATATACATTTTCCAAAATGAGATCAGGCGCCGCTTCCAAAACGGCTTCTACACTTCCACTCACATCGATGGCCGGTATCGAAAGGCCCAGATAATCCTGTCCGCTCCATGTTCCGATCTTCGATTGCTTGAACGGCTGAATGCCCAACGACAGCAGTTCGTCTTCCAAATAAATACCGAGAATCCGCTTCGGCTCAGCGGGAATCTTCACTTCATGACCGATCTCATCCTTGACGGTCTTCTCCTGAGCCGCAGGCTTGGCCGACGCCGTTTCCTTCACCGTACTTGGGCTGACCGTCGCGGTCGCAGTGTTCGCTGCATTCGTATTCTTTGACCCACAACCTGTAAGCGATACCCCCAAGGTGACAGCCAGTGCCCCCATCATCCATAAACGAGTTTTCTTCATGTGATTACCACTCCTTGTGCCTTCCTATACTGAGAATCGTTATCAATTGTATCGTGATCCTCTTCGACTGCCAAGGACAAAACCGTTCAAGGAGATGGACAATTGTGACATCTATGTTCCCAGGAACCGCAATGCTTCCTCCATCTTCATGGTGTTCATCAAAATGCCGCCGCTCATCCATGTATAGTAATCGGCGCGATAGATATTCCCTCGCTTCACAGCCGGTATGTCATGCCAGTTTCGGCTGTCCATCAACATCTGCAGCTGCTCTTCGCAACCTGGATCGACGACAAGCAGCAGTTGGTCCGCATCGAGCTGTGCAAGATGCGAGATCGATACGCTTGCCCAGTAATCATCCCAAGCCAGCCGGCGCACAAGATTTGGCGCCTTCAGTCCCAAATCCCCATACAGCACAGGTGCCGTATACGAATGCTTGGACCCGCCATACAAGCGAATTTGATCGGCATGGATTCGCAGCAAGGCGACCGTTTGCTCACCGATAGCTGACTTGATCTGTGTCGATGTTTCATGGCATTTGCGTTCATAACGGAGAAGCGCCTCTTCCAGCTCTTCCGATTTGCCCAGCAAAGCAGCAATTTCGCTCAAAACGCGTCTCCACTCCTGTTTATACGAAATCGTAAACGTCGGCGCGATTCGATTCAGCCTGGCTTCCAGCTTCGGATCAATGTATTGGCTGCAAAGAATCAAATCCGGCTCAATCTGCAGCAGTTGGCTCAGATTGCGTTCGCCTAGCTCAGCTTCCTGCTCTCCTAAATGAATGGACCGTTGCACTTGGGACGATAAGGGGTGATCTCTATCCATCATAGAAGCGTATGGGGTAACCCCCAATGCTAGCATATGGTCTACATACGGCGGGAACAGGCACGCCACATGGTTTCTTTGTTTCTCCATATAGACTGTAGGCGACATGCCAACCTCTTGCTTGAATTTGCGGCTAAAATAGTACTGCTCGCCATAACCGGCATATTCTGCGATCCAACCAATCGACGCTTGACCGCGAATCAACTCGCGTTTGGCATGATTGATGCGAATGTTCGTCAAATACTCGCCTAGCGTCCTGCCCGTCTCTTTCCTGAATATACGGGAGAAATATTCAGGGCTCATGCCAGCCATTTGCGCCAGCATGTCGCGTGTAAGATTATCCTGGAAATGACGCTCCATATAGTCGATTATTCGGGTAATTCGCTCCTTCGCTTGTCCGACAGCTTCGTTGCCCAAATCCTTCATCACCCAATAAAGGAGCTCTTGAAAAACGACATTTAAACGGAACCGTTCAACTCGCTCTTGGCTGTCGCGCTCCATATACAGCCGTTTGGCGAGATCTACGGCTTGAGCCAGCGAATGCTCTGGAATCGCGCCGCACCACACTTTGTCGCCTTGGCCCGCATCTCCTGAACCGCCTACCTGCTTCTGGTCGTAAGGAAAAGCCTCGAAGGTGAAATCGTACCAGGCCAATCCTTCTCCCGTGCTCACGCTGGCAGCCGTGTACGTCCCTGGCCGCAGCAGGCAGCAGCTCCCCCGTTGAAGAGGAATCCACTCGCCATCCACCATACATTTGCCTTCTCCGCCTAGGATAAGAAGCATTCTATAGGCATGCGGAATCTGCAGCTTGATGAATCCATCCGTATCCAAACGATGATAATGAATCTGAAGCAGCCTAAGCCCCACTTTATCTAGCTGCAGCCAACTTTCTAGGGTATCATCTATCGCCGATCCCTCATTTCCTTCAGTCTTTTGCTTTAGCGTAGCACAAAACGGCTGGACGAGTCTCAACTAAAAAGCAGAGAATTATTTCCAGTTTTATGCAACAAATCTTCAACGCCATCCGTTTAGTGGATACAGATAAAATAATGGAAACCTACACTAACTTAGCAAAGGATGAGCTATATGAAGAAAAAGCTTATGGCCGTTGGCCTCCTGACGACCGCTATTCTCTTAACATCAGCTTTTACGCCTGTCTCTACGCATGCAGGTCAAGAAACGATCGTCAAACTTGAAGGCCAAACTATCGCGTTCTCCCACCAGCCTCGCATGATAGATGGCATTCTCATGGCGCCTGTTCGCGATCTTGCAACCGCTTTAGACATGGAAGTAACCTGGCGTGAAGCAGAACGAGTTGCTGTCGTTACACGCGATGGGTACGAGCTGAAGCTTCCCCTTAATTCCAACAATGTCCATGTCAATGGGCAAGCAACCATCATGAAGGGTGTCACCCAAATCGTAAGCGACTCCCTCTACGTTCCGCTGCGCTTCTTTATGGAAAGCTTTCAGCATGTCGTCCGCTGGGATTCAGCAACCCATTCCGTTAACATTACGAAGCAAACGGATAGCTTGCCGGTTGTCGGTACTTATGACCACTTGATTACCTTGTTGACGCAGAATGAAAGCAACGGGTCATACACAAATGTTGTCATGACGAAGCAATCTCTAAGTACTTCCACTGTAACAGCAAAAGCCGAAAGTGCTGGAGTCGCTGTCCAAGATGCAGCCAAATCCGTATCACCCGAGTACTCGGGAACGAATGTGCAAGTGCAAGGCGTCGATGAATCGGATGTCGTCAAGTCAGATGGCACCTACATCTACACCGTGAATAAGCAGCGGATCGTCGTCACCCAAGCGTATCCTGCAGATGAGATGAAAGTGCTGAGCATGCTGGATTTCTCTACCGCGGCCAACACGGCCAACACGCAGTTCCAACCAAGTGAAATCTACGTTGACGATACCCATCTAATTGTTGTGGGGCAATCCTATCAGAACCTTAAACCCGTGCCATATAACGAAGCTGCCAGCAGCAGCAGCAGTAAAGCAATCGGCATCTCAGATAAAATAAGGATCTCCCCGTTCCCTATGCAGGCAACGACGAAGGTTATGGTTTACGATCTCAAGGATCGCAGTAACCTGAAGCTTGTCAAAGAGGTTGAACTCGAAGGCAATTACATGTCATCCCGAAAAATCGGAGAATCGCTCTATTTTATCGCAAATAAATATGTTAATTACTATCATTACCGGGAAATGGCGAAAACGGAAGATGCCATTAAAGATCTAGCTCCAGCTTACCGGGATTCCGCGGCAGGGGATGGTTTCATTTCAATTCCATTGGATCAAATTTACTATTTGCCCAAAGCGCTTGAACCTAACTATGTGCTCGTCGGGGGTCTTAATCTGAACGATCTGACGCAGACGATGAATGTCACCCCGTACCTCAGCTCAGGGCAGAATATTTACGCATCCGAGGAGAACCTCTACGTGGCCGCTACAACGTATGAAGATCAGCAGCAGGACACCATTCTCTATCAATTTGGGCTTAACGCTGGGAAAGCTGTGTACAAAAATACCGGTAAAGTGCCAGGTCATCTCCTTAACCAATTCTCGATGGATGAGCATAATGGATACTTCCGTCTTGCAACGACCACAGGAGAAATGTGGCGGACAGATGAGGGTACATCCAAAAACCACGTCTATATCCTTGACGCGAATCTGAAAGAAGTAGGCAAGATCTTAAACATCGCGCCCGGCGAGCGCATCTATTCTACCCGTTTCATGGGCGACCGCGCTTATATGGTTACTTTTAAAAATACGGATCCACTATTCGTCTTAGACTTAAAGCAACCCGATCAACCGAAATTGTTAGGGGCATTAAAGATTCCAGGCTACAGCAACTATCTGCATCCTTATGATGAGAACCATATTATTGGCTTCGGCAAAGATACGGTTGAAGTCGATAACAAAAGCACGGCAGGCTCATCATCCATCGCCTATTATCAAGGCATGAAAGTTGCTCTGTTCGATGTATCTGATGTGAATAATCCGAAGGATAAATTTACTCAGTTGATTGGGGATCGTGGAACGGATTCAGAACTGCTGAACAATCACCGTGCTCTGCTCTTTGACAAGGAGAAGCATCTACTGTCCTTCCCTGTTACGGTGATGAAACTCGATCCGGCCACCAGCAATTCGAATAATTCGGTTAGTGCATACGGAAGTTTTGCTTTCCAGGGGGCATACGTTTACAACCTTGATTTGGAAAAAGGTTTCCAATTCCGCGGCGGCATCACCCACATCTCGCAGGATGATCTAAGCAAAGCAGGTCAGCATTACTATGCAGGCGATAAACAGGTGCAGCGCGTTCTCTATATCGGCGATACCTTATACACCGTCTCGAACGGGTTCATTAAAGCGAATGACCTGAACACCCTAGAGGAAAAGAACGAGGTCGTTATTCCTTAAGCACTTGCATTAAATATGCCGGAAGGCTCGAGGCATATACAGGAGGAGATTTTGCCTTTCCGTGATTGCGGGGGATGGCATTAACGGGAAAATATACAGCTATTTTCGTGGAATTTCCGCGATAATTGAATTTAACTGTAAAATATACAGTTAAAAATGCCTCATTTGTCCATATCGCGTATAATGGGTACAATTAACTGTACATTTTCCATCTATTCGGAATTTGGCCGGATAAAACGCAAATTTTAACTGTATAAAATCCATTTATTTATCTCGCGCGCGGGCGAAATGGGATTGCTGCAGCGCTGGGGAATAGGATTGCTGAAGCGCTGAGAAATGGGATTGCCGCTGGCGGGACCCGAAGCGCTCTGAAGTTCAAGAAGCCCCGAATCCACATAGGATCGGGGCTTTTCGGTTTGGCTCGGCCAACTTATAGGGCCAAAGCCGCTTTCATGTACGTGGCTAACGCTACGAGTTGGTTCCCCACGATGCGCTGCGTTTGCTCCTCAGCAGCCTTCGCGGCAGGAACCATCGAGAGCTGGGCAGCGACCACGCGCTTCGTTGGATTCGCCTCAATCACACCGATCAGTCCTTGTGTGACGGCTTCGATGTATGCATGCTTCTTGCCTTGCATGATGAGGTCAAACGTATCCGCAAGTAGGGTAGGCGTCGCATCTAGCGTTATCCCTTTCTTAGCCGCGTAAGCCGCTAATTGCTTCATCGTCCCCTCTACGGTACTTGGATTCGTGAAAGCAACCATCGTAGGCTGATCCAGCTGACACATCTCTTCGAACAGCGGATCATCGATTTTAATAATAGGGATTGGTAAGTGGTGAACGTCTTCATCATAAATAGCTGTAAAAAAAGTACAGGTTATTAAAATCGCGTCAACGTGGTTGCTGGCTATCCAATTCAGTGTGTCGAGCACTTTCTTTTGAGCCAATTCGGTCGTGAAATCCGCATCTCGCTTGATTCGATCCAGCCCAGGATCGACATAATGAATAAGTTCCACATTCAAGTTGCGCAGGGCAGTTTCAATATGTTCAATATTTGAATAATGAGCATGAAAGCATCCGATTCTTAACATCGCTAGTCTCCTAATATGTACGTTTTCAAGAAGTCATTACGGAACTTGCCATGGGGATCGCATTGGCGGAGCAGTTGCTGAAACTCAGGCAGCTTCGTATACAATGACTGCACGCGGTCCGGCGACATCGTGAACAGCTTGGCCCAATGCGGCCGGGCCTCGAATGGCGCAAGCTTCTCTTCCATTATAGGCAGTAGTTGCGCAACCCCTTCCCAATTCGGTTTCCATGTAAAATGAAACGCCACCGTTTCCTGCTTATAGCAGGGACTCATCCATAGATCATCTGCTGCAATTGTACGCACCTCAGAAACATACAACAGTGGCGAGATGAGCTCTTTGATACTGTCGAGCTCACATAGTGCCGCATACGCATGTTGACGAGGCACATAGTATTCGCTCTGCAATTCTTCTCCTGCACTAGGTGTGAAATCCATCCGGAAGTGCGGCATACGTTCCTGCCAAGGGCCCGGTATTCCCATCTGTTCACTGCAATTCTCGGAAGTGTGACCTGGCACGGGATGACGCTGTGCGTCCGCGAGCTTCGCTCCAAACAATTCAGGTTCCACCTGCACATTAGCAGAGGATGAATCCGTCATTGCCTGCTTCTTCCAGAGCTGATTAAAGGAAGATTCCTGCCAATTTGTGAACAAGCTGACACTATAACCACTTGAGAATATATCGTCGAAATGCGCTTCAAGCTGTGCTAATGGCACATTGTCGTATACATGCTGATACATCTGAAAAGATGGGACTACATCCAAGGTGATCTTGGTTACGACACCTAATCCACCTAGTCCAACGGCTGCACCGGCAAGGTGACCATTGTCATCCTCACGGGAGAACTGCACGATAAGCCCCTCCGCTGTGACCACTTCCATAGCATGCACGGCTGTCGCCAAATTGCCATGACGATCACCAGAACCATGTGTAGCCGTAGCGCATGCACCTGCAACTGTAATGTGAGGTAAAGATGCAAGATTATGCAGCGCATACCCATTCGCATAGAGATACTCGCCTAGCTCACCATAGCGAATGCCTGCTTCAACCGTTACCCTATTGTTCGCGCGGTCCAGTTCAATCACGCGATTCAAGTTCTGAAGGGAGATCAAGGTTTCTGTACTGTCGGCGATACCATTAAATGAATGGCGCGTTCCAAGCACCTTGATTTGTTGACTCCGAGCCACCAACGCTTGGATTTCTTCTACATTCGCTGGAACATAATAATTCGAGGCGCTGTATGTATAATTACCAGCCCAGTTGCGTTGTTCATTCATCATTGTTATCCTCCAGCATCATCATAAATAAATTTATTAACATTTTAACATAGTCACCCTGAACAAGCCTATTTCCATTGCTGAGAGGGTTAGAAAAAAGGCTAAGCACCCCGAGAAAGAATTTCTTCGGAGGGGACTCAGCCTTTACTTAAGATCTTTTTAACTACTGACTTTGTTGAAGCAGCTTCACGGCATCACCGAAATGATTTCGTACTTGCAGGAGTACATCCAAAGCCTGCTGCTGGCTAACACTGAACATTTCCATCAGAATAGCCACTCTAGCATCGCCCTTCGCATCCATTCCAGCTTGTCGTGCCCTTTCTTCATCAATGCCCGTTGCTTCTTGAATAATTCTAACCGTACGTTCCCTTAACTTGTGATTGGTAGCCTGAACATTCACCATTAAATTGCCATAGATCTTCCCCATTCGAATCATTGTCGTGGAAGAGATCATATTCAGCACCATTTTTTGTGCCGTCCCTGCTTTTAAGCGTGTCGATCCCGTAATTATTTCCGGCCCGACAGGTACTTCTATTGGAAATTTCACAACGGTACTGAGCGGTGTATCATGATTACAGCTAATACCAACAGTTGCTAAACCTAGCCGATTCGCTTCAAGGATGGCACCAATCACATAACGGGCCGTTCCGCTGGCTGTAATTCCAACAACAACATCCCCTGGTCTGACAACCTCAGCAATAGCGAGCCCCCCTGCATGCTCATCATCTTCCGCATCTTCTATGGATGCACGAATTGCTTTTTCACCACCAGCAATGAGACCGTTTACCAAATCCTCCTCTACCCCAAATGTCGGTGGACATTCGGAAGCATCTAAAATCCCCAGACGCCCGCTTGTTCCAGCTCCGATGTAGAAGAGTCGACCACCAGCCGCCAACGCTTCAGAAATGGCTGCAATAGCAACAGAAATCTCAGGAATTGCGCCTCTGACAGAAAGTGCAACCGTTTGATCTTCCTCATTCATTAAGGTTACGATTTCTTCGATACGAAGTTGGTCAAGATGCAGAGACTTTTCATTTCTCTGCTCAGTAGCCGGTTCATTCTTCTTTTGTTGCGTCAAAACGATTCCTCCTATTCTTGGGTGATCCGTTGCCATATTACTTCACGGCGCCTGCAGTCATGCCTTCCATGAATTGTTTAGAAGCTAGGAAAAATATAATCATCATGGGCACAGAAGCCAACGTTAGCCCTGCGAACAGCATACTTAAATCTGTCGAGTACTGTCCGAACAAGGAGAGCATGCCCACCGGAATTGTCTTCTTTGCATCATCTTGAACAAATATAAGCGGGAAAAAGAAATCATTCCATGCCGTGATAAAATTCATAATCATCACAGTTCCAAGCGCTGGACGCATTAGCGGCAGTAAAACATGCCACATCACACCAAAGTCAGAGGAACCATCTATACGTGCCGCCTCTTCCAGCTCCTTCGGGAGCGTTCTGAAGAAGCCCGTTAAGATGAGAATCGCAAGCGGCAAGCCGATCGCCGTGTATACACTAACCAACGACCAAATCGAATTCAACATCGAGAGTTTCTTCATCAAAAGAAACAGGGGGACAATCCCAAGCTTAATGGGAATCATCATGCCCAAGAGAAAGAAGAAGAACAATGCCCCATTCCAGCGGAACGGATATCTGGCAATATAGAAAGAAGCCATAACACCGAATAACAATATTAGAACGACGGAAACTACGCTAACCACAAGACTGTTCCAAAAATAAGTGAAGAAGGGAATTTGATGGATTAACTTACTATACGCGGCAAACGATAGCGATGTTGGTAATGACATCGGATTTTTTAGAATTTGGATGTTCGTCTTTAAGGAAGAGGTCAGCATCAGAAAAATCGGATACAAACTGACCAGTGCCCCCAAATACGCCGCAGCGTATTGGAGTCCCCGAACGGATTTGTTGGTTTTCATGGTCTGCCTCCTGTCTTAATGCTGCGTCGATTGATTCCTAGTAAAGTACAGGAACAGAGCGGATATCGTTGCAATAATGAAAAATAGAACAACAGCTAATGCCGAACCAAGCCCAAGTGCGACCGAATCGCCGCCAGACGAGCCGCCAAAAGCAATTCGATAAAAGAAGACAGCCAACGTGTCCGTCGAGTTATATGGCTCACCCTGTGACCCTTCCATTGCATAAATCAACTCGAATGCTTCGAAAGCATGAATAAACGTAAACACCGTAATGATAATCAGGGACTGACTCATCATTGGTAAGATGATCGAGCGAATCAAACGGAAGCCTTTGACCCCATCCAATCGGGCCGCTTCAACAACCTCAGATGAAATCGCCTGTAAACCTGCAAGGAATATTAACATGGAGAAACCAACACCAAACCAACTGTTGACGATCGTAATGGAAGTTAACGCCGTAGCTGGATCTCCCAGCCAAGGTTTGGCCCATGAAACAAGACCAATCTTTTTGAGCATGACATTCACAACGCCATTATTCGGATTCAACATGAGCTTCCATAAGAAGCCTACTACAATGACAGACAACAACCTGGGTAAAAAGTAAGCCATTTTCAAAAAATTCGAACCCTTAAGTTTACTATAAACAAGATAGGCAAGCCCAAAGGCAATCACGTTTTGTACGGCCATCTCAACAGCGAAATAATAAAGGTTATGACCAAACGCATTCCAAAACAAATGATTAAACGGTTCCTTCGTAAACAAGCTTACAAAATTGCCGAACCCAACGAATTCCCCACGGATGAGGCCCTTCCAATCATAAAAGCTGTAACCAAATGCGGAAAGGATCGGGTAAATCACGAACATCATGTAAACTGCGAGGGCAGGGACCGGGAACAGATGAACTGCTCCCTTTTTCCACCCGGACGATTTGGCCAAGTCATTCATGCCCCTCACACCTCTTCTTTACTTATTTCTTAGGTTTAAACCACGCATCTGTCATCTTCTGAACTTCTTCTGTCACTTGCTCCGGTGTTAATTTATTTAGATACATACCTTGAATAGAATTTTCTAATGTAGCTTTCGTTGTTGGGTTACCCCCATTGAAATAAACGACAGCAGCGTAAGGCGTGGAGATCGTATCGGCATTTTTGGCAATTTTGGCTACCAATGGATCATTTGCCGCCACGCCAGGGATCGTACTTGGTTTTTGCAATTCATTCACGGCAAGAGCCCCGAATTCTTTTGTTGTTAGAAATTCCATGAATTTCAGCGCTTCCTGTTTATGAGCCGATTTGGCATTCACGGAAAATGAACCATCTACCCAAGTCGTTACCGATTGTTTGCCATCTGCTTTCATTGACGGAACTGGGAATACATCCATTTGAAGGTCGGGATTCGTTTTCTTCATGACCGCATACTCCCAATCCCCCATCACCATCATCGCAGCCTGTTCCGTAACAAACATGTTTCTCATATCATCCATGCCAATACCTACGTAATTATCAGGGAAATAGGGTGTTAAATCTTTCAGCATTTTAATTGAACTTACATACTCAGGGCTTTTGAAGTTCGCATCCCCGGTAACAATTTTCTTCATGAAATCCGTCCCATAAACTGCCGGCCCAAGCGTCCCTTCTGTCAGCGATAGAATCCATCCTTCTTTTGAACCGAAAGCGAAAGGCGTTACTTTATTCTTCTTCAATGTATCCGCTGTTTTGAGGAGTTCGTCCCACGTTTTAGGTTCTTGAAGATTGTATTTTTGAAAGATTTTCTTGTTATAAAATACTTGCGTCGAGCTGAAGACGGTTGGAACCCCGTATACTTTACCGTCAGATCCCGTAGCAGCCAGTAAGGTATCTTTCGAGAATACATCCATTCCTTTCACATTCGTCAACGGCTCCAAGTAACCAGCATCCGCTAAAGCCGCTCCAGCTGCATAAGGGCGGAGATGAATAATATCTGGACCATTTCCGCTTTGTAGACTTGTGTTCAGCGCTGTGTTGTACTCCGTATTCTTGGTTGGTTTAAACTCAATATCTATATTGGGATTTTTCTTTTTGAACTCAGCAATGATTTTTGTGTAAGCTTCTGTATCTTCTGTACGCCAGCTACCAATCGTCAGCTTCACTTTATCCTGTGTCGGTGCTGTAGTTGGTGCAGTGCTTGCTGTACTAGGGGCTGCACTAGGCGTTGTGCTGTTCGTGCTGCATGCGGCAAGCATGGAAGAAGCTGCGACCAAAGTTAATAATGCTCCACTGAATAAACGTTTCATATAAAAAGCCTCCCTTTAATTTTCACTTGTATGTTAACCTCCAGCATGACTAGAGGACCAAACCATTTCTATCCATTGCGTTTGCCAACTTGGACGGCCTGTCGCGTCATCTCCAGCGAGGTCACACTTGCCTCGTAGTGGCAGCCAGCAATGCCAACGTATAGAATATCGATAACATTCAGTTGAGCAATTCTTGAGGACATCGCTCCGCTGCGGATACTTTTCTCCAAGGTGCTAGTAAATAGCTGAATATCTGCAAGGTCCGCAACTGGATTAGATCCGAATCGGGTCAACGTTATGACCGCTGCGCCATTATTCTTCGCTACTTCCAGCGAACGAATCATATCTTCCGTTTGACCCGTATAAGAAATACCAAAGACGACATCACCAGGAAGCAGGTTAGCTGCAATGGTAGCTTGGGCATCAAACCCTGTACCAATCTCACACCACCGATTAATCCGTGTAAGCTTTTGCTTGAAATCCTCTGCAATGATTCCTGAAGCACCCACGCCGAACACGCCAATTTTTCTTGCGCGGCTTAACGTTTGTATCGCTTTCTCCACACTTTCCGGTGAGAGGACAGTTAGTGTATCTTGAATGGAAACGATATTGTTATTCGTGACTGATTTGATGATCTCCCCAATGGAACTGTTCGCATTAATTTCCTGATAGGTCTCTGTCGGCAATAACGACTGTGACAAATCACCAGCAATTCGCATCTTAAGCTCCAGATATCCTTTACAGTGGAGAGAACGTGAAAGCCGTATGATTGTCGCTTCACTAACACAGGCAAACTCGGCAAGCTTCTGTACAGAAAGGCTAATCACTTCTTGCGGATGTTCCAAAATGTATTGTGCCACTTTGCGCTCACTCGGCTTCAAACTTGCCATAGCAGCTTCTATGCTCATTAATCCACCTTTTAACATAGGCAACATCCTCTATCGTTTTTTATGGCGATTCGTATATGTTAGTTTATCTAACGTATGGACCTCATTATAATAAGTTTTATTTCATTTTGTAAATAGTTTTTTGAAATTTTATTTCATAATGTCATTTTCGCTATCATAAAAACCCTTACATTGGTTCCAAATCCTCTTTATCCCTCCTTAAACGCCAATTTACATGTCAGGTAATCTACATTTCTTGAACAAGCCTTCCTAATTCAACATACCGTTTCACATAAAAAAAATAGCTTGCCGATTTCTCGGCAAGCTATTTCCTCGTATGATTAAGCCTCATGTTGCAAGTCGTGTTCCACTTCTTTTTTGATTTTATTCGGCATCATTTTCGGTTTGCTCGCGAACCACTTCGTATACAAGTCTTCGTAAGTGCCATCTTTGGATACGGATTGGAGCGCCTCGTTAATTCTTCCGATGTACTTGTTTTTCTTCTTGGCAAGAATAGCAAGACTATCTTTCTTGAACGGATCCCCAACGATTTTCACAGACCCTTGCGCTGTGTTCTTAATAAAATCCTGAGCATTCCGTTCCTCGACGATAACTGCGTCTGCTGTATGACTTTTTAACTCCGCATAGGCATCGGAGATTTTTGAATAACTGTGGATTTTCACCCCTTGAATTTCACTCGCATAGTAAAAACCCGGTGAGCCATTTTCGGTGGCTATCGCTTTATGAGCCAAGTCATCTTTCCCTTTGATAGCTGAGTTCTCGGAAGCCGTCAGAATCACTAAGTTTGTTTGAAAATAGGGATCCGAATATTCCAGATCGTTACTGCGTGCGTCCGTAATTGTCTTCCCCGCAATGGCCAAGTCAATATCACCAGATTTCAATCCTTTATTCATTTCGCCCATTTCCATGGGTACCAACTCATATTTCAAGTTCGACTTTTTAGCGATCGCCTGCCATAAATCCACTTCAAAACCCTTCTTCTCCCCACCATCCGTATACGTATATGGGCGGAAATTGTCTTCAATGCCGACTTTGACCGTTTTATTCTGCGTGCATCCTGAAGCGATCAGGGCGATTAATAGGGTGATCCAGAGAACAATTCCTCGTTTACTTCTAAAGCCTTCATTCATTGCATCCATACCCTCCTCATTAGGTAAACATAGGTATTATTTGTCAATAGGCAGAGGGTTATACAGCCGGGGTAAGTCAAACCATTGAAGAAGCTGAAGCACTAGCCAAAAGCATTCGCGCCAGTGTCAGTATTAAACCCGCGCAGCGTGAGGCGATTGAGAAATTGTTTCCCACATAAAGAGTACCAACCGCGGCTAGGTCCTTTATATTTTGTGCCTTTTCTACCGTATCGAAATACGTAATTCGTCTTCATCTGTCCCGAAACGAACATTAGATACATGCTCCTGCACGTCCATATGCCCGGAACTGATATCTGTAACCAGCATGTCTTGTCTTTGATAATTTTTAAAATATACATCCTTTACATAAGAATCCTGATTTACTCCCTTTATTAAAGCCCTCTGTTCTCCACTACCACGATAAGTGATGTTATCTATCGTAATGTTTTCGATAATCCCCCCGTCTCTATCTCCTGGAAAACGTTCATCCGTTCGGAATTGAAATACTGCGGCTTTATAAGGATCTCTAAAAGCTTCGATTCGTATATCTTTAAATAAGATATTTCGAATATCATTACCTCCATTTGCCCATAATTTCAATACACCCGTAAATTTATCAAGGATATATACCCCTTGCTGATTCAATACATCGATATTCTGAAACGTTAAATCTGATATATGGGCATCTGGTTCACTTCCCAGACCTATGAGAATGGTATGCGCGTCATCCCCCCACAGCACGCTATTTTTCACCGTATTATTGGAGGTTGGACCATAATGATACATCACAATATCATCATCAGGTGTTCGAATAAATACGCCTGTAATGAGACCGTCGTTCGATCCACTGAAATGAATCCCATCCGCATTTACTTCATAGGCGATAATATGAATATTTTGAACAACGGGTCTTGTAGCAAAATTCATTACCACGGCCCACATGGTTGGATCGATAATGGTAATGCCTTCCACCCGATTATCACTTCCTCCGCTTAACCAAATCGCACCTGTCCTACCTTCACCTGGAGTCGGATTGGCATGTTGCAATTGGCTGCCATCGAGAATCCCACGCCCCCTTATGGTTATATGATCCACTTCGTCAGAAGAAATCGATCCGTAACAAACAGCACCAGGCGCCATATACACCGTTGTATGATGTTGGGAAATAAAGAAAGATTCACCCGAATGCCAGTTCCCATAATTGGAACTTGTTCCATAACAGGTATCCTCATTCCCATCAACGGCATGGATGTAACTAGGCATAGCTCCCCCAATTGCACAATTTAGTGCCAGATTCGTAGTACCCTCCGCTTCATAAACTTTAAACTCACCAATCGAATTGCTGAATACCCAACCTGAATTAACATTGCTTCCTAGAAGCATGAGCCGCACATATCTTGCTTTCCTAGGGCTAAAAGAGCTTGTTATATATCCTTCAAGCGTATTACCGGTACCATCATAGACAAGGGAATACGGATCATTAGCCTCCACTTTTGTTTCCAAAAGGTACTTATTCGGGTAGGAGAGCGGCTCCATGCCTAGACCCTGCATCTTTAATATCGTCTGTCCGAGATCAATGCGATCGATTGTATACACGGCCCCAAGATCAACCTCTAACCAAGAACCTTTCGGCAAGGTATGCAGGCCGGGTTTAAAATAATAGGTGTCTTTCCCCTCTGGCAATTGCAAAGGAATCGCATCCCCGGGATGAATGAGGTGAACATTCGGCGCACCTTCAGAAGGCACATCCGTTTCTAAAGGATTGGTTAAGATATGCAGGTCTTCCGTGTTCCAACTATCGTTGATGCGAATGACGATTTTACGTGGAGAATCCTCGTCCTGTGTAGTTGAGAACGTGAGGGTATCTCCCATGTGCACCGCATGAATGTCATATGAACTGGGCCTGATATCATAGCAGTTCATCGTTCCACCATGATAAATGACTTTGACGTCTATGGAACCAGAGAAATCAAAAAGCACCATAGAAGAATCAAATTTTGTTCCATCCTGATGACCTAAAATAACATTGTAAACGAATATATCGGTCCACTCCGCCCCATGCGAAGGCTTAATCTGAACTGTAAAGGTAGGATTCTTTGCTATTCCTGCTGGGGGGGACCATGTATGAACAGTATTGGACATTTTTCCTCCTGTGAAACCTGAATTTGATTACAGCTTTTTGCTAATTCGTAATAATTACATTGTCAAAATAAAAGATTCCGCCTGCAGGAGTTTCAGACGATACGAAACCTACTCTGCCTATATCATGGGTAGCCGATTCCAGTGATTTAGTCGCATTAATCAGCACATTATCGATGTACAAGTCGAAAGTATCCGTAATCGTATTGATAACCAGTTTCACATCGTACCATTGATTGATGTTGTAAGGCATTAAAGCTGTCCAGACATTCCCGTTGTTGCTGTATATGTTTCCTCCGCTATCAAAGCCAACTTGGGTAAGCTCAGCTCCTGCAGAGTTGTATATCGCAAGAGACTTCCAATTGGTTTTGTTGGCTATATTCATTTTGGCCTGAACGGTTACGATACCGGACATTGCACCTATGGTCTTATACGAATTGACGATGCTGCTCGTCGTCTTGAGCATCTTCACACTTTTATCCGTCGAACTCGGTACGGCTTGGACAGTGGCTCCCGATGTGCTGGTCCATCCGCTTGGCGCGTTCCCAATCGTATCCGAGTTGAAATTACTGTCAATAATCGTATGCAGGAAAGATACTTTTACTTCATCAAAATAATACGTGCCTGTAGCAGATTCACCAGAAGTAAACATGACATTGGCCACATTCGTTGTATCAACTTCAAGCAACTGGTTGGCTGCTTTCAGAACACCATTCAAATAGAGGTTATATTGGTCTGTTGCCGTATTGAGCTCAATCTTAATGTCGTACCATTGATTGGTAGTGTAAGGCATAATAGCCGTCCAAACCGAACCGTTATTACTGTAGATGTTACCAGCAGAATCAAAGCCAACCTGCATCAGCTCAGTACCTGAGGCATTCAGTATAGCCAACGATTTCCAGTTGGTTTTATCGACGATTTTCATTTTGGTCTGCACAGTCACGATACCGGATGTTGGCGGTAGGGATTTGGAACTGCTTATGGCAGCGCTTGTCGTCTTACTTACACGTACACTTTGGTCGCTTGTGCTTGGATCTGGCTGAACCGTTATTCCTGAGCTGCTCGTCCAACCTGCTGGGCCACTTCCAGTCGCTTCGCTATTGAAATTGGCTGTATACGAATAGTTCACATTTGAAACATTCCCCGCACTCGTGATGTTGCCTGATGTTTGATCCGTAACCAGACTCCCATTTCTCGTATAGTTGTTGATATAAATATCTTTGACATCATTCGTGCTGCTTGCGCCAGACAAAAGCGATGTCAATTCCCCGCTCCCCTTATAGGTGATATTATCCATGGTGACGTTTGATATTCGGCCATTGCCTTCTCCCGCAAACCGTTCATCGGTGCGGAATTGAAACACGACGGATTTGGCAGGATCTCGGAAGGCTTCTATTCGAATGTCTTTAAATAACACATTTTTTATTTCATTGCCGCCATTAGGCCATAGCTTCATGACACCGTTGAATTTAGTCAGATCCACGACCCCTTGTTGGGCAAGGACATCCAAATTTTGAAAAGTTAAATCTGTGATATTGGCATTAGGTTCCGTTCCTAAACCGATGAGAAGGGTATGTGCATCATCTCCCCACAGAACGCTATTCTGAACGGTATTCAATGAGGTTGGACCGTAGTGGTACATGACAATATTATCATCTGGCGTTCTTACAAACGAACCCGTAACCAGCCCGTTCTTACTGCCGGAAAAATGGATGCCATCTGCATTCGCCACATAAGTGATAATGTTTACGTTTCTTACGGTAGGCCTTGTTGAGAAGTTCATAACGACCGTCCACATGCAGGCGTCTTGAATGGTAATGCCTTCGATGGTATTGTCACTTCCATTATTGAGCCATATAGCGCCTGTTCTTCCTTCCCCAGGGCTTGGATTTGCATGCTGCAACAAGCTGCCATCCAATATGCCACGGCCTTTAATGGTCACATTGCTGACGCCGTCAGATGATATGGATCCATGTACAACTGCGCCTGGCTGTAAATATACCGTCGTATTATTCTTGGAGATATAGAATGACTCGCCGGGGTGCCAGTTTCCATATCCATTTTTGGAGCCAAATTGAGTCATTGAATTGCCGTCAAATAATTGCGTATAACTGGGGAAAGCTCCGGCAACCCCATGATTTAAAGCTAGATTGGTGGTGCCGCCAGCTTGAATCACCTTAAATTCAGTCACGGTATTGCTAAATAGATAACCGGAAGTCGTATTGCTTCCCAGCAGCCGCAGTCTCACATACCTAGCATTCTTAGCCGAAAAACTCTTGGTTATAGACCCCAAAAGGCTGTTGCTTGTCCCATCATAGAGCATCGTGTAGGCATCGCCCGCATTTACTTTCGATTCGACGATAAACTTATTCGGATACGCAGGGCCATTCGTATATAAAGGCGCTTGCTCAAGTCCGATCTTGTCGATCGCATACACAGCGCCAAGATCAACCTCTGCCCACGAACCTTTGGGCAGCGTGTGTTCACCCGCTTTGAAATAATACGTATCTTTGCCGGCAGGCAGCTCCAGTGGGATGGCATCTCCTGGATTGATCAGATACACATTGGAAGCCGCCTGCGACGGAGCATTGGTCTCAAGCGGATTCGTTAGGATATGCAGAACGCCTGTATCCCAACTGTCATTGATACGCACCGCGATTTTACGTGGGGAAAGATTGTCCTGTACCGTGGAAAAGGTGAGCGTATTCCCCGTCTGGACGGCCTGAATGCTATACGAAGACGGCGTAATGTTATAGGAACTGATTGTTCCGGCATTGTACGTAACTTTCACATCTAATGAGCCAGAAAAATCAACATTCACATAGGATGAATCAAAATTTGTGCCGTCTTGATGACCTACTTTAACGTTGTATTCGTATAGATCCATCCAGGTTGCCTCATCCGATGGTTTCACCTGAACCGTGAATGTTGGATTCGCTGCAGTACCTGAAGGAGCGGACCATACATTGGCTACATTTGCACCTGCTGCCTTCGCATGTATCCCGCCTACGAAACCTAGCATAGCAACCAAGCTAAAAAGGAATAAGAATAACGAATATCGTTTCATCATGAACATAACAATTTCCCCCGTTTCGAATTAGCGCTCAGAGCGCAATGTAGAAGGCATGACAAGCAGGGAACCTATCGGATAGGCCCCCCATAAACAAGTCGTTACTTTTTAGTAGTCGTGCTCCATTCATTTAATTGTTTTTGTTTCTCGGCAATAATTTTGTCAATGCCCGCGCTTTTCAGTGCAGCCACCATTTTGGGAATATAAACATCGGGGTCCACAGAACCGGACATAATCGCTTGTTGGTACTGCTTGAGTACGCTGTTGCTAGCAGCCACTTCCTGAGTTAAAGATTCGGAATTCCAAGCAAAACCAAGCGCAGGTGATTTGTCAGCAGTTTCGTTAAATGTTTTGAATTTCTCCCATTTCTTCGGGTCTTCATTCGGGAATAAATACGTTAACATCTGATTTCCCCACATCCAAGGCTCGTTCTTATAACCGACGGATGCAGCATCAACACCTGCAGGGAAATCAATCGTGGTTTCGTCCTTTTTCACATAATGAGTTCCTTCCACACCGAAATCAAACAGATTAAGCAGCGTTTTATCGCCATAGAGCATGTTCAAGAACATCATAGCCCGATTAGGATCTTTCGAAGTCTTGGGAATGGCCGTCATAATCCCGGTCGTGTTCAAGGTAATCGGGGTGTTCACCATTTCTTTCTGAACGACCTTAACCCCCCAGGCTGATGACATTTCAGCATCTTTCCCAGGTTTCAGCTCCGAATACATAGCGAATGCTTTTCCTGCTTGCATGGCGCCAAAGTCTTTGACCGTGGCCGCATCCAGATTCATGTATTTCGCCTGATACCATTTACGCGCCAGCTTCGCATAATCCATGAATACTTTCGATTCAAAGATATCGACTACTTTCAACTCCTTGCTGGAGCGGTCCAAAGCACCCAAATAATCGCCAAGATTATCGAACGACGAAGAACTGATGGCAAAATTACTCATCTGACGCCCCTCTTGTCCGAAGAAAGGAACGATGTCAGGTTCATTGTCTTTAATCGTTTGTAACATAGGTTCCAAATCTTCGAGCTTGTTCACCTTGCTGATATCAAATTTATATTTATCGACTAACGCCTTATTGAACAAAACACCATCTACACTGGCAAACTCTTTGTTCGTTGGGAGTCCGTAAATCTTTCCGCCTATCCTTGTTCCGTCCAAAAACTGAGGCTGCAAAGCTTTCGTTACGTCTCCTCCGTATTTGGCAATAAGTTCATCTAGAGGCAAAAATGCTCCTTTCGCTACATTTTGAGAATAACCGAGACCACCAGCCGTCATCATAACGTCCATTTGTTCATTCGTTGCAATCATCAGATTGGTTTTCTCGATCCAAGTTCCCCACTCGATTGGCTTGAGTTCAACTGTAGCGTTAATCTTGTCAGTTAAATACGCATTCATTTTTTCTTGCACGGTCTTAAGATCCTTGGGAACTGCGCCTGTTGCGTAAACGATCGTCAACTTATACGGATCCAGTTTCGAAGAAGAAGCATTACCCTTCGTACTTTCGGAAGTGTTTTGTGGTGTATTCTCCTTCGTAGCCGAAGAACTGCAGCCTGCGAGTACAGCGCTTAATGTGAGAATAACCGTCGTCATTACGAAAACCTTTTTCATTGTGATCAAGTCTCCCCCGAATATGATTGTCATGCAACTACCCCTTCCCTATGTACTTAGCTGAATCACCTCCTCCATTCCATCTAGTGCTAGCCTTTAACAGAGCCTACAGTGAGACCTTTCACCAAGTACTTCTGAAAAAAGGGATAGGAAATAAGAATAGGTCCTATACCAATAACCGCCATTGCCATGATGATAGAATTTTGGGGCATTTCGGATATTAATTTAGCAGAATTCGCATTCTCCGTATGAGAAGATAGGAACTGAATATTTAGCAAAGCTTTGGTCATTAAGTATTGCACACTGAAATACTTGGAATCGCTAATAAATATCAACCCGTTAAACCAGTCGTTCCAATAAGCCAGCGTAGTGAACATGCCGATCGTTGCCAGTACAGATACCGAGAGCGGGAGAATGAGTTGAAAGAAGATTCGCCATTCGCCAGCGCCGTCTATGCGAGCAGATTCAATGACCGAAATAGGAACAGAATTGGAGAAGAAGGTCCTCATGATCAGCACATTAAATCCATTAATAAGCAGTCCTGGTATGATGAGTGCCCACATCGTATCGCGCAAATCGATGATTTGGGTATATACCAGATACCAAGGAACCAATCCGCCATTTAATAAAATTGTAAAAAACACATAAAAGGATAGTACCTTTCGATACGGAAAGTCCTGACGGGACATCGGGTAAGCAACTAAGCTAGAAATAAATAAGCTGGTTAAAGTTCCCGAAATCGTGATGATAATGGTAACGCCGTAAGCTCGAAATAATTGATGAATGTCTATAAATAAATAGCGATAAGCGGCTGTGCTCCATATTTTCGGGAAATACGTGTAGCCGCCTGTACGCAAGATACTCTCATCCGTAAAGGAAGCGATTAGCACCAGAACAATTGGAAATAAACAAAATACACACATCACTAAGAAGAAACCATGCAATAAACCGCTCGCCCAAGGTGATCCTTCCCGATGCGCTCGAAATCGCTTTTGATTGACAATATTGACTTCCATACGTATCCTCCTCTAAAATAAAGCGCTCTCTTTATCCCATCTTCTGACCAACATATTGGCGATGATGACAAGCACGAATCCCACTGTCGATTGGTATAAACCTGCAGCCGAAGACATGCCGATATCTCCTGTTACCAATAAGGCTCGGTAGACATAGGTATCAATTACATTGGTAGTGGAGAACAAAATACCTGTATTGAGAGGAACTTGGAAGAACATGCCGAAATCTGCATAAAAGATGCGGCCAATCAGGATCAGCACCACAACGATCACAACTGGACGGATTAGCGGGAGCGTGATCTTCGTCATCTGCAGCCAGCGATTTGCGCCATCCATGCGGGCAGCCTCATAATATTCTTGGTTAATACCAATCATAGCTGCAAAATAGATTAAACTTGAATAACCGACATATTTCCATGTGTTCACCATGACAAGGATGTAAGGCCAGTATTTGGACTCCAAATACCATTCAATCGGTTGTATATGTAAGAACGGGAAAATGACTTTATTGATAAAACCGTGCTCAATACTAAAAAATGCAAGAACAATATAGCCAACGATACTAAATGAAATTAAAAAGGGCAGCAGCATGATACTTTGGTACAAATTGCGGGCAAAACGATTTTTGATTTCATTCAACAGTAAGGCTACAAGGAGCGCTATGACTAAATTATTAACGATAATAAACGTCCCATTGTAGAGCAGCGTATTCCGGGTAATGATGAAGGCATCATGCGATTTGAATAGAAATTCAAAATTCTTAAAGCCCACCCAGTCGCTATGGAAAATTCCTTTGGTGTAATTAATGTTCTTAAACGCAATGAATGTGCCCAGCATGGGCAAGTAATTGTTAATAAATAAATACAATACACCTGGCAGTGTCATCAGAATCAGACTGCTATATTTCTTGGCCATTCCGCTACCCTCCACTCTATTTCTCTTCTTTATTGTAGAGGGTACAGCTTTCTTCAGATAGCGCTCAAGATACCGAACCTATCACTCAAGTTACTTGTTGGGAATAAAAAGACGAACGACCGCTCCTTTTTCCAGCCCATTCCCAATCATGAGACGGGCCTCATTGGCATAATAGGCTTGCAGTCTTTGTTTCACATTTTGAATGCCCAAATTCCCGGCATCCCCTGATGCCTGACCGCTTATGACGAACCTTTGCAACGATTGCTCGGAAAACCCCCTGCCATTATCTTCAATTTGTAACCAGAAGCCACAGCTATCTGCAGCCCGGTCCACATAACAAGTAATTTTCAGACGAAAGCCCTCTTCTTGCATCACCATGCCATGGATAATGGCATTTTCAACAAAAGGCTGAAAAATCAAAGAAGGAATAAGCAGGTCGCCGACATGTGCATCGCATTCGATAGAGAAATCAAAATGCAGGGGAAAACGCATCTTATGAATTTGCAAATAGTGGCCAATGTGCTTCATTTCCTCTGTGATCGTCACTAATTTTTGCGGGCTTCGCATCATGGAACGGAAATAATTCATGAGATGAACGATCATCTTCTGAGCCAATTCGGATTTCTTAGTGGCAATCAGGTTATAGGCAATGTTTAAAGAATTCAATAAAAAGTGAGGATTGATTTGCAATTGCAGGTGCTTAATTTCAGCCTGTTGCGTTTTAATATGCTCTTCATAGACGTTGATTTTCAGAGATGAAATTTCAGCGGACATGGTATTGAAGGTCTCCGACAGCAAGTCCAGCTCCTTGGAATGACTGGGCGGCATCCTGTATTGCAGGTCCCCTTCTTGAATTCTCCTCATTGCACGAATAACACGAATGATTGGGTTCACGACGATTTTTTTAAGTAAAACTAAATTAATGATGAGAAAGCAGCCGATGACAAAGGGCAAGAAGTATATTAGTTTTTGCAGCAAAGAAAGCTGTTTATACACATTTTTCTCTGGTAAGAGAACCGTCATGATCATATTAGAGACCTGTGAGTGATTCGTAACTAATAAATACTTATCGGGGATTTCTACCGTGTGGAACGATTTATTTGTTTGGAGAATCTTGCCTGTAAGTTGGTTCAAATAGACCGGGGAAATCATCGTTGCCGTTAACGGTTCTGCCTGGTCAGAGAAGAAAATAATTTGCTCATCCGCGACCAATTGAACCTTATTGGATGGGGCAGCTAAGCTTTGAATGGGGATAATACTCCCCACGTACAGACTCGCCCCCGACTTAACGACATGAATTAAACAGGGAATGCCCGCGGCTTTTACAGTTTTCCACCCATCCCCATGTTGCATGAATTGTCCCTCGCTGCGCATCCATTCATACATGAAATCCTCTGTACCCTTATTCTGCGGAATTTGCGATCCAGTAGACCTTGTCATGACAAGATCTTGCGTTTTGGTCGAATAAATGAATAAAGCACCTAACTCGCTATAGTAGTTAATATCCTTCTCCAGCGTATTGGCCGCAGCGATTCGGGTCATTACATATTCATCGCTTCCGCGAGGCTGCCGTTCCAAGGAAATGACCGCCGGATCTTGGAAGGCCAGCCTGAGCATATAGGTATCGATTTCCGATAACTTATTGTCAATATGACTCATTTGCCCGCTCAATAGGCTCGAATTCGTTTGGGCAACTTGATCGCGAACCAAATTCATCGCATAGCTGTTACTGAAAAACAACAATAAAAACAAAGGAAGCGATATCCAGATAAAAACGCTTACAAATTTGAAAAAAAGAGAATTCCTGTTCCTGTAATTCATTCGCAACGCCCCCCAGTCCAGAATCTTAATTCTTCAATTTCCTAAATTCATGCGGCGTCATCCCATAGGTGCGTTTAAACATTTTGGAAAAATGGGAAAAATGCGTATAGCCCAGAGAGACAGCAATTTGACTGATGGTAGCTTCTGTCCCTGTTAGCAATTCCTTGGCCATTTTCATCCGTTCGAATGTTATGAAATCGGTGAGTGTTTCTCCAGTTTCTTTCTTAAAAAAACGAGACAAATACGCTGGGTTTAAATGAACAGACGCCGCTACATCTTCGCGAGTTATTTCCGCGGTCAAGTGTTCTTTGATATAGGTCTTCACCATTTCAATCATCGTTTTTTCGCTTTTACGTCCGAATTGCCTCTGGTACATAAAGACCTGCTTGGACAAGCTGACATTGTTACTTTCCATAGCAATCAAATCTTGATATACACGGTATAAGTCCTGAATAGGCGCCCAATGTCCGATGTAACAAGATATATGGCAATAAAAATGTTCATTGCATGCTTGAATAAAGGTTTCACACCTCAGACGCCAGTCCCCCAAGGAGATCGGCTCGCTTCCATTCGAGTAGATGAAGATCACATTGATACCGGAATGATCCTGCAAAGCAAGTCCATTATCCTGCCCGACGACCAGTTCCGCTGCTGCGTTTCGAATCGCATACTCAAGGACTTCCTCATCTCTGGAACTGAATTCTCGCTGCCACTTTTCTACACTAATCAGGATTGGCAGGATCATAAAGTTGTCAGAGACAGTCAACCCGACTTCTTGCAACTCGCCTGCCATCTTTATCGGATCATTTGAGATACGCTCATCCAAATAATCTTGCCACATCCGTTCAATTAACAGCGGTTTTTTGACCTCCCACAGCGGATAGAACTTTTCATACGTCTCTTTGATCTCTTCAAACCCCAACTCTTTTCTGCGGATTTCCAATGCTTTCACAATAATTTCTTCCAATTCTGAGAAATTGACTGGCTTAACGATATAATCAAATACGCCTAATTGAAGCGCCTTTTTAGCATAATCAAATTCCGAATGACAAGTAAGAAACACGACAACCATGGAAGGATAGAGCGATTTAACCCACTCCATCAATTGCAGCCCATTGCCATTTGGCATCTCTATGTCGCAAATCATGATATCAATTGGATGCTCGGTTATGATTTTTTTGGCCATGTCGATATTATAGGCTTCAAAAACCTCTGTAAACCCCAAGGATTGCCATGCTAAGTTATACTTAAGTCCCTCAATGGCATAGATTTCATCGTCAACAAGCAAGATACGGCTCACTGTGTAAGTCCCCCTTTATGTAAATAATGATGATGTCTTATTAGACTGAAATAAACATGAGTATAGCATGACAGGCTCCGCTGGTGAATGAACGCGTAAAAAAAACAGAAGATCGGCTCATTCCCCCCTTTCCCTCTCTACGAAATTGACCGTCTCACAGTCATAGGCTGCTTCAGCGATATGGTAGACGACTTCGAACTCATCGTCATGCATAATGAGCTGGATTGCCTGGCTTACGGAATGCTATGGGAAATTAACTATGGCATGAAAAAATAAGCTGGTCTCTCGTACATGGGAATGTACAAAAAAACCAGCCTCTTTGGCTTACTCACTTATTTCACTGTTAACCGTTACAAGCCATGAAACAGATCAAGGACTGACCTGAACAAGCTCCAAGTCATCGAAGTAAACTTCACCAGGAACGACATGTTTGTACATAAATATCGTCGCACTAGTATTCGTACTTCCGGTGGTGAAGGTGTATTCTTTCCTTGTATATTCCGCAGTATTTACATACACCTGACGTTGGTAACTACCGAAATTTCTCACGCCGAACTGTGCAGCGCCTCCATCCACTACTTTGGCCCATGCGGAGATCGTATACGTTGTGTTTGGCGTCAGTCCCGTTACGATTTGCTCGATCCCCCCGTAGGCCGTTGCCAATTTGGCAGCGTATGTTCCTGTGTGGGTGTTCGTATTCACAATGGCTGATTGGTTAAAATGCGATGGCCAGCTCGTGAAATCCCCTGACTCAAATCCAGGGTTGTTCAGCAAATTAATTGTTGGAATTGCAGGCACAACCTCCACAATACAAATGGCTGTTTTGGTGCCATCAACAGTCGTTACGGTAATCGAAGCGGTTCCCTCACCAACGGCGGTTACGATGCCACTCGCATCCACAGTCGCCACTGCGAGATTGTTCGAACTCCAGCTCACCGCTTTATTGGCGGCATTGGCAGGTGCGATAGTGGCTAACAATGTAGCCGCCGCGCCGATGTTCAGACTCAATCCGGTATGATCCAGTGAAACCCCAGTCACCGAGACAGGCGGCGGCGTAGTCGGCGTGCTATTCTGAACAAGTTCAAAATCGTCAAAGTAAGCCTCACCTGCAGCTGCACGTTTGTACATAAGAATGGTCGCACTTGTATTGGTAGCCCCTGTGGTAAACGTTATCTCATTCTTCGTATAAGCCGTCGAATTAATATACACCTGGCGTTTGTAACTGCCGAAATCCCTGACGCCAAACTCACCATTGATCCCCATGGACCATGCTGAGAGCGTATACGTTGTATTTGGCGTAAGTCCCGTTACGATTTGCTCGATCCCCCCGTAGGCGGTTGCCAACTTGGCAGCGTATGTGCCACTATGGGTGTTCGTATTCACAACAGCTGCCTGGTTAAAATTCGATGGCCAGTTCGTCAAATCTCCTGTCTCAAATCCCGGGTTGTTCAGCAAATTGCTTGCAGACACAACCTCCACGAAACTAACGGCCGTTTTGGATCCGTCTACTGTGGTTACCGTAACCGAAGCTGTTCCCTCGCCCACAGCAGTGATGATTCCAGCCGCATCTACCTGCGCAACGGCGGGATTGTTCGAGCTCCATGTCACCGCCTTATTGGCAGCATTAGAAGGTGATACGACTGCTGACAATGTGGATGTGCCGCCGACTTTCAGACTCAATGCCGATTTATTCAGCGTGACGCCAGACACCGCGACAGGCACTGGCGGCGGTGGAGGCGGTGGTTCCGTTATACCACTAGTTGCAATATGGAAATAGTCAAAATCCGCAGTAAGTCCCGTTCCTCCACAGACAATGAGACCGATTTTGGGATCATCAAGATTAGCAATTACTGTGTTACCTATCTGCGTATAAGCGACACCATCTTCCGAATAATAGCCGGCATACTTATCTCCATACTTAACAATTCGAAGATAGGATACTGTCGACCCAATCGTATCGGGTACCTCCATATGGGTACGCACGCCACCTACCTTCACATCAAACTGCAGCTGATTGCCGCTCCCATACAATCGGGTCATCCGGATATACGTATCGTCATTTACATATACGACCAATCCTCCTTGCGACCATTGTGAATTCGGCTTGCCTTCGAGCTTCGTATCGATCGCCCAGTTCCCTTCAGGCGCACCCGTGAGAAGGATGTTCTTCGCATCGGCGCTTCCGCCCGCGATATCTCCATTCTCACTGACAATTCTCATATACCCCGGGTTCGTGCTCAACGACCATTTCGCTGGGTTCTCTCGGGTCCAGTGCCATTGTGAATGGATCCCCACATCATTGAACTCATCGTCAGAACCTTCCGTATATACGGGATCAGGGTCAACAGGTCCACCCGGCGATGCGCTGTACTGAATTAATTCCAAGTCGTCGAAGTAAACGTCCCCGCTGCCACCGCTTTTATATAAATATATCGTAGCGCTTGTGTTGGTACTGCCCGTCGTAAACGTAAGCTCTTTCCTCGTATAACTGGCAGCGCTCATGTGCACATCTTTGGCGGTGCCGCCATAATTTTTGACGCCAAATACAGCATCGCCACCGCCTGCGCTCTTACCGTTTCCATACAATTTGTAGATCGTATTCGGATACAATCCACTGATGGTCTGTTCAACGCCAGCTGTATTCCCTGTAAGCTTGGCTGCATAAGTGCCGCTAATAGCATTGTTGCCCTCAATAGTAGCCCCATTGTAATGAGTAGGCCAATTGGTAAAATCACCTGTTTCGAACCCTGGATTCTTCAACAGATTCTCCTCCACCGGCGGTGGTGGAAGCGGAGGAAGATTGTTAGGATCCAGTCCTGGACCCTGATAAGCTCCGATATTTGGCGCTAGCACTGCCGAAACGGGATTGCCAAAGTAGTCCTTGCCTCCGTTGTTCGTCATCAATGTACCCGCTCCAATAGCCGGCGATGTAGCAAGAAGCTGGTATCCGACAACCGTATCTTTCCCTATACCGCCTGAGCCAGGAGAGGCAAGCAGGGGATCCGCTGTAATCTTGTTCGCATCCGTCGGTTCGCTGGCCGGATGGTTGCCATAGAACAGGTTGTGATCAAACACATTATTCGTGCTCCCAGCGAAATTGTAACCGCCCGTTCCAAGATTCGTGATGATATTGTTGGTGAAGTACGTATTTTTGGCATAACCGCCCCAATTTAAATAATCCACCACTTTCGCGTTCGAATATCTAGGCAAATATACCGTGTTGTTGTAGATATGGGTAGTATCGGGGGTTCCGCTAAAATTAAACACGGCACCGCTGTCATTCTGGCTAATGTTATAACGGATTGTCGTATTGGTATTGGCGTTGCTTGCAACCGTACCATCATTGACAACCAAGAAGGCGCCGCCAGCATTATTATGACTGTAGTTATATTGAATAATCGTTCCGTCACTCTTGTAATCCGCATCATAAGCCATAGCGTCTCCGCCCGGCGCTGTATTGTAAACTTCATTGTGCTGAATCAGCGCATCTTTAGCTGAGAATACCCACAGCGGAACATGATATCCGCTGGCTCTTACATGCGTGTCATGCACGATGTTGTTTTCGATCAGCGCATTCGTCGTATCTAGAATGAATGCTCCATCTGCGCCCACATCGTAAATAACATTGTTCGTCACTTTGGAGTCAGCGGAATATTTCTTCTGTGCCCCATAAATGTAAATGCCAACGCTATCTACGGAATAAATTTTGCTGTTATTCACCACAACATCGGATACGTGATAATCCCAGTTTGTTCCCCAGACGATAATACCTCCATTATGGGCATAATCGGTTGCCGTATCTCCCTTCACATTGTGGATTTCCAAATTTTCAAAAAGAAAATGCTTAAACACTCTGGGATTGCTGTAGCCACCGCTGGTGCCATCCACATGTATGCCTCTTCGTACTGCCTTCGTAGCCGCATCATTCGTGATTTCCAGATTTCGGACCTCCCACTGCTCCTGATTGTTGAAATAGACAGCCGCTGCAGCGCCAGCCCCGGCAATCAATGGCTTACGGCCGGTACCATACATGTCAATCGAAATGGGATTCCCTTCTGTGCCTGAGCCTTGGGGAGAAAGCGTACCTGTCCATACACCGTCTGCCTTGAACATAATCGTGTCGCCAGGCTGGAAGACGGTACTGTTAACTTTGCTCAGCGATTGCCAAGCTGATCCAGAAGCCGTTCCAGCATTCGCATCATTGCCGTCTATCGCATCCACATAATAGACGGAGCCTGATGCATAAACCGTTGCTGGTGCGGCTACTGGCACGAATCCTGCTACCAAGATAATGATTCCCAGAATCAAACCTATAAGCCTGAATCCTTTCGTTCTCTTCATTACATATCCTCCTTATCATTGATTTAACCACACTAATCGCATGAGAATAGTACGGTTAATATTTATCTTAAAAAACGGCCACTTCCCTCGAGGTCAAGTAACCGCTTCCAAGAATGATGTGAAAATCGTTCAATCCATGTGAATCTTTTTATAGGCGCTCGCATCGATCTTCACTTTCGCTTCTCGCATGCATGTATCCAAATAGTCACCATAGGCGGTGTCCACATAACTCCTCCACACATTTCGTCTGCTCTCTTCATAACTTTGATAGCCGCCCATTTCCCTATCCACCACCTTAACAAGGACGTATTCCCCCTGCATAGTCTCATCGAATACAGAGCTCACCTGATTGACACTCATGTGATGAGTAAGTACGGAATAGAGAATGGCTTGAGACTTGAAATAGGTGCCAGCCGTATCCTTATTCAAATTCTCCTCGGTAAAGCGAACCACGAAGGGATCCTTCTCATCTTGCAGGTTGCCAATGACGCTCCCCATCTCTTCCCCTTGATCCAAAAGGAGTTTTATGTCTTCCATCCGTTTCTGGATGGCTTGCTTCTTTGAATTGTTAACGTTTCCTTGCTCATCTCCCCTATACGAAACGGAAACTTTTTGAAATCTGATCCTGTCCTCTACGGTAAACAACGTATCTTTGAGAAGCTCGTAATGCCGCTTTAGATCCTCTTCCGTCACGTTCAACTCATTCTCGGATAGACTCTCCTTCAATTGCATCCGCAGTTTGCTTATGTAATCGTTCATAAACGTGCTCTCATCCAATTGGACAGGCCCGTAAATGGGTTCACGAGCTTGCACGGCGGCCAGCCTTCGCTTATTCTCCCTATCCATCTTTTGGAGCAAATCCTCATAAGAAGTCCCTTGGATCAGACCCCGCCGCTCGGCAAGTTCCAGTTCAATCTTAAGCCTAGTAATTTCATCTAGGGCTCTCTTCTTTGCTGTCTCTTCTGGATTCTCGCCCTGGTACTCCATCTTCCAGAAATTCCTACCATAGGCCACACCTTTTGATCGATAGAAATAGTCGATAACCGATGTTCTTTGTTTCTCCAACTCACGCTTGAATTCTTGCATGGTGATCACGCTGCCATTCACCGTCGCAATTGAAGTCTGACTCGAATCAGCACCCACTGAAGCATACAAGACGACGGCTCCGACAATCGTGAGAACTAGAACCGTCACCGCAACGACTATCCTCTTCGTAAACTTCACTAGGATCACCCCTACTTCATCTTATTACAGCGCTTACATGTGAGATAGAGATAAAGTTTTAAGATGACCTAGGAATTTGTTAAGATTTCCACAAAATGAACGCCGCCGACACCCCTTTCTAATTCTGCTCCTGTGTTCCCAGGCTAGGTAGCTATGGGGGCGTTTCTGGAGATTAACTGGATTTCCTACATCTATTTCTACTTCTGCTACTACTTTCACCTCTACCTCTACCTCTACCTTCTGAGCACAAACTCTCCACCGCCACGAACAAATTAGATGGATTTTATGTTGTTATTTCTGCTGATTTCCGCCCTTTTGGAGCAATAGATGGATTTACTACAGCTAATTCCCTCTACAAGCCACCAATCCGATAATCTATCTTAAATTAGATGTACTTTTTCCATTTAATTGCTAAATCCCCGTCAAAACGGCTAGATTAACTGCATTTTTTACATCTATTTGAAAGCTAGCTACTCAATTGAGCACTACTCCTACTCCTGCTACCACTTTTACCTCTACCTCTACCTCTACAGGGTTTCATAAACAAATGATTTTCCAGCAAAAAGATGCTAAAATTATCGATTTTGGTGGATAACTTTATCTGTTGAATAATGAAATTAGCTTAAGCGGGCGTCAAAAAGCCCGCTGATCTCCAGCGGGCCCCTTCATCCTATTTCTTCATTTTCGAATACCAATCATTCACTTCTTTGGTCATATCATCGCCGCCTAGGCTCTTCCACTCTTTCACGAAGTTATCGAATTCCGTAACAGGTTTCTTGCCATAAATAATATTGATAAATGTATCCCCCTCCAGTTTGACGAGAATACCACCCTTGGATTGCATCGCCGGTGTATTCGCACCCGTGTACGCTTGAGGAATATAAATGCCAGCTTTCCAGCCATCATCAACAATCTCAGCAGCCTTCAAGCTATCCTGACCGCTAACGGCTATTTTCTTCTCACTCGGCGTTACTGGCGCTTTCCCTCTGCTTATATCTGCTCGCAACTTCATGCTGATAAATGGATCTTTCGGTTCGATGAGCAAATATTTAGCCGGACTGACTTTGCCTCCAGGAATATCCGCCTCGGTCACGGAGTAGGTGCCATCCGCTTTGATTGTATAATCGTAATCCTTCGCCCACCCATTCACAAACTCGCTGCCCTCTTCAGGGTTTACAGCACCAAAGATCCGATTTAAGTATAGGAATAGCGCATCAACATGTTCGAAATCCTTTTTAACTAATAGGCCACCTCTTAAGTAAGTCGTGTCACGGGCTTCAATTTTGCCATTCAGCGTTGGCAGCGGATACGGCTTCATGATGGATCCCGCCACATTCTTCTGCATGTCCGTGTTCGGCCAACCTGACATCCACGAAGGAGCCACGACGATACCTACGCGACCTTGCGCGATCAATTCAGCCAATTTATTCTCGTCATGAAGGCCTGCTTCTTTCGAGAGATAGCCTTTATTGTACCAGTCTCTAAGTTTCGCCAAGCCGTCTTTCATCGCCGGAAGCGTCGATCCGTGGACCAATTTCCCATCCTTTACTAACCATTGATAAGGTACCGTGCCTAAAGCTCCGAACACCCAAGAAGTCTCTCCAAGCCAGCTAGTGAACGGATTAGGAGATGAACCACCAGAACCTAGGCTTGCTCCAAGCGGAATCACATTGTCAGATCCGCCAGGCTTTTTGTCCAAGAATGCTTGCATGACAGCTTCCAAGTCTTCAAATGTCTTAGGCGCTTTCATACCAAGTTTATCTAACCAATCCTGTCTGATCCACATCACGGGGTTATCATTCCCAGCAATAGCAAAGTTCGGAATGGCCATTTTTTTACCGCCGTATGTGACTTGGCTCCAATTTAATGGATTCGAGTTGTAGATTTGTTTCATTTTGGGAGAAGCATATTTCTCAAAATCTGCTGTGATATCTCTATACTTGCCGGATTGAATCAATTCGTCTAACAAAGTCATATCCTGTGTAGTCAGCACATCAGGTAACGATTCATTGGCTGTCAGCATCAATCTCAGTTTCGTATTGAATTGTTCGCCAGGTACTTGCCACAAAACCTTCATGTCGACACCCAGTTGATCGTGTGCCCACTTCGTGTGCACATTGTTTTCCATGGTCTCACCGTTCTTGAATTTCATGGTGGCATCAGTGGCTTTGACTGTCGTGATCGTCACTGGTGTTTCAAACTTGTATATTCCCTTTTGGATGGCATCGGCAGAAGCACCCTTCTGTGCAGCTGTCGGTGAAGTTTCCGTTCCCTTTTCGCCGGTATTTGTGCTTTGCGAACAAGCGGTTACGAGAGAGAACACCATAATCACTGCAAGAGCAAGTAGATATCGTTTTTTACCCATTTTCTATCAAGATCCTCCCTTTAAGCTGTATTGCGTTGCACCTTTATATTAATACAGCGCTTTCAGCCGGGTAAGTGATAAAGTTTTAAGATGGTGTATGAAATTGTTAAGATTTAGGTGATGTGCCGATCCCTGTATTCTTGTGGGGTAACCCCGTAATAATTTTTGAACAGTTTGCTAAAATAAGGCGGGTTCTGGAAACCCATTTGACTTGCTAGCTCGTAAATTTTAATATCTGTTGAACCCAGCAGAACTGCTGCCTTTTCCATCCTATACCGCATAATGAAATCGCTAATGTTTTCTTTCATTTCCTGTTTATACATGGATGACAAATATACCGGGTGCAGCGTCACATGATCTGCGATCGTTTGCAGGGAAACATCTTGTGCAATATGCGTCTCGATAAACCGATGAATTTTTGAAATTAACTGGTTTTTGCCTTCCTTGAATTCACGGATACTGCCCGATTCCATGCTTTCCAGTACCCCTGCTGCCCACGCCATGACTTGATCTGCTCTGTATAACATTCGTGGATCTGGCGACACATCCGCCTCCAACCCCGATACTTCCATCAAGGTTTTGCCTTGAAGGTGCGCAATATACAAAAAAGCATTCATCAAGGTATAAGTAACTTCCATCATGTTCTCTTCCGTATCCATTTTCTTAGCGCTCATTTCTTCAAAAACATCACTCAATTTCGTCCGGACATCCCCCCAACGCCCAGCTTCTAATAGCTGCTGGATACTTGGTGGACTGTATAAGGATTGCAGAGACCTCGATTGTACGCGAGGCTTCCCGGACATGATCATGATTTCCCTGTCGCTTCGCGGAACTTTGCGAAATTCATTCAATGATTTGCGGTAATGCAGCGCGAGTTCATCTGGAAATATCCCCTCATCGCTTATCAAGACGGATACTTGCCCTTTAAGAAAGGCTGAAACTTTCAACTGCAGCTCATAAGCCGATTTCTCTAGCTTTTGATCACCTACTGGTTCGAAAGATTCTCCCATTCCTCTGTCCTGCACCAAAAAGCATAAATACCCAAAGGTATCCCTACAGTACCAAACGTGATAATCCGCTTCTAAAATCTCGCAAGCGATATTATGAACGGCGTATTCGAATAACAGAGAATCATCCTCCACCGTATCCCCAAACCCGCCATCCATTCTTACTAGGAGAAAAGAACAGTTCCTTCCCGGTACAAATGGAAGCTGGTACTCTTTCATTCGTTCAGCGAGTGAAGAAGAAGACATGGAACTCCCCGTTAACAAGTTATTTAATAAATTCGATTTTAATAACGGCAGGTGAACATGAAGTGTCTGACGTGCCCGTTCCAAAGATCCTACATGCTCCCATTCTTGTTGGAGCAGCGTCTTGACGCGAGAAACCTCTTCAATCAACTCTTCGTCCTTAATCGGTTTCAGCAAATAATTTACCGTGCCGTACATGATTGCCTGACGCGCGTAGTCGAATTCTCCGTAGCCCGATAGCAGAATACACTTGGTACGGGGATAGTGTTCTTGTATAAATTTGCATAATTGCAGCCCGTTCATGCCCGGCATCCGAATATCCGTTACGACAATATCAATCGGTGTTTTCTTGAGCACATCTACGGCTTCCAACCCAGAAGCTGCCTGGAAAACAGTCTCCACACCGATATGTCTCCAATCATTCTCTACCATGCTCTTTAATAACATGGGTTCATCATCAACCAGCAGAAGTTGAATCATGCGTACCAAGCCTCCCTACTTTATTCTCATTTCCAACGAAGTGCTACACTGAGACCTGATAGCCGATTCGAAGCTTTCATGACAATACCTGCACCAGGACCAAATCGTTGTATTAAACGTTGATTCACGTTCCACAATCCGCAGCCTGTATGTTCATCCATAGGACGCTCCAAACTCTGTACATACGCCACTATTTCCAGATCCGTCATTCCCACACCGCTATCTTCAACAACAAGCACATTCCAATCGGAGTCACGATGACCCGAGACCATGATCGTTCCTCGTCCTGGTTTGGGTTCAATGCCATGTACAATTGCATTCTCTACAACAGGTTGAAGAATAAGCCTCATCACAGGTTCATTCAGCATTTCGGAGGGAATATCAATCTGATAATCAAGACGTTCAAGTCTTAACGAATAAATGTTTAAGTAGTGATTGACCAGATCAACTTCCTCTTTTAACAAGGGCATCTGATTCTCGACTCTTGTGGTATAGCGATAATAATCGCCTAAATGATACGTCATCTGTTTAATAGTGTCGGTATAACCAGCTTTTGCACAACCAGCAATGAAAGACAGGCAATTGTACAAAAAGTGTGGATTAATCTGCGATTGCAGCTGCTTTAGCGTTGCCAAACGGGAACGATTCTGTTCCTCGTATACATTCGTGATCAGATGTTGGATCTCATTCCCCATGTCATTGAAGCGCAGCATCATGTAATCAAATTCATTATGAAAGCGCTTGTTGATACGGAATGAATAGTCCCCCATCTCCATATGTTTAAGCCCTTTCATGATATAAGAAATCGGCTTCTGCACATGAAGATACAAGAGATAGGAAGTGGCAAATCCAAGGAGAACCAGCACGAACATGCTGATATAAAACAAGTTCCTGCTCTTAATAATCGGTGCGTGAAACGTGTTTAGAGGTACATAATCTATGAGATAAGCTTCAATACTTGGCAGAAAGGTATAGCTCAAATAAGCTTTCTGTTCCTCCAGCTGTACACTCCGATGCCCGCCTTCGTTTAAGCCCTCCTTCAGAAGTCTTTCACCCAGCCTCTCTAAGTCAGCATTACTTGAATCAGAAGCCGAGAACACCTCGCCAGTGCTTGTTAATAAAAAGGAGTAACCCGGACTATCTCGTTTGTATGAGCGCAGCATTTTTCTAATATTATCTAGTCCAAAACGCACCTCGTAAATCGCACTTACGGTCTGAGGACTGCTTTTGGAAAAGTACGGATCCCAGATAAACAGTTGATAGTACGGTGTTTCGTTAGATCCTCCAGCGTGAAAGTGCCACTTCCCGTTGTCGGCCGTTTCAAGGACACTCTGATCGTAGCGATCATTCGGATTCGTCGATATTCTTCTTTGGGTATCGGGCAAATAGATGGATAAGTCATTGGTCCAATTGCTGGAGAAACTCTGCAGAAAGAGCTTTTCTTTTACTTGGGTTTGGAAGTCAATCATCCCGTAGTAGTCTTTCGTCAAGATACTCGTCTGAAGCTTCAAAATGGAGGAATCGCGTGCCAAAACACTAGAGGAAAGGGACAGACGTTCGGCACCTACTTCAATCTGGTTTTTCAGAAATTGCAGCTGGCTTTCGTTATACGCCGTGATCTGTGAATCAATAACCTGAAAGCTGGTCCTGCTGAAATAAGCAAATAGAATAACAATGGGAATTAATAGAACGAGGATGACACCGTTGATTTTCAGGAATATAGGCCAGTGCCGCTTCATTGCACAACCTCCTTGAAGTTTTTCGCCAGAAAAACTGGCTTCGTAAGCATATCCTTAAGATATTGACAGTCACCTTTAATATGTATTCTATACAAAAAAACGCTTCCATCCTAAGATGAAGTTACAGAAGACGCAAGTCAAGGAGGAAAATAATGTATGAAAGATACCGCCATTATAACATCATCGCCACCCGTAACGGCAAGAGTAAGAGCGAAACGAAATCATCCCCTTCGCAAAACATGGAGGCTTCATCTCATGCTGCTGCCCGCAGTATTAGTCGCTCTCATATTTAAATACGCCCCCATGCCGGGCATCATCATGGCGTTCCAGGACTTCAAGCCATGGCTTGGCATATCTGGTTCCAGGTGGATTGGTTGGGATAATTTCCAGCTTATTTTTACAATGAAGGGCTCCGTTCAAGTCATTTGGAACACGTTGATTATTTCTGTTTTGAAAATAATATTTGGCTTGGCTGTCCCCGTTACCTTCGCCTTACTGATCAATGAGATCCGCAATATGAAGTTGAAACGCTCGCTTCAGACCATGGTGTACCTGCCGCATTTCATGTCATGGGTTATATTAGGGGGTATCTTGTTGGACGTGCTTTCACTAGACGGTGTTTTAAACCGGTTAGTTGCAACCCTTCATTTACAGCCCATCATGTTTCTGGGCGAAGCGAATTGGTTCCGTTTTACCGTTATCGTGAGTGATTTATGGAAGGAATTCGGCTTCTCAGCGATCGTCTTCCTTGCCGCCTTGTCCGGTATCAATCCGGATCTGTATGAAGCCGCCGAAATCGATGGCGCTGGCAGATGGCAGCAAACGATCCATATTACGCTTCCCTCCCTGCTTCCGATCATGGTCGTCGTGTTCACATTGTCCCTAGGCAATATGCTCAATGCCAACTTCGATCAAATCTATAACCTGATAAATCCACTTGTGCTTGAAAAGGGAGATATTATCGATACCTTTGTATTCCGGAATTTCCAAGGCGGGCAATACAGTTTAGCTGCCACGGTTGGCCTATTCAAATCGGCTGTCGGGTTCATTCTAATCAGCGCCGGCTACTACATTTCGCACAAATGGACGAATTACCGTGTATTTTAAAAATGACGAATCTCGGAGGAACAGGCTATGTATTATAAAAATCCATCCTATAAAGTGTTTTATTATACGAATGTAACACTTCTAGTCCTTGTCTCCATTCTCTGTATTTTACCGATGCTGCATATCTTTGCTGTCTCTCTCAGTGGAAAAACAGCCGCCGAATCGAATCTGGTCACGCTGTTCCCCATCGATTTCAATCTGGACAGCTATGTGAAAACTTTTCAAAATGATAACTTCCTGCATGCCATTCAAATCTCCGTATTGCGGAGCTTAATTGGTACGGTTCTGGCGATGATGGTAACTGTTCTCGCTGCCTTTCCTTTGTCCAGAAGCAATATCGAATTCAAGCCACGCAACTTCTATGTCTGGTTCTTCCTGATCATTATGATCTTCGACGCTGGACTGATCCCGCACTACCTGCTCATACAAAAAATCGGATTGGTCGGTTCGTTCTGGGTTTACATTTTACCCCATCTGCTCAATGTCTGGAATATCATTCTGATGATGAATTTTTTCCGTGCGATACCGAAAGAATTGGATGAGGCAGCTACCATGGACGGGGCAAGCTCATTCCGCATTTTCTTCTCTGTTTACTTACCGATATCCATGCCTGCCCTGGCCACCCTCTCCCTATTCACACTGGTAGGGCATTGGAACAACTGGTTTGATGGCATGTTATATATGAGATCTCCCGAACAGTGGCCGCTTGCTACGCTTCTGCAAACCATCGTCGTCGCACGCGACCTCAGTAAAACAGGTATTGATTTTGAAGATCTAGAATTGTTGTCCAATCGGAGTGTAAAAGCCGCACAAATCTTCATCGCAATGATTCCGATTCTCGTCGTCTACCCGTTTCTACAGCGCTTTTTTGTCAAAGGTATGGTTATCGGAGCCGTTAAAGAGTAATTCAACAGCGAATTAGGAATGATATTCTTCTGCATCCAAATGCGATTCCACACGTATACGATGTAGAAAGGAGTTGTTCACAACATGAATGATCTTGATCGCAATCGCCACCCAGAAACGACAAATGAGCTCCAACGAGCATTTCATGAAATAGAAGCCTGGGAAGCTGAACAGAAAGACCTATGGTTTTGGGAGAAGCTTGGGCGGCTGCCCTTCCAAGTGTTGGACCGATTAACGCCGAAGTTTTTGAATAAAAAAATAGGCGAAGCCTTGGATGAGCTCGGGAACTATTTGCAAGCAGGTGGACGGTATCTGATTTCTGAAAAGGGGACCGTGCGGCATGTTGGCGAAGTATTTGAACGCAATGGCGGTGTGCGAGATGTGTTTACGGAGGGCCTTTCCATTGCATCCGTAGGCACATTGCCGCTGAAAGTGCTGGATCAAACCGCCGATGAGATTGTGCTGAATCGTTCTAAAATCGCTACCTTGCAAGGCGCTACGACGGGGATTGGCGGGATTCTCACACTCGCTATCGATATTCCGGCCATCCTTGGACTGTCTTTGAAAACCATTCAAGAAGTAGCCATCTGCTATGGCTATGATCCCAAGGATAAGCAGGAGCGGATCTTCACGATTAAAGTTCTGCAATTCTCATCCTCCGACATTGTCGGCAAAAAGGCCATTCTCGAAGAGCTTGGGAACTACGCCGCTGCGGACAAAGAGAAGGTGCAGATGATCTCTCAACTCCAAGGTTGGCGCGAAGTATTCGCTACGTACCGCGATAATTGGGGTTGGAAAAAGCTCTTCCAGCTCATCCCCATTGCGGGTATTCTCTTCGGCGCTTGGATCAACCGGGGAACCCTGAAAGATGTCGGCGAGGCAGCAAAAATGCTCTATCGCAAGCGTCGTATTCTCGAGCGGTTGCAGGCCCAAGTCGACGAATAGCTGAAACCATCCCTCACTCTTGTCGTAATAAGGAGTAAACCGCGAAAGGGGGAATGTAAGGTGATCAAATATGTACTACGTAAATTATTAGGATCTCTTCTGCATTCCAGACGAGGACGACACTATGGTCATCGACATAGCAGTTCTAATCATAGGGGATATGTAACCAGACGTTACTCTTCAAGTCACCGGGGAGGATACGGACGGAGCCATTATGGGTCTGGGTATTATAAAAATAGAGGTGGAAGCTCCAGCTAATCCGAAGCCGCGAAAGTGGCTTTTTTCTTTTTATACGAGTACAGCGTCTAGTTCCTCCATAACAACTTGCACACTCCCATAGGGCGGATCGATTTGCAATAATTTGCGGATAATGCGCTTTGTATGTGCGGTTATCGGCAATTCTTCCTCCCATCCTCTATCTGCCTCCGCCTGCTCTTCCCCCAACTCATACGTCGAATACAACATATACAGTAAGAAGTGGCCAATGGCATATAGATCTGACGTGACATCTACGGTCCTTCTTCGAATTAAATCTTCATCGGCATCTGGCGCTAACCGTGCTGGCTCACCTAGGCGAGCGGCTAGACCGAAATCGATTAGACTCATACGGTCGCCCTCTAAGATGACATTCGGAATGCGAATGTCCAAATGCACGATACCCTGCTCATGAATACATTGTACAATGTTCAATAATTGTCGGATGAAGCGTAAAGCGTCCTTTTCCTCAAAGCGAGCTCCCTCTTCAAAAATCAAATCCTCTACGGTCCGACCTTGGATATACTCGGTTATCATGTACAAACGTTTCGATTCTTTGAATGATGTATAACATTTGGGAATAGAAGGATGTTCTAACTGGCTCATCAACGCGATCTCCCGGTGCAATAGATCCCGGCCCAGTTGTCCCTTGCTCGGTTTCGCTTGCTTCGCGACAACCTCTTGACCGGAATTCTTGTCAAAACACAAGTAAGTTAACCCGTAGCTTCCCATACCGAGGAAACGTTTGATCTGATATTGACCTCGAATGACCTCTCCCTCTCTACGGGGAAAGTCAATCCACGCTTCGTATACCCGCTTCAGATAGGATATCACGGTTAAGGTCCTCCCTTTTTTACTCGATGTCCGTTCCTCTTCCAATGATAACACATAGGTCCTTTACATAGCTCAGCCCCTTCGTACGGATAATGCCGAGCGCAAAAAGATCTGCCGTCTCAGGCAGATCTCTTTCCCCATTATTGAACTTTAATATCGTCAAACCGAGCAGCAGCTTTATATGTTGCAAGCCCGATTTTCCCTGAGCCAAAGCTTGAATCTGTCACAGTCAGTTCCTTTACTCCGTCTACATAGAAATCAAGCGTATTGCCTGTTAGTACCGCTTTTAACACATAAGTCGTCCCTGCGGTAAATGTAAAAGCCTTCGATACTAGAATTGATTTCGTCCCAGCAACATGCTTACTAATCTCTAAAGACCCATCCGAATAATAAAAATTATATTTATTACTCGTATCTGTCAGTCTGCCCATCAATCCAACCGCGGCCGTTGATAAACCGTAGTTAATCGGCTTTACTTTGGCTTCTACGGAATAGTCCGTCCACGTGCTGTTCCCTGCCCAGGCATACGCTGCAAGCGTGTTATTGGACTGATCGTACATCTTCGTTCCATCCGTCACGATGGACCATGTACCTCCTGAGGTAGACCAACCATCAGCTACGCTATCCTCAAAATTATCGTTGTAAGCGATCGGCGGCGCTGTTACTAAAGAGGCTACCGCTACATTGTCAAAGCGTGCTGCTGCTTTATACATGGCAACTCCGATTTTGCCTGAAGCGAAGCTAGTATCTGTAGCTGTTAGTTCCTTCACGCCGTCGACATAGAAGTCAAGCGTACTGCCAACTAATACGGCTTTGAACGTATGATTGGCACCAGTTGATAACGTGTAAGCCTTATTGGCTAGTATTGATTTGGTATCCGCCACATGCTTGCTGATTTCCAAAGTGCCATTGGAGTAGTAAAAATTATATTTATTGCTTGTATCCGTCAGCCTTGCCATGATACCAACTACACCTGTGGCAATTCCGTAGTTGATCGGCTTCACAGTTGCTTCCACAGCATAATCCGTCCACGTGCTATTACCTGCGACAGAATAGGCTGCAGCCGAAGTCCCTGACTGATCGTACATTTTCGTACCATCTGTAAAAACGGACCAGGTTCCGCCTGATGGTGTCCAACCATCCGCGACCCCATCTTCAAAATTATCATTGAAAAGCAGTACTGGTGGCGGTGTTGTTACTTCTTCATAGCTGAATTTCGCCTTCAATGTTTTTCCTTTAGCACCACTGACATTCACGGTAAACTTAATGGTTGGGCTTAACTGTGTGACTACAACACCAGGATCAGTTGAAAGGGCAGCTGTAGCTGCACGATTAATCTCTATCGCAATATTTCCCGTATTGGCTTGCGTCGGGTCGGAAATCGCAACTTCGATATCATTGCTTGTTTCTTTCGTCATCACGGAAGCTTTTTTGTCACTAGAAATAAAGTTGCTTCCATTTACCTGAACCCATTTCAAAACATCAGTCCAGAAGTTCGCCCCCACAATATTCAGCGTGTTTTCTTTCACAGCCTGAGCCGATGTGGAATTCTCCAACACAGTAACATTCGGGTTACTGGCATAACTACTTACCTGCGAACTAGATTTCCCTGGCAATGTAACATACGAATAGCTGGCATTGGTTGGATTACTGCCATGGTCAAACCATAAACCCATATAATTACGCGTTATCGCCGTCGTCGGTTCATTGGGATTGAGCGCATTCCATGAGCCTGTTCTAGCATCACGAAGTCCTTTGACCGCCCCGCTGCCTGGGAAATAATAACCAATATCCGCACCGGCAACATTCCCCGCCAGGTGTGCCCAGTTCGTGCCCGACATCGTCTCTGACCAGCCCAATGTGCTGGATTTGGAGGTACCGTTCACCGTCAACGCATTATCGCCGCTGCTGTTCAATTTACGGTTCTCTACAATCGTTTCTATGGGGCGATTATCCGTACTCGTGATGCCGGCTCCTAGGGATACAATCTCATCATCGAGCATAAACCACGATTTCTTAGCCGTTAACGAATTGCCAAGTGCTTTCAGATCCATACCAGAAATACCGTATAAACCTAGAATTGAAGTACCTCCAACCCAGTTGTTCGTCGACAGCGAACTTGCCGAAGAAGCATTAGCCCTTGTCTGCGTATCGATTGTCGTACCAGGTAGGCGATACGGATTCACGGTAGCCCAGAAATCATCACTGTATTGTGCTAGATCCGTGTTATACACATACGTCATGCCCTCGCCGGTATACCAGCCTTTTAAATTTTCACTATTCGTCACTTCATAATTGTAAATACGATTAGAAAACATACTAAGGCCGAAGCCAAAATCTGGACGAAGATGAACTGCCCGATCCATGCTAGGGTACTGCTGATGTTTAATTAATTCGCCTCTGGATGTGATGGCTCCATCGTTTACAATCGATTTACCTAGAACGATCATTTGAATTGGCGCATAAGTAAAGAAGTTCCTATACGAATCCACCCCAATCCAGTATTTGACCATACGCTTAAAAGCCTCAGCATCCGCTGTCGGTGCAAACTGTGCGATTCGGATAATCGACTGAATCACATTATGACCAACCTGATGGTCTTGATAATTGGACCGAGAAATCTCGCGTCCTCTGGACAAATCCATCATAGCCCCTTTATAAACCAAAGGTTCGAATGAATTATAGACCCATTTATAAACATTCTGTATATCGGTATCGATGACTTCCCACGTGGAATTATCCAAAATATAGATGATTTTGGAAATATCCGAGAGTAAGGCTTTACCATACCCACCTGTGTAGGGATGTTTGTTATGTTGAATAAAAGAACCGTCTGTATAGAATCCATCCCCGGAGGTCACATAATTAAATACGCTGCTGAGACCATCCCGTGCGCTCGTCAACTTTGAGCTGCTTTTGACGATAATCCCCCTAATGGCAATTACCGAACATTCCCATACCCGATTAGCCCCAGTCGAGGTAATCGTAGGTTGAAACCGTTCAACGGCATTCATATAGTTCGTTATTTGCGTTGCTGTCAATTGGTCATAAAGCAAGACAACGGTGTCGTTGAGAGCAAGAGGAATGCCAATCTCCCAATCCCACCAATTCATATAGGTAGTCGTGTTCTCGTTGTACCGGTTTAGATACATCCAATCCAAGGCATCCTTGATATCGGCAAGTAATGTAGCATTATTCTCAAGCGTAGAGCCCTTCGTTGCATAAGCGAGTGCCATAGCTTTCAAACGATTATAGCTTGAAGTGACACGGCTGGAGCTGGTTGTACCGCTTAGATCACTCCACAGATAGGTGCGTCCGACCGCTTTACTCATCGTATCCCAATTGGTTTGTGCAGTTGCTGTAATAGCCGTAATCTGACTGGCAATATCCGCATCCAACGGATTGTAAGCCGTTCCCCCGGTCAGCATTTCCTTCCACTTGTCTCTCATGGAATCATATTCATCAGCCGCATGGGCTTTAGGGACGGATAATGTCCCTAACAAGGTAAAGATGAGGGCTAAAGAAAGTAAAACGCTTACATATTTTCTAATAAAAGAAACGTTCATATTTTACACCTCTCATTATGGGATTATGTTGCTGCTTACTTACCTTTCTTCGTCACTTCGCCTCCCTTCATGTCGTAAAGTGAAGGTCCTGTCATTGCTGACAGAACCTTCTCCTCTCTTCTTACCCAGCCTTATTTCTTTCTAAATGCATCAGCTTGTTTCTGCAGTTCTGTTTGAATTTTCTTCACAACCGGCTCTGCTTTCGATTTCAATTCAGCAAATACCTTATCATCGGCAACACCAGCGGAAAGCGGTTTATGATATTGCTCAATAAACGTGTTCAGTTGCGCAAGCTCGTTCGCGATTGGCGTAATATCAAACGTTAATCCAGTCAAAACGTCTTTCTCAAAGTTAGCTGCATTGCGTGACCATTTCGTTAGCGCTACAGAAAGCTCGCTTTGATCCGAACTAATACGGTCCATCGCTGGGTTACCGATCCATGCCCAAGGGAACCATCCGTAACCAGCTGCGCCAGTTCCGTTTTTATACTTGTCGTCGCCAATTGGCTCCCAATGCTTGCCTTGCGTACCGTATGCGAGAAGATCGAAGTTCCCTTTTTGGTTCGCCCAATCTAGGAACTGAATTGCGCGTTCTTTGTTTTTGCTCGCTTTCGGTACAGCTATGAAGTTTCCAGCTGTAAAGCTTGATACTTTTTTACTCGTCATATCGAAGAATGATACGTATTCTAGTTTGGCGCCAGGTACATTCTTCTGAAGCGTAGCTTGGTTAGCTGAGTTCACAGTCCAGTCATCCGAGTGCGTGATCCCCACTTTGCCTTGTATTACAAGATCACGAGGACTCTTCACACCCATAATATCCGGGTGCATAATGCCATCTGTATACAGTTTACGTGATTGCTTAAAGGAATCCATGATCGCTGCTTCGTTCGTTTCGAACAAGTTATTAATCTTGCCATCATTACCCTTGTAATAAAGCAGCACTTGATTCATCCCAGCAACAGGAACTGGACGAATATTCCCCGGTTCGAAGAACAACTTGTGAATGGCAGCTGTCGATCCACCATTGATTGCCATTGGAATTAGGTCTTTTTCTTTCTCTTTCAATGTTCTACTAAAAGCAATCAATTCATCATACGTTTTGATTGGAGCAACCCCATATTTCTCTCTAAGATCACCCCGAATTAAGTATCCTCTTGATTTATAGAAATCGGTTTCCAATGGAATTAGGCTAATTTTACCGTTAACTTTATTTGCATCCCATTGCTCTTGCGGGCGATTCTTCTTAATATTTGGACCATATTGATCAAGAAGTGCTTCTAACGGCTCATAATACCCGCTTTGCACTTTCGTCAGCAACCCGTTATCCATGTTATCCCAAATGAGATCATAATCTTCGCCGCTCGCCAGCGTCAGTTGCAGCTTCTGCTTCAGATCTGCCCATGGAACAAATGTCACATTTAATTTAACGTTCAACGTACCCGCCATACGTTTCTCTGCTTCTGCCAAAACTTCGTCAAAATCAGTCGGTTTAGTACCTGGCAACATGATTTTGAGCGTTGCTGGCGCTAATACTTTGGCGGCAGCTGCCGTTTCTTTGGATGTAGGGGCTGTAGTCCCCGACGTACTTTTTTCTTTTTCCCCACATGCTGCTAATACACTGAAACTGAGAATGGTAGATAACGCAATGACCCCTGCTTTTCTAGCTTTCATTTCATTTCCTCCTCAAGAATGATATGACTATATTCTACCGCATCTCCTGTATGTATATCGGAGGCGGGTAAAACCAAATTTACCCCTTCACAGAGCCAATCGTTAAACCTTTTACAAAATATTTTTGCAAGAACGGATATAGAAGAATAATAGGTCCAATGGTGACGCAAACCGTTGCGAATTGGATGCTTTTACTTGGCGGGGCTGCAGATACAGACGCTCCACCAATATACGATTCAATATTAATCGTCGAAATGAGCTCGCGAATCATCATCTGCAGCGGGTGCAGGTCTTTGTTATCAATAAACAAGAGCGCTAACCACCAGTCATTCCAATAATGCAGGGCGTAAAATAATCCAACTGTCGCCAAAGCTGGCATGGAAAGCGGCCAAATAATCCGAAAGAAAATGTACAGCTCATTCGCACCGTCAACGGTGGCTGCTTCATTGATTTCATAAGGAACTGTACGAAAGAACGATACAAGGATAAAGGTGTAGAACGGATTCAACAGATAGGGCAGAATTAACGCTAGCATGGAATCCTTCAAATGCAGCCAGTTCGTAATTAAGATATAGAAACCGACCAAGCCAGCTCCGAACAAGAAGGTAAAATAGGTCAGAAAGGCAAGAATATTGCGGTATTTAACGCGTCGATGGGAAAGCACATAGGCAAACATGGCAGACATCACTAGGGCGCTGATCGTCCCTACCACGGTCACCGTAACGGAAACGTAATAGCTTTGGAATACCTGCTTACCGGTAAACAAGTACTGGTAGGCATCTAAACTCCACTCTTTGGGCCATAATCGGAACCCATACTTCGTCAAGCTTTTCTCTGATGTTAGAGAACCGGCTACAACCATCCAAAAGGGGATCATTGAAAATAAAGTAAACAAGGTGATAAACGCATACGTGAACAGCTTGAACCATCCATCTCCGTTTGGCCTGAAGCTTGTTCGTTTGGGCATAACTACGGCTTTACCCGCCAATAGCTGCGCATCATTCATTAGGGTCGCACCTCCTAGAATAGCTTGGAATCCGGATCGATTCGTTTCACTAAGTAATTAAATCCGATAATTGTGATTAATCCGAGCAGTGACTGATACAGAACAACAGCGGATGCCATCCCGAAATTCCCCAACTGTCTTAGGGAACGGAAGGAATACGTATCGATGATATCCGTCGTGGGGAACAGCATCCCGTTATCACCGACAATACCGTAGATCATCCCAAAATCACCGTAAAAAATTCGCCCTACTGCAAGCAGCGTAAGCACAATGATAACGGGCCTGATCATCGGCAAGGTAATCCGAATAATTTGCTGCAGTCGTGATGCCCCGTCGATCCGAGCACTCTCGTAATACTCCTCAGAGATACCTGTGATGGCGGCTAAGAAGATAACGGCTTTATAGCCCGTAAACTTCCAGACGTAAATAATGGTTAATAGCCACGGCCATGCATCAGGCGAGTTATAAAAATTAATTCGTTCGTTGCCGAAGCTTTCAAGCGTTCGATTAATGAATCCATCTGTCGTGTTGATTAAAGCAAATACCATTAAACTGACGACCATCCAGGAAATAAAATACGGCATGAAAATCAATGACTGACACAACTTCTTATAGATGACCACGCGAATTTCATTTAATAAGATCGCGATCGTCACCGCAAAGACCATACTTGAAACAATGAAAAATGCATTCAGCATCAATGTGTTCCAAGTCACTTTGTACCAGGCATCACTGCCGAAGAAAAACTTGAAATTGTCGAACCCGACCCACGGGCTTCCCCAAATGCCATCACTTATTTGAAAGCGCTTGAACGCTAGCAAATGACCAACCATTGGTAAGTAAGCGAAAATGGCTAGAAACGCAATGCCCGGCAGCGCCATCGCATAGAGGATTCTATTGGTTCTGATTTCTTTAATGAATGACAACTTGTTCTCCCTCCTCTGCTTTTGTCTCGTTGTGATTCTAGTTCACATGCTATCCGAACTTCCCTATAGCTGCATAGTTCTCATTCTGCTAGCGGGTTCTTAGAACGCAAAAGTGCCCTAGTTCTCATTCTGTCGATCAGTTCTCCAACAGCACTCCTTGCTACGTAAGGCTTTGCGGGCATAGAAAAACCCGAATCCAAGGATTCGGGCATGTTCATGACGTATTTTTCATTCTAACGATAAAGAACGATATTGAACGGGTGTCATACCTGTCGCTTTCTTAAAGGCTGTGAAAAAGTGACTCTTCGATTGGAACCCTGTTTGTTCAGCAATTTCAGCCACAGTAAACTCCGTCGTTGCTAAGAGATCCTTCACCCGCTCCATCCGTTGATTCAGGATAAAGTCAGATAACGTGCAATCCATCCACTCTTTGAACACTTGCCTTACATAACTGACAGAAACAGAAGTATGATCAGCAATCATATCCGTAGAGAGCATTGGATTATGAAGGTTATTCATCACATATTGAACAGCCTCGGTTGCTATCTCCTCTTTCCGATTAGAAGTTGACCGCTGTTTCAAGTCCTCCATCACTCCGCGCAGAAAATCTTCGATCCATCGGATCGCTCCATTCAAGTGTTGGAACTTATCTAACGTATGCTGAATCCCTTCCATTCCTTTGAGGGTATCCAACTGTTTAAAGGATTTCATCAACTCATATATCAAATGTGTTAGTTGAAGCTTACACTCCGCGTAGGTCATACTGCGCATATAATCGGTTAATTGAATCATATAGCTCTGTACCATCGCCTGATTTCCGAGACGAACAGATTGGACGAGCTCCTTGACGAGCTCTTCATCCATCACCGGTCGGATCGTATCCTCATATACATGTAGATCCTGTTCGGAGTAAACCCGGTCAATACCGTCCAGGAATTTAAGCATTGACGCCTCTACTACCGCTTCATAAGCGGTCAAAAGACTCTCCTCTGGTGCTTTCTTATCACTGACAGCAGCTACGACGGTAAAATGAAGATAACTATCAATAGTTATCCTGAGCTTTTCCAGCATTTCAATAACGATCACTTGCTCCGTTTGCGCGTCGATGACTAGTACAACATGATCGGCGCCGAAATCGACCACTTCCCCAACGACGCAAGTGAGTTCCATAACCTCACTTACGATGTTGGCCATCGCATACTTCATCAGCTTTCGAGATGGAAAATCGTATTTCTCACAAAACGCAGCGTAGGCTTCGATCCGGACTACGGCAAGATACACGGACTCTGCATGCAAGACAGGTACCATTTCGGACAGTTGGCCCTTAATCGTGCCAGTTAATGAGCCACTGAGAATCCATTGTCGCAAATACTCTTCCTTAACCAAATAACGACTGTCTTTGATGGAACGGTCTAGCTGCTCGATACGTTGTACCATCGACTCAATACCTGTCGTAATGATCTGTGCCGCTTTCGCTGGACTTGCTATTGTGGCATCCTGCCCCATTTTCTCCTGAATCGTACGAACTAATCCGCCAATGGGTTTGAAATTAACCCTTGAATACCAGAACAGAATAACCCAGATAATGAGCAAGAGCAGCGTAAAGGATAAAACCATGGACCATTGTGTCTGAGTTACGCTGCGATGAAGTGTTTCTAATGGCGTCATATGATAAATTCGCCAATTCTGCGCAGTGAGATCCATGTGGTGTATCGACCAATCCTCACCTTCGAGTTTCTTAATTGTTTGCTCATCGTCCTGACTCGTCTTCGCGATGACTGCCTTCGTCATATCATCCGCTTTGCGGCCAAGCATTACTTCGCCATCCACATTCACAATCATCACATTGTTCTTCTGTTCCGGATCTGTTTGAATAAGAAACTGCTCCAGTTTCACTTTATCTAAGAGTACAATCACTCTGCTTTTCGCAACCGGCATACAGAGCAACAAATAATCATGCCCAGCTCTGCTTATATTAACTAAATTTAAATTTCTAGCTTTCTCAGAGGCGCTCAATTCAAGCAGTTCTTGGTCATCGAACTTGTCCAGATAATTGACGCCTACCTCTGAAGAATAAATACGATTAATGGATGGATTCACCATAAAGACAGCATGAAGAAAAGGCTCTATCCCGATGAAATCGATTACATTTCGCTCCATTCGTTTATACGTCCAATAATCCTCATTGGATGCTGTCAACCAGGCGGCAGAGTCCTGATCCTGCGCCAAGCGACCAGCGTATAGCTTCATTTTTTGCAACGTATAATCGCTATTATCCCGAATTTGATTTACTCTTTGGAGGGTGACACGGTCAATTTCATTGATGGCGTTATGCGTCTGCTGTCGAGTAAGAAGGAAGGAGAACACGGCAATAATGAGGGTCACAGCCAAAGCTAGATAAAGAAACAACCGCAAATACAGCTCTCTAGGAATGAAATTTCTCACGATAGCCAAATCCTCTCTATTCATCTGTGTACATACTACCATGATCAGCCATGCGATGCTCAGTTTTTCTTACACGTGCAGTCGAAATGCCAACGGCCCTGTCCCATGGTGCTTCCGAAACACCCGATAGAAATACGTCGAGTCACAGTACCCCAGTTCAAGCGAGATCTCCTCAATACTAAGTTCTGTCGAAAGGAGCAGTTCTTCTGCTTTGGCAATCCTTAGCTTATGCATGAATTGCAAGGGTGAGCAGCCGAAAGCTTGTGTGAAGCATGTGATGAGATAGGACGGTGTTTTGCCCGCATGATCGGCAAGCTCCTTCACTGTCAGTGGAGATCGATAATGTTCATACATATAATCGCGAACCAGATAAACAAAGTGAGGATCCCTCCCGTTTCCACCCTTGTGAAGCTCACGGCTCACATGAGATAAAACTTCGAGCAAGATTCCTCTGCACATCGGAAGGTAATACATGTCCTTCCTATTCCAGTGCTGCATCAACGTGGCGACTCTCTCCTCTAAGAATGACAGCCGCTTCGAAGCGAGCTTCATCGGCTTGCCCGCTTGCAGCATAGTGAATTCGTCATCGCTGTCATCTGGAATGAAACGAATCCCGTATTTACTGTGGGATTGTTCTTTCGTCTGCAGGCCTGTGCGTACCGTGCCATTGGGCAGATACAGGATATCGCCTTTTTCCAGGCAAATCTCTATGCCGTTAATTAGATATCTAAGCTTGCCGTCCGTGATGAGCAGCAATAGGTCATAATCTTGTACGAATTGGTCATGATGCCAAGAAGGTCCCGCTTTGTAGTACATCACTTGGGTTATTCGCATTCATCCAACATCCTCTGAGCGATTTGTTATGAGTCCCCTTTATTATAATCATATATCGTAATTCTGTTAAGGTGTTCTCAGGAATGTCCATGGTTCATTGCTTATTCGTCATTTAGAATAAGTAAAAACAGTAAGCAGAGGAGAGATTCGACATGACTGCCAGCCATTCAACTGTACATAGGAAAGAAATCTATTTGGATACGATGGAGATTGCTTTCCAATGCTATACACGGCATCAGATCGAACAAAGAGTATGGCAAGACGGTACGACACGACTCGATTTGCAAGCCTACTCTCGCATTTTGACTGTGTTAGGTTGTTTGATTTCGGCTGGACGCCTACAGGATCTCCAGCCTTTGTGGGAACACATGATGACCGAGAGCTGTCGAGAAATCACAACGCTGAAGCAGGATTCCATCACGGACTTCTCCATCAAAGAAATCATGCTGTCTCTTCACTTCATGGGGCCGAGATGTACGGAGGAGGCGAAAGCGAAGTGGCTTTCCATGTTAAACGAGCTCAATCCCTATAACCATTATGGCTTCGTGATTCGGGACGATGAAAGCAAGCGCCACTTGCATAACATCAACATCTACAATATGGCTGGGGAATACCTACGGGGGAAGGAGGGCGTGACAGATACACGTGCCTATTTTCAGGAACATTGGCCCACACAATTGGCTCGATTCGATGCGAACGGGATGTACCGTGATCCTGGCAATCCCCTGTTGTACGATCTAACGACAAGAGTTCAAATTCAACTGCTGCTTGGCCTTGGTTATCAAGGAGAATTCGCCACAGCGTTGGATGAACAGCTTCGAAAGTCCGGACTTTGGACTCTTCAGCTGCAATCCGCAGCTTATGAGCACCCCTTCGGTGGAAGAAGTAATCAATTCCTATTTAATGAAGTGCTCATTGCCGCCAATGCGGAGTATGAAGCCGTCCGGTATGCTCGGATGGGTGATCTAGAACAAGCTGGCGCATTTAAGCGAAGCGCAAAGCTTGCCCTTGCATCGATTCAGAGATGGCTCGTTCAAACACCTCCACGGCATATTAAGAATTTATATCCCATCGACAGCAAGTATGGCACCGAATCTTACGGTTTCTATGACAAATACATGATTACAATGGGCGCATTCTTAAGCATCGCTTATCTGTTCGCAGACGATACCATCGCGGAAGCTCCATGCCCAGCCGAAGTGGGGGGATATGTCGTGGCCACCTCTCCGTCCTTCCACAAAGTAATTGCGAATGCCGCAGGGTATTCCATCCAAATCGACACCTGTGCTGATTCGCATTACGATGCAACAGGTCTTGGGCGCATTCATCGCGCTGCCGTTCCTACGGAACTCGGGCTATCGGTTCCATTCTCAGCGGGCGATGCTTTCGAGTTGCGGGAGGGAATTCAACGAAGTTGTATCGCTATCGGTCCTGGTTGGAAACGGGGCGACGGACGTATTCAGTATTTATCCGATTATTGTGATGAGAGCATTCAAGGTGAGCTATCTATCGTCAAGGAAGCGTCGGATCATGTTCAATTCACAGTGACTTATCGCGGCAATTTGCAGGCCGTTCAAGCGGTGAAAGAACATTACCTCGTCAATGCCGAAGGTGTTTCGCTAACGGTAGAACTCGTCGAACCGCAGTATGATGAACTCTACTTACGTGTGCCGCTTCTTCATACGAATGGCAAGAATATGACCTCGATCACATCGACCGAGCACTCTGTCTATGTCGCGCTGGATGATCATACCTACACGATTGGGTTCAGTGGTGAGTTAGATATCCAGCCGGACTTATACGGCAACCGCAATGGGGAGTATCGACTCGCTGTTATTAGAACCACGGGATCTCTTGCTTCGATCCACTTGCAATTGAACTGAGCGGCCAAGGCTTCTCATGGCTTAAATTAATCTTAACGGGGCAATACTTGCGGCATATTCTTGTTATCTTTTTGCAGCAAAAAAATCACGGTTCCGATGCACCCGCAAATGGCAGCCGCAATTAACAACCCGGAGATTGGCATGTAATCGGATAAACCTGTACTTATGATTGGCGCGATAGAGCCGCGAATGCCAAACAGCATTAAGTGCAAGCCGAACACGACAGCCTCTCTTCCAGGTACAACACGAAAAATATAGGCAAGAATACCAATATCCCAGATAGCATCGCCTATTCCCTGGATTCCGCTACCAATAATGACAGCCGGATAATTCCCGAAAGTCCCATATAGGAAGGGAACAATCGTGAACGCCGCCAATCCATAGACCAACGTTTGCTTCGCAGAAAATCGATCAATGACCCAACCAACAACGAAATAGGCCACTAATAAACACACATAATAGGTCATACGTGCTAGCGCAATTTCAATGTTGTTCAACTGCAGCTCTTTAACTTGGATAATCTGGTATAGGGGACTCGCCAATATGTTGCCAAAGCCCGTTAATGTCGTCGCGGCAAAAAACACGAGCAGCTCCCGGTGATTTCGCACAAGTTTGAGCTGTTCTTTAAAGGAAGATTTGCGTGCTGATACTGTCGCTGAAGGAGCTATTTCCCTAACGCGGGCAAGGAAAAGAATCGCTATAACGCCCGTTATAGACGCCGTGATTAGCGGCCCACTCGGTCCTGATTTATCCGTCCACGAACCGACTATGTAAGCAAGTGGAATCATCATAGCTCCCATGGCAACTCGAACATAGCCCATGAGTCGGCCACGCAATTCTGGCTGATACATACGTGTAATTAGCGCAGGATAAGCTGGTGCTTGTATGCCCATAAGAAAGTAAAAAATGATGGCCGTCACCACATAGACGCTGGGCGCACCGAAAAACGCCGGAAACAACAACAAAGCTCTACCAATGATATTGGGGATGATGACAAAAGGTTTGGGACCTGATTGTTCGATTTTCGCTGCCCAAATCGGCGAGAACAGCAGGCCAATTGCCGGAGCGGCTGCGAGTATCCCAACTTCCAGATTCGTAGCCCCTTGTCGAATGGCAAGTGCGATATAAAACTGGTTAAAGACCACATTAAAGAGACTAAATAAACAGGCTGCTCCAAAATCACTATACAAGTTGTGCTTAGTTGCCGGGCTCATCTGTAAGCCTAGTTTTTGAAACATTTTGTTTGCTAGCATGGCTTTACTTCCCTTCCTACTTCTCTCATTCTAAGCTCACAGCTCGATCATGTCTGAGCTTGCAGTCTCTGATCCAGCTTCCCTTGCACGAACCAGACATAGACAACATACCCGACAAGCAAGGCACCCGCAGTCAGAAGGAAGAGCATCGAATCATGATTGCCGGCCAAAATGTAGCCCGCCCAGTACGAGGCAATCGTATTCCCGATGCTGCGGGAGACGGTTCGCATGCCTGCGAACAGGTTGCGGTCTTCTTCGGCGACAGCTGACATGCATTGACTGTCCATCAAGTTATTCAGCATCGTGAAGCCCGTTCCACGAATGAGCAGCAGCATAGCAAATACGGTGGCTGGCATCGCCATGGCCATGAGCCCCACGACAAGGATGTTATAGAGAAACAGGAACACGAACGTCCTGCGACTGCCCCATCTCTCCACAACGTAGGGCATAACAATCGAGCCGATGAAGAAGAAAAATCCGGATAACGCGAGTACACCAGAGATATTCCCATCTTCCATCTGGAAGCGGAATTTCAAGATGACATTCAAGAACGGACTAAGAAGTCCGAACGTAAATCCGGAGTTGAAAATCAGCAGGGAAAGCAGCAGCAAGAAATAAATCGCATGCCGTTTCTTCGGCTGGTGGGAAGGATTCGCTACTTCGCTGCCTTTCTGCTCCTCTGCTGCGGTTACGTTGCTTTCTTCGGCCTTGATGTGGTTAGACGGCAGCAGGATTCCTCGCAATATGCCTGAGAGACCTAAGCATCCGCCAGCAACGAAGAAGGCATATTGGTACATCGTTGTCTGTCCAGGTATCCAATCGGGTAAATATCCACCAAGCCACGTGCCTAGACCGGTGAATAACGTAAAAATCGCGAACAAGAGCGCATAGGCACTTGTTTCTTCCTTTTTCGTGCCGCAATATTGGAAAATCAATTGAATTTCAGAGTTCACGATTGCCGTGATCCCAAGCGAATACACTAATTGCGCGACGGTTACCGCACCAATACTAGTGCCGATACCGAAGAGGACTAGGGACAGGAAGGCTAAGAGCATCCCGATGACGAGCATCGTTTTGCGTCCGATATGCTTCACGATGAACCCTGCCGGCAAACTAGCCAAGCCAACCGTAAGTGCCCCAAGTGACGTTATCTTACCGATGTCACCTTTGGAGAAACCAAGGTCTAATAAATGTAGGTTAAGGATCAAGCTAGAGATCCCGACTCCGATGCCAAACAAGCTTTCTGTCGCAATAAACCGCTTCACGTTAGGCGATAGATCACGTATTAAATTTGCGGTATACGTCCACATAGATCCTAGATGCACCTTCTTCTTGTTGTTATGTGTTTTATCTTACATGGCGATGGCATTAGGAGCAAGGAAATAGGGGGACTTTGCAGCGCAGGCATCATTTAGATGGAAAAACTACATCTAAATCCGCTAGATTTGTCTGATTCCTCCATTTAGATGGAAAAACTACAGTTAAATTCCACCAATCCAGCGAATAGCGTACAATTGGCTGAAAATAACTGGAGGTTTTCCAGTTATATCTTTGAATCAGCTAAATCAGCTCGAAATAACTGTAGGTTTTCCAGTTATTACTTAAAACTAGAAAAGCCCCGCAAGTCGATTGACTTGTAAGGGGCTCACTTCAACTTGCTCCTTCAATTACTTAACATTTTCAAAATACGAAGACTCGTCCCCGTGCTCCGCGCATCTTTCTTCCCTGTGTGGCGAATGGTAATTCGTCTGCTTTTCCGCTCAGCGTGAATGGGGAACATAGCCATGATGGGGCGATATGCTTGTAAACACCAATGATCGAATACATCAACGGTCTGAAACGATTCGTGGTCTATGGCGAATTCGAATATCCCCGAGTCCGGCCCGCACAGCAGCAATATGCCAGCACTCTGCCCGTACACTGTGAAGGAGAACGAAGCATGGAGAGTATCCGTATACAGATGCCTGGTGTCATATCGCCAGTTCATCAGAGGTTCTGACGGCAAGGTCCTCCATTCAAATCCTACCAAGCCATTCTCCGGTTCTACCTCAGACATCTCAGCATATTCGTAATTATTGTGATTAATTGGAGGAGGGAGGGATACATCATCGTCTAGGCACGCTTTCGCACCCTGCGCTCCATCCCACTCCACCTTTGCACTTACTGTTTCATCCAGGTACTCCTTTGCTCCTTCTACTCCATCCAACTGCTCCTTTGCTCCTAATACCCCCTCCAGATACTCCTCCAGAAACGCAGCATACAAGGCATGCCCCGCATCATTAGGATGTAAGCGATCAGAAGCAAGGTCCTCCCACCGTACTTCGTCCGTCTGCATCATGCTGTATATCCTCGCAGCGAAGTTAACGGAAGGAATGTCATAGTACATTGCGATTTCTTCGTGGACAGCGATGTTGAATGGCAGCCTTTCGGTCAAATTTTTATCCGCTGCCGTGTAGATATAACAGATTTCCGTACGAGGCGATAGACGCCGGCATTGTCGTACAATCCCCTCCATGCCTCTGATCGATTCTTCCCGATCCTCACCGTCATTCACACTGAACTCAACGAATAGTAAGTCGATTTCACCTTGAGACAAGACGTGCGTCTGCAGCCGATGAGCACCGAATGTAGACGTCGTCCCACCAACGCCTGCATTGATACACATTACCTTTTCAGATGAAAAACGTTGCTTTAAGTAGCTTTCCGTTAACGCACGCCAACTGGTGGTATTCATGTCCGATGCCCCTGCACCTTCGGTAATAGAACCTCCGATGAAAGCAACGACGATTGGTTCATTGCGAAGTAATTTCTCTTTGAAGTGAGGCAGCCCACCACGCGTATTCACCCAACGGTTAGTCCATGTTTCCGTCATCTTCTCTTCCCCTTTCCCAACAAAAAAATCAAGTGCTCTATGTTTGACCATAGGGCACCTGATTCTCACTGTTCTATTTTTTATAGGCAGAACTGTCATACGCCTTTTGCAAAATTTCCAGATAACGGCCAACCTTCAAATTATCCAGTCCTTTCACATAAGCATCCCAATCCTTGGTCAAATCTTTATTTCCGGTGATAAATTGCAATGCGTTCTGATCGATATAATTTTTGAGATTCGTTTGGAGAATACTTGCTTCATCCGTTTGTGCCGGATCAACCCATACGGCCCAGACAGGGTAAATCTCCTTCGGTTCATGACCTTGGTACAAGAGTGTTGCATTATACAATCTGCGTTCATAGTTCGCCGAATCATACACATCTGTTCCTTGAACAATGCTGTCTCTGTACTCGCTTGGTTGGTAGAAGTGACCCATTCCGCTCCAGCCTGCATTATGAGGCGCTTCTCCTTCCACGGCTGGAATTGATGCCATGAGTGGTTTCACACCTTTGCCAAGAGCGACCTCGCCCTCTTTGGGTTTTCTCCAGTCAATTCCTTCCATACCTGATGCAGCATTCGTCTGTCCTTCAAAAGTAAACATATAATCTACCATTTTGATCAATGTGATTTGCTCTTCTTTGGTAGCTTTGTTGGTAATGACGAATTTCGCCCCTGGCGTCAAACCACCACCATCATGCGTAGCAAGAGATCCATTCGGCCCTGTAAGCGGTGGTACGGGGTTGTAATCGGCCGAGTTTTTGTTGCCTTTATCTATGTTTACAAAAATAGCGGGATGCATGCCTGCGCCTGCACCAAGAATTTGCGTCCCGGCGTTTTCACCAATTTTCTTGAACGCTTCCGCATTTTGCGTAAATGCCCCTGGATCAATTAAACCTTCGTCATACAACGATTTAATATACGCGAGGCCTTCTTTCCATTGCGGCTTATTCGCTGCTGTATCGACCTTGCCATTCGACATCGTCAGGTAATTGCGGTCATCATCATAGATGAAACCATTCATGAGAAACGGAATGATATGCACGCCAAAATCCTCAGTCGATCCACTTAGCGGAACTTCGTCGGCTTTGCCATTCCCATTTGGATCACCCTTCTTGAAGGCTTGAAGAACTTTCTTGAAATCCTCCGTCGTTTTCGGCATCTCCAAATTCATTTTGGATAGCCATTTCGTGTTGATCCACATTTTGTTCGGATAGGAGCAATGGAAGCATTGCGTATAAGATCCTAGCCCATAGATTTTGCCATCCGGCGCTGTACTAAAGCTCTTCAATGTAGCGTCTTTAGCCATTGCGGCCTTAATATTCGGGGCATACTGATCAATCAGATCATTCAAAGGAATTAGAATACCTTGCTTACCGTATTTCAGAATATCAGCTTGTGAGAATTGGTCGATCCAAGCCGTCAACATATAGGAATCCGGATAATCGCCGCTTGCCAGTGAAATCTGTCTCTTCTCTTTGGCACCATCAAACGGGATAATTTCAAAGTTAAACTTCGCATTGAACTTCTCTTCCATGAATTTCGTGAATTTATTCGTCTTCAAGTCAATCGCTGTATCTTGTTGTGCAAACATGCTAATCGCGACAGGACCACTCTTCGTAGTTCCCGTTGCTGCTGGTGATACGGATGCTGTGTCATCCTTCGAGCATGCGGCAAGAAATAAACTACCTACCACAATGACCATTAGTGCGCTTACAAGACTCTTTTTCACATGTATCGCTCCCTTTTTTCATGCATTTAGTATAACCCCGAACGTAGATCGACGACCAGCAATACCTTTAACGAATCACCCCTTTCAATGGCATCCACCTTTCACATGGCAAGTCCGCGGCTTACCCTTTGACAGAACCCACTAACATCCCCTGTACGAAGAACCGCTGGACAAACGGATAAATAATCAACACTGGCAATGTTGTGACGACAATGAGGGAATATTTCAGTGCTTCCGCCAACTGCTGTCGCTCAACTTGCTTCAAGGCATCCGTGGCATTCGAGCTGTTGTTGAGAATGATAATACTACGCAAAATTAACTGCAGCGGGAACAAACTAGCCGATTTGAGATAAATCAAAGCATCGAAGTACGCGTTCCACTGGCCGACAGCATAAATGAGAACAAGCACGGCGATGATCGGTTTGGATAACGGGATGACGACACTTCTTAGAAATCGGAAGTCACTGCAGCCATCAATTTCACTGGCATCAAACAATTCATCTGGAATCGCCGTTTGGAAAAAGGATCTCGTGATGATCACCTGCCACACCCAAATCGCATTAGGGATGAGCAGCGCCCACCTCGTATCAATCAGTCCCATTTGCTTCACGACCAAGTAAGTCGGAATTAACCCACCGCTGAATAGCATCGTAAACGTGATTAGCATCATGAGCACATTTTTGCCGAAGAACGTTTTTCGAGAAAGTGGATATGCAATCATAATCGTAAGTACAACACTAATAATGGTTCCAACGCCTGTATAAAAAAGGGAATTCGCATAGCCAATCGTCACTTTCTCGTTATGAATCAAGGTATTGTACCCTTTGAGTGACAGCTCTACTGGCCACAACCAGACTCTTCCGGAAGTAACAGCAGCTGGACTGCTGAACGAACTGCTAATTACATAAATAAGCGGATATAAAACAACAACAAGTAATAAGCTCAGAAGTACGTAGACGGCAATTAAAAACATTTTATCGCCTAGCGAATCTTTCACTTTTGCTTTGACTGTAGACATAGCTGCACTCCTTTTTACCAAATACTATGATTCGAAAATTTCTTAGCCATACCATTAACTACAATTAGCAAGATCAAATTGATAACCGAGTTGAACAATCCGACGGCCGTAGCGAAGCTGTAATTCGCATTCAGCAGTCCCACCTTGTACACATAAGTCGCGATAATCTCGGAATTGACTGTGTTGAGTGGATTTTGCAATAAATACACTTTTTCGAAGCCTATCGCCATCACATTCCCCACATTTAAGATTAGGACCACAATGATGGTAGGCAAAATGCCAGGCAAATCGACGTGGATAATTTTCTGAAAGCGCGATGCTCCGTCTACTTTGGCCGCCTCATATAGGGAAGGGTCTACGCCTGCTAAGGCAGCTAAAAAAATGACCGAGTAATAACCAGCCGTCTGCCAAATGTCCGACCACACGTAGATCGAGCGAAACATGCCCGGCTCTCCGAGGAAATTAATCGAATCCATGCCAAAATGATTCATCACGACATTCACAAAACCGAGGCGAGGCGCCAAAAACAGCATAATAATGGACACCATCACAACGGTGGAAATGAAGTAAGGTGCAAAAGAAACCAGCTGGACAAGTTTCTTGAAGCGCTGATTGCGTACTTCATTAATGGCCAGCGCCAATAAAATAGGGATCGGGAAACCAACAATCAGCAGATAGCCACTGATAAAAATCGTGTTTTTCACTAACGTCCAGAACAACGGGTTTTCAAAAAACAATTGAAAGTTCTTAAACCCTACCCAGGGACTCCCCCAAATGCCTTTCGTGACATTGTAGTCCTTAAAAGCAAGCACCGCGTTTAATATCGGATAATACTTGAATATGAGGAAATACAACGCTGGTGGAATGATGAGCAGATACAGTTGCCAATGCTTTTTGAAGCTTCGAGTCGCTGCCTCCCTCAAACCAGGTCGACTGCTTTTGATCAGCGATCTCTGATTGGTGACTAGTCCTTTATCCAAAACAAAACCTCCTAAGATCATCTGTTACACAAATGGTTGCGCTTTCTTGAGCCTTATTCTAGGGGATAATCGCCCGTCTTTAATAGGTACAATTGCGTTATTCCACGTACAATTGGCGGTAAATCGAGGGTACATCTGTCTAGTGATCATCCCCGTTCGCACGATGTAGCAGCGTTAGTCTGTGATGCGGGTAGTGCGGTTAATTCCAATTCCAAATAAGGGGCTGCCATAAAGCTATCTTCAATATCTGGGGTTACTGGTGGGGCGGAGTGGCTGGGGTGGCTGGTGTATTCCTCTAAACAACCTCCCCTTCACGCCCCCTACTCCAGCCAAAAGTGCATATGAGCACTTTTCCAATGCGATTCCCCCTCCTTTATTGGAAATTGATGCAAAAAGGCATCAATTTCGAGTGATTTCAGGAGATTATGGTGAAAAACGGTAAAAAAGTTGCCTATTTGCACGCATTTACCCGTACTAACCATAAATTAGCCAAAAAGGTTGTACTTTTGCACTTTTGGGAGACGAGGCGGAATCGTAATCCATCCAGCGCTCCGCACTTCCTCGCCTCTACAGCCACCGCCGCCACCCAGCCAGCCAGAAGCCAAAAAGAGCTAAGCGCATCAAGCCGCTTAGCTCCTTAATTTTCATTCCGTCATAGACTGCCGATACGAACTCGGCGAAACACCGAGCACTCGCTTAAACGCTCTGCGGAAAGAATGCGAACTATTGTATCCGACACGGGCAGCAATTTCATCGACCGTGTACGTATCGCCTTTTAACAAATTAGCTGCTTGATCCATCCTTACCTGTTCCAAATGATCAGATAAATTCTTCCCCGTGACCTCTTTAAACAGGTTGGAGATATATTTCTCAGGACGCTCGACCTTCTCTGCCACCCGGTATAAATTCAGATCAGGATCACTGTACATCTCGGCGATATACATCATCACTTGCTCCACGGTTTTATTGTGGTGATCCGTCTTTTTATTGGCAATCAGCCCGCATAGGGATGCCATAATGCCGTCGATATTTTGCCGAATCGCATCGATTTCTTCATTGGCCTGGATGTCAGCAACACGATTCTTCACCGCTTCGAAAATATCGGACTCCTGAAATGTTTTCTGGTAAAGCAATTTCAGGAACGTGCCCTTCAACTCCCCGACAAGCTGATGCTTCATCTCGATGGACAGCTCGCGATTCTCGATGTTCTGCGCCATGATCGCATCCAGAATCCGTCTAGCTTCGTCGAGATCTCCCGCTCTGATCGTACTGATCAAACGCAGTTCAATATCGAGTGGATAATAGTAGGTGTCACTCTCCAACCTTGCATCGGAGAACCATAAGACCCCTTTGCGATTCATGTGCAGTGCATACTCTAACGCTTGTGTAGCTTGCTCGTACGTGTGGCTAACTTCCATGAGCGTGCTGAATGGATTTCCCATCGCAGCGATAATCGTAATTTTGTATTCCGTAAATAAAAATTCAGCAAGCTCATTCAGAATTCGCTCAACCTCTTTATTCGCGGTCTCCGTGTCTTCCGTAGAAGCAATTCCTTCAAAAATAACCGCAACCCGATCAGCACCGAGATCGGTCATATGAACAAACCAACCAAGATCGTGCAGCGTCTGTTTCATGATGAACCTGGCTGCACTTAACTCGTTCAGAATATCAACGTTGTCCATACCGGAGTATCCTTTAATTTGCAAAATGCCCGTATAACCCGTATCCGCTTGCAGCCCTGTATTGGCCTGCTCGGCAGCAGCGGAGATCTCTTCGAGTGATCGGAATTCACCTGCGATAAGCCTTTTTAAGAAAGCATCCCGAATTAAGGGGAGCTGCCTGTTCAATTCATTTTCGAGACGCTTATTGTTAGAAATCATGTTCGAAATATTACCCTGCAAGAAGTCATACTCGTTGCGTCCTACAGCTGCATCCTTGCCAAACTGCTCTTTCATCGCATTCAGCAATCGATGCATAGGATAACTATACCGGTAAGCTTGCCACAGTCCTACCAACAACCCCACCACCAAAGCGGCGCTTGTCACAGTCCACGTAATGTACTTGATTTTATTCGCATTTTCCATAAGAACATGTCTAGGAATTCCCGCTCGGTAGACCCAACCTGTGGTCTTGGAACGAATGGTAATGACCAAATCGTCATTATAGAATTGGCTTGCCTGCGATTGATTAAAGCTGGTGTCCGAGGCTAACTTGGCTGCATCCGATTCGTTCATACCAAGCAAGCTTATCGTATGCCCCTGGGCATCACTGATATGAGACCAACCACCGTATTGATCCTGGAGATCAGATAAGACGCTAGAGATCACTTTTTCATCAATAAGAACAACAACGGTAGCGCGCGCGGCTCCACTAAAGCTGTCTAGCGGGAGCGATTGTATATACGTAATCACAGAGGTCTGCACACCATTCGTGACGAAGGGTTTCAGCGGTATGATTTCCCTGTTGTGCGTTTGCTCTAAAAGCGTTCGTTTCCATTCATCCGCGGCTAAATCCTTATAGTGAAAGGACTGATAATATCGTTCAGGTTGGAAATAGGAAGAGGCTGGCGTTAAGAGCACATTATAATTATTTAAGTAGATGTAAAATTGCTGTAAAAAATCATTCGTCTGGCTCCATGCTTTAATATCATTATTGACCTTCCAAATGCCATACAGATTAACCTTCTCATCCATTCCCTTCTCATTCATAAGGACGCTCAACTCTTGATTTAGAGCCAATTGCCTCGTGAAACCCTCGACCTCAGCCATCCTCCGCTCCAAAATATCCTGACTCTTCCGAAGCTGTGTTACGTTATTCTCAATAGATACAGATTGCGTCACGGCAATCGCAGTACGGTAAGACATATATCCAGCAATGCTCGGAATAACCAAGATAATGATATAGGAGATCAGAAATTTACGGAATAACCGCGAGAACTTCGGCATGAATCCTACCCCCCTTTTTGTAAGCGCTATCTAAAGTGTGTTCTATTATACCATGGTGTTTTGCAAATAAACAAAGGAAAGGCAACTACTTTTATACTGACTGTAGCTGCCTGGGTCTACTCGATATTTAGATAAGTTTCACGCGTAATGTGCTGTCCATGTGGTACGTGCGGCCGGGCTCCAGAGCGATTTCAATTTTGCTGTCTTGATAACGAAGGAGTACACGATTTGGGGAAAATGCTTTGAAGACCGCCTCGACCAATTGGCCGTTTGCCCAACTCACATCCACCTCTACGTTCCCTTTGGCCCGTAAACCTGTGACCATCCCCGTTCGCCATTTAGCCGGAAGTGCCGGCAGCAAGTGAATGCCGCCTACATGGCTTTGCAGCAACATTTCTCCAATAGCCGCCGTGCCGCCGAAATTACCGTCGATCACAAATATATTCGTTTCGGCCCCAGCGATCCCAGCCTTCGAAAATGTTAAACCATTGTCAAAACACAAATGACCAATTAAATGTGTAAGGTGCTTGTAAGCATTCTCTCCATCGTGCAATCTGGCAAAATTCGCTGCAAACGCGGCTAATGTAAACTCAACATCCTCTAACATCTCACGTTCCATACGATTCACTAAGGTTACTCTTGCTGCAGCGCTCAGTTCTGGCGTCCCCTCAGGCGTCACCTGATTCCCAGGGTATAGACAGAACAGATGAGCGAAATGGCGGTGGTCAGGCTGCGCCTCTTCATAATCCTCCAGCCACTCTTGCAATTGTCCTCGGCGTCCAATCATCAACGGCGGCAACACGGCGATGGCTTGCTTCAACTTCCGCTGCAACTCTACATCCACCTGCAAATGCGCAGACGCTTCTAGGCAAAATACAAACAAATCGCGAACCAACACCTGGTCCAGCGTAGATCCCATAGACAAGGGATACTCGCTTCTCTGCGGATCATATACATAGAAACTATTTTCAGGCGAATTCGACGGGCCTGTTACCAACCACCCATACTTCGGGTGAACCGTCATATAGTCGAGGAAAAAGGCAGCAGCTTCTTTCAGCACTGGATAGGCCGTTTCTGCCAGAAACGCTTGATCAAGGCCGAATTCATAGTGCTCGCGAAGATGTGTGGCAATCCACAAGCCTCCGGTTACGTTCAGCCCCCACGATGTTTCCCAGCCTGGCGACGCGAATCCCCATGCGTTAGTAAATACGTGAGCAACCCATCCCTCACAGCCATAGAAATGCTGCGCCGCCGCTCTTCCGCTCTCCGCTAATTGCGCAATGAACCGCATTAAGGGACGATGGCATTCTGCCAAATTGCTCCCTTCCGTTGGGAAATAATTCATTTGCGTGTTGATATCCAAATGGTAATCGCAGCTCCACTGCATCCGATTGGCTTCTCCATCGTTCCAAATGCCTTGAAGATTAAGCGGAAGCGGAGAATCCTCCCTTGACCCAGCAATCGTAAGATAGCGGCCATATTGATAAAATAAGGTAAACAAGTGCGGATCATCATCCTGCCCCTCGAAGAACAGACGGATGCGTTCATCCGTTGGTAAACTAGATTGACTAGTTGCGCCTAGATCCAGATAGACTCGGTCGTACAGTTGCCGGTAATCCGCCACATGTTCCGCCCGAAGCTGCTCATATCCCTTTGTTATGGCGTTCTCTATTTGACCCAGCGACAGTAACTTCCACTTGTCATTATGGCTGCCATAATCCGTGTTCACTGCTACATAGATGACCACATCATCTGCGTTGTCGATCCTAATGTGACCAGCATCCCTATCTGCGGTCACGCTGCCGCCACTCGCGATGACTTTCAATATGCCTTGGCAGCATACACCGCACTCCCCGTTACTGTGCATATTTTCCGTTGCTTGCCCCTCAAAAATAAACGTATCATGACCAAATAATGTTGCAGTGAAGCGATCTGTTCTTCCGAGAATGCGCAGCGTGAATGAAATTCCACCAGGCTGATCGCTTGATAATCTCGAAGCCACGATTCCACCTGGATGCGAAGCCCAAACCTCTCTTGTTCGAGACTGCCCCCCAGAGGTGTAGGTTGTCCGCGTACAAGCACGCTGAAGATCCAGCTCGCGAACCAACGCCTCGCCTTGATGAGCAAACGTGAGTTGCACGTCGCACATCGATAAGTTCGTGCCGAAATTCCCTTTCTTTGGCTGCAGCAACTGCTTCGCCAGCTCATCTCCCCGCCTATAATCCCCGGCAAAAAAATGCTCACGCATATGATCTAATTCTGCTCTCGTGTTGGATTGGCCTGGAATGGCTTCCGACTTTCCTGACCAGTAGGTCAGTTCTGTTAGGCTCCATGTTTCATCTTCTACACCACCGTAGATCATGGCACCTAATCGGCCATTTCCAATAGGCAATCCTTGCGTCCAATTCGAGGCTGGACGATTATACCATAGCTTCATTTCATTCATATATGTAATTCCCCCATAATGGTTACGCTTTCTTTATGCTCATTGTAGGGGATATATCTCCTGTACGGATAGGTACAATTGCGGTATGCCACGTACAATAGCGTCCATACACAGGGTACATCTCTCATTCGTGCATCCATTTCCCCTTCAGCATTTCAAAGAAAACGGCTGGATTCCTACTGCGAAGGAACAGAGTGAAAGGTGTTGCTGCACGTGTTGTGCAGAGGAGTCTAGGAATTCTTCACCACATGCTGACCATGCTTTCATTCGCTAAAAACAGTGGATTTCCGCACACAATTTCACAGAAAATTAGCTCATTTCACTCATGACAGTGAACAAGTTGCCTGTTATGCTAGCCTCAACATACAGACTCACGGAATAAAGGAGGCAAGGCATGTACCCATTGTGGAAAAAAACTTCGTTGCTCCTAACGGCTAGTGCACTGTTTGTGACAGGTGTAGCCGTTGGGGGATCTAGAGCTAGCGCAGAAGCAGATATTTATAGCATGACTTTGAAGTTAACAGGCGGAGTCTGGAATGATTGGATTTCGTATGTAACCGCAGAGATTCCCTTCGTCATTACGTACAATACAACAAAGGCTGTGTCCACTACTTTAGACGATGCCTTGTTCTTTTCGCGCGACAACGGAGTCAGCTGGATTTCACTCACACGCGGGGAAGGCGGTGCGCTAACACTCCCGATCGATCCCAGCCTCACTTCGGTTCGCTTTCGTATTCATGCTTGGTTCGATCCTTTAGTAGGCAGCAACAGTGAAGACGATTTTATATCACAGCCATATCCCGTGAAGCAGCCTGGTGGCCCCACCGATGTGAAAGCAACAGCTAATGCCAACGGTTCCGTGACCCTAACTTGGCTGGATAATTCGAATATGGAATCCCGCTACGACATTACGCGAACAGGTCCTGATGGCAAGAAGACTTTCACTCTCACAGGCAAAACCGACTCTATCGGCCAGGTATCCTATACAGATACACAAACTAGTAAAACCCAAGACACTTGGTATGTGTACCAAATCCAACCCATCATTGACCAATATACGATTCCCGACTATCTGATTCCTGGGGAAGCGGTAACTATAGTGGAGACTTCGGCTCCCCTGAGCGGAATTAATGACATCGTTAAAATCGATGCACCTCTGTTGAAGGGATCAGGTATACAACCTATTCTGAAGCCAGGTAAAACGAAAGTTAACATTCTCGATGATATTGCGCAAATCAAGGTTTCATCTGATCTTATTTCCAAAGTGGACGGTGTGATTACGAATGTGCCGGATATTTTTGCTGGTGCCAGTTCGTGGGCACTACCTGAATTGAAGCAAGCGTTCGGACTCGGATTGACGACCAGTGAAACCTTAAGCAAGTATACAGAAGCCATTACGAGAGAGGATTTTGCCGGGCTTGCCGTTCGACTCTATGAGAAGCTGACGGGAAAAACGCTAACACCTGACTACAATCCCGTGTTCAAAGACACGAACAATGTGCAGGTGAATCAGGCGTATCGATTGGGCATCGTAAATGGCTTAACGAACGATACCTTTGGTCCCAAGAACCCCATCACCCGCCAAGAGATGAGTGTCATGCTGCTGAGGACGGTAAAGTTGGCGAAGCCTGGTGTAGCGCTAGATACAACTACCAAAACAACCTTCAACGACTCGGTTTCAATCTCAAGCTGGGCGCAGGATGCCATGAATTTTGTGGTGAACTACGGCATCATGAATGGCGTTGCCGGCAACAAGCTTGATCCGCACGGCAACACCACACGGGAGCAGTCGATCCTACTCTCACTGCGCACGTATTTGGCTACTGCATTGCTGAAGTAGAACGTAGCTGCAATTTCACGAGTAGTAAAAGGCATTCACTCCTAAGAGTGAATGCCTTTTACATAAGCATCCCCGCGGGGTTTCCACCCGTTATTCTGCGCCGATAGATCGCCACGCTGAAGCCCCAACCGTGTATGCGCTGACGTTGCTGCAATCTCCACTAGCTATCCAGCTCCGCATGAGATACCGCGCTGCAATAACTGGAAAACCTACAGTTATTTCAGGCTAATTTAGCCGGCTGTAGCAAATAACTGGAAAAACTACAGCTATTTTCAGCCATATGCACGCTTTTCGCGAGATGAGTGAAATTTAACTGTAGTTTTTCCATCTAAATGGAAAAATCGACCGAATCTTGCGAATTTAGATGTAGTTTTTCCAGCTAATTGCGGTAGAAGCCAGTGCTGCAGCTGGGAAGGTAGAGTGGGAACCGACAGTGGCCACGCTGAAGCCCCAACCGTGTATGCGCTGACGTTGCTGCAATCTCCACTAGCTATCCAGCTCCGCATGAGATACCGCGCTGCAATAACTGGAAAACCTACAGTTATTTCAAGCTAATTTAGCCGGCTGTAGCAAATAACTGGAAAAACTACAGCTATTTTCAGCCATATGCACGCTTTTCGCGAGATGAGTGAAATTTAACTGTAGTTTTTCCATCTAAATGGAAAAATCGACCGAATCTTGCGAATTTAGATGTAGTTTTTCCAACTAATTGCGGTGGAAGCCAGTGCTGCAGCTGGGAAGGTAGAGTGGGAACCGATAGTTGCCAACGCCGTCCCCCCAACCGTGTAGGACCTTCAGGTACTACATGCCCTACTCTTTACCCATGCCCCACCGCTTCAAGCAAACCACAGCTTCATCGTTTTAATTTCATAGGGATTCATCGTCACGGCGAGATGATCTCGGCCAAAGTCTACGTTCATGTCCTTCGTACGTTCGACCAGATCGCATTCTTTCACATCTGCAAGGTACTCCGTAAATGGCAGCTTCATCGCTAAGCGCTCATCCTTCAAGTTTTGGAAGCGTAAGATGTACGCGTCATCTTGCTCTGCTTTTTTAAAGGATAAGATATGAATTCCCTCTACGCCTTCTTTCAGGAATTGATACTTGGCGGGTCCTGCCGAATTCCAACCTACTATTACCTGAGGCGGCATGCAGGATTCAGCAGCTAGTTGCTGTACGCTCCCTGTCCTCCAATCCCCAGCATGTGGTGCAAGGCGGAATGCATATTGGAAGCTGCCACTGATCCACTGCGGGAAGTTCGTCCCCCATTGATTATTAAATAAGTTGAAATGGAGCGCAGGCTGCTCGGGTACATACACTTGGGAGTATTGATAAATCCCCTTTTCACCAATGGAAAACAAAGGTGTATCAAAAGGAATGATCGCCAGTCCCACTCCTTCATCCTGTACATCCACCCATTGACTAGCGCAGTGAAGGCGAGTATTCGCACCTTTCTCAATATCTGTAAGCGGATTGACGCTACTCCCTAATTTTTGAAAACGATACACCGGCTCACCTGCGTTCAGAGCAAATGTGAAGTGCCCACTCTCGGCGTACGCCGTAGCGGCTTTACGATGAACCGTCACTCCCATATCCGCATAGGGCTGATTGGCTTCCAGACGAATCGATAAGCAGAACTCTTCCCCATTTCCAAACGTCTCGTAACTTTCATTCGGTGTCGTGAACCTAATTACAATGCTTCCCCAACCTGCACCATTGGATATCTGAACATCTGTAAGATGCAGACCGTATTGCTTATGCTCAATCCTTGGATAACCTGGCTTACCGAAATCGTTCACATACCAATCCATGAGGTCATAGCTGTACGCTTTGACAAAATCCAGAATCTCCTCTTTCCCATACACATCATACTCATATTGCGCAAACCTTCCATTAACAGCCCATTCCTTCCCATTGAGCTTGTCATAAAAGCTGGTTACCCAGCCTGACTGCCTGCTCACCACGATGCGAATCGCATCGTTCTCCAGCACCGCACTCTCTGCTTCCTCCACTGCAATCGCATCATTCTCCAGCACCGCGTTCTCTGCGCCTTCCACTGCAATCGCCTCATACTCAAAAGTTCGATACCCCATCGGTGCCAATTCACCAATATAAGCCTCGCCCGTTTCACTAACGGAATAGGATTCCCTCGTTTCTCTATCTGTCAGCGTACCGTGCCTGCGTGTGTCCAACGTGATCTTCACATTCTGCCGTTCCCAAGCCAGCGGGTTATACACACCAATGATATGCGAATCTATGACTGTAAAAGGTTGAACTTCGCTTAACGCTTTCTCAGCTTGATTCACGTAACTAGTCTGTTCAGCCCATGAAGCCTCCGTCTTCAGGTAGGAGTCTGGAAACATTGCGCGGTCTTTCTGAATCGCCGCCTTCCCGAAAGCACGCTGGCTATTGCGGCCAGGCAATAAATTCGATTTAATATCGATTCCCCACGTATGTTCGCCGAATAGCAGCGTGTGTTCATACGCCTCTGCGATGGCATCCGTGTGATGGTCACCGCGGAGTCCTTGCAGTTGCTCCAGAGTTGCTAAGCTCTCCCGTGCTGCAATATCCGAGCGCATCCGCCGTACACGAGACACTTCTTTTGGATAAGTCCCGATCCCATGAATCCACGTATCCGCCAAATCCTTGCGAATGACAGGGATATCCTGATAATCACGGGCCACAAAATCACGTGCAAAGTCGTCCATGGTCCCGATTTTCACCTCGGTGTCCGGATACGTACTCGCAATCTCATCCAACAAGTCCTGCACCACAGAACCATCCTGTGGCCCATAGTTGTCTTGCGTTTGCAGCAGTGCGATCCAAATCGGATAAGGCCAATCCTCTGGCGGGGTTAGGTCTGTGCCATAAGCGCCCTTCGAATAATAGGTTAGGACCCTGCTGCCATCCGGACCTTCCCAATGAAATAACCGCGGCAGGTCAACGGGTGACGAACACGCATTGACGCCCAAATGCAGAAACTCAATACCTGCATTCTTCAATAAAGTAGGCAGCATCCACGTATGCCCGGGTACATCTGTCATTTTAGCTGAAATGGCTGTATGCCCATATTGTTGACGCAGCTTTTCGGAGATATAGAGCCCTCGAATATATTCTTCTGTGCCGCAAAACTCCGTATGTGTCGTAAAAGGAAGCCCATGCCAACGTAGTTGTCCATTCGTAATTAGGGCTTCTATTCTTTCTTTCCTCCCTGAATCCGGTGTATCCAAACATTCCTGCAGCATCCATGCTGGCAGTGTCCACACATAGTGATGGTCTGGTCCATCCTTTTTCGTGTCTTCACAGACAGCCAGAACGTCGTTCATCATCTCTTCCTTATATTGGGAAATGACATTGCTGGCTAAGTCTGTAAAGCCCAAGTCTACGTGCGTTTTAAAAACAACATATATCTTCTCTAGTTTCCTCACTGTTCTCTCCTCCGTATCCATCCTCTAGCTCTCTCCCTCCCTGACTTGCACCAACGCTGAAATATTGCGAGAAGTGATCGATGCAACTCCCATTTCCATAAAATACGTCATCTCCGCTTCGGCATTAACCGTCCAAACATAGACATCCAGCTCATGGCGGGCTGCTGCTTGCAGGAGCGCTGGCTCTACAACACGATAATTCACGTTGAGACCGAAACAATTCGCACTCACCGCTTGTTCGCAACTGATTCGAGCTGCCTCCGTGTAATTCTCGGTTTGAAATAAGGAAGCATCTACGTTCAGCAGCTTGCGTAAGCGTGGATTAACGCTGTTTACATAGTGAGCCCTTAGGGACTCGCAACCGCTAAGGAAGACCTGATCATAGAGTCCGTTTATGTCAACGAATCGAGAAACAGGCTCAACACCCTCATCTGATTTCATATCCAGATTGATTGTCTTGCCTGATGCCAGCAAGATGGGCATAACGGATGCCAACGACAAGATCCTTATCGTCTCATTATCATCGGACGATCCGTTACGTGCCCTGATAGCCAATTGACTCAACGCTCCATAGCTCATTTGGGAAATCCGGTATTCGGTGCCATCTACCGTGTACACGTTGTCATCATGAGCAAGCACAAGAACCCCATCTGATGTGATCAAGATGTCTTCTTCCACGATATCTGCTCCGCTAAGAAGCGCCGTTTCTATAGAGAGCAGACTGTTATCTGGTGTGCCCATACATCCCGTATGTGCAGTTAGCAATGGATATCGCTTCATCGTCTTTCACCTCAACTAAGCATCGTAGTTGTGAACTCTTGGCCCTGTACGTGACTGAATTCGCAAGCCAAACAGCCCCTTTCAACTTGAAAGAAGCTTGTATTTGCCATGAGCTCACTACTTCTTGATTTCCTCAAGCGGTGCGTGATGCCCATAAAACGTCTTTTCCCTTTGAATGGGGGCTGTCCATTTCACAGCATTGGCAATGACGCGCTGCACATCTTGGTTGTGGTAGGTAGGATACGTCTCGTGACCTGGACGGAAATAGAAGATTTTCCCTTGGCCCCGGCGATAGGTGCATCCGCTGCGGAACACTTCTCCTCCTTGGAACCAGCTGACGAAGATTAATTCCTCTGGTGTCGGAATATCGAAATGCTCGCCGTACATTTCTTCCTCTTGCAAATCAATGTAAGGTCCAATTCCCGCCACGATGGGATGAGAGGGATCCATCACCCACAGCCGTTCTTTCTCGTCCGCTTCTCGCCATAGCAGATCACAAGATGTGCCCATCAGTTTGCGGAACAATTTGGAATGATGTCCGGAATGCAGTACGATCAGCCCCATGCCTTCATGTACGCGTTTACAAATGCGATCAACGACGTTATCCTGAAATCCTTTATGTTCAACATGTCCCCAATAAATAAGAACATCCGTCTGATCCAGTTTCTCTTGGGTTAACCCATGCTCAGGTTCATTGAAGGTTGCACAGCTAATTTCGAATCCATCCTGGCTGATGCCATCCGCAATCGCTCCGTGCATGCCTTTGGGATAGATCCGTGCAACCTCTTCTTTTCTCTGCTCCTGTAGGAATTCATTCCAAATCGTTACTCTAATCATACGAGCCCTCCCCTATGCTAGTCGAAAGCATTTATAAGCTTCTCGTTACGCCGTCTTGCGCTGAATCTATAATGGCTTGCAGCACTTGTTGGTTCCGGTATCCATCCATAAGCGTCGGAAGTGATGAAGAGTTCCTCTGTTCCAAGTAATCTACAAAATCTTGCAGCATCGGCTTCACCGATTTCTCATCCAAGTGGATGACAGACTCGGTCAGTTGTAGATTTTCGCCAGATCTGAGCGTCAAATGAACCTCATTCGGCTTTTCCACTGACATCCGTACCGTCCCCAAGTCCCCAAACAAAGTAACGTTGAATTGATTCCCCGTCCCAATGGCATTCTTGTGCGTATAAAAGGACCCCATCGCGCCGCCTTCTAAGACAGATTGGAAGCCTGTAAAGTCATCCACATCCACTTCGGCGTATTCGCCTGTTCGCTTATCCAAACGGCGATCCGTAAACGTGGTCATCATACCCGACACCTGCGTAAATTCGCCTACAAAGAAGCGCGCCGCGTCCACCATATGGGAGCCAATATCCGCTAATATGCCGGATCCAACCATCTCTTTATTGAAGCGCCACGTGTATTCCTTGTTGAACATTGGGGCGTTTTCCTCTTGCAAGTAATGCGCAGCGATATGCCGAATACGGCCTAAAGTACCGTCAGCGACGAGCCCCTTCACGTACTGAAAGCAAGGTCGATACCGATAGGAGAACCCTATCATGCAAGGAATCGGATTGGCTTCATATAGTCGGAGTAATTCATCCGCCTCCTCCATCGTTCGGGTAAAGGGCTTCTCCGAGAAGATGGGTTTGCCGCAGGCAATTGCCGTTTTCAAGATATCACAATGGAATTTATTGGAGACTCCGGAAATAAGGAAGTCAATGTCAGGATCGGCGATGATGGCCCGATAATCCGTGTACCGCTTTGCAGCTGCCAAATGCAGTCGATCTCCGACCCCTTCCACCGCTTTCGCATTCACGTCACAGATAGCTCCAACGCTTGTATTGGTAATCCTCGCAAGATTGTTCATATGGTAATCGCCGATACCGCCAAGGCCAATAATGCCTACGTTCCAATGTTTAGCACTCATCATGTCTGCTCCCTTATTCGCGATCTTCCTCACTACCAATTGTAGAAACTGAATTTCGTTCAATAATTTTGCCTTCAACTATGATGTTTTCTTCGTACTCCCCTTGCAGCACGCCTAATTGATGCATTAACAATCGAACGGACTGTGCACCTAATTCGGACGGTTGCAAATCCATGCTGGTCAGAGAGGGGTTCGATTGCACCATCATCGAGTTATCTCCGCATATGACGAAGATAGAGACATCCCCAGGTACACTAAGATTAAGATCCTTAACCGCATTAAGAACACTGAACGCAGTCCGATCATCATCGGCAATAATCGCCGTCACTTTCTTCTGCTGCTTACCCAGGATTTCCATCGTCTCTTCATACCCATAGTCCATATATTCGCTGGAGTTCAACTCCGGCTTATGATGAATCATGTGCTCTTCTACGTCTAACCCATGAACCTTCATCGCCTCAACGAAGCTAGCTTTCCGATCAATCGATACGGTCATATGCTCATTCGCATTCAGAAACATAATATCTCGATGGCCCTTGCCAACTAAATACGCGCAAATATTGGACATCATCTGTGCATTATCATTATCTACGCTTGTAGAATGCTCGATATTTTCATTCATCACATGACCAACTGTCACAAAAGGAATCTGTCCCATATGCATGAGCGTGATACGCTCATCATTCGCAGTAGGCCTCATCACAACAGCACCATCGATGGGGTAACTCGTCAGAAATGGCGTTTTCACCTCATGAACAGGAATGATATCCAGCAGCACCCTATACCCATAAGAGGCTGCTTCCAGAATGACCCCGTTAATAAACTGTGTATGAAATGCGCTAAAGAAGAAGCTGCCATGCGGTATGGTTAGGCCAATCGCCATCGTTTTCTTGGTAACTAAGCTTCGCGCAGTATGATTAGGAACATAATTCAATTGTCTGGAAACACTCATCACACGTTCTCTGACTTCGTTGCTCGTCGGTCTTTTTTGGCTAAAAACGTTAGAGACCGTCCCTTTGGAGACTTTCGCTAATCTTGCTACATCATCAATTTTAGCCATAGTTAGATATACATCCCTTCATTACAATGTCCATTTATGCCAATTGTGCATTAAGCTCCTCGACCAAGTCAATTAAATCTACCGGATTGCTGATTGTATAATCTGGTTTTTGACTGTCGTCTTCATGCACCTTCGGATAGCGAGTCGTCCAGCTCAAGAATACGCTCGTAAAACCCATTTGATTCGCACCTTTCACATCTCGGCTTAGGTTGTTACCGACCATAATAATTCTGTAACAATCCTGCTCCGTCAGCTCTAAAGCACCCATGGCCGCTTTGAACATTCGTGGACTTGGCTTCGAGTCTTTAATCGTTTCGGAATAGATCATTGTCGTAAAATAATCATATAACCCATGGTCCGTTAACATGTTCTTAAAGGATTGCGCTCTGCCGTCAGCTACTAACGCCAATATATAACCACGCTCGGCGAGCGTCCTCACCATCACATCTGCCCCTGGAATTAGATCTGCTTTAATAACGATATCATGGTCATCTCGAATTTCGGTGCCTTCATCAATAATGGTATCTCCACAGTCTAGGAAAACGATAAGCTTTTTTGCATTGGGATCAATCGGCATATGATCTTTCGTTGTTGGTTTATACATGAGCAGCGACACCCCTTAAGTTTAATTGGTCAGCATGATGACAAGCTGTGTAATGCTTATTGCCTACATCCCGCAACTTCGGCTCTTCCTGCACGCATTTGTCAGTCTTGTACATACATCTAGGATGGAAGTGGCATCCACTTGGCGGATTAGCCGGATTCGGCACTTCGCCTTCGAGAATGATGCGCTCCTTCTTATAATCAGGGTCAGGCTCAGGTACGGCCGACAGGAGCGCCTCTGTGTAGGGATGCTTAGGTGTTTGAAATAGCTCATCTACAGGTGCTAACTCGACTATCCGCCCCAAGTGCATAACCGCCACACGGTCCGAAATATTTTGAACAATAGATAGATCATGAGAGATGAAAATATACGTAATCTGGAGCTGCTTCTGCAGGTCCTTCAACAAGTTAATAATTTGCGCTTTGATGGACACATCCAAGGCGGATACCGCTTCATCGCAGACGATGAGTCTAGGCTGGGAAATAAGCGCCCTTGCAATCGCGATTCGTTGTCTCTGCCCGCCGGAGAAGGCATGTGGATATCGTTTGAGATAGCTGACATTCAGACCGGTTTTCTCCGCGATTAAGGTCACTTTCTCATCCAGCTCCGCTTTCGTTAACTTAAAGTTGGCGAGCAGCGGCTCGGAAATAATATCATATACACTCATTCTCGGACTCAGTGAGGAGTACGGATCCTGAAAGATCATCTGAATATCTTTCCTGAATTTCTTGAATTCTTTTCCCCGAAGGCCTAGGAAATCGACCTCCTCATTGCTCTCCGTATGGTAAATAACTTCACCTGACGATGCATTCATGCCCCTGACGATACAACGGCCTAGCGTTGTTTTCCCACAGCCCGATTCGCCGACAATGCTTAGCGTTTCTCCCTCCATCAGCTCGAAAGATACATCATTCAACACACGAACGGATGAAGGCCTAGCAAACAACTTATTTTTATCTTTGACTTCAAAATTTTTGATTAAATGGTTGACTTTCAGAATCGGTTTAGACATATGCTTTCTCCTCACCTTCATTCGCGTAAAGGAAACATCGAACCATATGGTTATCGGATATTCGCGTTTTGGGCACGGCTTGTTTATTGCATACCCCTTCAATCCGATCCTTGCACCGCTCATAGAATCCGCACATAGGCGGCATATCAATCGGCATCGGAACGGTACCTTCGATCGATTCTAACCGTTTATTGCGGTCGCCAGCCAACTTCGGCATCGAATTGAGCAAGCCTTTGGTATAGGGATGTTTGGGATTGTTAAAAATCTCACCTACGGTCGATTGCTCAACAATCTTCCCTAAATACATAACAGCCACTTCATCGCACATCTCTGCAATAATGCCTAGATCATGGGTAACAAGTAGGATCGCCATGCCGAACTCTTTTTGCAGCCCCTTCATCAGTTCCATCACTTGGGCTTGAATCGTCACATCGAGTGCGGTCGTGGGTTCGTCGGCGATCAACAATTCCGGATTACAGGATAAGGCCATGGAGATCATCGCCCGCTGACGCATACCACCCGAGAATTCATGCGGGTACTGGTCAAATCGTTTCGCTTCATCCGAAATGCCCACTTTACTTAACATTTCGAGCGCGATTTTCTTCGCTTCTTTCTTATCTTTGGTACGGTGGATGAGAATCGATTCCATGATCTGATTGCCAATCGTATACATCGGTGAAAATGCCGTCATCGGCTCTTGAAAGATCATCGCGATTTTGCGGCCGCGAATGGATCGAATTTGTTTACCTCGCGTATCCAGTGATAGCAGATCCAGCTTGTTGAGTGCCTTCTCCGAAGTCGAGTGATACACAATTTTGCCGGAAGTTTCGCACTCTTTAGGATTAATGGAGATAATGGCTCTACTGGTTAAGCTTTTTCCACAGCCAGATTCGCCAACAAGCCCCAGTGTTTTTCCTTTTTTTATATCAAAATCAACGCCATCCACAGCTCTCATTTCCCCATTATCCATCTGAATACGAATCTTGAGGTCTTGAACGGACAGTAGGGGTTGTTCGGATTGTGAATCGATAACAGCTTTTAATGTCATGACATTCCCCGCCTTACCTTGGTTTATTTCTTGTAGGGATCGGCTGCATCCCGCAATCCGTCGCCTAGAAAGTTAAACGTTAATACGGTAACAATGACAAATCCGAGAGGAATTAACTTCCATGGATACAAAGCGATATTCTCAATCTGCTGAGCCTCTTGAAGGAGTACGCCCCAACTGGTCGCAGGTGAACGAATACCGAGCCCTAGAAAGCTCATGGCCGTCTCCCCCAGAATCATACCTGGGATGGCCAGTGTCGTCGCCACAACCAGATAGGAGATGAACCCTGGCAAGAGATGCTTGATAATGATTTTCGCATCGCTGACGCCGGCTATTTTGGCTGCAAGCACATACTCTTCATTTTTTAACGAAATGAACTTCCCCCTCGCTACCCTGGCTAGATCCGTCCAACCGATGAAAGCGAAGATGACGACAATGTACAGATACATGGTCACGACGGGAACGCGGGCCGGTATGGCAGCGGATAAGGCCATCCAGAGCGGCAGCGTTGGAAATGACCGGATGATTTCAATAAACCGCTGAATCACCGAATCAATCCATCCGCCGAAATACCCCGATATCCCACCGATAAGTAAACCAAGTACAAAGCTGATGCCGACGCCGATGAGCGGGATACTTAGGGAAATTTGACTGCCTAGCGCAACGCGTGATAGTAAATCCCTACCCATGCCGTCTGTACCGAAAAGGAAGATACGACCAGGCTCATCTACGCCGAAAAGGTGCGTACTCGTTGGGATCAAACCCAAGAATTTGTAGCTCTCACCTTTTACGAAAAAACGCAGCGGATGGCGAACATTCTCGTCCTGCACAAAGATTTTGCGCAGTGTAACAGGATCTCTGCCTGATTTCAGCTCGTTGACAAAAGGTCTGAAATGAAAGTTGCCCTCAGCATCCTTGAAACTCAATTTCGTAGGCGGGGCATTAACGTATTTGCTGTCATAGCTTTCCAAACTATAGGGTGCGATGAACTGGGCAAAGAGCGCTACAAGATAGAAAGCAGCTAGTATGATTAAACTGACGCGCGCTAATTTATGCTTTTTCAATCTGCGGTATATAAGTCGCCACTGTGAGCTGTAATAGACATCGTTATTTTTCGGACGTTTGAAGGTCGTTACGAGTTGTTTGCCCACTGTTGTAATTGTTTTCATAGTTAAGCACCTCTGAATGCAGTGCGAATTTTGGGATCGAGCCATGCCAGCAAAATATCCGAAATCAATGTACCTACAACCGTCAGCACGGCCATAAACAACAACCACGTACCTGCCAAATACATATCTTGGGCTAATAATGCGTTATACATAACAGGACCTTGAATCGGCAAATTCAGGACAATCGCCGTAATCGTTGAACCTGTAAAGATGGACGTTAACGACCATCCAAGGGTACTTACGATAGGGTTAAGTGCAGCCCGCGTCGGGTATTTCAGTAAGATCTTCGTTTCTGATAAGCCCTTGGACCGTGCTGTCACGACATTCGGCTTATTCAATTCGTCCAGCATTTGCCCTCTCATAACACGAATGAGCTCAGCTGTGTTCGCCAAACCAATTACGATAATCGGGATGATCATATGCTTCAACAAGTCAAGAACTTTCCCCATCGACCATGCCGCACTTGCGTAATCACTCGAAAATAAACCTAGTAAAGGATCACCGAAATACACGTAAGACAGGTACATGAGAATGATCGCCATAAGGAAGTGAGGCGTAGCCATTCCTAGGAAACCGAATGCTGAGAAGATATAATCGCCAATCGAATACTGCTTGACGGCACAGTAGATTCCGATCGGGATAGCCACTGCATAGGTAAACACCATTGTTGCCAGTGAGACGATTAACGTTAATGCCATAAATTGATTGATTACACTCAAAACAGGCTTGTTATAGCTAAATGAGTAACCGAAATTAAAATCGGTAAAAATGTTCTTCATCCAATCCAAATATTGAATAAACCAATGTTGATCAAGCTTTAAAGCTGCTCGCATTTCTGCAATATCTGCTTGTGTCATGACCTCGCCAGCCGCTGACATTTTCGCCGCATACGATGAAACATAGTCACCCGGCGGTAGCTGAATAATATAGAAGACAATGACGGATATGACAAAAACGACGGGTATGACCATAATAATTCTTCTTAGTATGTATTGGAGCATCTCAATCCTGTCCTCTCCGGTTAATTCGATCATCCGCTTGATAGTGATACTGGGGAAAACCACCAATCCATTCTCCCCAGTACCCAGTTAACAACGGCCTATTGTTTGATAAAGAATTGAGAAGGATGACCATGACCCAAGCTGCGGAATTCATCCGCATAAATGAGGCTCTTAGGCACATTGCCGATCTTGTTAGAAGCCACAATCAGCTTAGGCGTTGGGCCTGCATAACCAATCAGCCATTGATTCTTTTGATTAAGCTTAATGATTTCATTGCTCCACTTCGTGATGTCCTCTTTGGTTGTTGAAGATTTCACTTTATTCCAGTAATCCAAGATTAACGCGATATCGCCTTCCGGTTTCACGCCGTCTTTCCCATTGGAAGATGTGTACAAGCCATAATTGCCGAGCCACGGTGTAAGTACGCGAAGCGGTACAAGTGTATCAGGTCTAAAAGCTACATTGACAAGCGAGATATTCTCTGTCGTTACTGGAATCTTGTTGGCGTATTTCATATCATTATGCGTACCGGCATCCACGACTTTGATATCTACCTTGAGACCGACTTTTTCATAATATTTCTTAACTAATTCCAAGAAAGTAGCTGTATTCGTTGTGTTCTCAATGACTGTAATCGTGAGATCAGACCCGTCTGCGTTTAAACGGAAATTGTTTTTATCACGTTTCGTCAAACCAAGTTCATCGAGAAGCTGATTTGCACGTGCTTGATCAAATTTACTCCATTGGTCTGCCCATCCTTTTTGGTAACCAACTAGACCTTCCGGAACGGAAGCTTGCTGCGGAGCCCCTAAGCCGTTCGTCACGATTTCTGAAATTTCTTTCCGGTCGACAGCTACCGAGACAGCTTCTCTGAATTTAATGTCTTGGAAAAGCTTACGCAGATTAGGATCGCTAATCGTTTGATTGAATTGAAGTCCAGCACTTGACCAAGCTGCTTGCGTCCAAGGCGTGACGGTGAATGCTGCTTTCTTCTCATTTTCTTTCAATACCGTGAAATCTTTAAAATCAAAATCAAGCAAATTGTAATCGCCAGCTAATGCGCCAAGAACGCGTTGTGCAGGATCTTGCACTTTGGTAGCCACAAGACGGTCCATATAAGGCAATTGATTGCCTGCGCTATCCACTTTCCAATAGTACGGATTGCGCTCCATAATGAATTGATCACTATTCGGATCGTTTTTAGCTACCCAAGGTCTTAAATTGGGGATCTGTGGATTAATCCAATCGTAATAGCCTGTTGCGACCAAGAACGATTTCACATCAGCGAAGCCCCATTGCTTCGCAATTTCGAGCGCTTTCGCCTCGCCTACGAACTCAGGCAAGATGGTTTTCTGGAAATGGGCCGGTGCGAAGAACCATTTGTTATCAATCGCTACACGCTCCAGAAACAGAACGCTAGGATATTTATGGGTGATTTTGAACGTATAATCATCTACTTTAGTTACTTGCGCTAGTGCCTTTTCACCGGAAACAGGATCGATGGAGTAATAGGCATCATAAATCTTCTTGCCGAACGTTTCTTTCGTGAGCATATGCTCCCAATAGAACAGGACATCATCGGCTGTAAATGGCATACCATCGGACCATTTCATCCCTTTTCTCAAATGAATCGTGAACTCCGTTGAGTCTTTATTCACTTCGAAGCTCTTGGCAACGTTCGGCTCAACAGTACTTCCATCCTTATTAAAACGGAACAGCGACTCCTCGGTCGGTGCACCAACCGTCCAACGATCATTCGGGCCTGCCCAAGGCATTTTCCAGTCTCCGCCGTATTTGCCGATCTCATCCGTTACCTTTTCGACCATAATATCTTCCTTAACCGGCATCCGATCCGTTACAGGCTTAAGGGTTCCTGCCGTCACAAGCTTAGCTAACATCGGGGCTTCTTTGAATCCGCTTATCTGTGTAGCCGCTGATGCAACTGGACCTGTTGTTTCTTTCACTGCTGAACTTGCTTGTGGTTCACTATCACTCTCACATGCCGCAAAAACAACTGCAAAAATCAACATCATCATACCCATAAACAAACTGCTTCTTCTCAAGCCAATCCCCTCCATAGTTGTAAACTTGTTCCTCACTAATCCCTTTCCCCTAGCTGGAAATCGGACCCCTTCACCTCCAAGGCAGAATATCCTTAAACCGGTTTAATAATAAAATAAAAAAATATGAACTGTATGTAGTTAAACCGTTTTAATAATAATGTAAGCGCTTTACTTAAACGTATGCCGGAATACGCAAACTCATGTTAATTTCCTCTTCGAGTTTATTAAACCGGTTTAATGCATGTGTTTGAAAGCGCTTGCTTTCCTGCTTATTTGTATCTTACATCGGATTGGCATCCTTGGCAATCATTTTTTTGGAAGAATGTGGGGATGCAAATCAGGTGCGGGATGATGTGGTATAATTGAGGAAGATTGCTTAGAGAGGAATTATTCCCATGCGCAAAGGTGAACAAACGAAACTCCGGATTATCGAGAAATCTGCTGTTCTATTTAATGATAAAGGGTATACAGGCACATCTATGCAAGATATTATGGACGCGACTGGCCTAACCAAAGGTGCGATCTATCGCACCTTCACCAGCAAAGACGATATTGCCATTGAAGCGTTCCAATACGCTGGGCAAGTCTTGTGGCAGCATTTCGCAGCGGCAATCGAACTCGAGGATACGTCCCTCGGCAAAATTCTAGCCATGTGCAATGTGTATCGTGACACCGTCCATAACCCTCCGATGCAAGGTGGCTGCCCATTCTTAAATACAGCGGTCGAAAGCGACCATTCTTTCCCTGTTCTTCGTGATCATGCTAACCTAGCTTACACGCACATGTTGGGATTCATGCAATCCTTACTGGCTCAAGGGGTGAGCAGCGGAGAATTTAAAGGGGAGATTGAATTGGAGTCCCTTGCTTCTTTTATATTTTCAACCATCGAAGGCGCTATTATGGCCAGCAGATTAACGCGGGACAACCGCCATGTCGCTTATGCCACCCAACATATAGAACGGCTGCTCATGACCTATAAGGCTCAGTAGCGGCCGTTTTTCTCTGCCCTTCTTCAGTTCACTCGTCTACCTGTAACCTTCGATGATGGCAGCATTCCTGCCTTCGCCGTTCCACTCATGAGGTCACCTTGCACCGTTACTTCGAACTTCAAATTCAGTCGCATGGGCTTCCTCACCTTCTGCGTCCATGTCAATTGACGACCATCCCATGCAGGGTTAAGTAGTTCGTCAACCTCATCACCTTGCGTTGCTGTCCCCCTTATGGATCCATCCTTCGAGGAAATGTTCAGCATGACGGACATTTTACCAATAGGCGTTGCGATCATCATTTGCCAGGTGCCTTCTACCATCGAATCTCCAACGGGAGTCTCGGCAGCTAACGGGATTAGCAGATCTTCATCAGATGCATCAGAACTCGCTGCAAAGTCAATCGGAACAATACCTTGTGCACGCCATACCGTTCCCCTACGTTCATATTCAAATAATTTTTCCACAGCAGATGCAATTTGGGGCCCTACTTCACGCTCTACCAAGTACAAGGCCACATCAAGTCCTGATGTCACACCTCCCCCACTTACCAATCGATGTCCATCCTCAACGACCCTGGCTTCAATTGGAATCGCGCCCGTTGCTCCTAGGGCAGACATCCCCAAATGATTCGTGACCGCATATCGCCCCTCCAACAAGCCCCCCATCGCAAGCACCAATGAACCACCGCACACCGTTGCAACCGTGACAAGCTCATTCTCCATAGCTCGTTTCATCAACGATGTTAAATTCGACTCCATTGCTAACCTTAGGATGTTAGGAACAGCATCTTCGGAATCGCCTGCTGGCTTGCCTGAACCTCCCGGAACAAGAATAATACCTGATCGACTCGGGTCTAAAGCGGCTTGAGCTTCGATCGCAGGTCCTAGCATCCCGCTCGGTACCGAGCGTTTCCCCTCTGCTGACACTAATTCCACCGTGATGGCTCCACCCGCATACATCGCCGCTGCAGCGAATACTTCGTATGGCGCTAAAGCGTCCATGAGATCGAATCCATCGAATAATACCACTTGCACATACATAAGCGTACCTCCTTCAGATCATCGTGCTAGGTTTTCTAAAAACTGTGCGAATAACGATCTCAGCAGCTACCATGAGACAGACGATCGATCCATACACCGCTATGGTGTAGCTAGTCGTATAAGCAAGACCCATACCATTATGGAGGAGTGCAGTTATGGCATGAATCGTGAGATTCGTAAATACGAAAGCATAACTCCTCGTCATCCACTTGCGATGCGAATTGACTTGTTTCTTCTTAATCTTAACGATGGCGACAATCGTCATTACCAGCCACACGATGTTCATCAAGTTAAACCCCATAGAGCTGGCCTTCCCACCAGTCGCATACGGCGCCATATAACCGGAAGTGACGTCAACAATGAGCACAGAAATCAGGTAGAAATAACCGTTCATTCGATGAAATTTGCGATGCTTTTGTAACACAGTCTTAGAGAAATTTACTGCCCCCGCAATCATAGCTGCACATGCAAAAAGGATATGCACATTCATCACCTTTAGCCATACTGCCGTATTTAACGCTCGTTTCAGCGCAGTTTTATGGCTTAGAAAGACGGTGGCCTCCGGATCATGAACAAAGTTGGCGTACAAGACGTACACAATAAATATCGCTGTAATTAATGACATGAATAAATAAGCCTTTTTACTCGTGGACATACTTCCATCCTTTCCTACGAAGTGATCATTAAATCCCACTATCTAACTGTAGAAAATCCATTTATTCAAATGCGCTCACCACCACTCCTCCGTATCGCAATCATCCATCCTCTAATCCATAAAAAACCGAACCGTTCGGTCTTTTTTTATTATAATATAAAATGCAGCTTTGCTCCTATCGAATTGTTACAGAATTAGGAAGTCCCCTACAAAGCACGCAAAAAGAGACCTTCTACTAGAAGGCCGCTTTGGCTAATTAATGCGAGGGAATCCAACCTAAGATCTGCAAGACCGTTAAAACCACTTCAATCACGATTAGAATGACAACGATCCATTCAACAAACAAGCCCCTCATGGAGTGACTAATGTTCGAAAAACCTTCCAAGATATGATACAAAATGTCCGTTTTGCTTTTAAGAATTGTGAACCGATCGTTCAACTCGAAGAATTCTATCATCTCATCGTAGAAGTGACCAGCGGAGCTGTTTGACCAAGTCAAATCAGGTTTATCCAAAATCATAATATACGCTAAGGTGTTGTATTCATGACGCACGACTTGAGCTGTCGTTCTTGCCAATTCTTTGTTGCCTACGCGAAGCTTGCCTTTTTCAAGTCTATCAATCATCATTTCGAGACTATCATGAATTTTCCCAAGCTGCTCCTCCGTCTTCTCTAGGGCCACCGATTTGGCAAGAACTGTAGAGATTAATTCAGGGTAATAGGGTTCAAATTCAGCCACTACCACATACTTGTCAGTCAACTCCATGTTATCGGTTTGCTCCGTGTGTAGACGGTAATTCTCTGTATAACGCTCTGAATTGTGGAGATCGATCTCAGGTTCGAATGTCTGAAGAAACTTCAAGAAATTCGTAATTTCTCCTTTATTCACGTGGTTAACAAAAACAACGCTTCCGAACGAAAACACAAGCACTTGTTGGATACCAATAATCTCTTTATGCAGAATCTTAGAGAGCGTTTCACCTTTGAGAATTAAAGGCTGCTCCCACGTATATTTCTTGGGACTCCCGCAATAGGTGGCAATTTTGTTCAAATCGATCTCATTCGTTATGGCCAAAGCTTTAAATGTGATATCCTTCATGTTCACCACTCATCTGTCTGAAAGAGTTTTACTCCTATTTTTGACAGAAAAAGTGTTCTTCAATCTTCGCTAGGCTGTACTTCTGCTTGCCGATGGATTAAGGCTTAAATGCCAGCCCATTCATCTCTAAAGCCGCTCGAAGTTTAGGCAACGAACCCGGCCCCATGCCGTGAAAGGTTAAAATGTCCGCTTCGCTGTACTGTGACAACTGCTGCACAGTCGTAATGCCATTGTTCTCTAATGCTCGTCTAGCCGGTGCTGAAAGCGTTGAAAGAAACCCCGATTCAGGCTTCATCCTCAATCTCCTCCCAATGTAAAACCATAATGGATACAGACATTGTGTCTTTTTACCTATTTTACCATAAACAAATCATCTCCATCCTCATGACCTATGGGCAACTATGCTAATTTCTCTTGTAGTAAAAGTTAGAAAAGTATACACTTTTCTAAGGATATAGTTTTCCATATTGTAGACCAAATGAACGACTATGGGGAGGCAATGTAACGATGTCACATACCGCCGAAATTAAAAGAGTACAAATCCTGCTTCGCCATGCGCAGCAACAACCTGGTGCTAGTAACCAAGCCGATGAAAGAATTAAGAGTTTGAGCAGCAGACTAGAAGTGCTTCAACAACTTGCTGGTGTACCTGGAGATTCGAGTGAAACTGTAAGTGACAGCGTTTCGGCAGACGTAAGTGAAGAAGTAAGTGAAGAGAATGAAGCAACTGAGGCAGTAAATGAAGAAGTAGTTGAAGAAACGAACAATGAAGCGAATGATGAAGTCGCGGCGTCGGAAGAACAACCTGCTCCAGATCCACAAAATGAGTAGCTATCGTTATGACTGTCAAAGCATGTCCTAAATGTCTAGTAGGCTGACCTGTCGTAGATTCCTCTACTTCAAGTCAGCCTACTTTGTTGAACGGCCAAGGTTAACCTTAGCTAATTAATTTTAATTTCGCCTTTTTGATAATCAGTTTCTGGTACAACACGATGTATCTATCTAACAACTGGCTGACGGATACGACTTTCTCATGTGTCAAGCTACCATTAATCACTGCTTGATTAATCATCTCAAATCGCAAGCTTTCAATTTTTTCTTGAAGTTTTGATTCCATCGTATCCATCTCCATTCTAATTATAGAAATTAGTTATACTTCCTATATTTGTATAGTAAATGAAGACTATTAGATTAATATTAGAATTTGTTGGTGAGAGTATTAGTTTTACTTGATCTTCCTATAATATAGCGGGGCATGTCCCGTCACTAATTTGAACACACGCCCAAAATGCGTAACACTGCCGAAGCCAACTTTCTTCGCAATGAGACTAACTTTCATGGAGGAATGCTCTAATAGTTTCTTGGCTTCCTTAATCCTTACACTATTCAAATATTCCACGAACGTAAACCCCGTCGCTTCTTTGAAGAATCGGCTTAAATAATAAGGACTCACATAAAATTTCTCCGCCAGCAGATGCAGCGGCAGATCCTGCATGTAATGGGTGTTCATATACCGAACAACCTCCAAGATCCTCTCGTGCATAGGACTTGGGGGCTCCAGCAGCTCCAGTGCATTCTGTTTGGCATGTCGACAGCAAATAATAAGCAACTGCAGCACCAGCGTCTGAGCAAACATCTCGAAGCCAGACTTCTTCTCCTGCATCTCCTGCATGATGCTTTGTGCTAGCGATTCGATTGCAAGCTTGTCTTGCAGCGGACATTTGATGATCAAATAGGCTTGCTCGAAAAGGGGCTGGAAAATGTCCCGATACGCATCATTGACTGAAGCCATATAGCTTTCATGAATATTTACGATGAGCCGCTCATGCTTGGGCATTTCGGTATTCGTCGTCCGATGAAGGATATTCGGAGAAATGATGACGATATCCCCCTCGTCGATGATCATTGTCCTGTCTTTTATAAAAAAAGTCCGTTTGCCGGACATCAAATAGAATATTTCATAGGTGCTATGAAAATGGTTGACTGGCATGTTGTGACTTAACGCCTTCCGATAAGATATGGAGAAGGAACCCTCACGGTTATTAAATTGAAAATCGCTCATCCTTGCTCCGCCTCTCATCTCATTTGCCATTTATTATACGCCTCTGCCGTTAGACTGCAAGATATAAGAAGAAATTTAGTTTTTGCGCAAAAAATGTACATATTCCTCTGATAAGATAAGCTTAAGTACACGAAGGAGGAATGAACCCGAATGCAAGCTTCTGAACGTAATATCCAAGACAGCACTACTGCCACCCATCATGTAAAATCCCCTATTCAGTGGGCGGAGGCTGCGTGTGAGGCACTGATGGCCAAATTTGAACCGGAACAGCTTCCCCCAGATCGTTTCCACTATCATCAAGGTGTTTTTCTATCTGGTATGGAGAAATGCTGGCGGGAAACGAACGACGATAAATACTATACGTATATCAAGCGATGGGTAGATAGCCAGATTCTCCCTGATGGCAGTATTAAGAAATACAACCCAGAAGAATTAGATGATATTCAGCCTGGCGTGCTGCTCTTCAATCTGTATGAGCAAACTGGCGATGAACGATATAAGAAAGCCTTGCATACGTTGGTTCCCCTTTTAAAAGCATGGAAAACGAACCCATCTGGTGGCTTCTGGCATAAGGAACGTTACCCGAATCAAATGTGGCTGGATGGCTTATATATGGCTGGGCCGATTGCTACGCAGTTCGGTAAAACCTTTGGCGAAGCCGACTATTTCGACATGATGACTTATCAAGCGATCCTCATGGAGAAGCATACCAAGGACCCTAACACTGGCCTGCTGTATCACGGTTGGGATGAAACCAAAGCTGCTGCTTGGGCTGACCCTGTAACAGGCTTGGCACCGGAATTCTGGGGCCGCGCAATCGGTTGGTATCCAGTGGCATTGCTGGAAATGTTCGAATATCTTCCTGCGGACCACAAAGACAAAGCCGAATTGACGAGCATCCTTCAAGACCTGCTTCTGGCCTTGCTTCCCTATCAAGATGCCGCTACCGGCTTATGGTATCAGGTTGTCGATAAAGGCGACATGGCGGACAATTGGTTGGAAAACTCCTGCACAGCTCTGTATGTACACGCTATTGCCAAAGCCGTGCGCTTCGGGTATTTGGATCCTAAGTACTTGGCCTATGCGTGGAAAGGATACCAAGGGGTCATTGATACCCTGAAGTTCGATGAGAATGGTCACGTCATCATTGGCCAGATCTGTATCGGTACAGGAATAGGCGACTACGCCCACTATATCGCCCGTCCTACGAGCGAGAACGATTTGCACGGCGCTGGCGCTTTTATCCTTATGTGCGTAGAAATGAGTCTAGCTGCCCAAGCGTGACAAAAGAAAAACCAGTTAGCATCCCAAATGAGGATTGTTAGCTGGTTTTTTTGTAGGTGTATATCGCGGCGGCTACTTCAACTGCTGCTGCTACTTCTGCGGCTACTTCTGAATTCAACTGCCACTACAACTACCTCTTAAACCAATACCGCCTTACTTTCCCCGCCGCTCCCAACAAATGAAATGGATTTTATGTAGCTAATTTTGCCGATTTGCTACAGTTGCGAGCAATAGATGGATTTCCTACAGCTAATTTCGGCGAAAACCCACTAAACGGACAAACTCGCCCAGATTAGATGTACTTTTTCCATCTAATCGCAAAATCACAGGTGATATGGGGAATTTAACTGTAGGTTTTACAGTTAATTGAAAGCTAGCTACTTAACTGACGCTATTTCTACTTCACATGATGCCCCGCTACACATGCAAATCACGTTTGCCAAAAGCGGCATACGTGACCACGGTCAGGCCGACGATGACAACTGCCGAAATGATGACATAGACAGCATCAAACCCGCCGCCATACATGATATTCTTCGCCTCATAAAATTTAAACGGCGTTACATATTTCAAGAAAGCCAGCTTACTATTGAAGTCAATGGCAATGGACAGGATGAAGGTAATGAGCATGAAGCCTGTTGCGAGTGAGGCTGCCCTTTTGGCGTTTCGATACACGGCTGCAATAGATGTGCCAATGACCAGGAAGAGCATCTGCACAATCAACATCCCCAGCATGACGATGGAAATATCTCCACCAACGGCCTCCCCTTTGCTATAAGCGCCAACAATGCATATACTCGACAGCCAGGACACGAGGTTAAAAATAAGGATGTTCACGAAAGCGCTTAGCAGCTTCCACGTGACGATGCTGTGCCTCGACAAAGGCTTCACGAATAGAAACTCTGCCGTCTTATCCCGCTCTTCCTTCGCAATAATATTGGCGCCAAGCATTGCCGCATGAATCGTTGCCATCAACAAGAAGTATAGCACTAGGATGCCGAAATAGCCGCTGGCTTTCGATAAATCTAACGCGCCACCGCCCATAATGACTTGGAGGGACTTCGGCATTTCTGCCATCAGATCATTAATCTGTCCGTTCGTCGCCGTTGCTTGGTACTTGTTCATGCCACTTGCGACTAAAAAAATGAGCCCAAGACTCCAGAAAACCATTGATTTCCGATACGTTTTCAGTTCTCTCCAGAACATATTCACTTCTCGTTCCCTCCTCTCACCTACGTTTATACGGCATGAACGTCTTTTCTCGTGTAAATGAAGTAGCTCACCGTAATCGAAACAACGATAATCGCGATAGCTGCAATGACATAGGGCGTTTCATAACTTGCATTTGTAAGCATGTACGTCCCGCTGAAGTATTTGAATGGGGAAAAATACCGCTTAGCGCCCTCCCCATCTACGGCAACGATCATGCCGATTACGAAAAAGGCAAACACCGTACCAAGACTGACGGATAAAACAGCTTTTATTTTTGAAAACACAACCGAAACAACGAATCCCATCGCTAGAAACATCAGCTGGATAAACAGTAATGTACATGAAATCAGTAGAAAGATGCTCCCATCAAAATCGACCGTCTTGACTTGAAGCGCCATCATATAGGCTGCCCCGATATAAACCACACAAGTAATCGCTAAGGAAGCAACAGCCGCTAATAGCTTGGAAGTCACTATTTTCGTCCGCGTTACAGGTTTCGTAAGCAGAAAGTCTGCTGTTTTCTCACGAACCTCCTTGGAGAGTATCGACGCTCCCAACACCATGGCCTGAATAGCTCCGCAAAGCGTAATGTACATAAAGATGTACATGTAGAATCCAAGCAGGGTGCCAAACGTTTCGATTTGAATACCCAGCGCTTTCCTAACCCCCTCTGGGTACCCTTCTAAGACGGAAGAGAACTGTGCAAAATCTTTGGAAACCGAAGGAAAAAGGGATAAGAATAAGACGATAACAGCAAGTAAGGAGCACGTCCACGTGATCGTGGATTTACGATAAGCTCGCAATTCATGCAGGAAAATATTCATGCCTTTAAGCCTCCTTCTCATAGTAATGCATAAAGATCTCCTCTAAATCAGGCTCTTCGATCCATAGATTCGCAATGTCGATATCGGCTATTTTTCTCATGACTTGATTAATATTGCCTTTGAATAAGAAGCTCGTCGTCTGACCTTGGACTTCAATGTTGTTGACCCCGGGCATCCTGAAGAAATGGGGGTCGAGCGCTTGCGCCGTGTCAATTTTAAAACGCTTAAAATTGTTTTCTTTTAACGTGCTAATCTTCTCAACGGTTACGATTCTACCTTCTTTAATGATCGCAACACGATCACATAGCCGCTGTACTTCGCTCAAAATGTGAGAGGAAAAAAGAATCGTCGCTCCCCTTTTATTCTGTTGTTCGAGCAATTCGAAAAACTTCTGTTGCATAAGCGGATCCAGCCCGCTCGTCGGTTCATCCAGGATAATGAGCTTAGGGTCGTGCAGCAGCCCTTGAACAATGCCCACTTTCTTCTTATTTCCCAGAGATAGATCGTCAATTTTCTTCGTCACGTCCAGATGCATGATCTCGGCAAGCTCTTTAATTCTTTGGGTGCAATCTTTCTTGTAAAAGCTAGCCGAATACTTAAGCAGGTCAATTACTTTCATGTTGTCATAATAAAAAACTTCCGATGGTAAGTAGCCGATTTCCTTCTTAATTTCTGGCGCAAACTGGATGCAGTCCTTCCCGAAGATCTTGGCACTGCCGCTAGTTGGAAAAATCAGAGATAGCAGCGTTCGAATTGTGGTCGATTTCCCCGCGCCATTCGGTCCAATAAAACCGAAGATCTCCCCTTCTTCGATGGTAAAACTAACATCAGTGATGCCTCTTGCATTCCCATAAGTTTTGGTCAAATTGGTGATTTCAATTGCATGCATGGCACGGCCCCCTCAAATTTGTAAGGTTAAAAGCAAACAAAAAGAAGCCCTAAGCATAGAGAATCTCTACGCTCGGGCTTCTTCACATAAGAAGGCGAGTGTGCGGTTCTCTCTCAATGCACTACGAGGTTAGCTGTCGGATTCGGACTTGAGAGCGTCCTACCTAATGCTTGCGAGCATCAGGATTCACCCCATGAAGCCATGTGTTGCTTATACGGCTTCGGTTGGTTCCCCCGTTTCCCAGTTGGGAATTAAGTGGTTTAATTTTACAGAAAATCAACTTGTCGTAATGAATCTTACGCCGATCTGAACCGAATGTAAAACCTAGATTCACCTTTAATTTATGCAGATTTGACTTTGGTAGTCGATGAAAGCGCATACATTTAATGGTGACGTTGATTATCCTATATTTTGCTAGTTATTACGTGTGATACAACCGCCGATACTCTTGTGGTGTCAGCCCCGTGTGCTCCCGGAATCGAGCAATAAAATAGCTGCTCTGGGAAAAACCGATATGCTCGGCCACTTGCTTAATGGTCCATTCGGTAGACATAAGCAGTTGTTTGGCTACAACAAGACGGCATTCAAACAGCCACACCATCGGAGTCCGCCCCATCACTTCATGAAACATTCGACTAAAATAATACGTACTGAAGCCAGCCTGCTCGGCCATCTGCAGGAGGGTTAGTGGCTTCGTGCAATGCGTACGAATATATTCAGCAACCTCTCTCATCCGCGCACGCTTATCTAGAATCGTGACCGTACCATGCGTCTCCGCACGCAAGGCAAGCTCAGCCATCAATTCATAGAGCTTTACCGCCAATTGCACCTCATTTCGATTATGGGGAGATGCCTCTTCCAATAAACCCACGGTCAGTTGTTTCAGCTTGGAGGCATCGCTATACGTAAACAACCACACTGCTGAAGTACCTTGATCATTCAACAGTCTGTCGAGTCCCTCACCCGCAAGGTGTACCCAAAAAACTTGCCAAGGATCATTCGGATCCGATCGATACTCTTGCTCAAGGCCCGCTCCGTAATAGAAGCCCTGCCCTGCTTCCAGGCCGAATTCCTTCCCGTTCGCTTTGACATATCCCTTACCGCTTAACACAATATGCAAGTTTGCTTGTTGCAGCTGCCCCTTAGACCTCCGCTCTTGATGTTCTGGAAATTCTGCATATTGACCGATCATATCCGGATACACCGTATAGTGTTTATACATCGGCTCTGGTAATACATAATGAATTCGCATGTGTCCTCCGATGCGCAAAAATCTGATATCTCGAGCAAAATGATGTTATATACATAATATTACAAAGCAATATAATGAGTACATAAAGAATTTTCAATAACAAGAAATTAGTATACCTTATAGGAATGGGGATGTTACAAGTCATGGAAAAGACGATTCCTGGCGAGAAATTTGATCTAGGCGTATGCTACTACCCTGAGCAGTGGCCAGAGGCTATGTGGGCCGATGATTATACGAGAATGCGAGAAATCGGTTTTACCATCGTGCGGATGGGTGAATTTGCATGGAATTTCTTTGAACCCGAAGAAGGGGTATTCGCCTTTGATCTGTTCGATCGGGCGATCGATCTGGCTCACGAACATGGACTACAAGTTATTCTTGGCACTCCCACGGCTACGCCTCCCGCTTGGATGACCTTTAAATATCCCGAAATCTTGAATGCCACATTCGAGGGTGTGCAGTATCAGCACGGGCTGAGACGTCACTACAATTACAGCAGCCCTATCTACCGCGACTATTGTACGAAAATAACTAAGGCTATGGCCACTCATTATGCGAACTACCCAGGCGTAGTTGGCTGGCAGATCGACAATGAACTTAACTGCGAAGTCAACGTCTTCTACGCCGAGGCCGACCACAAAGCTTTTCGGGCATGGGTGCAGGAGAAATACGGTTCCTTAGACGCGTTAAATCAGGCTTGGGGAACTGTCTTCTGGAACCAGAGCTACTCCAATTGGGAGCAAGTGCACTTGACTCGCCCTGCGCCTAGCGAATCTGCAAATCCGCATCAAGCGCTGGATGAAAAACGTTTCATCTCGGATAACACGATCTCCTTTGCCCGTGTGCAGGCTGACATCTTACGAAAGCTGGCACCCAAGCAGTGGGTTACAACGAATGGGATGTTTGGTCATTTGGATAACCATGCTATGACGGATGAGTTGCTAGATTTCTATTCTTATGACTCGTATCCGAACTTCTCAACCATTTGGAACGATGCCAATCGCGAGAATCCTCTTCTGGATCGCAGCTATTCCAACCAGCTCACCAAAGTGCGTTCCATCTCCCCTACCTTCTGCATCATGGAGCAGCAGTCAGGCCCTGGCGGATGGGCGAACCGGATGGGACAATCCTCACCTAAGCCAGGCCAAATGCGATTATGGACGTATCAATCTGTTGCTCATGGAGCGGACATGGTCTTGTATTTTAGATGGCGAACCGCAACATTCGGCACCGAAATTTACTGGCATGGGATTAACGATTATCACAACCGTCCTAACCGCAGAGTGGCTGAAGCTACAACAATTAGCCGGGAATTGGGCAAAATCGGAGAGGTCATTGCTGGGTCCCGTTTCACAGCGGGTGTAGCCATTTTGCACGATTATGACAATGAATGGGACGGGGAGTTCGACATTTGGCACGGTCCTCTGACGAAAGAAAGCGAGTATAGCTGGGGGAAAGCGCTGCAGTTCAGCCATATTCCATACAACTATTTGTATGTGCAAGAGAAGACTACTTTGGCAGACCTATCGCGTTACAAAGTGCTTATCTACCCTCATCCTGCCATCATGTCGGAGGCAACGGCGGAGCTGCTTAAGCAATATGCAGCAGGGGGAGGCAAGCTGATCTTCGGAGCTCGCTCCGGTTATAAAGACCAACGCGGTCATTGCCGAATGACGCCATTCCCAGGTCTCGTCGCCGAACTGTGCGGCATAACAGTCGAAGACTTTACGCTCGTATTGAATGAGGCAGCGACACCTCATATGCGCTGGATCGATGGCGGAGACGAAGCCAGTACGCCTGCCCGGCTGTTCAACGATATTCTCCACCCCGAGAATGACAGCGTACAGACCTTAGCCGTGTTTGACGGCGACTATTATACCGGCAAACCGGCGCTCACCCGCAACCCTTACGGCAGCGGAGAAGCCTATTATTTCGGGGCTGCGTTCAGCCGCGCAATAGCGGATGGCTTGATCCGCCGCCTCGGACTTGCGCCTGCTACGGCAGGTTGGGCGGAGCTGCCGCCGGAGGTGGAAGTTGCGATCCGCGTGAAGCAGGATCGTCGCTTCGCCTTTATCCTGAACTACACCAGCCAACCAGTCAAAGCTACTCTGCTGGAGGAGCTGGAAGACTTGTTGGAAGGTGAGAGGGTTGGCGTTGGGGAGCTGGAGATTGCTCCTTATGGTGTGAAGGTTTTTGCACTGTGAGATAAGGTGTTCAAATAGCGGGAGTCCACAGTCACTTGTGTGTTTGGCTCGGATTAGCGCGTGCTGTCCGCAGGTGCAGGGTTGTGGATTGCAGATGTAAAGTAGCTGCCTGCCGATCCGTGTTTAGATGGGTAAACTACAGCTAATTTGCTCGTATCTGACGTATTTAGGTGATTAGATGGAAAAAATCCAGTTAAATTGCGGCAAGCTGGTTATTTCTCGTCGTTCCTTAACGAAGAGGCTATTTCAAGAGTCTACAAATCGACTTTTGAATAGCCTCTTCCTCTCTTATCGATAATACGACAATACCCAGCAGACGCCATTGCGATCTGTAACGATGGCAAGCAGTCCGTTGAACGGCGCTTCATACATGCCCACGTTAATAGAACCACCAACAGCCAGCTCACTGTAGATGCTTCGGTACGCTTCTTCTTTCTCGATAGTTACGAACACTCTCACGTAATCGCCCTTCAAAGTTGGCTTCGCCGCTAGCGTGTCAGCAAACTTAAGGATGGCTCCCTCGACATGCAGGTCCGCGTTCAGCACTACTTCTCCTTGCGTGCGCAATATCGTGATCTCGCCACCGAAAATGCCCTGGTAATACTTGATCTCATCCTTGCAATTGTCTACCACGATAAAAGGTATCGCCTTCATCATGTGCATCCTCCTCACATTGCCTTATTCCTGCCCCTGCTCGGTCAGATTGTGCAGCACAATCTTTAAGAGACTTAGCATCTGGTCATACTCCGCATCGGTGATGCCACTTCTTGTTTTATTTTTTACACGTGCTAACGCTTCCTGTACCTTGGGTACCACCTCTTGCCCGGCTTCTGTCAAAAATAGCAACTGATAGCGGTTGTCGGAAACATCGACTTCCCTCCGTACATACCCTTCCGCTTCTAACTTGGATATAGCCTTGGCGGTAGTCGTCTTATCGATAAGCAGCTTCTCGCTCAGCGCTTTCTGCGTAATCGGCTGCCCAAACGCAATTGCCATGAGAAAAATATATTGCCCGCTTCCGATTCGATACGGTGCCAACTCGGCTGAGATCGCTATCTGCATATGGCGGTATATGGCTGAAATGTATTGGCCGTGTGATTCTGTTGCCGCTCCTTCGTCCTTGTTGCTCCATAGTTGACTCAGTTTACCTTCCCCCTTCTTAATAGGATGCTATTGCAACTAATTCCATCTTATGCTAGATAGGGGGTTATTGCAACTATTATTTACTAAGAATGACCACTAGAACTCGTCAAAGTTGCAAATAAGCACTTATTTCGGAGATTTCCACCCAAATATAGTCAAATAAGTGCAAATAGGCATCCTTCTGAGCCCATCCGAGGGTAAAGGACGCCTGCTGGCAGAAATAGTTGCCTATTTGCACTTATTTCAGATTAAGAGCGTGGATTCGGTACAAAAGGTTGCTCTTTTGCACTTTTGCTAGCGGCGTAGCCCCCATACCTACAACAGCAATAATCCCCCAAGCTCTAAGCTTGGGGGATTAGGAGTCAACCCGTCGATGTTACTGATGATTACGTTTAGCTTCTACACCTAGCGCAAGAGATCCACGCAATCCTGAGTGCGTTCCTAACCCAGGAGGCACAATATAGGTATCAATGTTCTCCATTAAAGATTCCGTCCGGATATAACCATTCAAAATCTTCTGAACATGCCTACGGATGAGTGGGAATAAATGAGCTTGCTGCATCACACCGCCGCCTAGAATGATCTTCTTCGGTGACATCATGAGAATGGTAGAACTAATGGATTGCGCTAAGTAGTAAGCTTCCAAATCCCATGCGGGGTGATCAATAGGTAACTCGCTGCCTTTTACTCCCCAGCGTTGTTCGATGGCTGGCCCCGCGGCAACTCCCTCTAAGCAATCTCCATGATAAGGGCATGTCCCCTGAAAGCTATCACTGGAATGAGGTCTAATCATCACATGCCCACCTTCAGGATGAACAAGGCCATGGACCAAACGTCCCTCCATGTACACACCTACGCCGATTCCAGTGCCGACCGTATAGTAGACACAACTATCAAGACCTTGTGCTGCTCCCCATTTGGCTTCTCCGAAAGCAGCGGCATTCACATCCGTGTCCCAGCCGTAAGGGACATCGAAGGATTGTCTCAATTTGCCCAATACATCGTAATTGCCCCAACCTGGCTTAGGCGTTGTTGTAACATAACCATAAGTGGGACTATTGGGATCAACATTGATAGGTCCGAATGATCCGATACCAATCGCTGCCACTTGTTTATCTGCAAAATAATCAATTACTTTCTGCAATGTCTGCTCGGGATGTTCCGTTGGGAAACTAATCCGATCCTCAATGATACCTTCTTCATTTCCGACTCCACAAACGAACTTGGTTCCGCCTGCTTCAATGGCTCCATAACGCACGATGTCATTCCTCCTACAGTGTCTATGAAGTCGATTTTATCACAACCGTTTCGCCTAGAGATAGTCGAACTTTTCGACTATCTCACCCATTGAGGCGCCGCTTCACTCTACCGCAAGCCTCATGACCTCTGTCAGCATCAGGATTGGCAGCGCTTGGCCGTACGTCATCGGGCAAAGTTCAATCCTGCGGTAGGCCTCCAAAGTCTCTCCCATTCCAGTCCCATAAGAGACATTTTGGACCGTTCCGTCCGCGGAAATTTGGGAGATTACAGCTTCGGCGGCTCTACGCCCCACAGGGAGATAACGGGCGTCCAGATAGCCCAATCGGACAGCCTTTAGAATCCCATAGGAGAAGCCTGCGGTAGCAGATGTTTCCACATACGATGAAGGATCATCCAGCAAAGTGTGCCACATGCCGTCTTGGTGCTGCAGCTTCTCGAGTGCAGCTACCTGCGCTTGCAGGGCATCTAGAAGGAAGTGTTCCACGCCCGGATCAAGGTCGTCTACGATATCCAAGTAATCCACGACACCGGCCGTATACCAGCAATTGCCCCGAGCCCAGAGCGCTTCAGCAAAATGATGACGCCCCTCAAAGCTCCAACCGTGATACCAGAGTCCGGTTTTGCGGTCTGTTAAATATTTGATATGCACAAGGAATTGCCGCACCGATTCTGCCAAATAATCCTCACGGTCAAATAGCTTGCCTGCTCGCGCCAAGAAAAGTACCGTCATGAACAAGGTATCATCCCATAGCTGACCTTGGTTGACGTTCCCGGAAACGATGTGCTGCAACCCATTTTCCTCCGTGCGAGGCATCTCCTCCATGATCCATTTCGCCCACTCTCGGCAAAGATCCAAGAAATCCTCACGGCCTGTTTCCTCAGCTAGAAAGCTTAAGGTCAGCATCGGACAGAGCGTGTTCACGTTCTTTTCCGGCAACCCCTTACTAATATTGAGCTCAAACCACGCTACAAGGAAATCCCGTACATCGGTTTCCCCTGTCTCCCGGTAGTATTTATAAAGCCCATACAAGCCTACGCCTTGAGCCCATTCCCACGTATCCATTGCAATAATACTAATCGGGCATTCTTCCACCAGTCCTGTATCGTTCCCTAGGTGCTTCATCCTGTGGGCTACTTTGTTAATGAGCGCGCTAACGGCGGCTTTATCCATATGCAATCATCCTTCCATCTGATCTTTCATGCCCATTATAAGAAAAGAGGACGATGCCATTCTTGCATTATTGGACAAATTACATGCATTTTTGTGATAATCTTAATAAGGTAACAGAGACAGGCTTATAAGGAGCAGGAAACGAGACGATGGTATATAAAAAGGTCAAAAACGCCTATACCGAGAATGTACGGCTAGAGCATAACTTCGGAGCCGACTGGCATATGGACTATTATCACTTTCATAATGTCTATGAGGTCTATCTTGCTGTAACAGCAGGAGCGGAGTTCTGGGTAGGAGATCAGCAATACCTGCTCGCGCCGAACGATCTTCTTTTACTCAGCACCAGCGACATGCACCGCTCCATTATTCATGACAGGGAACATTTTGAACGGTATATTCTGTATTTCAACCCCTTCTATATGAGTGTGATGAATACAGCCAATACGAATCTACTAGCGTGCTTTGCCCGTAGGAGTGCCGCCAATCACCACCGAATCCGCTTGTCCAGCAGCGATGCCAATACACTTGTAGGTTTATTCCATGAGTTGAAAATTCTGATTGAGCAAACAGGCTTCGCCGCCGATGTGAAAGTCAAATTGCAATTAGCTCACATTCTAATTCAATTGGAAGCCATGACACGAGACGAATATCCCGGGCCAGACAATATTGGAATACCGACTACCGCTTCCTCGTTAATCACGCCCATTATGGCTTATATAGACACCCATTACGCCGAGGTCATCACGACAGATATGATTACTGAGCAATTTTATATTAATCGCCATCGGCTTAATGAATTATTTCGTGAAGTGACTGGGCTTTCCGTCCATCAATATGTAGTGCAGCTACGAATTATCAAAGCCAAGGAGCTCCTTGAAAAAGGGGATATCTCCACCACACAAGCATGCTATGCGTGCGGATTCAATGATTACACCCACTTCATCCGCACCTTTCGCACACTGGTCGGCATGCCGCCAGGCAAATACGCCAAACAAGCGGCGGAAAGTAAATTCCTGCATGGCATAAAGCAAGAACAATGAAGATATCTGCTTGCTGTTTCAGCAAATAAACAATAAATTTGGGGACAACTGCAACCTATTCCGTCTAACCTCCGTCTGATGGATTGTCAACATGATTGACGCTACATTTTAAATATCGGAGGAGATTCATCACATGAAGAAAAAATTAACTGTCATATTAAGTTTGGTTGGAATACTCGGTACAACAGCTGCAGTCGGAGCTGAAGATTTCGTTGAGAAGGTTACGGGTTACTTACAAAAGGATGTAAAAATTGTTGTTAACGGACAAGATAGCAAGCTAACGCCTGTCTATATTGATGGCAAAGCCTACCTTCCCGTTCGTGACGCTGCAACTCAGCTTGGATACACGGTGAATTACGATGAAGCAAACAAAGAGATCGAGCTTGACGAAGCCGAGGAGGCTGCCTTAATGCCTGCCACTGGTGTGATCGTAAGCGTGCAGACGAAAGACGATGGGAATACCCGTATCGAGCTGCTTGGCAGCACTTGGGTTATTTTGACCGTAGACAAATCAACGACCATCAAGAACCTAGATGGCAAAACGCTAACAGCAGCCGATCTTAAAGCCGGCACTCAAATTGACGCGGAATTCGGACCAGCTATGTTGATGAGCTTCCCAGGTCAAGCGCAAGCCGTCAACATTAACGTTCACGCAGACCGCTTAGTTAAAGAAGATACAATTAAAGAAGTGAAACATACAGATGATGGCTGGCAAGTTCAGCTAGACAATCTGGTACTTAATGGCGGTAAGGAAACGCGTGTCCTGACATCACAAGGTGAGTCCGTGAAATGGGAAGACCTGAAAGCTGGCACAAAAGTCAAAGCCTACTACGGCCCATTTGAAACGAAAAGCCTGCCTCCGCAAAGCCCTGTGTACCTTCTCGTTGTTCAAACGCCTCTAGTTGGCACGCCGAAAATGTCCCCAGAGGCAGCACAGGAATACCGCGACTTAGCATGGGCGCAAGTGAAAGAGCAAGCGTCCCATATTACAACGAAGCAAGATGAGGCTGCCGTTCAAATCGTTTCCTCTACAGAGGTTGGTGTATTGCCTTCCACAGACGCGCAGAAGAAATTGCTAGCTGACGTGCAAGCTGCGAAAGGCAATGTCATAACGGTTACTTACAATACCGACCAAGATGCGCTCCTTGGACCGTTGACGGCTGTGTTCGATTTCAACACCAAAGCTTTTATCGGCTTTAATATTAGAAAATAAACGATTGCCGAAAAGCCATGAAGTTCAACCTAGGTTGGATGTCATGGCTTTTATTTTTTATATTTGAAAAATATTAATTTTGGATTTCAATAGATCTGCTTGGCACCGCAACATCTCCGAGGAAGCGGATAGTTCCTCCATAACGGCCATTTGTTCTTGAACAGACAAGGACACATGTCTCGTCTCTTTAGAAATCTGAGTTGCAATCTCCGCCACTTCGTTCGTTTGGATTAAAGCACTTCCAATCTTCTGAATCTGATCCGATACACACCCAACAATATTCTCAACCGTTTGTGCGGTTTCCAGAACGGCCTTGTTGATGCGAGTCAGCGCCCTCTTTCCTTCCTCGCCCTTGCCAACTTCGCGACTAGCGAGTTGTTCTTGATCGGTTATTTTCTCTACAACTCCAGCTACATCCGATTCAATTCGTGTAGTTAATTGGTTGATATCTTTCACCGCCTTAGCGCTTTGTTCAGCCAATTTACGAATCTCCCCAGCTACGACCATGAAGCCAGAACCATGCTCCCCTGCTCTAGCTGCCTCAATCGAAGCATTCAGGGCAAGCAAATGGGTTTGCTCAGCAATATCTCCAACAACACGGGTTATCTGTCCGATTTCCTTCGCATTCTCGTGTAACTGTCTGACGACGGCAATGGATGCCTGATTGGAATTAGCCAAGTTCAGCAGACCTTGTACGAGAGAACGCACGATAACCTCGCTCTCCTTGATGGTCTTCAGCGTTTCTTGCGAAATCGTCTGCGAATCTCCTGCTTTGGCCCCGATTTCATCTGCAGCTTGTTTAATCTGCACGACGGCCGTTAACGTTCCTTGCGTAGATGCAGCTTGTTCCGATGCACCGTTCGATATCATTTCAACAGCGCCTGCTGTAAGTTCAATCTGTTTGGCCGCCTGATCCATCCCATGCCGTAATACCCCTGCGTGGCTGTCCGTAAACGAAACACTTGCTGATATATCCGTAATCATCTGCCGCAAGTTCCCAATCATTTGCTCAAAAGATACACTAAGCAAGCGAATCTCGTCATTGGAGTGGTACGCTGGAATATCCACTTGTAGGTTACCAGTTGCCGCTTTATTGGCAGCGTCAGTCAATCGGAGCAGCGGTTTGGTAAACCAGGTGGCGCCAAACCATCCCAATAAACCTGTCCAGAAAATGCCGAGCAGCATAATGATCGAGAGATATAGCCAATCGGTCATATGGGGAGCGATAATGTCTTTGACATAGAAAATAAAAAATGCACTGCTGCCATACGTCACGATCGACACAATAACAATACCGATTACGATCTTCTTGACTAAGCTCAGATTCATGAAGAAGCACCTTCGGTTTCGTATCCCACGACTTTCTCAATAACCATCGTAACTTTGCCCGCTTTGTTCTTCAGAGTCGTTTTGACATCACCTATTTTGCAGTCCCCACAAATCCAGCTTTTTCCTAGTTGTCCTGAACCATTCGTCTTCCCGCATTGATCGCAAGTGATCATTTATCATCAACTCCTCATCCTATATGCTAAATGTACGCCATTTCCCACATGTTCTCTGTGATAAATGTCACATTCCCCGTGATTTGCACTAGTACAAAAAAAGGACATGCCTCCTTCGCAAACAAGGAGACACATCCTTTATACCTTCACTGGCACCATCAACGTCACGGTGGTCCCTGCGCCAATGACAGAGTCAATCGTGACTTTACCGCCGATACTCTTAGCTCGCTCTTCCATGCTGAACAGGCCTACGCCTTTGGCGCTGCTGTTTCTAGCAAAGCCCTGGCCTCTGTCAGCTATTTGAACCCTAACAAAGCCATCGATCTCTTTCACGACAACACTTGCTTCTGATACGCCTGCATACTTAGCAATGTTCGTAAGCGCTTCTTGAATAACACGGTAAATGGTCGTTTCCTCAAGGGCTCCGAGCCGTTTGAACAAACGGCCGCTCAACTCAACCCGTATGCCGTGGTGATCCGTGAAATTCTCAATATAGGTACGAATAGCAGGTATGACACCTAGATCGTCCAGTACGGAGGGACGGATTTGCCAAGCCAGAAGGCGTACCTCTTCGATGATCTCTGTGACATTGTGACGGAGCCGCATCAGTTCAGTCTGATCCCTCTCACCTTCCCCGATCAGTCGATCCATCTGGATCAACAGAGAAAACAAGCTTTGTCCGATCCCATCATGCAGCTCGCGGGAAAACTTCCTTCGTTCTTCCTCTTGAATCTGCAGGACCTGCGACATCATCAACTGAAGCTCTTCTTCCACCCGTTTAAGTTGCGTAACTTCATTGCGAATAGCTAGATATTGATGAGTTTGGCCCTCGTTATCTACGAAGGGCACGATGGTTGTATCTACCCAATAATAGCTGCCGTCTTTGGCTTTATTCTTAATTTCGCCACGCCATACCTGCCCCGAGGATATCGTCCGCCATAAATCGGCCATGAACGCTTGACCATGATAGCCGGAATTAATGATCCGATGGTCCAAACCAAGAAGCTCATCTCGTGCATACTTGGATATTTCGCAAAATTTATCATTCACATAGATAATTTTCCCTTTATGGTCCGTCACTGCCACAATCGAGGATTCATCGAGAGCGAATTTAACATTGGACAATTGTTTAAGCGACTGTCTCAAGTCCTGTTGAAACAACGAGTCTGCGATCTGTTCGTCAAGACGACTTAACAATTCATTTACATTTTCGCCGATGACTTCCGGGTATTCCCGGTTCACATCCTTACTCAAAGTTCAACAGTCCTTTCTTCGCCGCATATTTCACTAACTCAGGTCTTGTCTTCAGACCTAACTTCTCCATGACGTTACTCTTATGTGATTCCACAGTCTTCACGCTGATCACCAATTGTTCCGCAATTTCCTTATTGGAGAATCCTTTGGCGATTAAAGCTAGAACTTCCCGTTCACGTTCCGATAGTGATCCGAATGTATCAACATGCTCGCCTTGCTTCAATTGTTCGATATATTCATTCATGAGCCGCTTTGTCGCTGTTGGGTATAGATAGGCATTCCCCGCTGCAACGGAACGGATCGCTGTCAATAATTCCTCATGCGGTGCACTTTTCAAAATGTATCCGGAAGCGCCAACGTGAATCGCCCTGAATAAGTATTCATCATCGTCATGCATCGTTAATATGAGTATAGCCAAGTCGGGCATTCGTCGGCGCAGCTCCGCCGTCGCAGTTAACCCATCCATGCCAGCTGGCATGTTCAGGTCCATCAAGACCACATCTGGCTTCAGCAGCTCCGCTGCCTCAATCCCCTCTTCACCGTCAGCCGCTTCTCCGACGACTTCCATATTATGCTTGCCATGAAGCAGCATCATTAAGCCGGATCTAACTACGGCATGATCATCCACGACTAGAATTTTCAGCGTCCCCGCCCCCTTTTACCCATCATAACAAATTAACGCAATCCTCGTAAGGGCGGCTTCGTGCCTTCGGGCTAAGCAGTTCGTTGATCCCATCGACTCACTCATGCGCCTCTGCGGCCTCAGCCATAAACAGATCAGCTGCCAATGTATCAACATTGTATTGAACAGCCAGCAGTTCGTCAGGTTCAAATCTTCGTTGTTCTCGTTTACCGATGAAAAGTAAACCTTGGATCTGCGAGCTCGCGATAGGCACAAGTGGAAATACGGCCGCCGCTTGCAATTGCTCAGCTAGCATAAGCGGGCAATGGAGCCTTTCTTGCTCATGTTTAGGATGGGTATCATCGAGTTTAACCCATCTGCCTAAACGCAGAACAGAGCCAGCTAATCCCTGGCCTTTCATAATCACCATTTGTTGATAACGATCATTGCTGTTGCCAATGACATATTTCCAACGATTGCGATTGGCATGCTCTGCCAGAGGGGCAAGCGCCATGAAATCACAGGATATCAACCTTCGCAATCGTTCCAACTTGACTAATAGAGTTGCATCGTCTGTCGCCATAAGGGCCACCTCCGTTTCGACGCAGCAGGACAGAATTTGTTTACCTATCATTGTAGATGTTTCTATAGATCTTGTAAGTCAGGGAAAACCCTGATTTCCTTATCAGGAGATTGTGTCATTTCCGTCGCTCATTTCCCGAGTCATTCATCAGGTGAGTAAGGATAAGCGTGTGATTTTCCTCACAGACGATGGGGATTATTTCCTCCAAAAATCAGCAGAACCCCCGATAACCAACTGGCACCAAAGACGTTATGATGTAGATATCACAGAACCGCCGAGGAGTTGGTCCCTATGGTTAAAAATGGTATCATGAATTTCTTTTCCGAAGAAAATTTCGATAGACTGCAGAGCATCATGTATCGGAAATACGCGTCAAAGGGAGATTTCTTGTTCAGAGAAGGTGATCTCGCAGATCGCTTGTATTACGTCATCCATGGCGGCGTGCGAATTACCAAGTTGTCTGAAGCTGGTAAAAGCTTCATTCTGTATCTCCATCAATCAGGTGATTTATTCGGGCAAATTGATCCGTTTCAGAACTCCCAACAGAGTTTCAGTGCCGAAGTAACCGAGGATTGTGAATTTGGCGTGATTCAGCGCAAAGACCTCGAAGTCCTGCTATGGCAGCATGGTGACCTCGCGATTGAGTTCATGAAATGGATGGGGCTTATGCACCGTATGACAGAAACCAAATTTCGTGATTTAATGATGTACGGCAAGCCTGGGGCGCTCTGTTCTTTATTAATACGGTTAAGTAATTCGTATGGCGTACCGAAGGGTGATCATATCCACATTAACTATAAAATTAACAATACCGAAATGGCCGATATGATAGGCGCAACACGGGAAAGCGTCAATCGCATGCTAAGTGAGATGAAGAAAGAAGATGCCGTCGCGTTTGATCATGGGCAAATTATTATTAAGAATGCGACGTACCTCCGGGATATTTGTCATTGCGAGAATTGCCCTGCTGAAATTTGCCGCATGTAAGTTCAAGCAACTACGGCTATTATTTTTATGAAAAAAAAGACTCTAAATCTGTTAGCACTTTCTCAGCTAGAGGAAAAACTAGTTGTTCTTCCATGGTCAAATGGTCGTTCAAAATGAGGCATGCCTGTACGAGATGGCCTGCTGCTTCCGCTATTTGCTTTCTGCCAGCAGCAAGTCGCACTTCCTTACTCATTTCTTGAAAAGATTGGATAAAGGACACGCCAAGTTCGTGATCCCTTTCAAGTACCCAAAAAGAAGGAAGGATCGAGGGGACGGATTCACGATGAAAATATCCAGCAAGGAACGGGAACAAGTCATGTTCTTCCCAATGCGAATGTCGTTCCATCTCCTTCACGAATAGAGAAGCCAGCTTTCTAAGCTCTTGAACGATCTGCACTCCCCTTACAAGGTCTTCTGCAAGCATGACTTCCTTCGCTCCCGCTTCCATTTTCCTGAGTATGCTCCTTAATGCTTCATGCTCCGCCATTAACCGATCTGTTGCATATTCAAGCTCCACGGGGTTTGATGATGCGATGCCTGCTCTATTCATGGTCGAATTCAGCGCCATACTAAGTCCTCCTTTGTCAAATTGAGATCGTCTAGAAATGATGAGTAATTCGCTATTTTAGTTGGGTATGCATGAGCTTCATGAGCTGGTAGTCCTCTTGCGTCTTAATCTGGGAAACAAACCTCATGTCAATGCCCTGTTCCTGCCAGAAATGATCCCCTAGCTCGCTCCAAAAAATATGTCTCAGCAACGCGGAAACCGAAGTATGCCCCTGACTTAAGAGTCGTCCGATATGGAAGGAACAGGCGCGATCGTAGATGCCGTGCAAGGGATGCAACCTGCCATTCACCAACGGGACAGCGGCTTCGAAGCCGTCCAACTTTCTCCTCAGTAACAATTGAGCGGCTGCGCTGGATATAAAGGGCATGTCGCACCCCACGACCCACACGGAAGCATGTTTCGCTAGGGATAATGCAGCGTGCATACCTCCGAGCGCCCCATGTCCCATGAAGAAATCCGAAATAATTCGAACGGAACGATCTACCACATTTAAATAAGGCTTAGGATCATTGGTTACCACAATTAATTCATCACAGGTTTCCCTCATAGCATCGAGCTGCCGGACGATGAGTGGTTTCCCTTCAAAGGGCAGCAAGGCCTTCCGTTCTCCGTTCATTCGACGGTTTGCTCCACCAGCTAGAATAACTCCTGAAAGCATACCCATCACTTCTCCTTTTTCTACATCATGTATCTGTTACTTTAGCCCAAAAAAGATCACTTGTAAGTGAAAAATGTCACACTCCAAAAAACGAAAAAACTTACTCCCCTCTACATAAAAAAACTGCCCAACTCCAGCCAGCAGGCCAGATTTGGGCAGTTCCTATATCTATGCAGGATTCGGTACCATTAAACCGGTAATTTGACAGATCGAGATGGCAGCTGGGTTCGTTCCAACACCCGGTGGGTCAATAAGGACAATTCCCTGACCAAGTCCAATGATGGTTCCTGTCACCATGCCAAATGTCCCTCCATCTGTCGTCATTGCTACAACAGTGGTAAGCGTTGCAAGTCGTTCACGAAGCGCTCCTTCACAACAATCACAATCTGGATCAGCAGGCGTCAGTGGAAACGCACTTGTAATTGCGCTAGATTGAACACCAACAATCGTGCAGATCGGTATAATTTGCGTACCACCTTGGGCTGGAAATGTTAATAAGAAATCACTTACTATCACATCATCACTAGAAAAGTCGATATTATTGAAGATTTGATCAACAGTACCAACATCAACCGATGTAGCTTCTAGTGTCTTTAGCTCTTCTAAAACAGCTTGCATAGGCGTTACACAGCAATCACATTCATCTTTCGCAGGAGGTCCTGTTGGTCCCGTTGGTCCTTGTATGCCCGTTGCTCCCGTTGGTCCTTGTATGCCCGTTGCTCCCATTGGTCCTTGTATGCCCGTCGCTCCCATTGGTCCTTGTATGCCCGTTGCTCCCACTGGTCCTTGTATGCCCGTTGCTCCCATTGGTCCTCTTGGACCGCGCTCTCCTTCTTTCCCTTTTGGCCCGCGATCTCCCGTTTCACCTTTCGGTCCAGTGGCTCCTGTAGCCCCGTTATCCCCTCGCGGTCCTACTGGTCCTTGTAGCCCTTGCAGCCCTTGTAACCCTTGTGGTCCTTGTTGCCCTTGTGCACCCTGTGGACCTTGTGCACCTTGGGGACCTCTTGGGCCTATAGGTCCAAGTTTACAAATCACTTTCTTCTTACAACACTTAAGTTTCTTTCTTTTTTTAGGGGCAGCCTTGCATTTATGACCAATACTTTTCTTGACTGCACTATATGCCATACTTTAGCCTCCTAGACGTAAGGTACTAAAGCATATGTGTAGATCAAAATGATTGATTGGACAAATGTTTATACTTAGTAGACACACATCTCTATTATATGAAAAAATAGATACATGCCCTTCCCTAATTCGCCTTGGCCAAGCACAACGAATGTGCTACAGTCTATGATTTCATCTAATCAACGTTAGATCTGTGGCTCATCTTTTCATATCGATCAATAATGTCTGCTATGGCGTTAATACTGACTGGTTTGCTGATGTAAGCATCCATACCCTCAGATAAATATTTCTCACTATCACCCTTAATGGCGTGAGCGGTCACGGCCACAATGCATGGGCGTTTTTTCCCCTTACACATTTCATTAATTAATTTTGTAGCTGCTAAACCATCCATCCAGGGCATTTGAATATCCATAAAAATGATATCATAGGAATCACGTTTAACAGCTTCCACGGCTTCTTTACCGTTAGCAACTAACGTTGTTTGGTGCCCCAGTTTCTCTAACATTTTCTTTAGGACAATTTGGTTCACTTCATTATCTTCGGCAATTAATATTTTCAAGTATTGGTCGGTTGAATTGTCGGCCATAACATCTTGTTCGGACCATCGATTATGTTTGGTTAAGTCGATATGATTCGATTGAACCCGAAAGTTAGCTGTAAAGAAGAACGTTGATCCTGGTTGATCATCATTAGAAGCCTCATGCCAAATTTCACCATCCATGAGCTCAACGAGCTTTTTACAAATGGCCAGTCCTAAGCCCGTCCCCTCCGCTTTCCGAGTCATAAAGTGATCTACTTGATAGAAGGGGTCAAATAAATGACCTACCTGTTCCTTCGGTACACCGATGCCAGTATCACGAACCGCAAATTGAAGGCGAACTGTATCCAGTTCTTGGGATACGGTTTCAACATTGATGGAAATGGATCCACTAGGCGTGAATTTAATCGCATTACTCAGTAAATTCATCATCACCTGTCTGAGCTTCGTAATATCCCCATGAACCAAGTTCGGAACTCTAGGACAAACAGAGGTCGTGATCTCCAGATTTTTCTCAAGAGCTTTAGCCATCACCAGATAAAGTGTTTCTGATAGAACATCTCTCACATTCAATGGTTCTTCTATTAATTCGGTTTTGCCGGATTCAATTTTGGAGAAGTCCAGAATATCGTTGATAATCATGAGCAGCGTTGCACCACTCTTTTTAATAATTTGCACGTATTCGATCTGCTCTTCATCCAAGTTCGTCTCCAGCAAGACATCCGTCATCCCAATAACACCATTCATAGGCGTGCGGATTTCATGACTCATCATAGCTAAGAAATCGCTTTTGGCTTTGTTCGTCTTCTCAGCGGCTTCTTTCTCAATAATCAATTTCTTCTGCTCCGTCATGTCTTTCGCGATGAGATAAAAGCCCATAGTCTGCGACTGGATAATGATTGGAGCAAGCGTTACCAACACCTCAACGGAATAACCGTCTTTGTGTTGAATGAGCGTGATATCTTTTTCAACTCTTTCAATTTTCAAATGATCGTTTAAGGCTAGAAGCAATTGCATGGCACTTTTCTCGCCAATTAACTTGGACATGCCGCTGCCGATTAACTCTTCAATGAGATAGCCAGTCATCTGTTGTACCATATTATTGCCATTTATGATAATGCCGTCCAAACCAAAAGAAATAATCGCATCGTGATTGTATTTCTTTAACGAGGTATACCGTTCGATACTTTCTTGCAGCTTAAGCTCTGCCAGCTTGTTCTTGGTTACATCGATAAATTGAGTAATATAATATAAAGGCTTCCCATCCTTGTCATCACGAACTAGTGAAACATAGACAGAGGTCCAAACAACATTGCCATTTTTATTAAAATACCGATTCTCTAATTGAAATGAAGGGATATCGCCATCCAATAATTCTGTAAGTAGATTCTTGGTATTGTAACGATCATCAGGATGTCGGATATCCTCTAGTGTAACGTTCATGAGTTCTTCCTCTGAATAGCCGAAAATGCTGCAAACCGCAGGGTTCACATTCATCCATTTTCGATCCAGAGAGATTAACGCGATCCCAATTGGCGCATTCCTATATAAATGCCCAAATAAAGCTTCAGGGTCAAATAACCTCAGATCCTGCATCGACGCATTCCTCCTTCGACTTGGCGCGATAGCTCCCTCTTCCTTTTTCCGCGGCAGCTACTCATATAGTACCACAAAATGAGTGCTTGTCCGTAAATTGCTAATGGATTACACCCATGCATCATCGTAAAAGAAACCAGCAGCTTGGTCGTTTTGCTGGTTTCTTTGCCCTTTCTTTGTTTTCACAAACAAAGTATTTTATTTGAAATACTACCTTGACAGTCATAGTAGTGTGTCGTATTATATAAATGTGAGGTGATGATATGAGCGAGAACAAAATTACATCCGACTTGCTGCGAGGACATACAGATACAATGATATTACGACTCTTATCGGAAGCTGATCGCTACGGATACGAGATTGTCAAACTGATTGCCGAACGCTCGGGCGGCGAATATGAATTGAAAGAAGCCACGATGTACTCCAGCGTTCGGCGGCTTGAGACAGATGGCGACATCGAGTGGTATTGGGGTGATGAATCTCAAGGTGGACGACGCAAGTATTTCCGAATTACCACGAAGGGCAAGGAAGCTTACGTTCGCAACAAGAACAATTGGGAGTATTCGAAGCGCGTACTAGAAAACTTATTATAAGGGAGAGATTGCTATGACGAATCAGAAATTAACAAGCTACTTGAATGGGATTTTCACACCATACGATGGGGTAAAAAGTGTTACGGAATTAAAGACTGACCTGCACTCCGATTTGCAGGAGCGCTATCGTGAACTCAAAGCCGAGGGCAAGGATGATGAAACCGCATTTGCCATGACCGTTGAGAGCATCGGTGATATCGAGCAAACGATACTGGAAGTCGCAAACCTCTCCCGTTCACTGGAACGGCAAGTCGTGACTAACTTTAGTGCCAGCAACTTGGCAATGGGCGACTTCGCAGGTGTTAGAGCCCATAAAGGACAATTTAATGCTAGTGCGTTACGAGGTGCTGACTTTGCTGGTGCAGACTTAACTGGAAGTTCGTTCAAGACCAGTGATTTACGTGATGCCAATTTTGACGGAGCAAATTTGACAGACTGTGTTCTAACAGCAACTGACCTTACGAATGTAAGCTTCAATGAATCGACCCTTGCCCGCACCAACTTCAGTGTTTCCGGGATGGAAGGAGCCAAATTCAGAGGTATCAAATTGAGCGATGTCACGTTAAGCAAGATCGACCTTAAGAAAACAATCTTTGAAGATTGTATCTTTGACGGCGTAGACTTCGAATATTGCGACATGAGCGGGCTTTGTTTTGACGGGCAGACCTTTATCGGCGTTAAATTTGACAAATCAGCTGTAAACGGCGTTTCTTTCAAGGGCGCTATACTCAAGAATGTATCTTTCCAGGCGTTCTTTTCATTGACCAATAAGTACTACCGCGCGTTCAAAACGATATGCTTTGATGATGCCGTCATGGATAAACTGACTTATGCATCACTGAAAGGCATGGGAGCCGATCTGTCTAAAGTTACTGTTCGATAAGGAGGGGATAATTATGCATACGAATTCGATTCAAGTCGTTGGCCTGCACAAATCCTACAAGCAGCATCAAGTCCTCAAGGGCGTTGATTTCGAGGTGGAAAAGGGCAGCATTTTCGCCCTGCTTGGCTCCAACGGTGCAGGTAAGACAACGGTCGTCAAAATCCTCACAACGTTGCTCAAACAAGACAGCGGCACGGCCACGATCAACGGATTCGATGTGGCTTCACAACCCGATCAAATTCGTCAGGCTATTTCGCTGACAGGGCAATTTGCCGCGGTGGACGAAATTTTGACCGGACGAGAAAATCTGATCATGATCGCCAAGCTGCGCTACCTCAAGAATCCGCGTCAGGTTGCGGACGATTTGCTCAAACGCTTCGACTTATGGGACGCGGCCGACCGTAGAGCGTCTACCTACTCGGGTGGGATGCGCCGCAGGCTCGACATCGCCCTGAGTCTTATAGGTAATCCGCAAGTCATTTTCCTCGACGAGCCAACCACTGGGCTTGACCCCGAAGCGCGCATCGAGGTTTGGAAGATCGTTAAGGAGCTTGCAGGCGGCGGTACGACTGTACTCCTGACCACGCAATATTTGGAAGAGGCCGAACAACTTGCCGACCGAATTGCTATTCTGCATGAGGGTAAGATTATCGCAAGCGGCACGCTCTCTGATCTCAAGAAGCTCTTTCCATCTGCGAAGGTGGAGTATATCGAGAAACAGCCATCTCTAGAGGACATCTTCCTCTCAATCGTTGGCAAAAAGGAGGCGAAGTAAATGGAAACCGCAAAGAACCATTTCATTACAGATATAAGCGTTATGCTTGGACGTTCCATGCGTCATATTTTCCGGAGTTTGGACACCATTATTACGGTCTGTATTACGCCTATCGCCATGATGCTACTGTTCGTCTATGTGTTAGGCGGCGCCATTCAAACCGGGACAGACAACTATGTGAATTACCTGTTGCCAGGCATCCTCCTCATGGCGATCGCAAGCGGAATAGCCTATACCTCTTACCGCCTGTTTATGGATAAACAGCGAGGAATCTTCGAGCGATTCCACACGATGCCGATCTCACGTTCCGCCTTGCTTTGGGGGCATGTGTTGACCTCCCTGGTATCCAACGCCATTTCACTCATCGTCATCATTCTTGTTGCGTTAATTATGGGCTTTCGTTCTTCCGCGGGCATACTGCCTTGGCTTGCTGTAATCGGCATACTCGCCTTGTTTACACTGGCCTTAACTTGGGTCGCGGCGATAGCCGGACTATCCGCCAAAACGATTGAAGGCGCCAGCGCATTTTCCTATCCGCTTATCTTCCTGCCGTTTATCAGTTCGGCGTTTGTGCCGACGGAGTCCATGCCGACTGTTGTTCGCGTCTTTGCCGAGAACCAGCCAGTGACCTCGATCGTGAACGCCATCCGAGCGCTGCTTGCCGAGCAGCCGGTGGGCAATGAGATATGGATTGCACTTGCTTGGTGTGTCGGAATTATGATAGTCTCTTATTTCTTTGCCATGAGGGTGTATAAGAATCGCGTGTGAACCGGTTAAATGAAAACGAGTGCCTCGCTAGAGGGCACTCGTTTTTGTACAACATTTTATAGTTGCGTTGGATATAATAATCGTCGGATTACGATTCATGGAAGGTTTTCTCTGCTACTGTGGCAAATCTCTGAACGATATCACTGATCCGGAACTCCTCAGCACCGATCATATACGTCTTTACTTTATCTTGGAACGGTGCATACCAATGGAGAGGCACACCCTCCTTGCCGACGATCGCGCCGACGATACTACCTGCGGTCGCGGCCGTGCAATCGTTGTCCATCCCCATCGCTACCGTCTCGGAGATAACCTTGGAGACATCCGTCCCTCCGATCATTAAGCCGAATACGGTTAAGCATGCGTTGTTGTTCGTATGAACATGATTCATCCCTTTAAAGTGCTCGTTTACGGCTTTCCGGGCATCGGCGTAATTCCCAATATCTCCTCCAATTGAGAGTGCCCAATCGATATCTTTGTAAAGGCTGCAGCCTTTCGGAATTTCTGTCAATCCGATACGCAATGCTTCCACCGGATGATCGACCACGAAGGCGGCGGCTTGTGCCGCGCTGAAAAACATTTCGCCGTAAATGCCGTTTCTGCGATGACTCACATAGGCATCACGGTATGCATACTCCGCAGCTTTCGACGGGAGTCCCGGAGCGATGTAGGCCCACGGATCGGATCGGATGTCAGCGCCAATCCATTGACAGTACGGATTGTCCATATCCGCCGCTTCCATGGCAGACTTGCCTGCCTTCAAGTTATTCAGCGCCACTTCCTCCGCCGTGCAGGCGTACGGTAAATATTTCAGCCAGCTCTTGCCCACATCCTCCGTCGTAAAATGAATGCCATGCTCTTCGGCGATAAGCAGCCCCAGAATCGTATACGTCAAGTCATCATCTACCGGAACCCCGTTCATCCCCTCACGCGTATATTCTTGGTGTATGCTCTTCCCATATCGCACATGGTTCGGAGTCTTAACCTTGGACCAATAGTTCTGCGGCGGGAAGCTGTCCCCGATGTATTCGGCCCAGGACTTCATGCCCTCTACTTCCCAAAACTCGACGGGAGCTCCGAGCGTGCACCCGGCGAATCGGGCCAACAAAGCTCCTTCCAGCTTATTTTTGTACAAGGCACTATCGAATGCTTTCCACATCGTTCTCGGTCCGCTTAACCGAAGTGCTTGAATACCCTTCAGATCATCTGGCTCTTGGGAAGCCAGTACTTCGTCTACAGGCAAATTTCTAATAAGCTCAATAGCCTCTTGCATCTGTTTTTCCAGCTTCGACCAGACGCCGGGCACCCCCGCCGCCCCGTATTCATGTGCCAGTCGGCCGTACTCAAGGATTTTACTGGATAAATGCGTCAAACTCGGTTCTACAGGATAAGCCATACAATAGTCTCCTTCCAAATTTAACTTTCTTAGTGTAATAGACCCAAACCCAGTTTATACTAATAAAATAAACAATTCCGCTTAAAAAGGACCATAAACTATGCAAAAACAACCATTATCGTACGATGTCGTTTCTCAACCTATTTTGCTTCCTTCGGCGTTCCCTGTAGAACTTCTCGAGAATTATATTCAAAGCGATGCCAATATTACGTACCTGCATTATCACAATTGCTTGGAACTAGGCTATTGTTGGGAAGGCTCTGGCGTATTTTTCGTAGAGGAAAAAATACTGCCCTATTCCAAAGGGGATGTGAGCATTATTTTTCCAGGTCAGCTCCATCTTGCCCAGAGTGTCAAAGGTCAAGTAAGCGGCTGGCATTTTATCTTCATAGACCTGAAAGTTCTTCTTGGCACAGTTGCTCCACCCTCGTGGGAAGGGGCTGCGCCCGTAGGATATTCGCGATTAGCGAACATCGTCCGCCCGGAAGAGTCTCCAGGCATCGCGATATTGACGGAATATCTCATACAAGAACTGAGCCGAAAGCAATCGGGCTATGAAACTGCCGCCAAGGGATGCGCCTTGTCTCTTGCGTCCCTCATTACGAGAGCCATTAGTCAGGCAGCCGACCGTGCCCCTGAAATCGAAACGGTCGACCGTACTTCTATAAACAAAATCTCCAAGTCGCTGCACTATATCTCGCAGCATTACATGGAGACGATTCACACCCAGGAATTGGCAGCGATCTGCAACCTTAGCGTCACCCATTTCCGTCGCACGTTTCGTACGTGTATGGGCGCAGCTCCGCTTGATTACTTGATCAATATGCGCATGCAGATGGCCTCTGCCTTGCTGTGCCATACCGATGGCAGCATCCTCTCTATTTCCGAAAAAGTGGGATATTCCACCTTATCTAGCTTTAACCGACATTTCAAGATATGGATGGGCGCCGCCCCCTCTAAGTGGCGAGCGATGCATCGCTAAATAAGATATCTTTCCGCAGGTGCCAAGACCCCGCCACGCTCATGATCCATTCCTTGGTAGCTGGAAGGCAACTTCGGGTCTCCTCCCATGTATTCAGGGAACTTCGGATAAGGAAAGACTGGCCTTTGAAAGCTAATGCCATTCGGAGCAAAGCTATCCTTGAACGCTGTTGCGATTATTTTCTCAGGAGCTTTTCCATTCTCAACCCAAGCAACGAGCGCGTTTAAGATATCATGCTCGCTATCCCTCTGCTTACTTGGAACAGAGCTGAGACCTAGATCGTTTAACCCCGGACCTCCTCCACAATGTCCCATGCCGGGGATAAGGAAAAACCGAAAAAAATCTTGCGTTTCGGCGAGTCCCCCTTGAGCTTCAATCACACGTTCATAATAATGAAGCGCATCTTGATAAGGAACGAGCGGATCAGATAATCCTGTATACATCATTATTTTCCCACCGAGTGCTTTCATCGCGCTTACATCCGGATTATTGGCATTTAGAAGTGGAGCCAAACTTTCATTTAATACATCCAAATCATGATCAAAATCGAATGTCATGTAATCAAAGTCAGCGCCGAACACCCATCGAAACATATACAACAGGGACATTGGCAACCTCTCGGGATCTTGTTGAAGATCCAGTCCTCCCGAACAGTTCTCGCTTCCGTAGGGAAGTGGCGTATAAATCTGCTCTCCGGTTCTTGGATTGGTTGGCCCCTCATAAATCAGCTTCAATGCTGATAACTGTGCACTCGTGAGCCCCTCGTCGTTAGCGAGTTCGCTAGAATTCGCAATCATCTCCGGATCACAATCGCATTTCCTTGGATCGGTCAAAAAGTTATCCGTAGGAGCACCACCATCTTTCCCCCGGCGTTGCTCGATTACCGCATTGCTTATGGCATCTATTTCAACTTTGGTGAAAACGGAATGGCCGGGAAGCCCATTCATCGCTTTATAATTCCACAAGAAGCCCGTATGCAGATGCGTACGATTGTTAGCTGGAGCCCCTGCAAGAATGCCGTTGTAATCATCCGGATACCGCTGTGCTTCCATCAAGGCCTGTTGGCCACCAGTCGAACAACCCATGAAGTAAGCATACCTAGCTGGCCTTTGGTAGTACACATGGATGATTTCCTTCGCTGCCACCGTCATCTCGTGTGTTGCGCGATATCCGAAATCCGCCCAGCGTTCCGGTTGACCAATGGCTGAATCGACATGAGGAGAAGTACCCAAATCTGTGTTAGCCGTTGCATACCCTCGTCGTAATCCGAAAGCTAAGCCGCCATGAGCAACAGCACCAGCACTTCCTCCATTGCCCGTGCCAAGAAATCTGCCATTCCAGTTCTCTAGAGGCAACCAAACTTCTACCTGGATATTCGAAATGGATGTTGGTTTCAATTGCATAACAACACGGCAAAAGGGGGGAAGATCGGTTATGATTCCACCGTCTGAGAGCGTGAATTTTCCCTCTTGTACCCTTTGAACACATGTAATTGTGCACCCTTCGATGTTCGCATCCCTGAATCTTTCTTCCATCATAGACTCAGCCCTCCTTTACACTCATAAAGATTCGAGCTACTGTGCGGTATAACCTCCGTCAATAACGATGGCTTGGCCAGTTATTCCCTTTGCATGCTCGCCAGCAAGAAACAAGGCGTATTCCGCTATTTCGTCCATCTCCAGCAGACGACGTTGCGGAATTAGCGGCAAGATAATCTCATCTAAGGCTGACTGCGGCGACTTTTTGTGGAGAGCCGCTACATCATTTAATTGCTCCCTTACCAGGAGCGTATCTACATAGCCAGGGCAGAGCGCATTGACCGTAATTCCGTGCACAGCCGTCTCTAAAGCAACTGCTTTCGTTAATCCGATTACGCCATGTTTGGCGCTGTTATAGGCCGCTTTGCCAGCAAAGCCTACCAATCCGTTAATCGATGAAATGTTAATGATTCTTCCGAACTGTTGTCTTTTCATAATAGGAACAACAAGCTTCGTCGTGATGAAGGGAGCTGTAAGCATAATTTTAATCATAAGTTCGAATGTATTCGTCGGAAAATCTTCAATCGGAGAAACAACTTGCATCCCCGCATTGTTGATCAGAATGTCCAGTCTTCCCCATTTCGTCTCGATATGGCGAATCGTTGCAGTGATCTCTTCTTCTGACGTAACATCCAGTTTTATGCCATGGACATCCAGCCCTAGTAACTGTAGCTGCTCCGCAGATCTCTCAACGGCGCTGCTATCCTTATCCGTTAAAATAACAGTACAGCCATACTCAGCAAATCGTTTCCCGATTTGGAAGCCAATTCCCCTCGCAGAACCTGTAATCAATACAATACGATTTCCCATCATTAATTTCACCCCGATTAATAAGCGTTCAAGATAAGGTTTTCCACAATACGAAGCGGCGGTTCTGTCATGGCTTGGATATCGTCGGATGTGTATCCTTGTGCAACTTCCATCAGCAGGAGTCCCTGTTCCGTTACATCGATGACCGCACGATCTGTAATAATCCGATTCACAACCCCTTTACCGGTCAAAGGTAAACTGCAGTGTCGCAAGATCTTTGGCTGGCCTGCCTTATTCACGTGATCCATTATGACAACGACACGTCTTGCACCATGAACAAGGTCCATAGCGCCGCCCATTCCTTTGATCATCTTGCCGGGAATCATCCAATTAGCGAGATCTCCGAATTCCGACACTTCCATCCCGCCAAGAATGGCGAGATCGATATGTCCGCCTCTAATCATGGCAAATGACTCAGCACTATCGAAATAAGCGGATCCTGGAACGTCAGTTATCGTTTCTTTACCAGCATTAATTAGATCCGGGTCGATTTGGTCTTGTTTCGGATAAGGACCTATCCCAAGCAGCCCGTTCTCCGATTGGAGCATAACTTGTTTACTGCTTGGGATAAAATTGGCTACCAATGTGGGAATACCGATGCCAAGATTGACATAGAATCCGTTTACAATTTCTTTTTCTGCGCGGATGGCAATTCTTTCACGAACGGACCATTCTGTCATCGTCTTCCTCCCCTCACTACTTATTCGTTACAGCTCATGGCTGATCGTCATTTTCTCAATTCTTTTCTGCTGCTGCCCAACAATAAGTGTTTGCACGTAAATACCCGGCGTATGGATATGTAAGGGATCAAGCTGCCCAGGCTCGACCAATTGCTCCGTCTCCACGATCGTTTTGCGTCCTGCCGCAGCCATTAGCGGGTTAAAATTCCTTGCTGTTTTGTTATAGGTTAGATTCCCCTTCTTATCTGCAACCGCCGCGCGAATTAGGCTGAAATCCGCTGCTAGTGCTTCCTCCAACACATAGGCCTTTCCGCCGAACATGCGTGTTTCTCGATGTTCCGCAAGCAAAGTTCCGACGCCAGCAGGGGTATAGAAGGCAGGGATCCCAGCGCCTCCTGCTCTTATTTTCTCCGCCAATGTCCCTTGAGGCAGAAGCTCAACTTCAATTTCCCCCGTGATGAGTTGGCGTTCGAACTCTTTATTCTCTCCGACATAAGAAGCAATCACTTTCTTAATCTGCTTATTGCGCAGCAACAGACCCAGTCCCCAGTCATCGACACCACAGTTGTTGGAAATGACAGTTAAATCCCGCTTACCGCTTTTGGCAAGTGCCACGATCAAATTCTCAGGAATGCCAACAAGTCCAAACCCGCCAACCATGAGCGTGGAACCGTCTTTAATTTCTGCAACCGCTTCATCAAACGATGTTAATATGCTTTTCATTTCAACGTTTCCTCCTACTCATGCAAACAGCGCTCCACGATAACGGAAATGCCCTGTCCACCGCCAATACATAGCGTAGCTAGCCCGAACTTAGCTTCTCTGCGCATCATCTCATAGAGAAGCGTTACCATAATTCTTGCACCGCTAGCGCCAATCGGATGTCCCAATGCAATCGATCCGCCGTTCACATTAAGTTGATGATCCTCCAAATCGAAATGCTTCGCAAAGACAAGTGATTGCGCAGCGAATGCCTCATTCGCTTCAATTACCTCCATATCTTTTATCGTCAATCCGGCTTTTCTCAAGGCTAGCTCAGTGGCTGGAATGGGGCCGATTCCCATATAGGCTGGGTCAACGCCTACCACTGAGCTTGAACGAATGATAGCCATTGGTCGAATCCCCATAGACAGAGCTTTGTCATGGCTCATCAGAACACATGCAGCTGCTCCATCGTTAATGCCCGAAGAATTGCCAGCTGTAACCATTCCATCCTTGCTAAATACTGGACGAAGCAGCGATAACGCTTCCATATTCGTGTCAGGTCGCAAGTACTCATCGTGATCTGCACGTATCGCACTCCCTTTTCGCCCAGGAACGTGCACAGGTACAATTTCCTCCTGGAACCTTCCCTCGGCTGCGGCTGCCGCCGCTTTTCTTTGACTGCCCATAGCGTACATGTCCAGCTCTTCTCGAACCAAACCGTATCGACTGCACAGATTTTCCGCCGTTATTCCCATATGATAGTCGTTTTGGGCGCACCATAGGCCATCCTTTAGCAATCCATCAACAAGCACCTGGTCACCCATGCCGAAACCGGTCCTCGCCCCCTTGAGTAAGTAAGGAGTTTGACTCATATTCTCCATGCCACCAGCTACGACGATATCGTTCTCCCCACTCCGGATGGAGAGATAAGCCATTTGAATCGCCTTAAGCCCAGAACCGCATACCTGATTGATGGTTGTTGCGGGTATTTCTGTGGACAATCCTGCCAGAAGAGAAGCCTGTCTTGCTGGATTCTGACCTATTCCCGCTTGCAGGACATTGCCCATCAATGTTTCTTGCACCAGACGATTATCGATATTGGCACGTTGGATTGCTGCCTGTATGGCAGTTGCTCCAAGCTGAACTGCTGATGTATCTTTGAAAATGCCATTCCATTTTCCAATTGGTGTTCGGGCTGCGCTTACGATTGCAACCTCCGTTTCATGCATATGAATCTCATCTCCCCCGTTGGCTGCAAGTACTCTTCCATTCATAAATGGAACGCTTACATAAAAGTGTACCGCAGTCCTATTTATGTGTAAAATGAAAATAACGAATATAATTAATTCAGTTTTGGAATAAATTAACGAGGGAGATCCGATATGGATTTGCAACATTTAAGTTATTTCACAGAAGTCGTCCGGCAGGAAAGTTTTTCAAAGGCCGCTCAAACTTTGCACATCTCACAGCCTACTCTAAGCAAAATTATTAAGCATCTTGAAGATGAGCTAGGCGTTACCTTGCTCAACCGTTCAACCAGGCATGTTCAATTGACTGCTGATGGAGACATTTTTCTCAAATTCTCCCTTCAAACACTAGCTATGGCTGATGATCTTCAAGTATCTCTGAATGATGGGAAACTTCTAAAGAAGGGGAATTTGTCCTTGGGACTTCCTCCAGTCATTGGGGTCAGTTTCTTCCCAGAGATTATTGCGAATTTCCACAACCTTTACCCTGGCGTTCATATTCAGCTCATTGAAGAAGGTGGGAAAATCGTGGAACAATTGTTACGCGAGGCCAAGATCGATTTGGGCGTGGTCGTTCTTCCTGTAGATGAACAACAGTTTGATTTTCTGCCAATTGTCGAACGTCACTTGTCCCTATTGGTGAACTCGAATCACCCCATCGCCACAAAAGAATCGGTTCATTTGTCAGAGCTGCGGAACGAATCATTTATTTTATTCAAGGAAGGCTTCTCTCTCCATGATCGGGTTCGGGAGGCATGCATGCAGGAAGGATTCGAACCTATTATTTCATTTGAAAGCTCACAATGGGATCTAATAAGTGAAATGGTGGGAGCCGGATTAGGCATTGCTCTACTGCCTGATACCGTGGCAGGAAGAACGAATACCCGTACTGTCTCCGTGCTTCCTAAGACCGTTCCCCCCATCAGTTGGGATCTAGCGTTAATATGGAGTAAACACCAATATCTTTCCCATGCTGCCAGAGTGTGGATTGACTTAATGAAAGATGGGTTAACACGACAGACAAATAATCGCACATTATAAATGAAGAGACTAAAAGGCCTCAGTCCATAGTGATTCAGGACCAAGGCCTTCTACTCTTTTATTTTTGTACTATATCAACCGAAAATTCATTTCTTAAAGCTGAAGAACGACCACTGGATTCATCGTTACATTACTTAATGATTCCTTGTACGTTCCCGCATACGCAACTGCGAAGGTATAAGATCCAGGCAACAGTTCCTTACTGACCTCGCCTCCACTCGTATTCCCGATGGTTCGCCAGCTCCCTGCATAATAGGTCACATTTCCTCCGTCTAGCAGATTCCCTTGACTGTCTTTCAGCTGTACCTTTACGTTTACCGTTTGGAAAACAACGACAGCATCGATTGCAGTATTCTGCACTTTCTCTTTATACGTTCCTTCATAAGTCATGCTAAATGTATACGATCCGGCTAATAACTCCTTGCTGACTTCGCCGCCGCTCGTATTTGTCCTCCAGCTTCCAGCATAATAGGTCACTGTGCCAGCATCGATCGGATTCCCTTGGCTGTCCTTTAATTGTGCTTTAATACGAACTGTCTGAAAATTAACAACCGCATCGGTTTCTGTGTTTTGCACCTTCTCCAAGTACGTGCCCTCATAGGTCATAGCAAAGGTGTAAGAACCAGGCAGTAATTCCTTACTAACTATACCACCGCTCGTATTCCCAATAGTCCGCCAGCGTCCTGCATAATAGGTCACTGTGCCACTGTCAATCGGATTCCCTTGGCTGTCCTTTAACTGTGCTTTAACACGAACTGTCTGAAAACTAACAATAGCGTTGGTTCCTGTATTCTGCAACTTCTCCAAGTACGTACCCTCATAGGTCAAAGCAAACGTGTACAGGTTATCAGGTAAAGCTTTGCTAATACTTCCTGAGGCATCGGTGGTACCAAAATCCTTCCAGACTCCGTCATAGTATTGAACTACGCCTCCGATTAACGGACCTCCACTACTGTCTTTTAGCTGAACCTTGACCGTTGATATGGGTACAGTATCTGCACCCAATGCTTTAAATACCGTGATGTGATAGTTTTTATGGTTGATCCCATCTTGTGAGATTACTTCAATCAGAATGTTGTTAACACCACTTGAGAGGGGGATAGGCCCGAAGGGACTATTACTGGATGCCGTTGCTCCATTGATTTTCAATGTTGCTCCGCTCTGCTCAAGGGTAGCTGTTACCTGCACTTCCTGCACATTAGATTCTACATTCGTGCTATAAGCTAGTTCATCTGGATCAAACCCCTCCAGCACAGTACTGCCTATTTGAATGGATCGAAGATCTGCAATTTGGTTCTGTAAATCTCCAACCATAAAGGTTCGAGTCTCCAGGATACCAACTTCTTCTGTCCCCGCCTTTACCATGTAGACGCCCTTGGCCGCCCCGGCTTGTAAGGTATAGACTGTAGTAAAACTCCCATTAGTTTCGCTATTTATTTCATTAATATAAAGCAGGTTTCCCTCTGGATCTGTGATAGATAGGCCGACGGTTTTGCTGCCGCCTGATGATAAACTGCCTGATATACTCACTAGGTGTGTAGCTGGTTCATACACAACATTAACACTCCTAAATCCAGCTGCGAAAGTACTTAGCGGATCACACGCATAAGCCAGCACGATGAAAAAGAATACCATCAGAAATTTCTTCACGAGTTAACACCTCCGATTATCAATATTTCTTTTAATTGGTCTTTATTTTTAAATACGGTGGGTAATAGTCTCTATCTTTGGATGCTGCTTGTGTTGTGACAGAAGTGGATGAACTTTGTATTACGAAAGTAACATAGGGATCCATAGCAGCTGGATTGAGTTGATTGGCTGAAATAATCGAGCTCAAATAACTTGCAATATCCACACTGTTTTCTTTCCAGGCTGTGTCAATAGAAACACTACCCAACAGGGTTCCTGAAGCAGGTTTACTATTCCAGGTTACCCCTGATTCATTCCATGAATCATCAGCCGATCCATATACAGATAACGTAACGGGTCCTGCTGCCCATGTCTGAGCCCTAAACTCCAATGTCGCTGTCGATACATTGCCGACAACCCCTGAAATATCGAACTTCAAATAGGTTATATATTTATTTGCCAATGTCAGCAGATAAGGACTAGAAGCAGAACTGTGATAGTTTGTATTCGGCGAAGTTGAGGATACATAAGCGTTATTGAATGCGGTGATAACACTTGAGCCTCCAACATTAACGCTATTAAAAGTCACATTATACTGTTTAACTGTCACGCCATCTTCCGCCGTCACAATTACAACTGCAGTACCGGGCAGGGATTTAGCCTGAGTTACAATCGCTGTTGCCAGCGGGTCTGTAGCTGCAGCTGCAATCTGTGGTACAGATGCAAATACCGGATGTCCATTCGGTAAATAAGTATACGTATAGGCCGTAGTGCTGCTTGAAAAGCCTGGAATACCCGTACTGCCTGCTTTCAAACTTTTTAATGTGGCGTCAGTTCCTTTGATGTACGTAAGGTTAATTGTGTACACCAAGACAGTAACCCCATCTTCTGCTGTCACTTTAACCGTTGCAGTTCCCGGAACGCCTGTCGGTTGTGTAATCAAAATGGTCGCGTTAGGGTCAGTTGCTACCGCCGAAATTGTTGTCGTAGGATAGCTGGCCAAATCGCTGGCTGTGCGACCTACTGAATAAGATGTAATGCCGCTCGAAAATCCCGTAAGACTAGTATTGTTAATCTTCAAATCTTTTAAGGAAGCAACTGTTCCTAATTGAAGAAGAACTTGCACGGTATACTGCTGTGTAGTTACACCATCTTCTGCTGTTACCGTAATCGTTGACATACCAGGAACGGATGATGGCTGTGAAATCAGCACGGTCGCATTTGGATGATTCGCTGTTGCGGTAATGTTAGGCAGTTGGCTCGTTCCTTGGGTGTAGGTATAGTTAGTTATACTACTTGAAAATCCTGCCAAACCTGTTCCGTTCACTTTCAAATCTTTCAGTGTGTCATCATGGGAAATCACATGAAACTTGATCTGATACTCTTTTGTCGTAACTCCCATTCTATCCGTTACCGTAATAATTGCTGTACCTTCTGCATCATTTGGCTGTATGATAGCAATATTTGCTAACGGCGAATTGGCCTCGGCTGAAATCAATGGAACACCCGATGCTGAATAAGTCGTTGGATCAATCGAATAAGTCAAGATATTCGGAGTAAATCCAGCAAGAGGTATTCCACCAACAGAAATACTTTTCAGTGATGTATCCTGTTCTGGAAAGATAGACGTCTGACGTATCGGATGTTGCAAGCCATCCCACAGGAATACTTTCAAAAAGGAAGGCTCGGTCTCGCCAGGCAAATCAATAGCAACACGCAGCATCTTGGTCTCATTCGGCTGGATAATGACTTTACTATACGCCATATTTTGTTGGGTATCATTTTGAATAAGGGAAACTGCCAGCATAACATCTGCCGCCTCATTGCCACTATTCGTAACATATACGTTCGTAAAAACTGTACTGCCCGGAACCAAGCTATCCACTGTTGTTCCAGCCAGATTGGTAAAACTCAGCATACTTGCCGAGAGTGAAGACATCCCATTTACGGAACTTAACCCGTATATGACTGTTTCAGCTAGCGAGTTCCACCCGCTAATCGTGTTTCCATGACCTAATACCCGTACATATCTTGCTTGAACATCAGGGAAAAACTCATTTTCTATCTGCAATGTAGTACCACTGTTCCGACCGCTGAATACCGTTGTCCATGCGGTTCCATCCGCGGAAACAAGAAGATCATACATTTCCTGTCTTACATCACCTTTGAACCAGGCCGTACCAACGCCATTTACGGTCTGTACCGCTCCTAAATCATACTGGATCCATTGGTTATCCCCTTCCGCAGCCCAATAGGTTGCCAGATTACCATCCAGCGTTGTATGCCCTTCATTGCCTGGTGTTTCACTGATTGTACTCACAGTTGCAATATCGAGTTGTCCTGTGTATAACATAACTTCTGAGATAGCGTTATTACCTATCCACCCATATTGGGATATGTATCCGTGGCCGACAATTCGGACGTACCGAGCCTTCGTGGTGGAAAATTCATTATTCTCTATTGCTGGAGATGTCCCACTGCTCTGTCCACTATAAACGGTTGACCAGTCTGTGCCATTCTCAGATACTTGAATATCATAAATAGCATTCCTCTCATCACCTTTATACCATGCAATTCCCATGCGATTGACAGGCTTAACACTTCCTAAATCATACGTTATCCAAACATTGTCACCTGCCGCTGACCACCTTGTGGTCAAATCACCATCAATGGTATTCTCTCCAGAATAAACCCCATCACTTACAGTAATACCAATAAGTCCATAATTCGCTGTAGGCAGAATGGAGGTTATATTTACAATTTGATACGGTGCATCCCAAGTCGCTTTTCCCCATGTCGTAACAGGTAAGCTGCTAATCGGTATGTACAACTTCCCATTAACGAGTAGAGCCGCTGCGTTCATCGTAGTTGCTACACCATTTACTGTGATCAGATTGCTTCCAGCCGTCAGTTCAACTGTGGTTTCAAGCTTCTTCGCAACCCATGTGCCGGTATTCACATTTCCCTGAACCCTAGCTCCCAGAGCACCAAGCACCTTTTCAACGGGTAGCATGACCATACCGCCAACAATCTGCGCCTGTTCATCATTCGTAAGCTGAGCCCCATCCAATTTCATGACAATCGAACTTACTGCTGTGGGCAGAGGGATATTAGGAACGGATGGAGGTTCGGGCAACGTTCGCACCTCATACCGCGTAATCGTGTATACGCCTGCGCTGCCTGTAAAATATAATTCGCCCTTATCCTGTTCGACCGCGTATTGCGTTGTCGCTGTCACCCCAGCCTTGGTTACGGTCCAATAACCAGGAGCCAAATCCGTCACGAGGTAATACAAATTGCTTTCATTCCCTCCGACGGAGAATGTGGCCGACGTGCTCACTGGTTGGCTTTCTTGGCCAAATAGAACAACTCTATCTGATATTTTGGCTCCTACCAGTTTATCCCCATTCACCTGTTCAACTGCCATAGGTGCTGGCCCGCCAACATCATCCATAACCTGCATAACATTAAGGAACTGATCTGTCGCTGAAACGATATTCGGAGATACTTCCACACGCCACGCACCGGATTCATCACTATTTACAGCAGATTTCTGCGGATTGGGATAATTGATACCGTTTACCGAATACTCATTTCCAGCCCCTCCTACTTTCGTTATCGATACATCACTCGAAGGTAAGAGGGTGGTATTAATCAATTTCCCATTATAGCCGTTGTCGTTCCTCCTCAGCGTTACCGTATTTCCATTGATTTCAGGTTCGGCTTGGCTATGCAACAACCACGTTTTCTTAAAATCGGGGTTCGTCGCTGTCAGTTTGTCATAGACTAGCATGGCTGCCGGGTGCTCATTATTTTTCATGTTCAGAAATACCATAGAACGTTTGTAATCCCCAACTTTAGAGCTATAGGCTTTGGTTAGATCTCCCTGAATATAAGTGAAATCCGGCGTGTTCGCGTCTGGGCCATAGGTATGATTCAATACGGTCGCAGTTTGGTACCCATTAGCCGGGTTCAGAAGATCATCTAAGGTACTCGGTTCAGCTAAGTTACCAGGAAAACGTTGTCCCCCGTCATTGGCTTGCGGTCTTCCGTAGTAGCTAAAAGATTCATTGGGATCGTAGACCAGCATCGAATTACTCGCTATGGTCCTCTTATTGTAGTTTAGGTCATGGCTTGAAGCGTATTCTCCGCCTAGTCCCTGGTATACGCCAGAATCAATCGCCAGTCCACCTTTATAATAAAGCTGAAAACTTCCAGCATCCAAATGTTGGTGGTTGGCAAAATACATATTGCCAATATTCATCTCAGCAACGGCTGCAGTCGTATGATAACCGCCATCCCATCCGGTTCTTGCCACCATAATCCCCATAGGATCTCCAAAATACTTGGATAAAGGCAGTGATGCTTCACTTTCAGCAGACAAATTGGGATCATCAAAAAGAACCATCCAAATATCGTCAATTGTATAATTTGAAGTACCATACTGATAAGACTTTAAAAATTCATTCCTGAGAATAGGGTCTTTATAGTAATTGGAAGTCAGGAATTGTGCCATGATATCCCCGGTCCAATAAACACCTTGGCCAAATGAATTCGTAAGAAAAGTGTCACCGTTTCTAAGCAGCTGGCCATCTGGCCGACGGGTATAAATATCCTGATAGGGTAATTTGGCTTGCTCAGGGTTGAACACATTCCCTTTCCCCATCCTGTCAAACAACCAAGTTGCAAACATATCCCACTGAAAACGGTACATGCCGTAGGAATCTCCTTGATTCTGCCATCCCGATGCATACATATAATTACGCGCATCGACATATTGCTCAAAAAATCTGCCTGCGGCAATCTCATAAATGTTCTTGTTTTCGTCATATGCAGCAACACCGAATGCTAGCAAATCACGTAGCAGCTGCGCTTCCGAGCCATGGCCTACAACTGCCCCCTGCTTTGTTGGAGGATACCCAATCTCCATATTAGAAGCAATTCTTATCATATTCATCCGAAAGCTCAGTCTTTGCTCATCTGTCATGAGGTTATAACACCAATCATACACAATAGCACCCGTCGTAATCAGCTGGCCCATTTTCCTAGTTGAGTCCCCGACTAGAGGAATGACGGCTGTATTAAAGAAATTGTACATAACACTGACGGCTTTTTGCCCTGCGGCTGCGTCTCCATTTATCAAATATAACAGCGCATTGGCTTCAATAACCTTTCGTATATTATCGTCATAATTCATTACCACGCTACCCGTGGGAGGGTTAAGACTACCTGTCACATTCTGCTTGCTGCTGTTGATGACATTAGCCCAAACCACCTGCAGCTCTCCCTTGGTCAAATTCTCCCTGATTTGGGGCAAATCACTACTACGGACGAACAAACGAGGATGTCCGGTGGGAGGTGTGATCTCGGGCAGCGTGTACGGATTAGGATAGTTTGACTCCGATGCAGCTTCTGGATCTATCCCAAGACCCGAGGGAATATAGGAAGCATTACTGGTCAGAACAAAACGATCTAGCCCCATTCCCGGCTCCCGATACTTCAATTTCATATCATGTACGCCTTGTGCCAAGGATATCGCGCTTAATTTAACCCATTGCCAATCAGCAGAAACGCTTGGCATCGAAATCGTAGCGTAAGATCCAGCATTATCAAAAGCAAGAAACAAGGAATCAGCCCCGCCATGTGGCGCATAGATTCTCGCCCATACCTGATACATATCTGATTTACTGATATTTATGGCATATTTGGCTTCAGGTGTTGCAGTTGCGTTAAAAGGGCCATCAGCTTTAACATTTGATGTAGGCACCATGACATAACTGCCAGAAGCATCTGGCTTATTCGCATAAATCTGCATTGGAGCAGCAATTACGCCATCTTCCGCTTCAAAAATCGTTTCCGCTGTAAATTGAACCGTTGCTTGGACCTGCATCGGGACAATCCCACTGATTAAAAATAGGACTAGAACAATAACAAATACATTTACAGGAATTTTTGCATAATTACTATTCAAACTATCCACTTCCTCTCTTCTTCTAATAGGTTTATTATCAGCTAAGAAAAAAAGCGGAAGAACGAAATTAGCAGGAGATTTCATACTGCTCTTACTTCGGTTCTTCCGCTTTACATATACGCTATTGCGCCATTACGACTTATTTTTTCTTGCTGTTATACCAATCCGTTGCATATTTAATAACTTGCTCACCACCTTGTGCTCTCCATTGTTTGACGAATGTATCAAAGTAATCCAGCGGTTGTTTGCCAAGTATGATCTGAGCAGCCGCCTCTTGAAACAATGTACCGTTCCAATCCAATTCAGGCCTTGGAGGGGCATCAGAAGGAGGCATACCCGCCAAAATATTCTTAATTCCTTCCGATGCTGCCACTTTATAAACAGCATCCAGTTGTTTGGCAGCTTCCTCGCTGCCTAATTGAATGTTCGTAAATTCTTTGTTAAATCCGATTAAATTGAAGGACGCTGAACGCCAAAGCACTGTTTTGTCATCTGTATCCTTTTGTTTATCATAAGTAATTTGGCCACCATCCTTCTTGTACGTTAAGTTAGGTACACCAAAATTAACAAATTCCTGCCCTTCCTGACTAGCGAGCCAATCGAGCATTTTCACGACCGCAGCTGGGTTCTTTGCTGCTTTGGTGACCATAAACGATTTATTGGAAGCCCGTATCGATGATCCGGCACTTTCTACCCCCGGAGCTTTCGGTGCTGGAATCGCAATAACCTTCGCTCCTATACCTGGAAGAGATTTGTTTAATTTCTCTTGCCAATCCCAACCAAGTGCTGGTGCGTGTACCCAAGCTCCGACGAGATTATTTTGAATCTTTTGTTCCCAGACATTGCGTTTGTTTGTCAGAAATTCGCTGTCAACTAACTTCTCCTCAGATAACGTCCGTAGAAATCCGATCGACTTTTTCATATTCGGGCTTATAATTCCTGGTACTACTTCGCCATTAACTAAGACAGGCGAATAATAATCGGAACCAAACATACTAACCACATTGTCAATCCAATCCAATTTTTCACGACCGGAGAATGGGAGCTCATCTTGCTTACCATTCCCATTCGGATCCTTATCACGGAATGCCCGCAACATCGTTAATAATTCATCTGGCGTTTTGGGTATGGTGGTAATGCCAACCTTATCCATCCAGTCTTTACGGACATAGAGAATACGATTCTCAAGTGCATTTCCTAGCTGTCCTTCTGGAACCGCCATGATTTTCCCGTCAATCGTGACTTCGTCCCAAGCCGCTTGCGGTATCGCTTTTTTCAGATTAGCTCCATACTGATTAATAAAATCGTTCAATGGAATAATTTGATCGTTTTTCAATAGTTCATAATTAACACCCCAAGATTGAACGACATCGGGGATATCACCGCTGGCAAATTTAATTCGGAGCTGCTCGGCAAACTGTCCATGTGGCAGGAAAATCCAATCCAGATCGGTATTCGTTTTTTGAGCCAAGTATTTAATAGTAGGATCATCCATCGACTTACCACCTGGAACAGGTTGATTACCGTCACTTGCGAATACGCGAATTTTGACCGGTGCTGCGGGTGTGGCAGGCGCTTGTGAAGCGCTTGTTTGCGTACTTGTTTGACTCGGCGTTGCGCTGGAACTGCTGCTCTCCTTACCTGTAGAACAGGCAGACAAGAGCACAATAGCAGACATCGTTAGACCAAGCGTGCTGCCCCATTTCTTTTGGAAGCTCATTTTTTTATCCTCCCTAGGTTTTCTTAAATTATCTATTAAGGCGATTGCCTGAATATTCAGTTACTCTTTGACAGAACCGAGCAATGCTCCTTTAACAAAATGTTTCTGTAAAAATGGATAAATCAGTACAACGGGCACGGTGGCTAGTACAATCGTGGCCATTTGGAGGGCGACTGGCGAGAGCTTGAGGCCGCCTTCTGCAGCCGCACCTGCTGTCGAGTCCGAATCACCATTGGCAATCAGCGAGTATAGGTACATTTGCAGCGTTTGTTTGTTGCGGTCGTTAATAAACAAGAGCGGCCCAAAATAATTATTCCAATGGCCCACTGCATAAAATAACAGAAGCGTCATGACAATCGGCATGGATAAGGGTACGACGATACGCCATACCATGCCGTATTCGCTCATGCCATCCACACGTGCTGCATCAAATAAATCATCGGGTACCGTACGGAAAAACGTTATACATAGAATCATATTGAAGGCACTAATGGCACCCGGCAGAATTAAAGCCCATATGGAATTTAACAGGTACAAATTTTTCACAAGCAAATAGGATGGTATGATCGGCGCGCTAAAAATCATTGTAAAAATGATTAACAGCATAAAGTACTTTCTTCCCTTTAAATCCATCTTGGATAACGGATAAGCTGTAATCATCGTAAGTACCATATTGACCGTGGTACCGATCACTACGATTTGGACTGTCATCCAACCTGCCTTCCAGAAGGTGCTATTATTCGCGACTAGCTTGAAATTATCAAAGGTCGCTTCTACCGGCCATAAGAAGACCCTATTGTGAATAAGAGCGTTCGAAGAACTGAACGAACCTGCGATAACGTAAAGGATCGGGAGCATGGCTGCAACTGTTATCAGAATGAGAAAACTGACGTTAGAGACATCAAAAACCTTTTCACCGAATGATTTTCTAATTTTCATATGGGACCACCTAGAATAACCCTTCCCCAGAAACTTTTTTACTGACTCGATTTGCCGTGATTAATAGCGCGAAACCGATGACTGATTTGAACAGCCCTATCGCGGTTGTAACGCTGTACTGGCCCCCTAAGATCCCTTGCCGATAGGCATACGTATCCAACACATCACCCACCTTAAGCGTAGTTGGGTTTAAGAATAAGTACACTTGCTCGAAGCCAACATCCAGCACGTGGCCAATTTTGAGCAGAAGTAAAATAACAATAGCAGGAAGAAGTCCAGGAAATGTGACGTGCACGAATTGTTTCCATCGTCCTGCCCCATCAATTTTCGCCGCCTCATAATAGGAAGGACTTATCCCCGCCAAGGCTGCCAAGAAGATGATGGTACTCCACCCCATCTCCTTCCAAATGCCAGAACTAATTAGCAAAGTACGGAAGTATTCCGGCATTTGCAAGAAGCTGATTGGCTCATATCCGAGCCATGCCAACACCAAGTTAACGAAACCTGTCTGGCTGGAGAACATCATATAGACTAAGCCGTATACAATCGTCCAGGATAGAAAGTGAGGCAAGTAAAGCAACGTTTGAACCATGCGCTTCAGCGCGAAATGTCTCAGTTCATTCAACAAACAAGCGAGTATAATTGGAGCAGGAAACGCAAAGATAATTTGATAAAAACTTAAAATAATCGTATTAGCGATTAATCGCTTAAATTGTGGATACGTCACTAGCTGCTCGAACCATTGCAATCCAACCCAATCACTCTTAAGGAATCCTTTATAAATATTGTAATCTTGGAATGCAATGACACTTCCCAGCAAGGGAATATATTTAAAAATTACAAAATACAAAATTCCCGGCAGCAGCATCAAGTATAACGGATGATTTCTCTTCAAGTATCGGGAAAGTGATGACTTAACGACAACAGTAGGCGGCGCATCTGACACTCTTGCAAGTAGTGCCTCATGCTTGGGTAACAAATTATTATTCAATCCAGTCCATTCCTTTCTCTATCTGTCTGAATTAATTATAAGGTACGATAAACTTGCCTCATACAGGATAAGCGTTCGTTTATACCTGATGATATTCGGGAGATTGGACAGAAACATCAACGTCTACTCCGTCTCTCTTGGTGGGTAGCGTTCCTCCAGAATTATAGCTATTGGGCTTGGTCTTGGGTTGAGAGCTGTCAAAAATGCAATAGAGCAGTTTTGACAGTTGATTTCACTTGCTTTTTTGGAAATTGATGCAAAAAGGCATCAATTTAGTGTGATTAGATGATATTTACTTGAAATTCGAAAGAAAGGTTGCCTTTTTGCACGCTTTTGCTATTTTGGCGTATAAATAGGGTGAAAAGGTTGCCTTTTTGCATTTCTCAGAGAATATCTCCCTATAAACCTGCGACCAATCCTGCATCGATTGGGTGGGGGCGGGGCTCTGCAATGGGCTGGGGCTTTAGGCTTCGGCTTTGAGCTTCGGCCTGGGCTGCTACTTTGGGTGTGCTTCACTTTCCTTGCAAAAAAAACACACCTTCCGGTGTGTTCGTCGCTCATTCCATGCGTTTTTTATATTCCAATGGACTTAGGCCAAAATGTTTTTTAAATATCTTTGTGAAGTAATCGACATCTTCATAACCAACGCGATTTGCAATCTCATAAACCTTTAAGGGTGAATTCAGCAATAAATCCCGGGACTGCGTCATCCGTTCCGCAACGATATAAGCCCACACCGTCATGTTCGTCTCTTGTTTGAACAAGGTGCACATATACGTTTTGTTATGCATAACGATGTCTGCCAAATCCTGCAAATTGATTTTCTCCCCATAATGGATTTGAATATACTGTTTCATCGTGTCGACAACCCTGATTGACTGATGATCACGGATACCACGCATCGCAGACATTAGGCTATTCGACCCTTCCTCCAGTCTCCTAACTGCGCATAAGCGAAAATAACTACGAATGCCGCCAACGCTCAGCACATTATCCACGAGCCCCAAATCCTTCCCCTCATCCAACTCCAGTCGAAGTTTATCTTTCCCTATCTCTTCGATGACCGTTTGCAGCCATAGATTGGACATGGCATTCAACAAATAATAACGTCCGGCCGCCCAGTCTTCTAGCAATTCAAGTGTTTCGACAATGAGCATCGGCATATGTTCGATTCGCTGCGTCTGGATGTGCGCCATCCAACGTTCCATCCAAGAACGATTCATCGGCAGTTTCCGCAATATGATTTGAGCAGCTTCGTGATTTCTTCCCTGTATAATCCGATCAGTCGCCGAACTCAAAGACTCGTGAATGGCTTGCGGATGGATCGGTTTCAAAATATAATCCAGCGCATAAAGCTTCATACTACGTTGCGCATATTGAAAATCGTCATAACTGGAAACGACCATGCACTTCATCCATGGGTAAAGCCGATTGATCTGTTCAATTAATTCCAGTCCATCCATGGCAGGCATTCGGATATCTGTGATGCACAAATCCGCATAATAATTCTCAAGCCATTCCAATGCTTTGACGCCATTTGAAGCCGTTCCCGCAACGACGGTTGTGTCGTTATGCGCCGATACAAATTTGGACAGACTGTTGCAGATTAACATGGAATCATCCACAATAAGCACGCGAATCATCGTATAGCCCCCCTCCTAGGATCGATGCGGAAATCGAAGAATAATGCGCGTCCCGCCTTCTGGCAATATTCGTTCTACGAATACACCCGTTTCTGGTTCCTTATAAAATGTTTTTAAGCGATAGTGGACATTCAGTACGCCAATCCGGGAGAAACGCATGTAATCTGGCTCCGTCTGTCCCATGCTCAACGCCTGCTGAATCATGTTAAGCTTCTCATCGGTAAGCCCGATCCCGTTATCTTCAATGACGATTTGGACGTATCGATCCATCCAACGCATCGTCGAAATCTTAATTAACAGGTGATCACCTGTCACTTCATAAGCATGTTTCACACTATTTTCAACAAATGGTTGAATGATTGCTTTCAGACATTGTGCGTCCTCTATGGAACTGTCTTGCTCAAAACGTAACGAAATATGTTCACCATACAAGATGCGAATGATGAAAAAGTAATTTTTCAAATGGTCGATCTCATCTTTGACAGTAACTGTTGTTTGCTGATAATTGGATGTGTACCGCAGCATATCTGACAAGGCGATTGTCGTCTGTTGTATATCGGGTTGTTCGGCCAAGTGAGCCATAGAATTGATTGATTCCAGTGCGTTATATAAGAAATGAGAATTAATTTGTGATTGAAGGGCAGATAATACAGCATGCTGTTGGACAAGACGGGTCTCGGCAAGTTGATGTATGGCGTTTTCTATCCGATCCAGCAAGACGTTATATGCCGAAGCAAGCTCAGCTACTTCATCGGTTCCGGTCACCTGGGCACGGATATCGAATTGATCTAATTTTGTCATTTTGATCGTTCTGCGCAGCTGTTTAAGTCTTCGAGTTATGGAATGAGACGTTAAATAGGCAAAAATAGAAGCAATCAAGAGTCCCGCAATTGTAAGCGTTATCGTCAAATGGCGAATGTTGGATATGCTTTTAGCTAAATCTCCGTAAGGTACGATAACAATAACTTTCCAGTCTGTACCTGTGATGGTTTGATACACAATCATCTGCTTCGATTCAGCCCTGTAGTAGGAGCCCGCGAGGTTGGCGTTGATATTTGTAAAAATATCGGGGTCCAGCTTCGTATTTATTCGCTCAGGATCGGGATAAGATACAATCGTTCCCGCTTGATCGACGATCATGCCAAGCCCGTGCTCGCCCAGTTGGATTTCATTTAATATGTCTTGTGTAGCCAGCAAGGAAATATCAATGGCCAAGTAACCGTTCTGTTCGGCAAACCGAAATTTTTGTGCATACGTTAAAATAGGGATGCTCTTCGACCTTCCCGCTTTATCTGTGTAATGGTCGTCCATCCCATAATGATGTGAGAACTTCCCTGTCAGATCCATATTCGTTAGCCACGCTTCATTCTTCATCGAATAATAGGGTGCTAGAATCGATTCCCACATGTATTCATTGCGGTATGTGCTCTCATTTCCATTCTCGTTATACAGCTTGATGGATAAGGTTTCTGGATGATAGGTGGTAAAGGGGGCAATCCATGTTTTCTCGATCTTTTGGTAGCTGTCGAAGAGGCCGTATTGATCATTGGGACCTGTTTTCAACCAATCCTGGAACTCTCTGCTTCCGCTAATTGTGCGAAAAAACTGTTCATTATCCCTGATATATCGGCTTAAGTTCAGGTTCGCTTGCTTCAGAATCTGGTTACTGAAACGCACCACATCGTTATTGATTGCCTCCGAGCTTTTAATAAAGCTGAATGTGCTGACCCCAGTTACCGTAATAAAAATAGTGGCAAAGATAATGAGAATAAGCTTCCATTCCAATGAACTCCGGATCGCTTGAATCATGCCCATCCCCTCCTCAGACAGACGTCTGCGTTATCAGACACCCTTATCGAGAATTAATGTTACCAAATATTCCCGATAATCACCAGCATTTCATGACTAGCTCACACGAAAAAGCATACGTTCAGAAGTAGTACTTTTATCCTATAAATAACAAGAAAAATTCACGTAATTAGGATTACACACGGCCAATATCATGGTATAATCATATTCAATTCGACAAATTTCGACTTATTGTCAATTCCTTTATACGACATTGCCTCATCATAGTTAACAGAATAGGAGAACACATCGTTGAAAGACTTGGGAGCGCAGTGAAGGACACGAAGATAGCCGAAGTTACGGCTCTTGGCAAGAGCCATCTTACACCCAGCCACACTATTCATGGACCTACGATAGGCATGTTGGTGGGATGGTCACTCTCCCCCCTTTTTCTAGAGGCATGCCAGCATGTTGCATCTTCCTATGGCGCGCGTTTTTTTTACTTTTATCCCAAACAAGTAGACTTTGAGAAGAAACAAATCATGGGTTCCTATTGGCGAGACGGGAAATGGTTGAAAGCGTTATTTCCTTTTCCAGACGTCATTTATGATCGGATGAGACGTAAGAATACGGCTAATGCCGAGTTCTATGAAGCCTTGTCTGCCATTCCGATTACGCACCAACTTCGTTTCGGCGTACTTAACAAAATAAGAGTTTACCAGATGATAGAGTCCGCCCCAGATCTCTGTTCAGCCCTTATCCCTTTCCAACTCTTGCAAGATCTCGATAAAGCTCAAGCTTTTATTGATCTTCATCCTAGTTTTATCTTAAAACCTCTCCGAGGTTCGAACGGTGAAAATATCATTACGGTGAATCGTGTGGAAGAGCATTACGAGGTGTTCGATCAACATGTTGTACATCGCATGAATCGCGTTGAATTGGAACAACTGCTTACGATTCTTCAACCGAAGGACTACTTCGTCCAACAACTCGTTGAAAGTACAACCAAAGAAGGTTACCCGTTCCATATTCGTGTGCACCTAATGAAAGATGGCGTCGGACAATGGAAAATTGTATTCATTCTCCCCTCCTTATCACTAACACCGTATAGAAAAATTACGAATCACGAAAAAACATTCCGCACCATCACGAAGTGGGAATGGTTCCTTAACAAACAGTTTGGTGACAAGGCTGGCCAAATTGTAGATCGTAAAATGAAAGAGTTTGCTTTCAAAATGTCGAATTTTCTGGAGAGTAAGTTAGGTGCAGGCTTTCATGAGATTGGACTTGATTTAGGTATTGATCAACATGGAGCTATCCAACTATTTGAAGCTAATCTAAACAATGTAGGTATGAACTTCCATGAATTCGAAGCGGCAAAACATGGGATTTCATATGCTTTGTCATTATCTTCCGGTAATTAACTTTTTAATAATATCACTCATGTAACTTTAGGAGGCAGGACAATGGTAATCAGTAACGACGACAATGAACTTCAAGCGTCCAAAGACAAAAGATCCAGTTTGAAAAAGTACAGCAAGGTGGCACGCGCTTCGATGATGGCTATCACAATGGGGATGAGCTTGAACCCCGCGTACTCAACTGCAGCGAGTGTAGACAACCCTTCAAGCAAAGTGGATCAACAGATCTCTGTTGCCGCACCGGTTCAATATACAGGAAACTCATTAGATTATTTTAAAAATGTGTTTCTGCCTAAATCAAGCTTCCATGCACTTGGTGGTGGTGAGACTGCGCCAACAGCAACCGATGTGACTATTAATGGCAATCCTATGGTAGGTCATGAACTAACGGGAACTTATACATATGCGGATGCTGAAAATGATGGGGAGAGCGGAACATCCTTTCAGTGGTACCGCTCGAATGACCCGTCTCAACTTGGCGATCCGATTCCCAGTGGTGGGAACGGAATTACTTACACACTTACTATCGATGATGTTGGCAAATATATTACTTTCGTGGTAACACCACGAACTACGGTTACGCCCAAGGAAGGCTTAGAAACGAAGAGCGGGCCGACAGCTGCTATTGCCGCAGCACCAGCACCAGAACCGGAACCTTCTGATACGGATACGCAAGTAGACCAAACACCAAAACCAGAAGAATCACTCATCGAGGTCGTTGCTCTTCAGCAGAATGTTGAAACACAGGCTTCTGCCAAATTGACGCTAACCAAAGATCAGGATGGCATATCGTTAGCGAATTTCCACTTCCTGAAAGAAGGGGTCGTTCAATCCTCGCAAGCAGCGAATAAGAAGGAAACCATCGCTGTGCGTGCCAAAACGTTGATGAAAGCAAAGACCGTGTACGCAGACATCAATGGCGATGTCATTTCAACATTAATTACCAATCAGCAAAGATTGGCTGTACAGACCGGGGACGTGGCGACTGAATTCCCAACCGTTTCTATTCCTATTGCCGATATGGCTAAACAAAGCGGTGTAACCGCCGATAAGCTGAAAATCGAAATAAAAATCGAAAAACAGCCTGAGGCAGTTAAAGATAATGGAAATAAATGGGCAGTATCGCACAACGCAACCGTGATCGGTGAACCTTACAAATTCACTGTAGAAGTGAATGACGGAAACGTCTCCAAACCTATCATTCAATACGGGAACCGGTACGCTTATCAAACCGTTCCAATTCCTGAAGGAGTTACCAACCTGAATTCCTTAGGAGCCATTATGCTGCTTGACGGAAAATATGTTACGGTGCCGGTTCGTATTGTCGATGCTACACATGCATTAATTCATACGCCGACCAATACGACAGTCATGTTGATCCAGCGCAATACGAATTTCCCAGATGTAACCTCCCATTGGGGGAAAGACGATATTCATCTGATGGCCGATAAGGGCAATGTCGTAGGAGATGCACAAGGCAAATATAGCCCAGACAAGATGCTTACACGCGCTGAATTTGCAGATTTACTTGTGAAATCTCTGGGGCTAGGCCACCAGCAGAATGCAACGAAGGGTCCACAATTCAGCGATCTTCCAAGCGATCCAGCTATTCAGGAATCCATCCGAATAGCTGCTGCAGACGGATTGTTTAATGGTATATCGGAAGGCATATTTGATCCGAACGCGATCGTGACACGTGAACAGATGATTACAGTGCTCATGCGTTTCTACAAGGAATTCGAATTAGACACCCGTATAAGTGTCACACCGCCAACTTTCAGCGATGAGAACCAACTCTCCGATTGGGCAGAAGATGACGTGTACGCGGCGAATAAGGCCGGCATTATTGACGGCTATGAAGATGATACCGTTCGTCCGTTGCGGACAGGAACACGTGCAGAGGCAACAGCTTTGATGCGTCGTTTCTTACAGAAGACTAACCTAACCAACTAAGCGTAACAGCCCAAAGAACCTCCAAGATCTTGCCGATGTCGGCATGATTTTGGAGGTTCTTTGCAAGGAATTAAGTCTATTGACGAGCAGCTCTTCGATATTTGAAATTAAGCAAGGATAGGGCATATGGAATAACGCGGCGAGCGATGTCATACGGGTGAACGGCTCCTGCTGGTCCGTCGAATTCTCCTCCAAGCAGACGAGCTTCTCCGTTCTGATCAATAGCAAAATCCAAGATCAACTCATGAATACGATTGCGGTTGGCTAGCCCCAGTTGTTCAGCCATCGTACGGGCAATATCTTGTATTTTTCCTTCCAATTCAATACCTAACTCCTCGCTGAACTCCCGGTCAACCAACCATTCCCAGTCTACTGGGAACGGAAGCGAATCACTGGGGTTAGATGAAACTAATGCAAGATGAGGAGCAATCTGAATCGTTTCCCAAGTACCGCCAGGCTGTTTGAACATATAGACCCGAATATGCAGCGAATGACCGTCATGTGTCCTACTATCCACTTGTTGGATGAGAATGTAGCTCGCTTCACTGAACAAGTCCAAGAACGAGAGAAATTCCGCTTCTTCGAAGGAATGTAAGTACGCACCATCTCTAACCACATAATGAGTGGGAAAACGTTGAATCATAATGATATCTTCCAATTCTTGTGCATTATCGGACTTCATCATAACGAAGTGGTGTCGATCCACAAAGTCCTTGGCTTCCTCGCGAGTCTCAGGACGTATCGAAGCAGGCAAGTGTTTCGCCAGTAGAGGATGTCTAGACGCAATAGCGAAAAATAGCGCAGAAGGAACAAACCCTTTGGGTTCTCTAGCGGTTAACAGCATGTTCGATTTGGATCGATACAGCTCGTGAGAAGCATCCACATCCTCTTGCTCCATCACGTTATATACAACATCGGGAAAAGCGAAATTTCTAGCGACCCACTCCGTCCCTTCTCGCCAAAATCCGGATATCGATCCCGCTCTGAAACGAACATCTTCCAGCAAGAAGTACACCAGTTGAACATGATGGGCTTGCGCAACTAGCGCATACGCCTCCAGATCCTGTAGCGATGGGGCTGTCCTGAATAACAAACCGAACGTAGTAAAGGAAAAGTTGTTAGATGGCGTCAACAGCTGATCTTGCAGGGCATTCTCAGCTATGTATTTCACATAGGCTACGGCTTCTACAGCTCGCTCTTGTTCATGATACAATGTGCCTGGACATGTGTTAGCTTCATAGAACCAGATGCGCCGCTGCGAATCAATCGCAAGGTCAATACCCAACTCATTCAATGGATAAGCGTAGTGGGAATCAATGAATTCAGCGAGTTCCAAACCGAGCTTCGTCAGCACGGGAGGAAAGAACTCATGATCATCAGGAAATACACGCTGTAAGAAGCTTTGTAATTCTTCTGTGCGACCACTAATGCTCACATTGCTCGTAATTGTATCTTTCGCGCCGATGCGAGGATAAATAATGGTAACTTGCCAATTTCCTTCACCATTACGTTGAACAAGGACACGGAAATCGAAGGGCTCCCCTTCTGGCGTCAGACACACGATATAGGGCTGAATCATAAAATCTTTACTCAAATTCAGCACATAGTCTTGCATCTCTTCGCGATTCATCCAAATCCAGTCCGCTCCCTGCTGCAAACCATATTGGCTATCCTTATAAATCAATGCTTGGACACCTACGCCGCGACTGCCTTGCACGGGTTTAATGACCAGTTTGGCGTGCGACTCCAACAACTCATCAATCTGATCCACACGGCTAAGGATGGCTGTCGGAACGATATATGGTGCTAAGGAAGGGAAAGATGAGACCATCTTCGTAATCTCCCATTTATCATCAATTAAAAACGCGGTAAACGGAACGATTTTCCTGAAAATCAATTCTTTATCCGAACGCCTGCGCGGCCCCCATGGTCTCACATTCATAACGGCTTGCGGAAATGGGTACGTGCCTTGCACCCAGCGCTCCCCATCATAAACCGTGCCGTCAATTGTTTTTAGATCCAGATTAATGCCTAATTCATTGAAGAATACCAATTCAACCCCTTGTTTGACGGACTCCGCGACAATGGCCTGTACACGCTTCTCCGTCATTACCGCAAAAGGATCATTCGGATGAAATACACCAAGCAGCACTACAATTTCCACCTTTCAACTATGGTCCCTCTTGGCATATCAACACTCTGTAATCATCAAATTAAGCGCTAGATACTGCAGCCCGGTCAAATAATCTTGTCTCCAATGGCTCATCACCAGCATGGGAATATGTTCCTGAGCTATATAGTGTGAGCTTCTTTCTGCGATACTAGCCAAGAGCGATTCATCTACCTCATCGTCACGAAAAACAACTGTCCTAGGGTTGATAATCGCAGCCATTGTGGCTATCAACCGGGCGATCGCATCAACCTGGTTGTCGCGCTTGTTTTCTTCGGCATGTAGTGCTTGAAAGAATGATTTCTGATCGTACAAGGGTACGAAGGATATCTCGCCTGAGAAAGATGTACTGCCGCGCACGACATCACCATTAATCATAATACCTGAGCCCAGCCCATTCTCACCAATATAAAGGTAAACCAGTGATTCATTCTCGATTTCAAAATTCGACGCATATCCAAGAACAGATGCATTCATATCATTTTCGACGACGACAGGTAATTGGAATCGTGCTTCAATTTCTCCTTTTAAATCATAGTTAAGGAAATGTGGATAGGATGGGATAAAGATAATATTCCCGTTGTTGACGGCGCCTGGAACTCCAATCGCAATCGAACGGAGCTTCGGATACTTTTCAATCAGTGATTCAATAAGCTCCTCCAGTAGTTGGGTATCGTGTTGTAGTACGCTCGACGTTGACCCCTGCTCTTTCAATTCCCCAATGCAATTAAATATAGAATAATTCGTCTCATTTTTTTCAAGAAAGATAGCTAATCCCAGCATATATTCCGGATCGTACGTATACCGTTTCGCTCTTCTGCCTCCACTGGAATCATCATTTCCTGTAAAACGGATTTCTCCTTCGCTCTCCATCTGAGCTATAAACTTACTGATCGTGGGAAAACTTATTCCTAATCGTTGACTTAACTCCGCTTTCGTGGCGCTCCCCATCATGATAAGTCCTGCGCGGATGCGGTGAATCAACTGTTCGTTGGATGCCTGGTATAGATTCGTAATGTCATTCACAGCCTTTCATTTTAAAAGCGCGATAGACTTATTAAAACGATTTAATAAGTTGAGTCTATCTTAGCAGATGTTACAGGTGAGGGCAATCCAACTACTGCAGGGGTTTCTCATAAATCTGAAATTCTCTTATGACCTCCTGTAAAAAGGCTGTAGACACAGACTCAATACGGTGGATATCTCCAGATATGAAAAGCAACGAACTCATCGCCTCCGAGTCGAGCCACCAGATCGTGCTTGTCCACAACCTTTAAACAACACTACACTGCAGCAGCAACCCGTATTTTTTGCGCTGCGCATCATTTTTCGCTCTCAGCCTTGCCTATGCCAGCAATAGTTAAAGTTATGATTGCAGCGAGAACGTTTTCAAGTTTTTTCCGATTTCTTAAGTGAATACCTAGGGCCAAATATCAATAACCATTCTACCTACTAGGACTTTAGTCCTCCTAAAATAATGCTAATACGCGAGATTCTAAACCGCTTACTAACGGCAGAAAGAGTGTCCCCCAACATGGGGAGACACTCTTTCTATTGAATCTTTTCTCGCCAGAAGGAAATGTGACTCTATTTCCCTGATTATTTCCCTGCTTGCTTCTGCTGTTGAACTAAGAGGTCGTAAACATCTTTAATGGAGACAGCATTCGTTTTATTTTGCTTATACCAGTTGTTGTAGAATTCGTCTACCTTGTCTCCACCTGCCTTCTTCCACGTATCCTGAATGTTCGTAATCACACTGTCCGCAGAATAGTTGCCTGTCACAACGGATTTCTTCAACTCATCGTCAAAGTTCACACTGGAGACAATTGTATTCAGCTCAGAAGGCAAGGATGGCAAGCTTAGGTCGATTACGGAGCCCGGCATTGGGTTGCTTGGGTTCAGGTAGATTTTCCGAGCTGCTTCAACGACCTTCTTATAATCCGTCTGCGTCGCGTTGCTAGCATCGAGCAGATCTAGTACCGGATCGCATTTCATCATCGATTCTTCGCTCACGAGAATAGAGTAATCGGCATTCCAACTGCGTTCTGCCGTATTCTTGGCAGCATCAGTAGGAACTGGGCAACCATTCGCATTCGGCTTATAGTGTTCACCTTCCGTTCCCCAACGAAGCGTCTTCACCGTTTTCTCTGCGTTCAAGAAGTCGATGTATTGAATAACCGCTTTCGGATCTTTCGCTTTCGCATTGACAACACCAGCCATCGCAAACGGCGTATTAATTGCTGGGCTGAATTGGCCGTTCGGTGTGCTTGGCAGCGCAATCGGGATCACTTGTGCATTCGGGTCATTCTTTCTCAGCGATTCAAATACCGCCTGTGCCTCGCTGCGCTGCGTCATATAAAATCCGAGCTTGCCGTTAATAAAATCGCGTTTCGCTTTATCCCCGTTCTGGTCGGTCAAGAAATCCTTATCGACGAGGCCCAAATCGAACATTTGCTTCTTAAAGGCTGTTGCTGCTTGCATGTTTTTCCATGAAACGGAGAACGCATTGTTCTGATCCTGATATTTCGTGTTATACGGTACCCCGAACATATAGTCAGCAGCTGCCCAGTTCAAATACCCGCCAAGCGCCATGCCGTACGTATCTTTCTTGCCGTTTCCGTCTGGATCTTGATCGACGAAGGCCTTAGCTACTTTCAACATGTCCTCTGATGTCTTCGGCACTTCCAGATTCAATTTCTTTAACCAATCCGTCCGCACCCACAGCATCCAGTTAATGTCACCTTGGCGTACAGCACCGATATCGTACAATTTTCCGTCCGCTCGGGTACCGAGCTTTTTCAATATCGGATATTTCTCCAACTGCTGCTTATAGACCGTGCTGTATTTATCAATCATATCGTTTAACGGCATTAATTGTTTACTTTCATACCAAGTGGAACGGTCCGGTGCGTTATAATCCACGATAATATCCGGCGCGCTTCCCGAAGCGAACAGCACGTTTAATTTATCGATCGTTTTGTCGCGAGGAACCGGTACGATTGTAAGATCGACAGGGCCATTTTTGTTCATATAGTCAACCCAACGATTCTTCTCAAAGTTGCCTTCTTCCGCAGGAATTTTCGCTCGATCATAGACGGTAATCGATACTTTTCCCTTTGCCGCTGGCGCAGCAGCACTCGGGGAAATTGTTCCTGTCGTTGTCGTTGCCGTTTTCTCCTCTTTCGAACAGCCTGTCAGCACCATCCCAATTGCCGCTGTTGTGACCAAACCTGCGTATACCCATGTCTTTTTGTTTTTCATACGAACCCTCCTGTGAAATATAGTTTACTTTTACCCTTTTATCGAACCGACCATAATCCCCTTAACAAAATACTTTTGCAAGAACGGATACAGAATCAGCATAGGGACAATCATAATGAAAATACTAGAAGCTCGAATCGCTTCTGGCGTAACCATTTGCACCTGATCGGGTTGCACCTGGTCCATTTGGCGTGAGAAACTGTTCACTACCATCTCTTGAACCATAACGGCCATGTTCTTCTTATCGCTGGAGTTGATATAGAGCATGACATTCAAGAAAGAATTCCAATGTCCAACGGCATAAAATAAGGTAAGGGCCGCCAGTACAGGCATCGACAATGGCAAGATGATCTGAAGAAGGAGTCTAGCTTCGCTTGCTCCATCGATTCTCGCTGCTTCTTCAATTTCATCGGGAAGCGTTTCGAAAAACGTTTTTAACACCAGCATATTGTACACACTGATCAGCGAGGGCAGCCAAAGTGCCCAGTAAGTGTTCACGAGCCCTAGATTTTTGACCAACAAATAGTTGGGAATTAACCCGGCATTGAACAACATCGTAAACAGGATCAGCATGGTATAGAATCGCCGGCCTTTGAATGCTTTCTTAGCTAGCGGATAAGCGGCCAGAATGGTAAAGCCCATATTTAAACAAGTACCGAAGACCGTAATCACAATGCTGTTCCAGAACGCCTTGCCAATGTTGGACCCTTCTATCACAAGTCGGTAATTATCCCAATTAAACCCGACTGGCCACACCCCCACTTTGCCTGAAACGACCGCTTGCTCTGAACTTAAGGACACTGCCAACAAATAGATTAATGGGAGTATGCAGATAAAACCGATGAGGCCCATAACCGCATAATTGACGGAGTAGAAGATCCGTTCCCCAGAAGACTGTTTCATGCGATCTCCCCCTTCACCATAATCCGTGATTAAACTTGCGTGCAATCGTATTTGCCGTTAAGACCAAGATCAGTCCTACGAGTGATTGGAAAAAGCCAAGAGCTGTCGTCAAACTGTACTTTGCCTGACCTAAGCCGATCGCGTAACTCCACGTGCTGATGACATTCGCAATATCCCTTACGCTCGCATTGCCAAGTACATAAATGGCGTCAAACCCAACATCCATCACATGCTCCAGGGATAAGATCATCATCAGAACAATGACTGGCATAATGCCTGGCAGCGTAATGTGCCAAATCTGTTTCCACTTATTCGCACCGTCTAGCGAAGCCGATTCATACAAACTTGTGTCAATGTTGCTTAAGGCTGCCAAATAAATAATGGAACCGTATCCCGCTTCCTTCCAGACATGAGAACCTAGGAATACAGCCAACCATGAACCTTCATTGTATAAGAAAGCGTATCTATGCCCCGTGAAACGTTCCAATAGATGATTCACAGCCCCATGTTCTTGGGCCATCAGCAGTACAACAAATGAACCAACGATAACCCAATTGAGAAAATGAGGTAAATACAAGAAGGTTTGTATCGTCCGTTTGAATAACTGCCCTTTCATTTCATTCAGTAGAATGGCAATGATGATGGGGAAAGGGAATCCCACGACCACGGTCAGCAAGCTGATCATAAGCGTATTACGAACGACTTTCAGCATATCTGGATTTCTAAATAGCAGTTGAAAGTTATCCAAGCCTACCCAACGACTGTGCATAATGCCATCGTGCAAGTTGTAATCTTTGAAAGCGAGTACGAGCCCGCCCATCGGCACGTATTTGAAAAGTACAAAGTAGACCAATGCCGGTAAAAATAAAAAGAATAACCAGCGATCTTGACGCCTGCTCTTCTTCACTATTACTTTCTGCGTGGCAGACGACTGCAATCCTGTTATCGCCTGTTTCAAGTTGTCCATCCAATCCTCCCCTTGTTCACATTCTGTGTGTTGCGTGTTGTACCCTTATTAAAACGGCTACACACAGCCTTAGACAAGAGCTCATTTTCATGCTTTACGCACGTTATTCTTGTTCGAAAAGGTGAGGCGGATTTATGCTTATAACCTAGAAAATTGTATACCGAAAAAAAGGCCCAAACAGCGCTCCACTCCTACGGAACGCTATTTGAACCTTATTCTCGCAGTTAACTGCCCTTCTACTCTCTACTCGTCTTTCCCTGACTTGCGGTAATCGCCTGGGGTGATCTGTTCAATCTTCTTAAACATCCGGATGAAAGATAATGTGTTGTCGTAGCCAACCTGATTGGCAATCTCTTGAATCGAATCATTGGAGACATTCAAGAGAACTTTGGCTTGCTCGATCCGCAAACCTGCCAGATACTCCGTAAACTTAATGCCGATCTCATCTTTAAATAGCTGACTGACATACTTCGTGCTGAGATTAAAATGTTCACTCAAGAGATTGAGCGATAAATTAGAATCCCCATAATTGGCGTCAATATACGCCTTAATGCGTGGTGCCGTAGAATGAACGTTGCGTCGCTCACGCAACTCTTTCAGTTGATCATCGGTTCGCTCAAGCCAATTATAATAACGACTCATCGTCACTTCGACCGTCTCCAACTGCCCGATCTCTGCCTGCAGCTGAGGGAAAGCCGTTTCTTCCCAGTATCCTCGGTATTCAGGAAGCATTTCCTGAAATGCCGCATTCCATTGATAGTTCATATAATCCATGATCATCCGTAATTCTTGACGAGACATGGGATCCTGCTTCATCGATTCTGCCAAACGACGGAATAGCGGCTTCCATTCTGTATTCCCTTGCTTAAATTGACCGGCAGTGACTCGGATTTCATGATAGTGACTATAAGCCGCTTGGCTGTTCACTTTCACTTCACTAGCGGAAATAACCTGATCTGCGCCCAGCACGATTTTATAATCAAGTGCATGCATCGCTTCTTCATAGGATAACGAAACTTCACTCACATCCGTCACATCGCTGCCAATTCCTACGGAAACTGTAAATTTCAAATGATTGCGGATCCATGCGTTGAGTTCCCCAGCAATATGAGCCGCAGCTTGGCTTCGATCTTGCGAATCCTGCGTATTCGGCAACACCTGTATCGCCGCTCCTAGACGCGTCGCATCCATCCACGCCATCCAAATTCGGCAACCGTGCTTGTCTGCGATTTCTTGCAGCGCATTTTGCACAACGAACTTGAGTAAAATTTGATCACGATAATCATATAACTTCGTAAACTCCGCATACCCATCAATGCCAATGGCCATAACATGCCAATAATCATACGTGTCAGGACTTTCGAGTAGACTAGCTTCCAACCGCCAATCCTCATCGGAAAACATCCGATTTCCGGTCAGCAAATCATGAATGAAACGCTGGCGACGATATGCCATCCCTTGCGCTTGTTGTTGTTGATACTCATTCGACTGCTCAATGAGACTCGTAATTGCCTTATCCAAGAACTGCAACTCGTCCTGCCCCTCGGAATCTTGGAATAACTTGCTTTTGGAAGAGGAGGAACTCTCCAATTTGTCCATAATGGCCTTCAGCGGCTTGTAATTGCGCTTAGTCACCAACACAATCCACGCAATACCGATCAGAATCGCCAGCAGAATGATCACTAGCCATAACATCGGGATCGTGGCGAACAATGTAAACGTACCCCCGTCGTGCAGCCCGCTCTCAATCTGCCAACCCGAATAGCTCGAGACCAACGTTGTCAACGTTGTTGAGTGCTGAATCTCGCTTTCCTTGACAACCTGGTTCCCCGCTTGGTCGATAATATCGACATAACTGAATTTGGAAGCAGACATATCTCGGACCAAATTAGCGATTGCCTTCACATTGATGTTCACAACGACGAACCCTTTCTCGCCTGTCAGCAGCGGAACACCTCTGACGAGAGAAACAACCGAATTCACAGGTGCATCATCGGATTGCTTAAATGAACGGACCGGAACCCAGCCCGGAGGGATGCCGTCTTGCAACAACTTGCGAATAAACGGATACTCCGATGAATCGCTTGCTTGCATGAGAGAATCCTTCATTAACACAGACTGATCGGTTGCCCTATATAAGTAGAGAGAGTCAATTTCCGGGATAAGTGACGTTAGCTCTCCTATTTTTTTAGAAGGAATGAACTGCGAGTTATATCGATCTTCTGGTGTATTATAGAAAAATAAGTGAGCGCTTTCATCATTATTGAATGCATTAACTACGAGCTGCTCAACCTTCTTCAATGTAAAATCAACCGTGCTCACGACTTGTTCCGTATATACGCGATTAGCTTGCTTGGCTTGGTTCGACGAGATCGTATTCACCATATAGAAGAATACGAAAGACAGAACGAATGTCACCAATATCAATACGGGTATATAGGAAAGCAGCAAGCGATTAAACCATTTTTTCCTCATCATTATGATCCCCTATGTCTGTATTGTCATGGATAATACTCTACACAAAAAGGGAATATTCGTCTAGTTTCCATAGAACTATTAGCATATCCCCCACCTTCGGGTACCGTATAGACTTAACTATCGTTAATGCATCGGAAAGATGCAATATGCTTTTTTCCTGAATGGTATCAAATTTCCATGTGATGAACATAAATGCATAAAACCAGCAAACACAAGGTTTGCTGGCTTCTCAAATTGATTAACATATAATACATACACAACCAACAACCAACAACCAACAATAACGAGCTTACTTATACACACTTTTCCCAGCATCCTGCACAAATAGCTCTTTCAATGGTACCATGGACTCCTGTGGAACGTAATATTTAAACGGATCTTGAGCAATCACACCCAACAACTGCTTGCGTGCAGGCGATGCATTTTCCAACAACCGGTCAGATGCGGTGCGGTAATCAATAGGTCTCATCCAAATCGGACTGTACCCCAGAAATAATTGTCTGCGTGTAAACTCAGAGCGGTTAGGCGCTCCGGCGTGCCACAAATTTTGTGGGAAAATAAACACGTCCCCAGGTTTGCCACAGACTTGTACTTCGCCGGCCACTAGACCATTCACGTCCTGACTCCCCGGATGAAACGGCTTATTGTGAGAGCCCGGAATTACTTTGGTATTGCCGCGATCCGGCTGTGACATGTCGCTCAGAATATAGCACGTTTTAATATAATACGTAGAAGTGATGCCATTTTGTTGCGGGAACTGCGGATGCGGTCCGTCTTGGTGCCAGTTAATGAAGCTGTGTGACTCGGTTTTCACATCGTTCGGATTCGGTTTCCGAATGGTTAAATGTGAAATATGTAATTGAATGTTAAAGCCGAGCAAATTGACCATGAGCGGGAGCAGAGATGGTTCATCGATCAGCGCAGCGATTTCGTCATCACGCTCTACGCTGTTATAAATATTATAGGCTAAGGATGCTGGTTCCTCGGCAACAATCCTGTCAATGGCGGCATTCAACCGATTGACTTTATCTTCCGATAAAATACCAGGTAAAATCAAATAACCGTCCTCGTTAAATTGTTGGATTAATGCGGGAATATCTAAACTTTGTGTAGTCATAGCGAATCACTCCTCTTTAAAGGTTTATATGCTTACTTTATTCTAAAAATTTACTCGTGTAAATAGTTAATTTAAAAGGAGGAAAGGAAGCACCTTTTCCTTCCTTTCCTCCCACTTTTTCAAGCAGCCTACTGCTGGCTTTTCAATTCAACAACCCTTGATTTTCAATCCGAACATCAAAATGGGCATGAATCTTCGCAACTGGATACGCATGATTCCAGTCAATCGTCTTCCAAAGCTTAGGGTGATGCGCTTTAATTCGAAGCCCAATCCCCAGCGCATCGCAATGAGCTTCTTGAAGCTTCTGAATGGTTTCTTCCGCGCGCTTCGTTAAAATGGCTTCCAACTGGGTTGTCATCTCCTCGATATCCGATTGTTGTAACCGCGTACCCGATGGATTGTCGATTAACTCGCAATTCACTTTGGTGTATAGATCGGCTTGAAAGGTTCCCTCAGTCTGGAGTTTAATCGTATGCTTCGATGTGTTGTAGGAGAATGTCACAAAGCTGTTCTTGGGACCAACTTGTTCCGTCAAAGTGCCGTACGACTTCTTATCTTTGAGTAGAACGAAGGACCTGGCGTGAAGCTCGTCCATGCGGCCTGTCATGCGTTCATTGTGAAAAAGGGCAAGGCCCTCTACTTTTGCTCGTCTACGAACAGTTGATTGCGTTAAGTAGGGCAATACATTATCGATCCCTTGCGCGAACATGATTGGCGCTATTAAATAGGGTGATTCTTGGGGGAGTAAGCCCTCCTCCTCACCGCTTGTGAGCAAATCGTATAAGTATTCGCTGATTAATGAACGGTCCTCAACATCGGTTTGAACAATTTTTTGAGCGGGCTCTTCTGTAACTGCAATATAGACATTGATTGGAAAATGAGCTTCCCGATAAAAAAAATCCAAGCCTTCGTATAGATTTTTCTCCGCAAAGGTTCGATTGACCAACAGGATACGCGTTTCTCGCAAGTCCATATGCTGGGACACAATCTTTTGTAAATATCACCAGCAATGGAAATAACCGCTGAACCGAACTGAGCCTGCAATAAGATGCAGTATAACTGCACAGAACCGATGCGAAGAGCGCCCGTCGTCATTTGGCTTTACTCCTTATCGGCATGCAATAGGGCACACCGAACGGCTCTAGGGCAAAAAAATGAACCAATAAGGCAATCGTGACAAACATAATGCCGTAGAAGCCCAAGAACGTTGCGCCAAAGAGCAGCAATACTTGAACGGCTAACGTTGTTATGCGCATTTGATAGGTGGGAATCATAAAGGAACCAATCATGGATAAAGAGACAATGACAATGAATACATTGGAAACGAACCCGATTTTGACAAGTGATTCACTGATAATAATTCCTCCCGCCACACCGACCATTTGGGCTAATTGCGAGGGCAAGCGAATCGTAGCTTCAGCAATCAATTGAAAAATGAGAATCATGAGAACCGCTTCGATAATCGGTGGATACGGGACGTTCTCCAAGGAACTCTTGATGTTGATCGTCATCTTAGCTGGCAGAATTTCGTGATGAAACGTCGTTGTCGCGATGTACAAGCTGCAAATATATAAGCTCAGAAATAGCCCGATGGCTCTTAAGCCTTGCAGCAGCCAAGATGTCGCAAACCCCATTAATATGGCATCGGCCGATTTTAGAAACGTGTAGAAAGAAGCAGGTACGATTAGACAAGTTGAGCTTTGATCGCAGAATATCGCAATTCGTCCTTGTAACAGCAGACTTGTTGCTATATCGATTCGCTCCGTGCCGAAAACTTGGGGGAAGATCGACTTTTGGGCTGTCAATTGCTTCTGGAGTTTACCAGGATGAACTTCCGTTGTTGATCGAAAAGCAACTAAGCGACGAATCGTTTCTTGCACGATGGGCTCCTCTGCCATGCCATCGACCCAGACGACTGCTACTTTATGCGCCTCTTGTTTACCGACAGAGAGATAGCGTACTTTGAGATTTTTCTCCGTAGCACGAACTCGGATCATATTTAAATTAACATTCAAATGCTCGACGAACCCAGCTCGCTCCCCGACGATGGAAAGTTCATTCGCAGGCTCTTGAATGGTTCGAACATTCGACTGTTCCGCGTTAAACGCAAATAGATGCTCCGCTTTTTCAATCCCGATAAGTCCCTTCCCCTGCAGTAACGCAGTGACGCCATCTTGGGAAGTGCGGATTGCATCTACGTTTGATGAAGTAATCAGCTGCTCTACTTCTAGGTTGTCATAAGCGTGCGAATTCGTTTGAAACCATTGTTTAAAAACGCTCTCTTCCAGCTTAGCTTTATCGCACAGTGTTTCTATATACATTAAGTAAGCCTGAGCACCAGCAAGCTCGAAGGGGCGTATGACCAAATCATCCGTATGAAGTAATTGTGCCTGAATGTGCTCCATCAGCTTATGCATGACCAGACCTCCTTATGGGTATGTAATTGGGATTATACCCATAAAGAGGAAATTTATGTGATACCCAAAAAAGCCTACAGCTTTTTTCGCGCCGCAGACTTTATGATTTTACAATTGTGCTCGTAATTTCTTCTTTATTCTGCCTGCTACTAGTTCCAATACGATGGCAAACGTCAGAATGAGATACGTAATGGCTCCGATTTCCCTCACATCATAATAATAGGAGCTAGCCATAAAGAAATCATACCCGATTCCCCCTGCACCTGCTGCTGCCCCCATGGCTAATGCTACCGAGAAATTAATCTCAAATCGCATAAACGTCCATGAAATCAAATAGGTGATCGACGAAGGCAACACAGCTTGAAACACGATTTGCACCCAATTGGCACCGCTTGCTTTCAACGCTTCAATGACGCCTTTATCTAACTCTTCGAATGATTCCGAATATGTTTTCACGAGATAGCTGACAGAATGGAATGTCATTCCAATAACCGCAGCCACACTGCCCAGTCCCGCAGCAACGGCAAAAATCAACACCCACAGAACCGTTGGTACCGCTCTAATAAAAGCAACAATACCTTTAACTATGACAGAAAGAGTCGGGTTGGAGAGATTGGTGGCAGCCATTAAGCCAAGTACCAAAGCAATAACAGCGCCGAACAACGTTGTCAGAAATGCCAATCCGAGAGTGATAAATAAAAAGGTAACCGCGCTGAGAAACGTAATGTGTTTGAAATGCGGCTGAAAGAACATCGTTTTAAGGGTATGGGCAGTTGAGATAAGCGCATCTAGAAATTGAATTTCCTTATAATCAAATGTTACGAATGCATATAACGTCAATACCACGATTGACGCCAAGGTCAGCCGAATCACCATCTTTTGTTTGTTGAACGGCTTCTTCATTTCCAGTTCTTCCATGCTCATTTACATGATCACCTTCCTGATGTGGGTAGAAACCGTTTCTATCACAAAGATAGCAAGGACAAGAACTAGGACAACTAAAGAGGCAGCGCTGAAATTAAGACTCTTGTAGTACAAGTTGAATAGAAAACCAATCCCCGTACCGGTTAGAATACCAATTAAGGTGGCCTGACGAATGTTCGTTTCCATCATGAATAAGATCCAACTGATCAGTTGGGGAATGCAAGCGGGAATGACAGATTGCGAAATAATAGCAAAATAGCCTGCCCCTGTAGATCTTAATGCTTCTACAGAACTGCTGCTTACTTCGTCAATCGACTCCGTAAAGGCACGGGTCAAAAAGCCGAAGGTGCCAAAGAAAAGTGCGAAGTATCCCGTCAGTACATTTTGACCGAAAGATATTAATAAGATCATCGACCAAGCGGATACATCAATGTTACGAAATACGGTCGCGATCGATCGGCTCACCCAACCGAGCACGCCGCCTACCCCCGTTGTATGGGAGCCCGCGATCGCAAACATCAAGGCAAATAAGGCTGCAACTGCCGTTGCCGCAATAGAAACGAGAATCGTCTCCGAGATGCTGCTGATAATAACAGGAAGCCGCTTTAACGACTTTTCATTCGGATAGAAATTGTTGACTGCCCACTCGGCCGCCTTCGGTATGGAAGTAAATCCTTTGATCACGTCATAGTTCGTTATGAGTATGGCAACGACGGTTATGGCTAATAATAGGGCACAATATAGGAATGTCTTCAAGCGCTTTCTGGCAAAGAAATTATCTTGCATAACTGCCCTCCAGCTCTTCTAGCACTTCCAACTCCTCTTGAAACTCATCAACCTCCGAACCGTAAATTCTCGCTAATTGCTCGCGATTGATTCCTGTCGGCTGACCATCATATACGATGGAACCTTTATTTACGCCAAGTATCCGATCTGAGTATTTCAGGGCTGTATCTACTTGATGCAGATTAACAATAACCGTGATTCCCATCGTGGTAGAAATCGTACGCAGGTGATCCATGATGACCTTCGAGGCATTCGGATCTAACGAAGCAATCGGCTCATCGCAAAGCAGTATTTGGGGATTCTGCACAAGAGCTCTGGCAATCCCAACTCGCTGCTTTTGCCCACCGCTTAATTGATCACATCGTTTATAGATCTGTTCCTCTAGTCCGAGGGTTCTCAAAATGCTGATGGCTTGCAGCCTCTCCTCCTTGGAGTAAAGCCCAAGAACCCCTTCCAAGGTCGACTTATAACCAAGACGCCCGTGCAAAACATTTTCGATCACAGACAGTCTGTTCACTAAATTATAATGCTGGAATACCATGCCCATCTGAGTTCTAAGCCGTTTCAATTCCTTCTTCTTACATGATAAAATATTAACGCCATGAAATAAAATTTCGCCACTAGACGCATCAATCATACGGTTCATACAGCGGAGCAATGTGGATTTACCAGCCCCTGAGGGGCCGATAATCGACACGAACTCGCCTTCTTTCACGGCAAAATTAACATCCGTTAACGCTTTAGTATCCATACCATACTGCTTAGATACCTGCTTGAATTCGAGTAATGTTGTCATAGCTGCTCCCTCAATCGATCGGTTTTGCACGTTGTCATACGTTTAGTTGTAGAGTGTTCGGATAGGGTTGAAGAAGGCGTCATCCACGGAAAGAAACTTTTCTTTGCCCGTCTTTTGCTTGAACATGCCGGGTTCCTTCGAATCTTTGGGAATAAAGATCAGTGGGTTTTTCGTTACCGCATCCGATGTGAGGGCATCCTTTATCTTCTTCGTGTCCTCTGCACTTACCGTACCTGTGTTAATAACGATGGGTTGATTCAGTACCGGTGTCGCTGAGATAACCTCGAACTCTTTACCTACCAATGTATTAAAAGGTTCCGCTGCACCTTGTTTTACTTTGTATACCGCACCCGGCGTGTTGTCCTTCCCTGCGCTCAGTTCGATATAGTTGGCCACGCAAGTATCGCAGAAAGCAGCTACATCCGCTTTACTCGTTAACAAGTTAACCGCTGACCCTTGGTGAGTTCCTCCAAATAGCACATCGCTAAAGAACTTATCTTTGCCGCCTAGAATCAAATCATCCACCGTCAAACTCTTATACTTGTCTTTTTTCGTAAAATAGGTAAGGATTCTGCCTGAAGGAATTTTAAAGCCGGATGTAGAGGAGTTCGATACGAACGAAAACTTTTTACCGGCAATGTTATCTAACGAATAGATACTGCCCACTTTATAGGCATCCCCATCGCCTTTGCGCACACTTAACCAGCTCGTATAGACGGCATCATCCAGTGTTCCTGATTCCCCACTCGGAACGACTAGCGGCTGGACCTTCTTATTCTTGGCATTCGCCTCGACATACGCTTGCGCTCCCGTGTAGATCATGTCTGCACTGCCGCTGGCAATAGCTTCGATTGCGATCGTGTAGTCTGTCGTCGTTTTGTGCTCTACCTTTTTGCCAGTTGCGGCTGCAACAACTTTCCCAATTTCATCCCGTGAAACCTTCATGTCTGCACCGGATTCGTTAGGGAACCAACCGATGGTGATGGTGTCTTTCGTCTTTACCTCTTCGGTTCCACCCTGAGCACTCGTACCGCAACCCGCTGTTACTGCAACCAAAGATAAGGAAAGCATGAGCGTTAACATCTTCACTTTCATAATCAAAAACCTCCCATAAAATGTTTAGTTTAAATTGGCTATTTTATAATAATGAAACCAGCATACGTTCGAGTTCTTCAGGAGATATGACAACGGGATTATTATCCATTCTCCCTTTCGTATAGGAGTAAGACACAACCTCGCGGATACCCTCGACGGTAACACCATAGGTGCTTAGATTGCTTGACAGTCCACATGTGGCATATATACCTCGAATAAGATCATCTACTGCATCTACTTCCGTTGCGCCAAATGCACGCAGCAATTGTTCCGGTTCTACTAAGGCATCGAAATTATGTCGTAACACGGTAGATAATGTTAGACTGGCTGCAATACCATGATCGATACCGTACAGTATCGTAAGGGGGTACGATATCGAATGGCAAGCGGTCGTTTTCGTATTGCTAAATGCCATTCCTGCCATTAGACTTGCTACGGATAATTGCTCTCTCCATGCCAAGTTATCGGGTTGCTCGATTAATAATGGCAGCGTCTGACGAATTCGTTCGATTGCTTGCAGCGCGTAAACTCGGGTAATGGTATTCGTATGAACAGACCAGTACGCTTCCGTTGCATGACACAAGGCATCTAATGCTGTTGCAACACTTAAGCGCAGTGGCATGGTAACCGTCAACTCTGGGAGAATTAAAGCTGCACTAGCATAAAGCCGCTCATCAGAAACTGAATATTTGCTTCCGTTTTCTTCATCCCATACCGTTGCCCAACATGTCACCTCGGAACCGGTCCCCGATGTCGTTGGAATCCCGATCCACGGAGTGAAGTAGGGCTCGCTGCGATACTCCTCACGTGTGATGGCCCCTCGAACTTCGTCGATTGTAGATAGTGTCTTGTGTTGCAGAGCCGAGAGGACTTTAGCAGCATCCATGACACTGCCTCCGCCAATAGCCACAATAAGTTCATACTGAAAGGGCCCAACCTCTTGTCTCAGCTTCACAATATCTGCCACATTGGGATTGTTCAACGTCACTTCAATCAACATTGTTTCCTTCTTGGAGAGTGCGTTCAAGATCGGCTGTAAACAATCAGTCTGCTCAACGCCCCCGCCTCTTGTCAGAATTAATATCCGCTTGATACCTGCATAACGTATCGCAAACAACTCTGCGAATGCTTCCGCCGATTCTCTTCCTAAGAATACGGCTACTGGGTTATAGAAATGGTTCATCTCGTTCCCCGCTCCAAGCCGCTTCGCTCAAGTTCTTCAATGACAAGGGGCAGCTGCGTGATTGAACCAATGATATAATCTGCGCCTGCTTGCTCAAAAGTCACTCTCGTCTGATTCATTCGCTCTGCAAGTTCATCAGGGTGCAAACCTTCAACTTCTGCTTGTGTTAAACCCAGCTCGCTGCTTCCCAGGATGACACCAACCGTCCATACCCCTGCATTCCTGCCTTCTTGAATGTCAGACACCGTATCTCCAACCTTGATAACTGCCTTAGGAGGATAGACGCCAAGCTCCTCTAAGTTCTTGAATATCATATACGGATACGGTCGGCCAGCCTTGACTTCATCCGCTGTAACCAGACGATCTGGCGAATATCCCTTCCGCTTGGCTTCGGGAACGATGACCGCCATCATGCTTGCCGTATAACCAGTTGTCGATCCGATGGCAAGCCCTGCATCACGAAGCTGACTCACAGTCTCTAATGCACCTGGTATTGGATCTGTATATGTTTGCAGCGATTCCATCAATACCTCTTCGAAACGCACATAGAGACGATCAATATCCGCTTTGACGGGTTGCGTACCGTACTTGGTTATCCAGGCTGCTTTTACTCTTTCCATCTGCAAAATGGCGTGAATATGATCCCATTTGAGAAGGCCCATTGGAATTCTTGCTTCACGTTCCGTAATGACGACCCCTGCTTCTTCAAACGTTTGAATAAATGCATGCATAGGCGCGAAGCAACCATAGTCAATCACGGTTCCAGCCCAATCAAAAATAACTGCTTGAATGCGTTCTTTGTTGCTCAACTTGATTCCTCATTTCGTGGTGGCTTTGATATACCCAATTATAGAATGATATAACGCAAACACGCAATGTTTTTTGCTATATTTTACGTATATTTAACAATAGTATGCTGTTATTTGCTGTTTTTAACATTGCGAAAACATAATAAAAACGCAAGCGATAATCAGCCTGCGTTTATTATGGAAACATGATGTTTTTTGTACAAATCAAGAAGTCCACTATCCATATTAGAATCCGTTACGATTGCATCAATCTGGTCTAATCCACAAATGTTCAGATAGGATACCGTTTCGAATTTGCTCGAATCTGCAACGACAATTTTCCGCTTCGCGCCCTTTAGCATCGCATTAATAACTTCCGTTTCCCCCTGCCGGAAATCAGTCAAACCTTTCTCAAGGGAGATGGCATTGATACTAATGAGTGCTAAGTCCGTATTGAAATTCATAATTTCTTCTTCAATCGCCCGCCCATACAAGGAGAACTCCTCATGATTGAGATACCCCCCCGGAATAATGACCGTGAAGCCTTTCTTCTGGGCCAGAATATCCGCGATACGCAAGGAATTAGTGATAATTGTGAGTTTGTCAAAACGAGCAGCTAGTCGCTTGGCAACCTCAATATTCGTCGTACCGGCATTCAGAGAAATCGCTTGGTATTCCTTCACGAGCTCGACCGCATACATGGCCAACTCTTGCTTTCGCTCGTTATGCGTGACCTTGCGTTTGAAAAATGCTTGATTCGTAGCAATCTCTTCCCTCTTGGAAACAGCACCACCATGCACACGCTGCAGCTTGTCCTCTTGTTCCAATCGTTCCAGATCCCTACGAACGGTATCCAAGGAAACTTGCAGCAGTGACTTCAATTCCACGACGGTAACTTGCCCCTTGGACTCTAACTCTAATTGGATTAATCGATGCCTTTCTGGTGCAAGCATGTCGCATCTCCTCCGTGTTCTTGCGTTATTTTGCGTTGTATGTATCTATATCCTAGCAAAAATGATGGTTCACGTAAATGTGGCAATCCATAACGGGGCTAATTCCAAGGGAGTCGATACATCAAGGTGAACAAAATAACTGGATTTTCTCCATCTAAATCAGAGGATATCTAACCCTTTAGGGAGTTTAACTGGATTTCCTCCATCTATTTTCGGTCGAAGAGTTACATTTGGCTAAAATGGCCAGAAATAACGGGAGGAAATCCAGTTATTCTGCGAATTACCGCGATTATGCTTGAATTAGCTGCATAAAATCCATTTATTCGCTGGGGCCTCGGCCTCCCAGCGCAGCGGCCGTCGCGTTCACGAAAAAAGACGACTCCCCAATGATCGGGTAGTCGTCTTTTTCACATTTTAAGGAGAGGCAATGAGCGTAATTTGTACCGTATCGCTAGTTTCTTTCCCTAGCACTGTAGCGTTTAACGATAGCTGGTCGCCTATGCGATAAGCTTTATAATCCCAGATGAAAGAATAAGTGCCATCCATAGCAGCAACTATTGTTTGTAGGAAACCTCTAGTATCGTTCTTCAATGTAAGAATAGCTCCTGGTTCTGCATGTCCATTAAAGGATTGTGATTCTATGATGTAATCATTAAAGGTTGGAACTTCCGTATGACCATTAGTTGCTTGAACAACAAATGGAATAGGATCACTGCTTATCTTGCCATATTCTCGCGCTTTTAACTGAACAATATCCCCTGCTTTCAAAATGGGATAGGACTGGAGAAGTTGGTATGTCGAGAAATTACCATCCGAACCAACACCATAGTGCCCAAAGCTGGAACCATTTTTATCCATTAGGCTTATAGAAGTAAAACTTGATTCTGAACTTACTGAACCTTGCAGCATAAAACCGTTCGTATAAACAACCCCAGTAACAGTCGGAACCGCCGTTTTAGGTGCCGCTGCTAACGTCACATAGATCGGATCACTCGTTGCATTTCCGATGGTTGTAGCGGTAATTTTCACTTGATCCCCTGCGTGTAGATAACCCTCAGAAAACATAGAGAAGCTGAAAGAACCGTCATAAGTAGCAGTAGTCCACGAACTAAAACCATTGGCCACAACTTGGAACCTTACGATAGCCCTTGGATCAGCCCAACCGGAAAATACAGCCTCTGTTGCTGGCTCCGTAACGGTAGGAGATGCCGTTTGCCCATTAGTTGCTTGAACGTGAAGGGTAACAGGATCACTTTCCTTCATCCCGTAAGCCTTAGCTGTTACTAGCAGTTCTTCGCCAGCAGTAAGGCTGGTATGTGAATTTTCAAACAAGCTTTCTACCCAGAAGTTTCCATCTTGTCCTACACTCCAAGAATTCACATAAGTACCATCTTGCTTCTTCAAATAGACAGTAGTCCAGATGTGCTTCGTCCCAGGTACTGCGCTTCCGCTAATACGAATGAAATTCGTATAAACATCGCCTGTAACCGTCGGGGTTTCGGTTTGCTTGGCTGCGCCTACTGTCACTTTAATCGGCTCGCTAGTTTCCTGGCCAATGACAGTCGCTGTAATACTTAGACGGTCGCCAATCTGAAACGCATTGGTTGCATCTGAGTAGACAATAAAGAATTCATCTTCATTATATGATGAAGCTCTTAATTCTCTACCGCTGGATTCGGATCTTATGATGACACTTGCACCATATTCTGCCCAACCGCTAATGACCGTCTCATTAACGACCTCTGTCATGACAGAGGCTGTGCGTCCTTGCGTAGGTTTTACAATTAAAACAACAGGGTCGCTAGCATGTTTACCATATGCTCTTGCAGTTAGAAGGAGTTCTTCCCCAGCAACAAGTGTAATATTCGAAGAATTAGGATAAATCTCCGATTTGAAACTAAATGTCCCCTCTTGATTTACACCCAATCTGGCTATATAGGTGCCATCCTTCTTCGTCAGAAGGATATCAGTGTTGAAGTTATTATCTTCAGGCTCTAAACTCAATTCCCCGGCAATCATGAAACCATTTGTGTACACATTACCCGTTACAGTCGGAGTTGCTGTCTTCGGACCTGCCTGTACAGTAACAATGGTCGGTTCACTAATTGCTTTACCTAATGCCGTTGCTGTAATGCTGAATGAAGTACCCGCTTTGAAATACGCAGGATTGTATTCAAAAGATCCATCGCTGTTAGCATAAATATATGATGTGTTGTCAAAGACACCGCCCGAAATACTGAGGAGCGAATCCGGTTCTGCATTGCCATGCATCACGTAAGAGGAGTCATAGACCTCTCCTGTCACGGTCGGCTTCATGGTTTGCCCTTCTATGGCCTGAACAATGAACGGGACCGGATCACTCTCTTGTTGTCCGTATGCCTGCGCGGTAAGCAGAACCTGCTCACCAGCCACAAGCGGAATCGGATAGTAGTAGTTCGTTTTCAAGAGATATGTGCCATCTTCATTCACATTGTTTTGAGTGATGAACGTGCCGTCCTGCTTATATAGAACAACCTTACTCCAGCCATAAAATTCACCTGGGTCCGCCAATCCGCTTAACTTATAGCCATTCGTATATACGGCCCCTGTCACTGCAGGCTTGGCAGTCTTCAACGACTCATGCACAAGGACAAAGGCAGGTTCACTTGTCGCTTTTCCATGCGTGGTAGCTGTGACCTTGATCTGTTCACCAACATGTCGATCATTTCCCCGCAAGTAAAGGCTGTAGGAGCCATCGTCATAAGCTCTTATTGTATCGACCTTTCCTTCGCCAAAAGAAACGGTTACATACGATCCTGGCTCTGCATAACCGATGATCAGACTGTTTGCTTCGTAAACAACGTTAGTAATTGTAGGCATTAGAGTCTGACCTTCAGTAGGTTGTACAACAAGAGTTACGGGATCACTGCTGCTTTTACCATAAGCTCGTGCAGTAAGCAACACTTCTTCCCCTACGGAAAGATCATCAACGTTACTTATAATTTCAAATGAACTGTTAGGCATCACTTCGCTTTTAGCTATAATCGTACCGTCTAGCTTAGATAAGATGACGATATTCCACTGATCTTTCGCTGAAGGCTCCGAAGTACCACGAAGCTTGATGCTGTTGGGATACACATTGCCATCGTACGTCGGCGTGGCCGTTTTTTCGGACATCCCGCCATCTGAAATATCCACCGTAACGGTTGCATTCCTCAGTAAACCGCCATAGACGAGCGAGATCGTGGCATTTCCTCTACCTACAGGAGTAATTTCTCCTGCTTTACTTACTCTTGCCACGTTTACATTACTGCTTACATAGTTAGCCTCTTTTGTCACTATTCTTGAAGAGCCATCTGAATACTTGGCTGTGACATTCAATTGTCCGATTTCTTTGTATGAGTGAAAGACAAAATGATCTGGATCAACTGTCAATGTTTCCAAGACAGATCCAAGCTGCGCCACAACAGTGATCACAAATTCGGTTTTTTCAGTAGCCATATTTCTAGACAAGTTCGCTGTTAGAACAATGGTTTCATTCGCTGATCCAATCGCAGGGCGAGTGACCTTGCCAACGTCGCTCACAACAGCCGGACTAGAGGACTTCCAGCTGATACTCACACCTCTGTTTGTATCCGACTCAAGCAATCCTATATGTTGCGTGACTGCGATATGCGAATCCTTGCCCGCGTATTGAATCTGTAAGTCATGAACAGCCGCTTCGACTGCTAATTTGTCGATCTTTTGCTTCACTTCTGTCAGCGTTGTTGTATAACCAGTAATCTCCTCTGGCCTTACGCCAAGTAAAATGGCATTGTCAGCGACGATTTCGGCCGCTTGAATTTTCTCATCGACTTCTATGGAAAAAGCGCTGAATGCGCCTATCGCTGCAATGGCGGATACAGCTTTATTTTTCAAAGAATCTGTTAGGGAAGGAGCTACTTCGACTACAACGCCTGGCTTCGCTGTAAGCTTGATCGCCCCGATCGTATCTGCATCACCTTGCAAGTTAACATTACCGTCCAGTTGGATCGCCGATATGCGGCCTCCTGCGTTCGACAGATCCAAGGTAGAACCTTGCGCTGCTTCTGATACTGTGAGAGACGTTATGTTGCCTGTGCCAGTAAGTGATATTTCCGATTTAGCTGTAACATTCACATGCTGCAGCGTTGTTCCTTCTGTCGCAATAATGGTTGCCTTAGCTCCCACATTCAATGTGGTGACCGATGTCGCTCCACCGCCTTGAGGAGGGGCAATCTTGATTTGCGTGCCTTCTCCATCAACCTGAATGTCCCCTTTTAGGGTTCCCCGCAGCTCAACGACTTGTCCGCTTGCCGCAGAGCCAATCTTGATCATGCCCAGACTACCTGCTGTAGACTCAATGATGACCTTGGATTGTACATCCAGATCCGACACATCTGAGCCGGAAAGCGTTTCAATCCGTACAGGAGTGGTTTGGTTAGGAGCGGCTACTCGCAAAGTCTTGATAATCGTATTTTTCAACTTAATGGAGTTCGAACTGCCTGATGTGACTATGATGTTGCTTGCCTCTACGTTTTGCAGCAGGATTTCCCCATTCGCACCGGGATTCAGTGTTAATGTACCTGTAACAATCGTCTTAGGCTTATCGTCAGCGGGACCAATCGTTCCTGGAGACGTAACGGTCAATGAGTCATAAGTGCCACCACTGTTAATCTTGTCCAGATCGCTCTTTGCTGCTGGGGCTGCACCCCCGCCACCGCCACCGCCTCCACCAAAGAATGACGAAGTTCCCTTCACCGTTTTCCCCGTGTCCTTACCTTTATAGCTAAGACGATACGTGGTGCCTGATGTTTGATCTTTGGTAGTAAGAACGACAACAGTTGGGCTGCCTGCTTTGATAGATGCTTGAGTAACGGGCAAATCCGGATCAAACGTAAAATCCTCTGCATGCACGTTTGTTGCTTCCTTAGCGAAAGTTACCTCCATACTCGTGCTGCTGACCGACTCAATGGATGTGATCTCCGTCTCGTCGATATGCGTGAGTTCTTGAGCCTTATGCATGTAGACGGATTTATTCGTTTTAAATTCAAAGGCTAACCTTGCCAAAGCTTGTCTTTGTGCCACCACTTTTGGACTGAATGTCAAAGACCCGTCATTATCTTCGATTCCGTTAATAAAACCGATCTGGAAAGCGAGTGACACCGCAGGCTGTGCCCAGCTCGATACTTCTTCGAAGTCCGATAGTTGGGTAGGTGCATGTACGGATAGCGCGGATTTCTCAAGTCCCATCGCTCGGATGAAGAATAGAACGAGTTCCTCACGCGTCACATTCGCATTGGGAGAGAACGATGTTGCCGATGTTCCTTGTGTGATCCCGCTCTTCACTAAAGCGCCGACATAGCCTGAATACCAACTGCTGCCTGCGACATCAGTAAACCTCGAAGCTTGATCAGCCTGTTCCTGTAGACCCAGGGATAAGACAAGGATCTTCGCCAGTTCTGCTCGCGTCATTGCCTTCTCAGGCTGGAAGGATCCATCCTCGTACCCGCTGATCACTTGATCGTCGACCAGGCTTTGAATTTCTTTTTGTGCGTAAGAATTTGCTGTATCCTTGAATCCGGTACCCGTTTCAGCACCCATTGCTGCAGTTGGTACCAGGATGCTAATGAAAAGCAAACACACGAGGATCGCACTAATCTTGTTGCGTGTTCCTTGAAAAAACATGGTTTTCCCCCTACTATTTAATTCTCAAAGAGCAGCTTTACTCAAATCTACGAATGTAGAAATCACGACTTTCGATAGATTGAAAAAGCAGATATAGGCATTATACACTAGACCCACTTACAAAATATATCATTTTCGTAAATTTTAACTTACAATATGACAATCATTTGCAGAGGTAGGGATATCATCTCGGCAGCTCGCTTCATAGCGCACAAAGCCAGCAAACATAACGTTTGCCGGCTTCTCTTACCCTATCAGAATTTATATATTTGTTGGCAAAATTGCAGATGAGCATCCTTTTTAACGGAATTCATAGTCAACATGTTAAATACGTGCAAAAAGGCATCCTTTGGGGCCGAAAATGCCTAAGTAGAGCTGAAAACGCAGAAATTGATGCCTTTTCGCATCAATTTCGCCTAAAAGCAACTATTTTATAGGAAATAGTTGCACTTCTGCACTTTTGCACTTCTCAACCCACAGAAGGTCGCTAATGTTCGCACGAACAAGCAAGATATACATTGAGGCAGTTTAATCTCAATCTACACTACACAACTTCAATAACAAGATTCCCAGCAAACATGCCTTCAGCGAACGCTGATAACACAACACGCCCCTCCGCACCAGTTAACCGGATAACCGTACTAATGCAGCCTCGGTACATATGCATCCAAGTATTGTCATATGTCTCACTGGAGCACAGATCACCATTGTCAACGCCAACAATTTCCGCGGGTCCGGTTGCGGCAAAAGTGACTTTGGCACTTTCACGAAATACAGGCGTCCCATCCTGATCTACGGCTCGAACTGTGAGTAACTGCTGATAACCTTCCTTGGCTTCCAGACGGATCTCCTCGGTATCAAAGGCAAGTCTCACAGCTGGGCCGGCTGTCTTTAACTGATATAGACACGTCTCTTCCCCATTGATGAATCCTCTCACCGTGATGGTTCCTGGGAAATAAGGAAGATAACCTGTGATCATTCTATTGGGATACGCAGATGGCTTCTGCACATGGATCTGTTTCCCGTTCAACTCCAGGGTCACTTCCTCACAATTCGAAGCAATCATATATGGAATGACGGTTTTGTTGAATTGGGGGAAATTCCAATGACTCGCATACCGAGGCGCATCCCAGTGTTCCTTCGCCCCTTCATCTTGTAACGAATAATCCATCACCGCCAAATAGACCATCGGTTTCTCCGACCAGTAACTTTCATATAAGTACGAAAGCGGCTTGCGCTCATTGTTCGTCGAGAATAAGGAGCCCGCCCAACCTTTTGCTGGATATCCCATGGACTCGCCCAAGTAATCAATACCTGTCCATAGCATGCCACCAATGACATAATCATGTTTCTCGACGTCCATCCAAGGCACTTCGTCGCTAAAGTTTTGCATCTGATCCGGGTGCCCTCTAAAGAATTGGTAAGTCTCCGAACCTAGAATTAATTTATCCGGCATCGCCTCATGAATGGCAGGATACCACTGCTCCTGATAATTGCAACTTAGTATATCGACATGCTCTGCAATCCTTCGGATGCGCTCGATTCGCTCGTCATTATTATAAATTTCCGTATCGCTGACTTCATCTACAAATTGTTGAATGTCCTTGACCTGAGATAAGTCAACCTCACTGTCATATTTAAAATGCGGGTTCATCGCATAGGAGACAGGTCTCGTATCATCAAGCGTAAGCAGATGTTCTTTCAGCATTTTCAGAATACTGATCATGGATGCCTGCCCTTGATTTTCTACCTCGTTCCCAACGCCCCATATGAAAATGCAGGGATGGTTCCGGTCTCTTTTTACCATCGCTTCTAAATCATGCTGCCATTCCGTCTCAAAATATCTGCGATAGGAACCTCCCGTCCACTTATCGAACGGCTCTTCATAGACAAGCAGTCCCAATTCATCACAGATGTCCAGAATTTCAGTGGCTGGCATGTGGTGGGCTGTACGAATCGCATTGCATCCCATCGCTTTGAATTGAACTAACCGCTCTCTCCAAATTTCCGAAGGAACGGCAACTCCGAGACAGCTGGCGTCTTGGTGAATACATAAGCCCTTAATCTTAATCCCTTCACCATTGATAAACATCCCTTTACCGGCCTTCATCTCGATTTCTCGAACGCCAATCCGCAATGCATAGGTATCCAGGACACGCTCCCCCTCATAGAGAGACAATTCCACATGATACAAATGCGGGTGATTCGGACTCCATAATGCCACCTGAGGAATCTCAATATGGATCATCCCGTTATCCGATTCGCCGGTCATACGCACACTTACATCCGAAATACACGCTTTAACCAAGGAGGTGCTCCCTGTTGCAATGCTAACAATGCCCGTCTTGCCTTGGATGCTCGTTTTCACCTGAATGTCTTCCGGTTTCAGATGATTCCTGTTCAATTGGAGCAGCTTCACCGTTCTATAAATACCTGCCCCCGAATACCAGCGGTCCGCCGGGGTAGCCGTGTTGTCCACTTTGACCAGGATAAGATTATCCCCTTCATGCAGATAGCCCGTGATATCCAGCGTAAACCTGGAATAGCCATATTTTTGCCCGCCAGCATCAATTCCGTTGACCCATACCGTACTATTCTCATAAACGCCATCAAACTGCAGTTGATACACATGGCCTTCCTTCTTCTCTTTCAAACTAATTTGTCTTCTATACCAACCAATTCCCCATCGGTCTCTGAATCCTTGCGCATGTCCCTCTGTCATGGTTCGATTGATCGGCGCGTGGATGGCCCAGTCATGAGGTAAATGTACGGGCTTAAAGTTGTGATCATGCGGCTCCAATAATGTAAATTCCCAACCTGTCATTAAATCTGTTTCTATGCGTGTCATGCTCATCTCATCCTTTCAGTCCTGTGGTGCTAATGCCGTCGACAATATAGCGTTGGAAAATAAAAAATACGATAACAGGCGGAAGCAACGATAAACTAGCCATCGCGAACATCGCAGACCAATCGGTTTGTGAACTCGGGTCAGCAAACATTCGCAGCGCTACACTGACCGTATACATGTTCGGCTTTCCAAGATAAATCATCGCTTCATAGAACTTATCCCAGGTCCAGTAGAATTCAAAGATCGCCGACGTAACAAGTGCCGGTACTATCAAGGGAATAATAATTTTGAGATAAATGCCAAACCGATTACAGCCGTCCATCTTCGCCGACTCATCGAGTTCATACGGAATGGTCCGGATAAACTGCATGATAAGGAAAATAAAGAACGCACTGCCAAAAAACGCGGGGACAACTAACGGAAGAATCGTATTGATCCAATGCATTTTATAAAAAATAATATATTGCGGGATTAGAATAATTTGCGACGGCAGCAGCATGGTCACCATCACGGTAGCAAACCAGAACCCTTTGAACCGAAATTTGATCCGCGCGAAACCGTAAGCAATCAACGAGCAAGATAATAGAGCGCCTAAGGTCGAGAGCAAGACGATAACGATGGTATTGGTAAAAAAGGTGGCAAAAGTTATCCCCGCGAATCCTTTCCAACCACGTGTATAGTTAGAGAAGTTCCAGACTTGCGGCAGCAACGAATGCGATTCAGCAAACACTCTAGCGCTTTCTTTGAACGAACTCGCAATCATCCAAATAACGGGATACAACGAGAGCACAGCAATGAGAACGCATAGAATCTGGAAACTTAGCTTAGGCAGTAACGATTTCCAAGTTGATGTCATTTCACTCACCCTTTGATTCATAATGAACCCATGAATTTGATGTTTTGAATACGATGGCCGTCAGAATCGCCACAATGACCAGCAGAATACAGGATAGAGCAGAGGCATAACCCATTTCAAATAATTCAAACCCTCTTCGGTATACATACAGCTGGTAGAACAACGTTTTATCCAGTGGGCCTCCGCCCGTAATGATCAAACCTTGGGTAAACGTCATGAAACCGCCGATAATTTGCATAATGAGATTAAAAAAGAGAACTGGACTTAGGAGTGGTAACGTGATCCGAAGGAACCTCTGCCAACCGTTCGCACCATCAACGACCGCAGCCTCATAGTACGAAGCAGGAATGTTCTTGAGGCCAGCTAGAAAAATAACCATAGGCGATCCAAATTGCCACATGCTGAGCAGGATAATGGAACCTAACGCGGTACTCGGGTCGCCTACCCAAGAAATATCAGGCGTCTTGCCGAACAGATATCCAATCAGTGAGTTGACGGCCCCCTCTCTAGAGAACAACAGTCTCCACATGACGGCTACCGCAACGCTTCCCCCGATAATCGAAGGAATATAGAAGACGGTACGATAAACGCCGATTAAGCGACGTTTGGTATTAAGCAGCATGGCAATCGCGAGTGCTACGATCAGACGAGCGGGAATCGCAATTAGTACGTAAATGAAGGTCACTTTTAGAGATTGGATGAATTTGGGGTCATGCGTTAATATTTCAATATAATTGTCTAATCCCAACCATTTTGGAGAAGATAACAAATCATATCTCGTAAATGAAAAGTAAATTAAACAAAGCAGTGGAACTAAGGTAAATGCTAAAAATCCGATAATCCACGGCATAATAAACAGATACCCTGCCTTATTTTCAAAATCTGAACGTGCTATAGTTTTACTCACTTCCCGTCACCTCTTCCGCGACTTACTTGTCAGCTATTTATTGCTCGTTATTCAAAAGGCAGCCGTATAGGCTGCCTTAACCAACTGCACAACAACTTATTTCTTATTCTTATCCAAAATTTTAATGGATTCACTCTTCAGCGTCGCATAGGCTTGCTCAGGTGTAGTTTTGCTGTATAGGATCTGCTGTTCCAAATCCAACATAAGCTTCTCGATTTCCGTTGATCCAGCTGGAGGCTGAGGGTCCATCGGTGAGCTTGCTTTGGCAACCTGATCGATATAAGCAGCCGTTACCTTTTGCGCTGGCGTAAAGCCATCTTTGATACCGTCCCTAACTTTGCCCGCTACCGGCATACCTCTCTCCGCATTCAGCACTTTATTCGCATTTACATTGTTAACGAAGTACGAGATGAACTTAGCCGCTTCTTCTTTATTCGTAGAGTTTACTGGTATGGAAAAGTGGTTGCCTGGACGCAAATCCATCGCTTTGGCCCCGTTAGGTCCTGGAAGCGGAATCAGCTTTAACTCCTTGCCAGCCGCTTTGGAGATACTCTCAAACTGATTGGTATAAATTATATTGACCGCTGCTTTCTTCTTGGCGAGATTGGACTCTTCTGGTGATTTGATCGAAAGGATGACATCAATTGGAGGAATCAAGCCGTCTTTGCTCCAATTCTTTTTCATCGTATAGAAGTCTACGAAGGTCTTTTCATCGAAACCGATTCCTGTTTTATCTGCGTATTGAACCTGTCCCATCTGCCTAGCATAATAAGGGAACATGAAGTTTTCGCCAAGCAGATCGTCAGCGCCGTACGCGCCTGTAACCGCCTTCAACTTGACCAAGTCTTTCCCGAGATCTTCCCATGTGGCATAACCGTTCTCCGGAATCGTCAATCCTGCTTTTTGATACGCTTCTGGATCTACAACCATCGCCTTGGCATTAACGCCAAGAGGGATGCCATACAGCTTTCCTCCAAGCTTACCGCTAGACAAGGCACTCTCACTGATATCACTGACATCGAGAAGCTTCTTCGCCACCAAATCATCGAGAGGTGCAATTAAATTTTTATCCATGAACTGCTGCGTGTCGGCCGATCCTACATAGTATTGCAGAACATCGGGCATATTGTTCGTCGCTGCTTGCAGCGTAACCTTCTGCCAATAACCGTCAAACCCTTGGAATTCAGGTTGGAATGACACATTTGGATGATCTTTCTTGTACATGTCTAACACTTTATTGGTAGCATCGTGTCTAGGCTGAGAGCCCCACCACAACACCCGCAACGTGCTAGCTTTCGCGCTTTCCGTTTGGCTTGGAGCACTTGATGTCGCTGCTGTTGTTGCTGCTGTACCCCCATCTTTCGTTCCGCTGGAACAACCCGCTAGTGCCATAGTAACCGCCAAACTTGCCACGATTGGTGTCATCGCTTTATATGTTTTCATCTCAAAAACCCTCCTGTCATATACATTCCTGTGGGAAACTATGTGATCGATAACCAATGGCTATTTTCGGGCCCTGAGAATACCATTTGTCTTGCTTTCATCGTACCTCTACGGGGCTTTCGGGACAATGTAATAACTCGATGACCTCTATGCAAAAACTCTACTTCTTCCCCTCGCCCTTATAAGGGTTTCCGCAAGCCTTCTTCCCAATTCCGTTTGTACTCAGATGGCGTGAACCCTGTATATTTCTTAAACACCTTGCTAAAGTAGGGCGTGTCTTCCCTGAAGCCTGTTAACCTAGATATTTCATACACCCTCAAGTCTCCCGCTCGTTCAATTAAACGGATTGCCTGATCCATTCTGCGTTCCAGCACATATTGCGAGAATTTAACGCCGGTTTCTTTGGAAAATAATCGCCCCAAATAATCCACGTTCATATATAGCAGTTCTTTCCCAATCCACGTTAGGGATAACTCCGGGTTTCCGAGGTGTTCATCAACAATCTGAATGACAGACGCTATCATTTTATTCTGACTACTGGAGGACTCTTGATAGTTGGTTTTCGCCACTTCTATGGAAATCGAACGAAGGAACTCAAATGTCGCATGCAGCGTATCCAATTCTTGAAATGTAACGACCTGAAACATCTTTTCGGAGGACGGTGGAAGCTGTCCCTGACGAATGACAATCATGTACAATTCCATACAGTGTGATTTAACCTCATTAATCTCCATGCGGTGTTCCTCAAAGACGTCCAAGAGAGACTGCAAGCGATGCGTAACATCGTTTACGTCTCCAGCCTTTACAGAAGAGGCGATAGCTTCAAAGGACGCATTAAAGTCGACCTGCCAAGCGGCCTTCGATGTCACCTGGACATCGTCACGCGTAAGCATACATCCCTCTGTAAAATAAAATCGATAACGGAGCACGTCATGTACCTCTTTGTACATACTGCGAATATCCGTGAAACCGCCAGCTCCGCTGACACCCATAAATAACTCTAATCGGTAATACGACTTATAAATATCTCGGACTTCATTTAATATCGTCGCCATATCCTCAAATGCCATCGCTTGAATCAGAAGAAGTACACTGTCTTCAACAACCGTGCTTAAATAGAGCTTCTCCGAAGTAAATAAATCTTCCGCAATGTTTTTTAAAGCGAACTTCTCCAGATAGCCACAGCTCTCGCCAAACTGAACAAGCACAAGTTGAAATGACTGCGCCTGGATATGGAACATGGCCATGAACTCTTCGAAATCACGTTGATTGTACGTACCCGTTAAGGCAATATCACGAAGGAACTGTTCTTTGACCTGGGGGAGCACCCGAGTAAAATTATTGTTCAGCTTGGTAAAGAACTCACGTTCCCTGTTTGCATTGGCAATTTCCAGTTTAATTTCGCTCAAAACGTCAATGATTTGAAGCTCATTACAAGGCTTAAGCAAATAATGTTTGATTCCGTAACGCATCGCTTCGCTCATATAGTCATACTCGTCATAGCCAGAAAGCACGACAAATACAGTATCGCTTCTCCGTTCCTTAATCTTTCCGATGAGCTCAAGACCATTCATGACAGGCATCTTAATATCCGTGATCACGATGTCTGGCATCTCTTTGTCCACCCATTCCAAGGCTTCGAATCCGTTCTTGGCAGCTCCGATCAACTGCAATCCGTGTTCCTCCCATTGGACCAAAGTTGCTATGCTGTCTCTAGATAACTTCTCGTCATCCACTAATAGAACCTTATACATCTGACACACTCTCCTTTGGCAGCTTAATCGTAACTGTAGTGCCCATTCCTACCGTACTATCAAAATGAAGTCCCGCTGATTCACCGAACATGAGACGCAAGCGCTCGTGAATATTTTTGAGTCCAATCCCTGTGCCCTTGGAGGGGATTTCGAATTTCCTTAGTTGTTCGAGGGCGATCTCATCCATCCCCGGTCCGTTATCCGTGATGGATATGTCGATCCCTTCCTCCCCTTCCACGGCAGCAATCGTGATCGTGCAGTCTCCCAGCATATTTTCCAAGCCGTGCTTAATCGCATTCTCGACAATCGGTTGGATGGACATTTTGGGAATTCGATACCCATTGAATTTCTCGTCGATATCCAGAAGGAAGTGCAGCTCGCTCTCGAATCTCACCTTTTGAATACTCATATAATCTTGAATCAGTCCAATTTCCTCACCAAGGGTAATCACTTGCACATTATTGCTAATGGCGTTCCGCAACAGTCTGCTCAGCGCTTCAACCATCCTGGATATGGCCGCTTGACCGCTTGTCCTTGCCATCCAATTAATCGAAGTCAGTGTGTTGTACAAAAAGTGCGGGTTAATTTGTGCTTGTAAAGCCATGTACTCCGTATCTTTCAACAACATTTGCCGCGTGTAGTTCTCTTCGATTAATGTATCGATTCTTCGTATCATAATAAAAAACCGTTTTTGTAAATAACCGACTTCATCAGATCGATCCGTGTCCGGGGAATTGGTGACAATCCATTCGAAATCGCCTTTCTCTGCATACCTCATCTGCTGCGTCAATCGCTCGATCGGCTTCGTAATGCCTCTAGCAAAGCCATAACTAATGGCAATAACGGTTATGAACAATAGAAATACGACCACGAGTAGGGCAAACCGCAAATCATTTTTCTTCTTAAAAATGTCATTGTACGAGAGGATACTGAAATAGGTCCATCCCGTTTCCTTCGAGGTCGTGTAGGCGATAAACGAGCTTAATCCACCTACTTTTTGTATGGTATACCCTTGTTTGGCGTCCATCATAGCCACGCTTGGCTGAAATCCTTCATCGGATGTATAAACGGGTTGGTCACCTTTCCAGATATACAGGTATCCGCTATCTTTGGTGAGGGTTTGATGTTGATGCACGACAGAGTCGATATTCACTTGAAAAATAAGTGTACCCAGCGGCTCCAACAAATCTGAGCCTGTCGAACGAATCTCTCTTGCGGCTAGCAAATAAGGATGCGCGGCATCAGGATCTACCCACACGTTACCGCCCTTGCCTTGCCTCGCTTTGATGAGAACCTCTTCCATCTTGCTCTCTTCTGGGATTTGTGCACTTTGACCAACCATCAGACTGTAGCCGGAGTTATTCATAAAGTGGATAGATGAAATATGTTTTTCGGTCAGCATATAGACAAAAATTTTGTTTTTGAAATCCGTTAACGTCTGTGCCCGATCGTATTCATTCGTCATTTCCTTTACTTTAGAAAGCTGTTCTTGTATACGCGAATCCGTCGCAATCGTTAACGACAACTTTTCAATATTTCGAACTTCGTTCTCAATGTCGCCAATCGAATTATTGATGGTTTGGGCAGATTGCGCATATAGCATTTCGTCATATGCATGGAAAATATACTGCAAGCAAGACATAACAACTAGGCAAAAAAATATGATTAACAGCATCATAACGACCATCAGCTTATGTTTAATCTTCATATCCCGGAAGGATATACGGCGAAATCGGTCCGTCATCAAGGTGCCCACTCCTTCAATGAATAATAAAAAGAGACACTGACCGCATCATCGTCAGTATCTCTTCTTAGGTTATCTTATTATGCCTACCCTGCCCATACAAAAATTCGTGTTCGTTAGGCACTAATCAGACTAGTTTCAGCACTACGCACTGAGCGCACCTTGTTTCGAAGAACGAACACCTCGGAATTTGATGAAACTAGTAATCCGCCAAGTTGCGATGTAGCCGAAGGTCACTAAGTTGCACATAAAACTAAGCGTACTTGGATCGACTGCATGTATCGTCGCAACCGCAAGGAAACGCAGGGCAAAGATCACGATCATCAGTACAAAAACCGTTTTGTTACGCTTAATAAACGTGTCGCCATTGTCTCGCACTTCAAAGTTAGTCGTCACAATGAGCGGAATCGAAACAACGACGCCGATCAACAAAGCAATGATGACTTGCCCCTCGCGGATATGCAGAGATGGATCGAACAATTGCGTAAGCGAAGTAGAAATGAATAAGATAGGCAACAGTAGGGTTACTCCTGATTTCTTGAGTGGTTTACGCATGCCACTTAATTGTCCGCGCAGGATGAAAAAGAAAATTAAAGCCGAAATCATCATCGATATTGTTGAATTCATAGAAATGAACACTCCCTTAAAGGATTTTGTAGTCTTATTATCTCCTTTAATGGCGTGCTTCCAGAAGTGAATCAGGTCATCTATTCGAGGTGACAATTGTCACCTTCGTAATTAACAATTCTTCTGGTAACAACGTACATAATCAATGCTGAACTCGCTGGGGTATACTGGCGTTACCTTTGAAGCATTATCGTGTGGAGGAATTTCATAAATGTTAAGCATTAATTGCATTGGATATCGTGGTGATTGACGAGATGTATAGATCAATTCGTTATCGATATAGAAATCTACGCCCTGTTCCGTCCAATCGACAGCGTAAAGATGAAACTGCGTAGGGTCGAGTTGAAATTCCTTCTCAAAAAATTCATCACGGATCTCCGTATCACCAAACGGATGAAGGCCAAATCCAAGCGTACATGTATCGGAACCCACATTCCATCCCTTCAATTCAAAAGGGCATATTTCGGCTGATTTATGGAGCTGATCCTCGAAACCGATCATCCAAAATGCGCAAACGTTATTGGGGTTTCTGATTCCCTTTGCCCGTATTTCAAAATAGCCATACTGCGGCGTAAACAGTCTTTCAAGCGTTTGCTCTTCTCGAACAAGACAGTTACTTGAGAACTTGTGTTGACCATATGGACTGCCAACCGGCCCTGAATATACCCCCGTCTGGAGATTGCTTACCTTCACATCACCATTGAACTCTTGACTCCACGGCAGTTGATCCTCCGTTATCTGTAAGACGAGAAGGCTATTTTCAATTCTGTACATTGCTTTTGAGTTTGCCCGACTGCTCCATTGAGGTAAATAGTAAGGAAGCCAATTTGCGAGGTTTAAGTCATCGTCCTCAAAATCATCTTGGAATACGATTGTATATCCCGATTTTTCAATCTCATTCCTTGGGAAATCGCCAGTTGACATTAACTCATCCTCCACTTTTTTTTGGGAACATACGTTCTTTGTTTTAGTATATCAATTTCAAAGTTTTGTTACTACAATTTTTATTCCTAGGCAATACCGATGAAAAGGAGCGTCGAATGGCATACGCAGTAAATAATGGGAGCTCTCCCGATTAGAAACGTTTGGCAACTTCCTTAGCATGTGCAATTGCTTTTTCTTTAATAGCTGGAGCTTGCTCTTGTGATTTTAATGCCGTTCCTTCAACAAAAATGGCCTCAATAGATCGAATCCCATAGAACTGTAAAACCTTATTCAGATAGCTGTATCCCATTTCAAGTGGAGCTAAAGGACCTTCCGAATACACAGAACCACTAGCTTGAATGTGCAAGACTTTCTTACCGGTCAACAGACCTTCAGGGCCGTTTTCGGTATATCTAAAAGTCTTACCCGGAATGGAAGTCGTATCCGTGTATGCTTTCAATACCGGTGGGATCATGAAATTCCACATCGGGGAAACATATACGTACTTATCAGCAGCCACGAATTGATCAACAACCGCCTCAAGACGAGCCACTTTTGACTTCTCAGCATCAGTCAGTTGATCGAAAGATGAACCCGACCTAAGCTTTTCCCAACCTCTTAAAACATCAGCATCAAATTGGGGAATATTCTCTTTGTAGAGATCCAAATGAATAACTTTATCTCCTGGATTTGCCTCGTGGTACGCTTCGATAAACTCTTTGCCTACCGCGAGGCTATACGATGATTGAGGATCGAGAGGGTGTGCGGTGATATATAATACGGTTGCCATGAATTAAAACTTCCCTTCTGTAATCAGTTTTACTTTCAGGGATAATCATATTATATATACTTACTTATTTTAAGTACGCACAATAATGTGGTATAGTATTAAAAAAGGTACTGTAAAGGAGGCTTACGTATGCAAAAGAACCCTGTCCAATGTCAATTCGTTGTGGCACTGGATTCGATCGTCGGCAAATGGAAGCCGATCATCCTTTATCATTTGCTTCAAGGTAAAACCTTGCGGTTCAATGAGCTAAGAAGATTGCTGCCCGATATCACTCAAAGGATGCTTACGCTCCATCTGCGCGAATTAGAAGAGGAAGAGATCATTAAACGAGTCATTTATCCGCAAATCCCGCCGAAAGTAGAATACTCCATCACGGAATACGGGATGAGCCTGTCTCCGATTTTGGAAACCTTACATCAATGGGGAGTGGCCCATGTTGAGCGAAAACAGCTCAAAAAGGCGAATCATGAACAAATAGAAACGGACTAGCCGTGAAGTGAAAAAAAGTTATAGACTGAACATTAAAATGAGACAGCGACGACCAAGACTGAAAAAAGTCTTAGACTGCCGCTGTCTCATTCGGGAAATCCTATTTCGGTCTTCTTCGGCTTCTGGAAAAGACCACGAGCGCAGCGATTACCATCGCACCGAAACCCAAAGATTTCGCTAACTCGGCTTCCATTCCCAGCAGCATGCAAAGATTGGTAACCAAGCTTTTCGTTAGGAGTGCAATCACAATCAGCATGATTGGACGCATAATATTGTATTTTTTCATTTGTGCCACCCTTTCTTAAACAAACCTGTCCATTTCTATTATAAACAAAAGAGGAGTTGCCGCGTAGCAAAACTCTCAACTATCGATTCCCCGTTGAGCTTAATCTTCTGTTAAGCGACCAAAAGAGATTTTTCGAGGTGGATCCGTGTCCTTAAATCGTTCGTACGTTTCTAAAATATCAGGTGTATTCTCTTTAGTAAGAATTAACCCATGTATTGTGTTTCGAATGATAATAAGTTCTTCTTGATTACATGTAGTGATTTCTAGTATTAGACTGCTAATTCTCCTCTCAAAATGCCTGGAAAGAGCATTGGCAACTGATATTTTCTCATCCTCAGTAAGTTTTTCACACAAAGAGATGATTGTAATTATCATTTTATTCATTACGTGTATCACACCTCTCTTCCAAGTAAACATCTACTAATAATACTGTAAATCACAGTACATGGTTGCGTTATTCTGCCCGTTCGTAATGACACTTGCTTACTACGTGAAAGGCTAAAATTACTAGTGATGCAGTGTTATTCGCAATAGTTTACTAGTCTAGGAATACCACCTAAAGAACCTTTTAAAGACGCATGTTTTGTTATTAATTTTATAATTCCATAGTAAGGAATATTGGTATACATTTAATTTCAAATCGGCCTTTATTCAATTTAACTACAAAACTTCATGTCTACAAAGAAAGAGTCCCTCAGGCAAAGAGGGGCTCTTTCTAGGATTATAATACTGATGTTCTGTTCACGGACTGCACTTTGTGCATACACCCATCACTTTACCAAGTAGCTCTTTTGTAGGTAAATTACGAAAAGTAGTGGATGGATTGCTTCTGGACCAATCGTCACCAATTACAAATATCTCGTCATTGCTGAGGGTTATTTCACTTTGATTTTTCTTAAAGATCTCATCTATGAGATTTTGCTTAGCAGGTTCTTCCATATTGCTATCCTTAAACTTTTGAGAATCAAGCCCTCTAACATGAGCTGCTCCGTAGAATGTATCTAATTTCCCTCCATTAATGTATATTTGGCCATTTGTTATTTTTATTTTTTCATTTGGAAGTGCATTTACTCTGGCTACGTTATTGTCCCCATAGTAAACAATGTCTCCTCTTGCGACAGACTTGGTTTTATAGTACGAGGCATCAACAACTACATTTTTTGTATATTCATGATCACCCTGATCCATAGCATCGCTTAATGGATTAATAATTGTGTTGTTTCCTTGTGAAACCTCTGCAATAGATTTTTCAGTACTCTTGTCAGTAATCATTTTTTCTCCACATGCGGCAAGCATGACAATAAGAAGACAAGCTATCAAAGTACGTTTCATAAAATTACCTCCCTAAAAGCAAAGACTGTAAGTAGTCCCGTTGGGGTCAGCTTACAGTCTAACTTTATTTTATTTTAAATCATTATTCACTTAGGTATTGAATCGATACATTAGACTCATCTACTGCAAGAAGAGAATTATCAAATTGTATGTTTTTATCTAATTTATCAACTTTAATTGTATGAGTCGGTTTGCCATTTTCCTGATGTTGGGAGTACATGACTGTTTGCTCATCAGCATCGAGCTTAATATGCAAATTAGGTGTTTCAAAGTCATTCTTTGAAACTGATTTAAGTTTATTCGCTTTAATGTCCTTTAGTACTCCCGAATTAATTTCAGGACTGAGTTAAAGATGTGGCACTGGAGTGCTAACACCACTAATATTTCTTATTGTTAAATCATTTATTAACTTTGTGTATTGGTAAAGTTTCTTTCCATCCCAAATTTCATAATCCCCTGTATAGGGACCTGATATGGTATTGAAACGATAGTGCCCTTTATCATCAAACCATACCTCATATTGAGATGAGATTTCAACTCCATCAACTGTACCTGTTTCCGAAAATACATAATGACGTGACGTATTTGTATACCTATGTTTGTTTTATAATACAAGAATATTCAACTATCCCCGCATTATATTTCCCGCGATCTATAGCTTAGTTAACTTCATTTATCATTATCTACATCAACAGATACCCCCATTTTTACTGCGATCGATTGCATAACTCTGGTGTTAATTTGTATAGTTTTTTCTAGTCTCATTAAAGAAAACATTGCTACCACCATGGGAAACCCATATTGGGAAATTAAAGATAACATCTGTACATCCATAAAACCTCACCTCCTACCAATTGTTTGTAATGTATTCAATAAAATCTGTTTTAATAGATTGAATAGCGTCTTCGCGAGGCATTTTTATATATCGAGACATATTTCGAATCTCTTCGTCAAAGTAAAATAAGAGCATTTCAATAAATTCTTCTCTATTGTCTTTCTTTTGAACTTTCATTAGCTCAGTTACAAATAGTTCATCTCGCTCTTTTTCCATTCTCAATCTCCCAACCTCTAATGATGAATTATTCCTTCTTCTAAAATTACCTTCCCTCTCATGTGACTCAATATTCTTTTCTTCCACTTACTAACTGCCTGCTGTGATATTTTTAATTCATCTGCAACTTCTTTTTCCTTTAATCCATCAATATAAATTCTTCTAATAATATAGCGACCTTTTTCCGAATCGATGCTTTGAATCCATTCATCAATCTGAATATTATCTAACCAATCTGTTACACCATTCTTGTTATTGGATAGATGCTCAAAATCTAGCGATAAAACTTCATAATTGATTTGTTTGCGAGCACGGTACTGGATACGCCAAGCGAAACGCTTTAATACCTGACGATAGTGATCTAACAAAAACGGTTTATTATGAATCATTTGGATTTAGTTCTCCTTTTATTGTTTTACTTAATAAAGTAAAACAGTATATATATTTACAACCAATACACAAAAAAACAAGAACATATGTTCTTTATAAAGCATATTTTACCACATACTGTAATATTTGGACTGCCAACTTTAAATTGATGTTGTTATATATCTAATTCACTCTACTATTAATTTAGAAGGGTAATGATAGACAGGGGGGATATACAGGAGCGATTATGGGCGTAGACTTACAAAAGGAACCCGTCTTACTGAATTTAAAGGCCAAGATGATGCCGAACTTTTAGCACGATTGATCTATTCTGAGGCCAGGGGAGAAAGTGTGGAGGGGTGGCAAGCTGTAGGACATGTAGTCAGAAACCCTAAAGTAACGGACAATTTGTTAAAAATTCCAATTAAGGTTAAAGTTCGATATAATTACTGGTAAATATAACAAGGAAAGGATGATTTGTTATGACAAAGAAATTATTTATCCTTGCGATAGTAACTGTATGTATTGTGGTAACTGGGATTGTTCTATTAAACAAATTTATTGAAACCAATACTACACATAAGTTCTTACTACCAAAAGGTTTTTCGGGATGGATTGAGGTTACATATGAACAATCTGATTCTCCTGCTTTAAAAAAAGATGGCAACACTTTAATCTATGAGGTCCCTCCTTCTGGAAAAGTAATGACTTCAAACAAAAATGTTTCAGGAGCAATGGATTTATATTATGTTGAGCAAGATGGTCGCCATGTTAAAGTACCACCAGATGTGGCAATGATTCATGATCAAGGAACATCTGGAGGAGGGCAGGTCGGATCGGATGATCAAAAATTCCCTTCTAAACTTACCTTCTTTGTAGGAACGGAGGAACAATGGCGAAACTCAAAGGAAAAGCGCCCCTAATGTAGTAGAAGACAATATTTTCATCAGAAAGGTTGTAATCTTTCTGTTCAATTTACCTTTAATAGTGAAGAGGGATGAATAAAGAAAAGAAAAGGTTTTGGACGAAACTTTTTCTTTTCCGTCCTTATCGTCTATCTTCAAAACTATTCAAAGGGTGGATATACAAATGGCAAATATTGTTGAAGTTCGTACGACGGCATTTATTAACGATGCGTGGATTATTTTTTCTGCAAACCCGACAACCAATATCTATTTTGAGGGTAACAACCGTGGCTTTACCTACTGGACGGAAAACCAACCAAATCTTTACAAGATGGCCCACCATATTAGTGTTGATTTCGGTAGCCAAGCGATAAATGTCTATAAAGGTGTTGGTCCTACAAGGCAGATGAATGTTATCAATGCCACGGGAAGTATTACCTATAAGAATGGGTATACACATGACAATGACATGCAACACAGCGCGTATTTTGATTCCAGCGGCAATGCGCGAATTTGGCTGCGCGGTAAATCCGAAAATCCTTTAGTCAACCTTTCTCCTACAATTGACTGGGATTACAATGTTACCATTACGCCAAGCGGCCAGGTAACCGTTCAGGGTTATCATGATGGATACCCTAACCACGAAATTTACAAACGTGTGAATTCTGGAACGCCTGTTGAAATGTATCGGTTTAATAAACAAACACTTGCGTCTTTGTTCGACCCGATGGAGCATTCTATTAATGTAACGAATTAACACCCAATTCTTCATCAAATTAAAAAGAAGGTTCATGGATTTCATGAGCCTTCTTTTGGTTGCTTATTTGTAAGGGAACTATAATAACAAATGTCTCATCTTCAGGACTCATGGGCAAGATCTGAATTGTACTAGCTTGATTTAAAATGTCCAGAATCTCACTCCCTCTTATCTATTGCATAAAAAAAGCCCGGGAGCGGCAGTCACAATTGCCAATCCTCGGGCCCTTTGATTTTTTTAATTGATCGGTATGATGGATTTGCGCTCCGGATCCGAATAGCTATAAAAGCCTGGGCTTAATTGGAGCGTACCCTCTTTGACCAACACCCCGGGGTAGAGGTCCGTTCTTTTATTCGAACCGGTTCCTCCCGGCGGCATAGGATTAGACTGCGGGTATATGGCCTTCCCGTCAAGCTTCACTGCAGTTTGCGAAATACCTAGGAACTTCGGATCGTCCGATTGCGATTCAACGATTAAATCCTGATCTTGCTGGTAATAGGTGAAAGTAACCGAAAAGCCGTCCAGGTTCGTCTTAATCGTTTGCTTCGACTCGGATACGGTTTCCAAGGGGAACCACCGATCATTTGCGCGTTTGACAATTCTGGCTTCGGACAGTTGCAGCGTCATTGGAACCGGAGACCAGTCTTTGTACCACTCTGGCGATTCGAAGCGAAAGAACGAACCGCTTTTCTCCGTACCCCACAGCCCTCCTTCGATTGTCCGTCCGTTAAGAAGCAGTTCGGCTTTATCGTAATAGGCGTACGGTTGATCCGGAGAATTTTTGTTGTTTTCTAACATAACACGAATTTGCAAAGGGGTCACGATAAGTTCTTTCGGTTTCTTGAACAAAATAGGATCTCCCAAAGCCGAATTCAGCTTTTTCCGGAAAGTCACCTGGCTGGCCTTCTCTCCATCCGCTTCGAATGACGTCTCCCATGTGCCCTCAATGGTTTGAACCGCGTCCAGGAAACTGAAGTGGAGCGTCGCGATCTTCAGCTCCTCATCGGAAAGCCGAAATGTATCCTGACGCAGCTGAACATTGGCCTTCTCCGGTGGCAGGACGGCAGAATAGCCTACTTTGACTGATTTATCTCCGGACTTAAGTAATAAATGCGGATTCAATAATTGATCCTCGGACGTTCCTGGGATTTCATAGCGAATCGTAAATGCGTCGTTTTCTCTCAGAACGGAGACGATCCGCAGCGCTCCGAACCGGGACATGCTGTCTATCTGATTGTTCTCCTTCAGGGATGCCGGAGCTTCAAGAAGAGGTACATCTTTGTATTTATAGAAGGAAAGATTTTGAAGAGCAAGCTTTAGCTGCTCACGCTTGTTACCCAGCCCGTTCTCCGTTTCGAACAGACCCGTCAATTGATTCGAAGATACATCCTTACGGATCAGTTCGTTTAGCTGCATCGCTTTCCCATTGGCTGACGTTAATGTTTTGTGCTCGAATTCAACGGCATCATAATCTGGCAATGAAGGGACCTCCAGCGTAAACAAAATATCCAAACGTTGTTCATCCGTTACGACGCCGTGCAAGGATAAGCTGGTTCCGACCGATCGGACCGTGATATCAAGCGGATTGCCGAAGCCGCTTTCCATCGCCGTCTTTACTCCCAGCCTGCCGAACAGCTCCGTCCAGCCCATCGAAACTCCAGCTACAACCGGCGCTGCCACAAGAAGGGCTGATACCGCAACGGTCGGCAGCAAAAGACGCTTGCGAACCAATTTCCGGCTGCTTTTTCCGGAGTTGAAGACCGCTTGAGCTCCAGCCTGAGCTTGCTCGACCCGAATCCTCTCCCACATCGCTTCGAAATCCGGCAGCTTCGGACGTTCGGCTCGAGCCTTCTCCAGCAGTATTTCTTCCGTCAGATTAGTAAGATTATTCAAGGCATTCCGCTCCTCTCTGGTTATGTTGGCTTTCCGCCGCAATTTGTTTCCTGATCTGCTTGAGTCCTGCGTTAAATCTCGACTTAACGGTTCCAAGCGGAATGTCGAGCGATTCCCCAATCTCTGGAAGAGAAAGCTCATGGACGTAACGCAGTGTCAGGACGATCCGGATTTTTACCGGGAGCTTCTGTAGCCACCTCTTCAGATCTTGTTCCCCTTCCATCCGCATCACCGCTTCATCCGCCGACTCGGTCGTAGCATGTACGGCTTGCTGCAAAAAGAGCTTGATCTCTTTCAATAGACCCAACTTTCTGCGGCCAAGATGATTTTTGCACTGATTGGCGGCGATCCGAATCAGCCACGGTTTGATCCGCTCAATTCCACTGCGGTCAGTTTGGAACGCCTTTAAGAATACTTCCTGGCAAACATCCTCCGCATCTGCGGCATTTTGAAGTAAATAATGGCACAAATAATACACGTCGTTTCGATAAGCTTCGAATAGCTCTTGATCAGTCAAGCTCTATACGCCTCCTTTTGGCCGTTTGATGTCAATAAGACAAATAACGGACTCTATCGGTTCGTTTTTTTGTGAGGCGTAGTAGACAATTATGATGAATCATCCACCATGCATAACTTCCGTAAATGTAGTAGAGGCCGCCGATCATGCCGGCAGCCTCCCATTAGCGTTTTATTGAATAAACGTTCCTAGTTATCTCGTTATCTATGACCCTGAATTGACCTAAATATTTTTAATATTATCCTATAAAATCCATGAAAGAAGTCCCCTAGATATTTTTTGACTAAGAGCCCTACCAACATAAAGAATAGTGAAATAACTATTATAAACACAAATAGTTTTAGTCCTGTTTCTATAGATTCTATTGCAATATTCATGGGAACACCGCCTAGTGACGTTAATGATTCCAATATACCACATATTGGTACTTTTTTATCCAGTACATATTTACAGTTGCCGATCGAATTTACCAAAATTTGACCTTATGCCTATGGCTGACAGCTCCTAGCAGTATTGTCATAGATGTGAAAGGTTTACCAACAGGGGAGCAGCCAGAGCGGATTCCGAGGATTGAGCAGCTCCTCCGAGCTCTAGCACCGCTACAATCCGCTCCTGTGGCCGAATCCCAAACGGCTTGCACCATTCCCGGTCATAAATCCATTCCGGAATCGTGCGCCGGACGTGCCAAGGTTTGGATTTGGCCAACAACTGAAAATTTTGGATCAAACAACATACCGCCGCGTAATCCTCCTCCTGCTTGTGGGGATCCGCTTCTTCCTTCGCCACGATCAGGAGTGATGCTAGTGACGCGTCCCCATTCAAAACTCGGAGCTTGCCGGCCGCTTCGCCGCCCGTCACATAGATAAATCGCCACGGTTCCCTTAGTCCATCGTTCGGCGCCCAGACGGCGTCATTCAGCATTTCGAGAATGCTTTGCGCGGGGATTCGGACGTTATCCAACTGTGCCCCATCTGGCTCCCCGCTTCCACCGATTGTGGTCCATTTCTGCTTCGCCGGCGTTCTTCTCCGGGATCTCGGCGCTTTATCGAAATATCCCGTATGTAAAATCCCTGCAAACCTTTCACCTTCCCGCAAACCGATTTCCGCAAGAAACGACTCGCTTTGAAGCATTGGGTCCGTGTCCCACAGCATGCCCAACCCGCGCTCCCAGCCTAGCAGTTGAAAGTTTTGCATGACACTGCAAACTGCTGCATAATTTTCGTCGCTCTGCCGCCGATTGGCGGCGGATTCTGCAATGAATATCAGGTGAGCAGGAATATCCGTTATTCGTTTTGTGAGAAAATCGATCATTTTGACAGGAATGAGCTTCCCAAATTTGCTTTCCTTCATTTTAGCTATCATACTCTCAACCAGCCTTTGACGCGACTCCGAAGTGCCGGCGTACATACAACGCCAGCGCGGCGTACCCTCAGTCTCGTACAGGCTTGCCGCTTCGTTCAGCAAATTTACGAGCAGTTCCGGTGCTACCGGTGTTGCGTTGAATCTCCTGATGGTTCTACGTTCTCTAATCGTTTGGGAAAAATCCAACTTAATCCCTCCTCACAGATATAGTTTACCAGTAAACAAAAATATTAAAAAAATTTAGCTTATCTCTCGCCAATATACCGGTTCATACCTTGAAAAAACTTCAAGATCGTCTGATGCTCACTATCGGAATAACTGTCCAAAAACCGGATAAAGTTCTGCTCCTCCGCTTCATGCAAAGCCCGATGCATTTCGAACAACTTCTTCCCTAGAGGCGTAAGCCGAAAATACACCTCTTTGCGGTTATCATTGAGCTGGGTCCGGTTAATGAGGCCAAGTGCAAGCAGCTTTTTATTTATCTTTGTAATGCTCGCCTTCGACAAATTTAGTTTATCCACAATCGCGGAATGATTGATCGGTTCGTGATTGCCGATGCAATCCAAGACATGGATGGTCGATAAACTTCCAAGGACACCTTTCAGCTGATGAAGTTGCACAAACTCTTTGATTTCTTTAAGTTCCAGCTCCAACCGCTGTTCTTGCAAATGAAAAAAATGAAGCAATTGATTATAAATTAACGCTTTGATACTTTCAGGATAATCCATTTCTGGGTTCACACCTCATATTGTTTACTTTGAAACTAAAATATCATAGTTTGTAGGATTCAGCAAGTGCAGCATTCCAGGACACGGATTTAAAAGCATTATATTATCTCCCTAGACATGTACAACAAAAAAGAGCTGCCACGAGGCAAGCTCCTTCAATATCCTTTTTACAGTCGATTCTATGAATGAGTATCTCGATTAATCGATAAAATGCACATATTCCAGGAACCTTCTCAGTATAACCGCTGCCTGCGCCCTCGTTACATACTCCCTCGGGGCAAAGCGTCTGTCTTCCATCCCTTTCATAATGCCGTCTTCCGATACTCGGACTACCGCAGCTTGCGCCCATGAAGAAATGGAGTCTCGATCCGTGATAGTATCCGGATAGCCTCCCTCTTGCGCATCACTACCGCTTCCATGGCTGGTGAAGGTTAAGGCGCCAGCCATCACAACGGCCATTTGCTCGCGGGTAATTGGATCGTTAGGTGCAAACCTACCGGCACCGATACCACTAACCAGCCCGCTAGCCGCTGCCGCATTTACTGCGGATGCATACCATGCGGATGCAGGGACATCCCCAAAACGTTCGCTACCTTCGTTATCCTTCACGGATAGCCCTAGCCCACGAACTAGCAAAGTTGAGAATTCAGCTCGTGTAATGGTTCCCTCTGACTCAAAACGGTCGGCAGCCACACCGTTCACCAGCAGCTTGGACGCCAGATGCTCCACATCCGCTTTCGCCCAGTGTCCGGTTAAATCGGCGAACGTTCGGGCTTGCACATTTACAACTGTGTACAAGCTATTATGTGGCACGTTTAGAACCGCTTCGTTAGTGCCGTCTGGAGCGGTTCCTATCTTTGCCGGAACAAAAACGACGGTTCCATTTCCCGGGATATACTGAACGGCAACCAGGTTACGGTTCGTGCCCTCTCGGTCCAACTTAATGGTCCGGATCGAGTACGCCCCACCGAAGTCGTGAATCTCCAACGTTTGACCGTATGCTTCCGCTATCACCTTGTAGTCCATAACATCGGTGAAAACAGTAAAACCTTGAGAAACTCCTATCCGATCGATCTCTTGTCGAACATTCTCGCCCGCCTGCACCTGAAGGATACTTACAGTCAAATCCGATAAATCCGCGTTGAGTCGCTCCGCCAAACCGATCAGATCGATTGCGCTTAACCGCAATTGATAACTAGAATCGTTCAACCTCACCTCAATAATTGTATTAGGAGAAGCTTTAACCATATCCGCGAGCCAGTCAGCTTGAAACTGTGCTTGTACCGCTTGTTCCCGATTGCCGATTGTAATGCTGACAATCGGTTCCCTCGCATCTTTCAGCAGTTCCAACATTTGCTCCCTTGTCCGTTCAGGGAGGATGACTTGCTCGATCACCGTGCCGTCCGAACGCTTGACTTGTTTGATGTCAGATGGATCGACTAGCGTTGTAATCCTACCATTCAAATTTAACTTTACAGTCGTCCCCGATAGAACCGGTCGATTGCCGTTATCCGACGAAGACGGGATTGAGATCCCAGTAACAGTGATGGTCTTCACTGCTTCATTGCCTACTTCGTCTAGTGCATAAACGGTATAGTCGCCGTTGGCAGTAACGGTGAATTGAGGTGTGGCCAGAATATCGTTTCCTTTCGTTCCACCCGCAAAATCACCCCCGCTAAGACTCCCAGCCAGCCAACGGAGTTGCGTCAGCGCATTTCCTGCTACTTCCCCGTATACGCTTGCGGTCACACTGATCGCTTTACTTTCCGATCCGTTCGGTGCAATCGTCAGAGCAACTTCGGGCGGTATCCCCACGATACGTATTCCGCTTACGTCTGGTGCTGCGTAAGTTAGCGAAGCCGGACGTCCGTCGGAGGTGCTAACAATGCTTGCACCGTTCGGGAGCTCCAATGATGCTGCTACTTGAATTCCGTCAATATCCGCGAGCCCAGCAGGAACTTCGAATTCGAAAGTAAGTTTTTTCACTGACTCACCACGCGCTCCCATATATGGCGCATATACCGTTTGAGCGACGGAATTGTCTCCAACCATGACCGGAACGACCGGTGTCCCGATCACCGTTACTTCATATCCGTAAAATACCGTAAAGCGAAGCGTATCGCTCGTTCCGTACAAATCATTGGCAGATGCGGTTAGAACCACCCCAACCCAAGCGGCTTCAAATACAGCCATAGCATCGTTCAAACGGACAGTAGCTTCATCCAAACGAGTCTGAGATTGATTTTCCGCATCGTCGGCAATAGCCTGCACGGCATCTATTGCCGTCTGCAAGGCAGCGCGGTCTCCTACTGAAGTCTGCCCTACATCCGTACCTTCGGGATGATCCGTCAACGCCTGCTGCGCCGCCGTGATCGCCGCCTCCAACGCCGTTGGAATGCCCGCTTGTATAACAGTAGCAGTAAAGACTTGAACCGCTGCATTTAACTGGGTAACTGCTGTATCCAGTTGATCTTGTGTGTAATTGCCCATGTTATCAAAAATCTGCTGCGCCGCCTGGGTTGCGGTCTGCAGTGCGGTGCGCGTTCCCGCTGACGCTTGACCTACATCCGTACCTTGCGGATGATCCGTCAACGCCTGCTGCGCCACCGTGATCGCCGCGCCCAGCGCCGTCGGAACACCCGCTTGTATTACTGCGGCATTGAAGACTTGAACAGCTGTATTTAATTGGGTAACAGCAGTATCCAGTTGATCCTGCGTGTAATTGCCGGCATTATCAAAAATCTGCTGCGCCGCCTGGATTGCGGACTGCAGTGCAGTGCGTGCCACCGCTGACGCTTGACCTACATCCGTACCTTGCGGATGATCCGTCAACGCCTGCTGTGCCGCAGTAATCGCCGTGCCAAGCGCCGTAGGAACACCCGCTTGTACTACAGCGGCAGTAAAAACCTGAACCGCTGCATTTAACTGGGTTACTGCAGCATCCAGTTGATCTTGCGTGTAATTGCCCGCGTTATCAAAAATCTGCTGCGCCGCATCCAATGCAGTTTGCAGTGCAGTGCGCGCCACTGCTGGCGCCTGACCTACATCCGTACCTTGCGGATGGTCCGTCAACGTCTGCTGCGCAACGGTGATCGCCGCGCCAAGCGCCGTAGGAACACCCGCTTGTACAACAGCGGCAGTAAAAACCTGAACCGCTGCATTTAACTGGGTTACTGCAGCATCCAGTTGATCCTGCGTGTAATTGCCCGCGTTATCAAAAATCTGCTGCGACGCATCCAATGCAGTTTGCAGTGCAGTGCGCGCCACTGCTGACGCCTGACCTACATCCGCACCTTGCGGATGGTCCGTCAACGCCTGCTGCGCCATCGTGATCGCAGCGCCTAGCGCAGTCGGAACACCCGCTTGTATTACTGCGGCATTAAAGACTTGAACCGCCGCACTTAATTGGGTAACCGCTGTATCCAATTGATCCTGCGTGTAATTGCCCGCGTTATCAAAAATCTGCTGCGACGCCTGAATTGCGGTCTGAAGTGCGGTGCGTGCCACCGCAGATGCCTGACCTACATCCGTACCTTGCGGATGATCCGTCAACGCCTGCTGTGCAACCGTGATCGCCGTGCCAAGCGCCGTAGGAACACCCGCTTGTACAACAGCGGCAGTAAAAACCTGAACCGCTGCATTTAACTGGGTTACTGCAGCATCCAGTTGATCTTGTGTGTAATTGCCCGCGTTATCAAAAATCTGCTGCGCCGCATCCAATTCAGATTGCAGTGCAGTACGCGCCACTGCTGACGCCTGACCTACATCCGTACCTTGCGGATGATCCGTCAACGCCTGCTGTGCAACGGTGATCGTCGCGCCAAGTGCCGTTGAAATGCCCGCTTGTACTACAGCGGCATTGAAGACTTGAACCGCTGCATCTAACTGGGTAACGGCAATATCCAGTTGATCTTGCGTGTAATTGCCGGCATTATCAAAAATCTGCTGCGACGCCTGGATTGCGGACTGTAGTGCAGTGCGTGCCACCGCTGGCGCTTGACCTACATCCGTACCTTGCGGATGATCCGTCAACGCCTGCTGCGCAACAGTAATCGATGCGCCTAGCGCCGTAGGAACACCCGCTTGTACTACAGCGGCAGTAAAAACCTGAACCGCCGCATTTAACTGGGTAACAGCAGTATCCAGTTGATCCTGCGTGTAATTGCCCGCGTTATCAAAAATCTGCTGCGCCGCATCGATCGCAGTGCCCAGCACGGTGCGCGCTCCCGCTGACACCTGACCCACATTCACCCCTTGCGGATGATCTGTCAACGCCTGCTGTGCAACCCCGATCGCCGCCCCCAGCGCAGTCGGAACACCCGCTTGTATTACTGCGGCATTAAAGACTTGAACCGCCGCATTTAATTGGGTAACCGCTGTATCCAATTGATCCTGCGTGTAATTGCCCGCGTTATCAAAGATCTGCTGCGCCGCATGGATTGCAGTTCCCAGCACGGTGCGCGCTCCCGCTGACACCTGACCCACATTCACCCCTTGCGGATGATCCGTCAACGCCTGCTGTGCAACCCCGATCGCCGCCCCCAGCGCAGTCGGAAGACCCGCTTGTATTACTTTGGCATTAAAGACTTGAACCGCTGCATCTAATTGGGTAACCGCAGTATCCAATTGATCCTGCGTGTAATTGCCCGCGTTATCAAAAATCTGCTGCGCCGCATCGATCGCAGTTCCCAGCACGGTGCGTGCCACCGCTGGCGCCTGACCTACATCCGTACCTTGCGGATGATCCGTCAACACCTGCTGCGCAACCGTGATCGCCGCCCCCAGCGCCGTCGGAACACCCGCTTGTACAACGGCGGCAGTAAAGACTTGAACCGCTGCATTTAATTGGGTAACAGCAGTATCCAATTGATCTTGCGTGTAATTGCTCGCGTTATCATAGATCTGCTGCGCCGCATCCAATGCAGATTGCAGTGCAGTGCGCGCCACTGCTGACGCCTGACCTACATCCGTACCTTGCGGATGATCCGTCAACGCCTGCTGCGCAACCGTGATCGCCGCCCCCAGCGCTGTCGGAACACCCGCTTGTATTACTGCGGCATTAAAGACTTGAACTGCCGCATTTAACTGGGTAACAGCAGTATCCAGTTGATCCTGCGTGTAATTGCCCGCGTTATCAAAGATCTGCTGCGCCGCATGGATTGCAGTTCCCAGCACGGTGCGCGATCCCGCTGGCGCCTGCCCCACGTTCACCCCCTGCGGATGATCCGTCAACGCCTGCTGTGCAACCCCGATCGCCGCCCCCAGCGCCGTCGGAATACCTGCTTGTACAACAGCAGCAGTAAAAACCTGAACCGCTGCATCTAACTGGTTAACAGCAGCATCCAATTGATCCTGCGTGTAATTGCCCGCATTATCAAAAATCTGCTGCGCCGCATCCATCGCATTTTTCAGCACGGTGCGCGCCCCCGCTGACACCTGCCCCACGTTCACCCCTTGCGGATGATCCGTCAACGCCTGCTGCGCAACCCCGATCGCTGCGCCAAGCGCAGTCGGAACACCCGCTTGTAAAACAGCAGCAGTAAAGACTTGAACCGCTGCATTCAACTGAGTAACAGCAGCATCCAGTTGACCCTGCGTGTAATTGCCCGCATTATCAAAAATCTGCTGCGCCGCATCCACCGCAGTTCCCAGCACGGTGCGCGCCCCCACTGACGCCTGCCCCACGTTCACCCCTTGCGGATGATCCGTCAACGCCTGCTGCGCAACCCCGATCGCCGCGCCCAGCGCCGTCGGAACACCAGCTTGTACAACAGCAGCAGTAAAGACTTGAACCGCAGCATTCAACTGAGTCACAGCAGCATCCAGTTGATCTTGCTTGTAATTTCTCGCATTATCAAAAATCTGCTGCGCCGCATCCACCGCAGTACTCAACACGGTACGAGTTCCTGCTGAAGTCTGCCCCACGTTCACCCCTTGCGGATGATCCGTCAACCCCTGCTGCGCAACCGTAATCGCCGCTGCCAACGCTGCCGGATTGCCTGCTTGAACAATTTGTGCATTGAATGCCGCGATAGAAGCGGTCAGAGGAGTTGCGGCGTTAGCCAGATCCGAGGCGGTGGTGGCATTCCCGATTCCGTCAATATAAAGCTTAGCTGCGTCAAATGCTGCCGATAAGTCGTTGTAGGCATTGGCCGGAACTTGTCCTACGTCGGTGCCCACCGGATTACTTTTCAACAACGACTTGGCGCTAGCGACCGCTTGAAATAACGCCGTTCCGTCCACAAACGTATGTCCGTTGCTCGACGCATAAACGGCTGCGGGAGAATTCGCAATCCCGAATATTTTTAAATTGCTCGGATTGCTTGCAAATACGCCTGTCCCAAAAGTTGTGGCATCACCTAACACCGTTACGCTCGTCAAGTTATTATTATAGAAGGAGCTACTGCCAACATTCGTTACACCAGCAGGGATAACTAGTTTCGAAATGTGATTGGTGTCAAAAGCACCGCCATTAATCGTCTTCAAATTCTCCGATAGTTTAATTGATGTCAAACTATTCATATAAAAAGAATAGTTGCCGATCATCGTCACACTGTCTGGAAATACGACGGTTGTAAGCGGATTGTTCTCGAATGCGCTGGAGCCGATCGTTAACAAACTGTCTGGAAGCTCTACGGAAGTGAGGCTGGTATAACGGAATCCATACGTTTGAATGACCTTCACGCTGCTCGGAATCACGACGCTCGTGATTTTAGGTTTGCCCGTACCGTTCGTATCAAATGCTGATCTCCCAATTTCAATTACCGGCGTACCCGAGTACGCAGCGGGAATTACCACGTTCAGATCCGTGCCCTTGTAGTCCGTAACCGTTGCGCCACTGGAACCGACTGTAAACGTAAAATCGTTCTCAGCCGCATAAACAGGTAGAATCTGCGAGAATGTAGTCCCGAACGTAAATAATGCAATGAATAGACAGAATACTGATTTTTTCATGCTTTTTCTCCTTTACTATAACGCTTAAAATAAGATGACGAAGATTAGAAAATTGTCGGATGAGCGGGATAGGAATAGGTTTCTGTAACTGGATAACAACTACATTTGATTATAAAGATGGCCAATAAAAGAATAATAAAAGAATAATGAGAAAATCAGCCATTTTCCGCGCCGTATCAAGACTTACGGGACTTTATTTAGACTAGGTCAGGAATGTTACAATACCAAAAAAGCCGCAACTTATGCGGCTTCCAATGTTACTACGTTATTGGCGTTGCACAGCAAAGAAGCTGCCCCTCCGTCATTAAGACTTTTGGGACAGCTTCGCGATCTTAGGTTTGTACCTCCATATGAGCGATAAGCTCTTGCATGCCATTGCTGTATCCTACAGAAAGTATAGCGCCCTTCGGCTTATCGGAGAACGTATCGATTTTAGGAGTCACACATCAAAGAAGAATAGTAACTGCTCCAAGAACAAACAGGGAACGGATGTTTATTTAAAAAATTCCCCACAGCAATGGGCTGCGAGGAATTACACTACTCGTTATTACTTAATGATCTCAATCATTGTAACGGATTCGACATTTTGAATGAGAGGTAATAGTTGATCCAATTCATAAGTTGCGGGCAATTTAACGGTAATATCCAGAACAAGTTCGGAGGTATCTTTTAATTTCTCAGCATGAAAATGTAGAATGCTCAAGCCGTTTTCTTTAAGCAATTTCTGAACCATATCGACTGAGCCCGGTTCATTGTTCAAATGAATGGATAACTGCTCCGTCTTAGGAGTAGCCAGCCAACCAGTTCTACTGTGCAATAACTTCTGGGCTACTAAAATAAGAAGCGTAGCGCCTATTCCTACTATGTAAAGATTAGCCCCGATAGCCATACCTATTCCCGCAGTCAACCATATCCCTGCAGCCGTCGTCAGCCCCTTCACCGTGTGCCGTTGCATGAATATCATGCCTGCTCCGAGAAAGCCAACACCACTAACCACTTGAGCAGCAATTCGCGACGGGTCAAGAGCAATCCCCACATTTCCTGTCATATCTTGAAAACCGTATTTGGAAATTACCATCATAAGAGCTGCACCGACAGCAACTACAAAATGAGTTCTAATGCCCGCTTCCTTCATTTTGCTTTTACGTTCATATCCAATGAGCATCCCGCAAACACCGGCTAAGACGACTCGCAATAAAAAATCATATTCCACCGAAGCTCGCCTCCTGTTTCAAAGAAATTAAATAATTATTTGAACCTACTCTAAAAAGGTAGTAATGAGGGAAAGTCTTTTGAAGATGTTAACGCATTCATTCAGGTGTGTCAAGGTAATGATAAGAGGGGATATTTCTATTCTTATAGTTTATTTTTGTTGCACTATCTGTTACTAGAATGAACAATATAACAGCAATGATCAAAACTTACGTTTTTGATAAGGGATACCTTCACCATCTTCACAATAAGATTTGAGACTATACAGGAAAATAGCCCAGTTGTAGTTACAGGAGCGATAAAATGGCGTTACTTCTTTCCAGTTCATATGACGCAAAGTAATATAAGACTTCCCGTTCTTCTCTTGAATATCGAAGGAAATCGTCGTATCAATCCATTCAGGATCTGAATCTATACACTGCCAAACGACCTTTTTATCAGTAATCAATTCCTCTATTCTCATCTTAGTAATGTCATCACTGCCGAATCGAAATTCATTAATTAAGCCAATCTCATTATTAATAATGAGTTCATTGGTCCATATTTCCGACAATCCCTCAGCAGTGGTTAGCGTTTCATATACCTTCGACGCTGGAACACGTACGGTTTGCAAATGCTCGATATTTGCCATGTCTTTACTCCTTTCTAAATGTCCACTGTGCTGAACAATATCATGAGATAAATTCTAGTGTTGGGTTTCCTGCGTATACGGTTTTCGAACAATTACCGTTTGAGTATTCCATAATAGCCTTCGTCCAAAACGCTTGTGCGGGCCCATTTTTTTCCAACCAGGACACGCTCCAAGCACCTTTAAACATCTCGAACACTTTAAATGCAACTTCTTTTCCAATCCCTTGCCCACGGTACTTCTGTAGTATGAAAAACTCCGCAATCGAGTATTTTGGCGATGTACAGTCTGAATCCGTGGTAAGCTCCCTAACTAAAACAAACCCAGCCAACTTGCCGGACTTCCTAATAAAGAATGGAACTCGACCTTCTTCCGTCCAGTAGTGGTCAAGATACATATAGTCAAACAGACCATATTCGTTTACATCGTTTTCACTATCATCTTCAAATTGACTCATATCATACTGATATAATTCCATTAGGTTCCTTAGTATCATCTTCTTTTCAAAAGAAACCTTGATTAGCTCCATACTTACCGACCTCTATTTTTTGTCATTTTCAGTTCTGGGATTACTTATTTTTTAATAAATCTTCTACTAACACCCCGTTAATTCTCAACCCAGAGATATCACAATCACGAATATCCAGATTTGCTAAATTACAGTTTGTTAGTTGTCCATTAGATAAATTACAGTTTACAAAGCTAACTGGTTTATAGTCGCCTGCTGAATTGTAGTTACCATCACCCTCCATAGGGAGAACAACATTTCGAAATTCAGTACCAATTAATTGAACATGGTCAACAACAGCATGACTAAAATTGGCATTTTTGATTTCAGCGCGTGATAGATTAGCATTCAAAATTTTAAAATCAGACATATTCACATCATTTAATGCCATTCCGCTCATGTTTGCATTATTAATCTGTGTCTTTGTCAAATTAACATTGTCAAAAAATAATGCTTCAGCTTTAATCTTATGAAACCTCGATCCCGAGATATCAGCCATTTCAAAATCTAGACGTTCGACCTTTAATTCCATCTTCATAACCTCCAATATTATCATTTGACCAATTGTTCGACACCATATCTAATATTCCTTTATTTTCCATCTATAATAGAGTATCTCTCGGTTAGCGCCAAACCTTTCTCAATAAACCGTCCCTAACAAAATTTCTTCTCATGACTAGATATTTATCGCACTCTGTTTGTTTAATCTCGGAAATGCTAAACGCTTATGTTGACCGAGGATTGCTTGATCTGTTGTATTATTTCCGGAATAGTACTGGGATCTTTTATTTCAAATAGATAATTAGCTTCGTCTTTACTAGGTGGTATTTCCCCCGAATTTCCTTGTCGCTCCAACACTTCTATAAAGCTCGATGCGCTTCTGAAAATAGCTTTACTTCTTTGTGTTTGTTCAACTCGTGCTCTCAGTATTTCAATTGGTAAATTAAAGTAAACAATAATGCTTTTAAATCCCTTTTCATGAAAATATCTGAGCACATTTGTTCGTCCCGATTTATTTAGATTACAATTGCTTAAAATGATATGAAAATTACTTTGCACTGTAGCGTATTCAACAATCGTATTGGTAATAGAGAATTTTAGTGTATTAGGTCCTTCTATAGGGAGAAGTTTCTTATAGTGACTATTAATAAATTCAGCATGATTATCCTGATCAATGACTACAGCTTGCTGTAAGGCAGATTCCAATTCATTAGCGAAGGTAGTTTTTCCACTATGCGTTATTCCAACTGTCATAATTACTAGGCGATTCATATGATTAATCGCTCCTTTATGTAGGTACTTTCAGAAAACGTGATATTCAATTATCTGCATTCAGTATTATTGATTTTGGATAGACATTTTTATTTGTTTCACATGATAACCATCCGTATCGTGCGTTATAACTTTGATTAAGTTACTGTTGGATTCAATTACCCATACAGTATCTTTATCAATTTGTACTGTAGAAATTTGCTGAGTCGTTGGTTGACCAGGTATACCTTGAACCGTTACCAAGTTATTGCTAAGAGGTACCGCTATTTTATTTACTGCCCAAATTGTTAAAACTGTAAGCCAAATCAGAATAAAAAATACATAGCCCTTTTTTTGCGACATGTCTCCCTCTCCATTTTCCCTAAAATTGGTAATTTAAAATTAGACGTTATAAAAGTCATTTAGGTTTCGCTAATCTCCCTGTTGGAGTAACAATTGTTTGTTTATGAATTCCGTCAATTTTTCACTAGTATCTTTTAAACGCCCCTTAGCATTGCTGCTGTCGATTGGCTCGACCCATGCAAACCCATCGGACTCATAACGTGGGAAGACATGCATATGATAATGTGTTAAATCATTAAATTGCCCATTGTTTTGAATGATGGTAATCCCATCAGGTTGGAATAATGCTTTTAGCGATCTTGTCAGGAGTATGGATGTCTTTATAATCTCACTTGCAGTAATCTCATCCAAATCATCGACATCGTGGAAATGTTGTTTAGGAAGAATTAGAATATGACCTTCATTTAATGGTGCGATATCCATTATGCAAGTAACATAATTGTTTTCATAAACAGTGTTTATTTCAATGGTTTTATTAGCAAGTTGGCATCCAAAACATGTACTCTTCTGCATTTTCTAGTTCCCCCTGATTTCATTTTTATAAGCTGCTGTGTATGTTTCAATTAGTTCTTTTTATCTTCTTCGTTAGCAATTAACATATCGCTGTAAACACTTTCCCGACAAATACATTATCTACCCATCCCACAAGCCTACGTGTATCAGTTACATCAATAGCGTTGCTAGATGCGACTCTTCTTATGACAGGATTTTCTGAAGGATTGTTTGCAAAGTAGTTAGGTGCAAAAATCACTAAAGCGATAGTGGTAATTATCAGACTGCCTATTACCAGAAACCACCTACATTTCGAATATCCCATCACTACTCCCCCAAAATCACAAAATATCCCCTTATTTATATTACTATAATTAGGAAAAAGAACATCTCAACAATAGGCTGCCGCGGAGATACAATATATCAATAGTTCAGTTTATAGTTTGATTTTTCTATTCTGAGTAACTACAAGATGAATCTCCTGATGATTCGATACTTCCGTTTTGTTACTTCAATTAAAGAAGGGAGCAGTTGCCGATCACGGCTACCTACTCCCTTTTTTTAGCTAACGTTCCCTATTAACTTCATTCATTACCTGATTTATCTTCAGATTTATATAGATAACCTTCTTTTTTTGCGCTATCCCATAGATAATTAAATAGTTCCGAAAAAGAATCATTCTGATGTCTCCAGCTTTCGTTATAAGCTAATATTTTCTCAGGTGCAATCTGATTTTCTTTCCAAACCTTTCCCTTTGTATTAACGTGCAGCTTCATCTTCTCTCAACTTTTTCCCAACACGTGCCTTTATATCATGGGTGAATGTATCACCAGCATAAATTTCAACTAAATCGTGAATTAGAATCAATTTCAAAGTTTTCTCTAAATTTAACTTCGTACCCAATTTCCTTATGTAACAAAATAGCAAACATACACATGTGCCAGGTATGTTCTGCATCATTTTCACGCCGTGCTGTATTCGATACATAGGTTTTACGTTCAATTGTTTTAAATTTATCTAATACGGAAAGAAAATTAATTAACTGAGTAATACGGGTAAACATCAAAACTTCTCCCTCCTAGCAATTCATCAAGAATCCTACTCCGAACACGTCACTTCTATCCACTTAGCTACAACTGCTGCTAGCTTCTCTTTCTTAGACTCCACATCGTTCATATCCGTTAATTTTATCGTAGCTCTGTCAGTTGTAACCCAATCTAATAGCCCAGTGGTATCTTCAAACAGATTCCCATTGCCTGCATGATTTTTCACCTTTGCTCCACAATGGAAAACAAGCCGAAAAAACCCTTTTCCTTGCAAATTAAAAGTCACACGATCTTCGGAATTAAAACAAAAACTGGGAGCATTCCATTTTATATGTTCAGTAATAGCTTCATTTGTGCTTAAAATGATTTTCCGAACTTCCTCGATTTCCTGCTTAAAGGGATGTTCAAGATTGGTTAAAAAGTCAGCTACTTGTTGAGGACCAGACAGTTTTATGGCTTTCTTTCCCGGTGCTTCTGCTGATTTCTTAATCATTGTCATGTGTTATCTTCTCACTCCTACCATTAATTGCTCTCTGCTTCTTATATTGTTCTTTATAAGCGCTCTACTATCCTGCCTCACTGTAGCCCTTTCGCTCGGTTCTATAATACTACTCCCTCATTAGTCAAGACTTCCTATTTGAAATAAGACAAGGGCTATCCCCTAAGCAGTTAATTTTACCGCTTTAAGGATAACCCTTGTTATTTACATCTAAATCAGTTTGGGTTGACGATTTTTACTTTACTTGCTCTTTTGAAGCCAGCATGTTCAGCAGAACCGTTACTGCCTCTGCTCTTGTTGCATGATCCCTAGGGGCAAATTGGTTGTCGCCTTTCCCTTGCATGATGCTTGCTTGCTTTACATAAGCAACCGCAGCTTTTGCCCACGCTGGAATGTCCTCATCGTCTGCAAAGCTAGTTGCTGTGGCATTCGCTTCGCTATATTTACCCAAAGCACCCACGATCATCGCTGCCATCTCTGCACGTGTAATTTCCCCAGCTGGACGGAAAGTACCGTCCTCATAGCCATTAATAATACCAGCTTGCACCGCTTGCGCGACCGCTTTCTGCGCCCAGCTTCCGATCTTCGCTGAATCTGTGAACGTCAGCGCCGCTCCCGCTCCTTGCGGCTTCAACGCATTCATCAGCATGACGGCAAATTCCGCACGAGTCACGGTTTTGTCCGGCTTAAACGTGCCGTCCTGATAACCAGTGACGATTCCGCTGCTTACCGCTTGCTTAATGCTTGCCTTCGCCCAATGTTCGGATATATCGCTAAAGTTAAGCGTTGGTTTTGGCTCACTTGTTGCTTGCCCTACAACCATTACCGCAAATTTTGTAAAGTGGGTTACTTCTGCGGTAATCTGATTACCGCTAACAACACCGCCAACTTCCACCCATTTCTTCTGCACTTCATCATAATAGAACACGGCTGCTCTTCGATCACCGCTCAATTTTGTCGGATCAAACCTAAAAGTCAGTGTTACCGGTTTACTGAAGTTCTCTGAGAAATTTTTTAGAATCTCGAAGATCGGACTAGCTAGAACGTCTTCATCCGTTAGAAGATCTTGAGTTCCAGTAAGTTTTTCAATCGTTAATTTCAGTTCTTTGTCCGTTGCTTTTACCGGAATATCTATTGTGACTGTATCTCCCAAACTAACCTTACCCGTCTTGCCTGCGGGAAGCGATAATTCACCATTCTCAGAGATAACTTTGCTGTCATCTGGTGGTGTTGGGATGCCACCTCCACCTCCACTGCCAGCACCGTCACCGCTACCTCCATCAGGAATGGCGGTCCACTGCGCGTACAGCGTCACGTTCGCCGCTCCCATGCCGAACGTTGCATTTGCCGCATAAGGTGTTCCTGTTCCGTTGACCGCCGTGTTCCAACCTGTGAAGGTGTTGCCCGTTTTTAACAAGCTTCCCGTATTTCCTAATACGGTTACTGTTGCATTTTGCTCGTACGGATTGCTATCCGTTGGCACGGTTCCTCCCGTACTGCCATTGCCGTTATACGTTACGGTGTATGTCGGGTTGACCGTCCACTGCGCGTACAGCGTCGCATTCGCCGCTGCCATGGTGAAAGTAGCCCCCGGCACATAGCTTGTGCCGCTTCCGTCGGGCGCCGTGTTCCAACCTGTGAAGGTGTTGCCCTTCTTCAACAAGCTTCCCGTGTTTCCTAATACGGTTACTGTTGCATTTTGCTCGTATGAATTGCTATCCGTTGGTACGTCTCCTCCCGTACTGCCATTGCCGTTATACGTTACGGTGTATGTCGGGTTGACCGTCCACTGCGCGTACAGCGTCATGTTCGCCACTCCCATGCCGAACGTTGCATTTGCCGCATATAGTGTTCCTGTTCCGTCGGCCGCTGTGTTCCAACCTGTGAAGGTGTTGCCCTTCTTCATCAAGCTTCCCGTGTTTCCTAATACGGTTACTGTTGCATTTTGCTCGTATGAATTGCTATCCGTTGGTACGTTTCCTCCCGTACTGCCATTGCCGTTATACGTTACGGTGTATGTCGGGTTGACCGTCCACTGCGCGTACAGCGTCACGTTCGCCGCTCCCATGCCGAACGTTGCATTTGCCGCATAGGGTGTTCCTGTGCCGTCGGCCGCCGTGTTCCAACCTGTGAAAGTGTTGCCCTTCTTCATCAAGCTTCCCGTATTTCCTAATACGGTTACTGTTGCATTTTGCTCGTACGGATTACTATCCGTTGGTACGTCTCCTCCCGTGCTGCCATTGCCGTTATACGTTACGGTGTATGTCGGGTTGACCGTCCACTGCGCGTACAGTGTCACGTTCGCCGCTCCCATGCCGAAAGTAACGCCCGCCACATAGCTTGTGCCGCTTCCGTTGGCCGCCGTGTTCCAACCTGCGAACGTGTTGCCCTTCTTCACCAAGCTTCCCGTGTTTCCTAATACGGTTACTGTTGCATTTTGCTCGTACGAACTACTATCCGTTGGCACGGTTCCTCCCGTACTGCCATTGCCGTTATACGTTACGGTGTATGTCGGGTTGACCGTCCACTGCGCGTACAGCGTCACGTTCGCCACTCCCATGCCGAACGTTGCATTTGCCGCATATAGTGTTCCGCTTCCGTCGGCCGCCGTGTTCCAACCTGTGAAGGTGTTGCCCTTCTTCACCAAGCTTCCCGTGTTTCCTGATACGGTTACCCTTGCATTTTGCGCATATGAATTGCTATCCGTTGGCACGGTTCCTCCCGTGCTGCCATTGCCGTTATAAGTAATCGTGTACGTCGGGGGATCAAAGTTTTGAAATATGTCTCCTCTGTTACCTACCACGATAAACGTGCCGTTGCCGTAGGTGACGCCATTCAGAGACCCGTTCGTACCCGCATAGCTTTTGGTCCAATTCACTAAGTCACTGGAGGTATAGATAGAATTAACGGGTCCCACCCCCACATACATACCATTGCCGTAGGAGACACTATGAAGGACACCAGAATTTGTCGACTCGCATGCCGCGCAGATAATGCCCGACGTGGTGATCTTACTCCAACTCGTTCCGTCAACGGAGGTCAATATCGTTTTTCCGTCTACTGTCCAGGACACAAACTTACCATTTAGATATTTGACGCCTTTAAGATCTGCCTCAATGCCCGAATGTTGGCTCGGCCAACTCGCTCCGTCACTGGAGGTCAGTATCGTTCCATATTTCCCCACCGCCACAAACTTTCCGTTGCCGTAGGTGACGCCCCTAAGTATTGACGTGGTGCTTACATTGCGATCCGTCCATAAGTCAGGCGTCTCACTCGTCGTAGAGGTGTATACGGCTCCTATTCCATCATCAATTTTGCCCCCCACTGCCACATACAGGCCTTTGCCGTAGCTAACGCCCCAAAGTTGTGCATAACTATTGAGGGTATAACCTGTTTTCCAGTTCACTCCGTCACTAGAGGACGATGCATCTCCAGCTCTACTCACAACCACAAACTTGCCATTATCGCAACTGATACTAGTAAGCTTGAATGTAGTTGCCGGTTTGTAATTCGTCCAACTTGTTCTGTCACTCGAGGTTAAGATGGCTCCCTCATCAGTCACCGCCATAAACTTGCCGTTGCCGTAGCAGACGTCCTGATTACTGGTAACAAGGTTATTAGGTTTCCGATTAACCCAATTATCGGTAGAAGCAGCGCTAGAAAAAGTGGGGATCATCCCTAATAGAATAACGAATCCCATTACTAAAGAAATCCAACGTTTGTTCATAAATTGTTTCACTCACCTTTGTCTAGATTCGACATTCACCTCTACTATAAATTAAAATAAACAAAAAAAAACCTACCCGCCCGGGGTAGGTTTTTTAAAAACAGGATAGGCATTTTAACCAAGTCTCTATAATTGCTTTGCAAGTTCCAGTGCTTGTTTACGATTGTTTACTCCAAGCTTCGTGTAGATGTTTTTAATATGATATTTCACGGTATCTACCGTAATATTCAGACGTTCAGCAATTTCCTTGTTCATCAATCTATCCATGATTAGCAGCAAAATTTTAAATTCCTGCCCTGTAAGTTTTCCTTTCGGTGATTGATCATCCTCTGGTGTATCATTCATAGCACGCAACAGTTGCTTTACATAGTAACCCGAAGAAGAATTACTATCTTCCTGAACCTTTGAATAAGCGTTAAGCATCTCCGCCATGACAATACCCTCGTCAATAAAACTACGAATGTATCCATCTGACTTAGCCAAATCCAAAGCAGTGCCCAATTGAATGAGCGCAGCCTCCGTTTGACCCGAATGCCATAGCGTCACACTTTGCACAATTAATACTTTTGTGTGATCACGGAGACAGTCTCCCTTGCGTACCAAGAGATATAATCTTTTCAACAGGTACAGCGCTTCTTCTATTCGTTCGCACGCCGCAAGCACTCTAGCCAAAATCAGATGCTCTGCCAAAAGATTCAATGAAACCTCATCCGTGTGCGCAAGACCGCACCTTTGCAACCAATCAAGCGCCTCTTGGAGCGAGCCTTGCCGCAAAGATAGATAAGCTTGTTCCGTTTCGATTTTCACAACAAACAAGGCATAATCCGGTGAATCAATCTTTGACTTCAATTGCACCAAGAGTTCGGACGCTCGCTTTGGATTTCCTTTGGCTTGCTCAATCCGCGATGCAGCGATGTCCAATTGGATCATAATTCGTGCAAGAGGCTGATGGCCTTTGCGCGTCAATGACTGACCGAAGTAAAATTCTGCCTCCTCCAAGCGATTCCACTCATAGAGCAAATGGATATATGCCAAGTACATATATCCAATAAAAGGATAATTTTCTTTATCTCCCCATACTTTAATCCATTTCAAAAGGAAGTCTTCCGCCGCATACAGATCTTTGATTAAAGTTAATTGATCATAATTCCTACTATACCCTTCATACCGGTTTACCCCCATCACCTGAAAGTAGTTTCCTTCCGGCATATATCGTTCTGTAAGGGCCAAATAATCCGATGCTTGCACAAAGTCATTTTGGATATAAGAGGCCATACCGCAATAGAAATAGATATTACCCATAACCATGTTCCAGTCTACATCGGGTAATTTCCCTTGCAGTGCTTCAAACCGGACTTTGGTTTGCTCCATTCTCTGAATAGCGGCTTCCCTCTTACCTCCTAGCAGCATTACGGCTATATAAAACATCTCGATCATTGGCTTCTCCGCAAAGGAGCTTTCAGGTAAAACAGTTATCCACCTCATCAACGCAGCACTCTTCGATTGCATCAAGGCAGGGGGATTTTTCTCGATCAACCGAATAACATCCATAAACTGTTGGCCTTCTAAATAATGCTCCACCGCTTCTTCATCAAACCCATGTTTTTCCAACCAATTCGCCGCGCGGATGTGCACTTGAATCCATTTGTCCGAATCCGTTCTGGACCCTAGCTGTCGCAAGAAATCGGAAAGCAAATGGTGATAGCGATACCAATTCCGCCCCTCGTCTAAGGGTATAATGAATAAATTTAACTGCTCCAGTCTCTCCAATTGCTCTTGACTGTTCTTTTGACCCGTTACTGCTTGGCATAAAGAATGGTTCATTCTACTTAAAATGGACGTTTCCAATAAAAAGGACCGCATGGTTTCCGACTGATGCAGGAACACTTCTTCCAACAAGTAATCGGATATATGATGCTGTTGACCCGTAAATTGCTGGATGGACTGCTTTATATTAGTACTGCGTTTCAGAGAGATTGCCGCCAACTGCAATCCACTGACCCAGCCCTCAGTTTGATGGAACAGCTCGGTTACTTGCCCTTTCGTTAGCGATAAATCCGTCGTATCTCGAAAAAATTCGAACCCCTCTTCCAGTTCAAAGCGCAAATCATGCATTGAGATATAATGAAATTCACCCTTCGCCAGAAGTCTGGTAGTAGGAATCGGTAAATCGGTACGGCTAGCAATATAAAGATGAATATGTGGAGGGAAATGTTCCAGTAAGTAGATCAATGATTCGTGAATCTCGGGGAGTTCAATGAAATGATAATCGTCAAGTATGATTACCAGTTCGCAGTTTATATGATTCAGTTCATTCAAGAGTTCCTTAATCATAGGCTCTGAAGATACCGAAGGCCCTTTTTCAAGGAGAAGCCCAAGCGTTTGGCCAAAGTTAGGGACTCTCTCCTGAATGGAGGCTGTTACGCAACTCCAAAATGAAGTCCAATCATTATCATGCTGATCTAAAGAGACCCACGCAGCAAGCGCGCTGCATTGTTTCACCCATTCACATAAAGCTGTTGTCTTTCCATAACCAGCCTGCGCGGAAACAAGCATCAGCTTAGTTTCCATCCCCTCATTAAGCTTACGTATCAGCTTCGGACGGGAAACCATAGTATTTCGTATATGGGGGATCTGAAATTTTGTACTTACAATCACTGTTGATTCCTCCACAAAAAAGCTCTAAAAATTAATAACTCATCTTTGGCTACGCGAAATTAGCTTGAGTCCCTTGTGGCTGTAGGGATAAATCGTGTTTTTTCTTTCCTAGACAAAAAGTACCCTCTTCGTTTGGTATCATGGGAGTGACTAGCAACCATGCAAACAAAGAAAGGTGTGTAATCTATGGTACACCATCGTTCCCTGTCTGACCAGTCTCGTTTTTCGTTTGTTTTTAGACTACGCTAATTCGAAAACAGTTTCCTTTTTGGTGAAAGTTTTAGTAATACAATTTCCTTTTGATACTTCCTTGCTCTAACGTGACTACGATCGTTGAGATTAAATTTCTGTAAACTTAAGTGATCCCTTAGTTAATTGGACAAGTCTTTGTACTACTCTTCGATAGTCTCCCTGATCCTATATACACTCTGTATCTAAGTGCCAAATATCATCCGATATGAAATCAAATTTATTCTCGATTTCTACTTCAGAACTAAGGGTAACCATTAGCATTATATAGGGATCCTGTTCCATTTCCTCTTGGATTCCCCCTGCTTAATTACAGTGTTTCTATTAATACATTTCGGCGGCATTATGTAAATATTGAAGCTGAGCTAACGTATCCGTTAGCGTAATGAACCAACGATTATTTAATCATTTCTATTTTGGTCATATTCATCCTCAACGACTGGGATATATGGAGACAGCAAACTGTCCGACTCATGAGTGACAATCCCACGAGCCAGCTTCCATATAACAAAATTGTTGTTATCTTTAACATCTTCATCGTCATGAATTATAAAAGACCATAAGAGCCTGGAAGGTTCTCTGATACCCATTTATATATTTCAAGCACATAACTCGAGTTATGATTATGTAAACCTGAGATGGTCCAAGAATCTAACCCATCCCTTTGTTTTAGAACTTTATTTTTCGGTCTAACCCTTTATTTTTTTCAGTTTACAACTTTATTTTCAAAAGACAATCGCATTCGAATCAAATGTTGGTTACGGTCCATTTACTCATCTCTTCGCTTAACGGATATACGCAGCAGGGAATCATGTCTATTAACGCGAATTAATTTCCTGACGTCATTCCCGAATAATCGGGAGTTCCCCTCTATTCCTTATGGATCTTGTTTCGATATGCTGATCCCATGATGATTGAGAGGGGATTGATGAAATGAACACCTTATTGAATGTGAACGAACAACCAAAGCGATGGAAGCAGGTTGGGTTTGTTGTTGTTGCGGTATTGTTTACGTTATTTGGATTTTTCTTCTTGCAGGGAGCCACAGAGGCGTTGGAGCCTTGGTTGCCTTCGGATTGCGGGGGCTGCAACGGAGAAACGTTCGTGCCCGATTCCTATCGCTGGCTCGCGGTCTCGCATGGTGCGCTAATCGCCTTTATGTTCGGAGGGAGCCTGATCGCCTTGCTGCGCCGACCTTTTGAGAAGCCGATGCTGCTTCATTTCTATGCCGTGGGTCATCTTCTGTTTCTGGTAACATTCGCTGCAACTGCACCGAAACTCGCGATAGAGAAAGCTTTTGTATTCCTTATGTTCACACTGACACTGACGATCTTGTACGCGTTCTACCACAACCGTGCTGCCGCGATAAAACTAGCTTCATCCACCGGTTACTCCAGACCACTGCTTGTGCTGACGGCGATTGCAGCGATCTTCCTCATCCCGGTAGCCATCCGCGCAGGCATTCAGCAATGGTCGGAGACAGGAGAACATTTCCGCTGGGGCGAACATACGGCCATGCTGATTGTGTTGTTGTATGGAAGCTTGTTAACAGCTTCGCATCGTGCCGGTTCTTTTGCACTCGGTATTATCGTTAGCCTTACATTTATGTACCTTGGGGTTTCGGCACTTGCGGTCCCAGACCACATGGGCAGTTGGGGCATTGCAGGCGGGATCGCATCTATTCTCTTCGGCGTAATCTATATCTCCGTCACAATTTACAGCAAACGTATGAGGTGATGTTCTATATGGAGGCTTTGCATAAGCCGTCGCACCAGGTACAGTCCAGCCCGGTCGGCCACCGTCATTCCTGGTGGCTGTTTGCGCTGTATACCGGAGTTATCTCTATTAATCTGCTTCTGATCCTATGTTATTTGGCATCATTACCATCCTACTATTCCTATCTACTCGAATCATGCTTTAGTTCGACGCAGATTTGCTCGGATACGACGATAAGCGTCTTATCCTTAGAGTGGAAAGAAACTCTTGGGCTTACTGCGTCAGGCCTAGCCATGCTTCATATCGGAATCGACTTGTTCTATTTCTGTTGTTTTGCATTCGTTGCTACGCTGATTATGATCTTGAAGCCCAGAGATGTACTCGGCTCGATTGCCGCTTTTACGCTCGTGAGCTTCGTGTTCGGAAATGTCTTCTACCGCCAATGGGAAGGATCGGATATCCTCATTCCCCTCGCACAAGATGTCGGGCTATCAGGCTTCATGTGCCTAGCCTTGCTGTTTCCGAGTGGTCGAATTACCCGTAGATGGATTGGCTGGACCGCCGTTCTTGCCTTCCTTGTCCGCTTTGTGCCCGATTACTTACCTTTTCGCGTGATGCATATCGACAATTGGCCGCTGGGGCTGTCGCTTGGCTGGCTTATTTTATTTTTTGCCACGCTGGCCTATAGTCAATTTACGCAATATCGAGAAAATATCTCTCCGAAAGAAAGGCAGGCCATTCGAAAAGTTGCCTTCGGCTTCATCGGCGCTTTCGGAGCGTTAATTTGTGTAAACCTATTGCTAATCGTGTGGCCCCAGCTCTTTAAAAGCGAAATATTTTGGCTGGATCTCTCGATTCGTCTCACGATGCTGCCCATTCCTATTGCACTTGGCTCTGCCTTGTTGAAAGACCGCTTGTGGGGGGTTCCCCCCATCGTTCGCAGAAGTTTCGTGTACGCAGTACTACTCGTCACTGTATTCGGCATTTATTTGACGACGGTGTGGTATCTGGCACTTGTATTTCAATCCCAAAGTGACGTCTATCCACTAATTGCAACAGGGTTGGTCGCAGTCTTGTTCACTCCTTTGAAGGCAAGTCTAGAAAAGCTGGTAAACCGATTCGTATATGGCAAAAGAGAAGATCCCGTCTCCTTCCTGGTCGGCCTTGGTGACCGCTTGAAAGAGCCCTATGCGCCGGAACAGGTTCTTGGAACGGTCGTCATGACGATAAAGGATATGCTGAAGCTGCCTCATGCCTCCATTACCATACTCGTCAATGATCGTGAGCAAGAAGCGGCGATCGCCGGATGCCCACGTGAACCGGAGTCCCTCCGGTTTCCGTTAGTTGTTGGTGGACAAGAACTCGGCAGCCTCTATGTCTCTACGCGGTCACCTGATGAACCGCTGAGCCATTCCGATATGCGCCTGCTCCATATGCTGGGCAGGGAATCTGCCAGAATCGTTCACGGACTTCAACAGTCTCTTGATATCAACCGCCTTATGATAGAGCTTCAAGCATCAAGAGAGAAGCTGATCTTCGCCCGGGAAGAGGAGCGGCGATCCCTTCGCAACAATCTGCACGATGACATGGCTCCAAAGCTCGCTTCTCTGGCCCTTATCGCATCAGCAGCAGGCGCATTGATTCGCAAAGATCCTCCGCGAGCAGAAGGTATTGTCGCCGAGCTCGAATCCGATATTCGGATCATCGTCAAGGAAATTCGTGAATTCGTCCATAACCTCCGGCCCCCGGCGTTGGATCAGTTTGGTCTCGTTGAAACTATTCGCCAGCGGGCAGATCGTCTAATGTATGTGATGAATACGCATAGAATGGATGAGGGAAAGCAAATTCAGTTGGAAGTATTATCACCTCATACACTGCCCCTTTTACCCGCTGCCGTAGAAGTTGCCGTATACCGCATCGTATCTGAAGCGTTGACCAATGCCGTCAAACATTCGAAAGCACGCACGTGCCGGGTTACGATTGCGATGCATACAGGGAAGCAGATCGATGAGCTTTATGTGGAAATTATGGACGATGGGGTTGGTATCTCCGATGCGATTCGGTTGGTGTCCCATGCCTCGGAAGGTGGGGTCGGTTTGACATCCATCCGGGAGAGGGCGGCAGAACTAGGTGGACGGAGCCAGATCGTGGTTGCTGAAGGCGGAGGAACGAGGGTTGCGGCATGGCTGCCCTTGCAATTTCATACAGATGGGAGTGTCACAGAGTGAGAACATGGAAAATACTAATTGCCGATGACCATCCCATGTACCGCAAAGGACTCAAAACGGTTTTAGAAACGGTAAATGACTTGTTAGTCGTAGGCGAAGCGACGAACGGCGAGGAAGCGATAACTCTATGCAATCAGTTATCACCTGATGTCATCTTGATGGACATCCGAATGCCAGGACTGAACGGAGTAGGAGCAGCCAAACAGATTAAAGCGAAACACCCGGACGTGCAAATACTTTTTTTGACGATGCATCAAGACGACTCATCGGTCCTTACCGCCTTAAAGACGGGAGCGAGAGGTTACCTTCTCAAGGATGCTGACACGGATGAGATCATTCGCGCTATTCGCTCGGTAGCCGCAAGAGAAGCCATATTCAGTGCGGAGGTAGCGGAACGAATGATAGATTTTGCAACCCGGCCATCCTCCACTCTTGATCAATTTACCCAATTAACCTCCCGGGAAAAAGAAGTCCTGCATTTCATCGCCGAAGGATACTCGAACAGCGAAATAAGCAAAGAGCTAGGATTGACCGCGAAGACCGTATCCAACTATGTGACGTTAGTGCTGAATAAACTTCAAGTCACCGATCGCACTGCAGCAACCCGGATGGTGAAGGGAGCGAGTAATGATCCTTGGTGACATGTAGTTTAGGGCACCCGATGAGGTGCCCTAATGCCATTTTATATCTCCCCTTATAAATAAAACGGGGTCCGCAGCGCAGATCCCGTTTTATTCCTTCAACTATATCGTGCTTACGTTAGTTCCATGCATCTAGTCCTATAAAGTAACCATTTTCGTTGCAACTTTCTCTCGGAATGCCTGGTCGTGCTCCACGAAAACCATGGTTGGATTAAAGCTGTTAATCAGCTCTTCAATTTGCATGCGTGAATACACATCAATAAAGTTCAGTGGTTCATCCCAAATATACAAATGAGCTTTTTCACATAAACTTTTTGCGATAAGCAGCTTTTTCTTTTGGCCACCAGAGTATTGAGAGATATCTTTCTCAAACTGGATCCGCTCGAAATCCATCTTGCGCAGTATCGATTTAAATATAGGTTCATCAATCTGATTGTCTTCAATAAAGTCAGCTAACTTCCCTTTTAAATGAGAGGTATCTTGCTGAACATAAGAAATGATAAGACCTGAACCTACATTTAAAGTACCCCTATGCTGAATTGGATCTCCTAGAATAAGCTTTAGAATACTACTCTTTCCACTGCCATTCTTTCCATCGAGCACGACGCGGTCTCCTGCTACAACATTAAAACTTATTGGCGAATTCACTCCTTCACCTTCATACCTAACAGCCACGTCTGTTAACTGAATGAGCTCTTTCGATTTGTAGACTAAAGGCTCTAACAGTAATGACTCCGTTTTTTCCACATTTTTTAGCAACGTTGACTTTTCTTCAATGGCTTTATTTTGCCTTGATTCCAGGTTCTTTGCACGCTTCATCATTTTTGCGGCTTTATGTCCAACGTACCCCTTGTCCAATTTGGAACCAGAATTCGTTGTACCATTCTTGGTAGCTTCTACTTGATTAGACCAATTGGCTGAACGTTTTGAAGATTGTTGTAGTCTTCCGATATCTTTTTGTAATCGCTCATTCGTCTTCTCCTCATGTTCCTGCTGTCTATCGAAATTCAGCTTCCAAGAGGAATAACTACCACTTTGAACTTCGATATTCGCTCTGTTTATGGACAAGATGTGATCAACGCAGCCATCCAAAAAGTTTCTATCATGTGAAATTAAAATGAACCCTTTTTTCCTTTTTAAATAGGTAGCAACCATCTTTCGTCCATTGGTATCTAGGTGATTGGTTGGTTCATCAATTAATAGAAACTGCCCTTCATTCAAAAATAGTGCAGCCAGCAAAACCTTCGTTTGTTCCCCATTCGATAATGTTTCAAAGGGTCGGTACATCAGTTCAGCATCGATATCCAAATAAGATATTTCCCGGAGAAACTCCCAATCTTCCGCTTTCGGACATATCTCTTCTACGATTTCATAGGTGAGTCTGCTTTTATTCGAGACTGGGTATGGGAAATAGTTGAATTCAACTGAAGCAATAATTTTCCCATTGTATTCGTATTTTCCTAATAATAGATTGAAAAAAGTTGTCTTACCTCGACCGTTCCGGCCAATAAAGCCAAGTTTCCAATCCGTATCTATTTGAAAGCTAACATCTTCAAAGATAGGATCAAAGCTGCTGGGATATGAAAATGTTAGGTTTTGTACTTGAATCATTGACATGGTGGGTTCCTCCTTTTTATAACGCGCTACTTCTTTATAAAAAGTCGGTATATATCCATCTATTCTCATTTAACTCCGTATAAGTGCAATGGATACTAACGACTTATACGGAGTGAATCATGTGTAATAACCGTTTCCGAGCTCATGTGCTCCTCCTTATAAATTAAAAAGCTACAAGAAAGTTACCTTTCTTGCAGCCCTTTGATTGTTAGATATTATCCTAACATAACGAGTTTTTCATTTCAACTTTGCAATAGCTTGACTCCACCCAAGGAAAAAATTTAGTAACTGTCAGTTTCCTAAAGCTAACTTCAACTCTCCATACACAGATGTGTTCGACCAGTTGTCAGCGGTTCCTGCCCACATCGTCTGACTATCGCGTCCGCCGCCGTTATCATCGTCGTTGTAACCTACGTCGAAGCCAATCGTCATACCTATAGTTGGCGTAATACCAAGCGAGCTCCAAGGAATTGCCATCTCCACACTATACCCGCCCGAGATTGCGGACCATGCATGCAGCAAGCCGACTGTTGTCCCTCTTGGTTCTAATAGCGCGCTGTCGTTCCAGCCCTTGATGTACTGGCGGTCATAGCTATCATATGTTGTGCCCTTATTGTGATTGCCGTCAATGTAGATCTCTACGGAATCGTCGTTGAACACCTCGGAAGAATCATTATACAAGTTAGCATCGGTGACTTTGACTCCCAAGTACAAATAGTTGTCATCCCACAACACGCCAAATTCTGCGGAATTATTCATCAATCCGTTGACCACTTTGTCAACAGACTTCACCATCGTCCACGCGGGTTCATTGAGAGATCCGTCAACCGTGAGGGATGTCATCGCTTTTTTAACATGAATCAGTGTATACGACTCATCCATCGTGACGCTTACCGCATTGCTTGCGGCAGACAGATTATTCTCTGCGTCCTTCGCCTTCACGATAAATGTGTAAGATGTACTTGGCGTCAATCCGGTGACCGTATAGGTGGTCGATGTTACCGTACCGACCAATGCTGTGCCGTTATAAACCTCATAACCAGTAACACCTATATTGTCCGTTGCGGCAGTCCAGGACAAAGTCGCCGTCCGATCGGTGTGTGATGGAGATGTTAGATTTGTCGGCACCGTCGGTGCTTGCGTATCTCCAATCGTTACGGGTGACAGCTCCAAGTTCCCAAACATGGACGTATCTGTCCAGTTATCGTTCGTTCCTGCCCACATCAACTGGCTGTCGCGATCACCGCCATTATCGTCATCATTGACCGCCACATCGAACCCGATGGTCATCCCTGCGGTTGGTACAATGCCAAGCTCGCTCCAGGGAATAGCCATTTCTATGGAATATCCGCCGGAAATCGTCCCCCAAGCATGCTGTACGGCTGTAGGCAGACCGCCTTTTACGAAAAATGCATTGTCATTCCAACCCTTGATATACTGGCGGTCATGACTGTCGTACGTTGAGGCCTTGTTGTGATTACTGTCGATATAGATTTCAACGGAATCATCATTGTGAACATAAATGGAATCGTTATTCAACTCACTATCGATGACCTTCACCCCAATATATAAATAGGTGCTGTCCCATAAAACGCCATATTCCGCTGTATGGTTCGGGGTACCAATAATGGTTTTATTCACCGGATTCGCGATGTTCCATACCCCCTCATTTAGGGAACCGTCGATGGTGATCGGAGCCAGTGTATTCTTTGGTTTGACTAGATATGGGGCGGTCGTGACTTGGAGCGGATTGGCTCCGGATACGTTCCCCGCGGCATCCTTGGCCTTGATGCTGAAGGTATATGTCGTGTTCGCAGCAAGACCCGTGACGATATAGGAATAGGTTGCCGACGTTACCGTTCCGACCAAAGTCTGCCCGTTATACACTTCATATTGCGTTACGCCTTGATTGTCTGTTGATGGGCTCCAGACCAAATCTACCGTCGTCTCGCTCTTCGATGGCGAAGTCAAATCCCCGACCACCGTCGGCGGGACAAAATCGTTGTTGCTAATCACTTCCACAAGATCGAAATTAGCTGCTGTTTGCCAAGTAAACACGCCGATTTTCCCCGTTTTGTGACTGGAGTCCTTGGCTGTTAATTCCTTGATGCCATCCACATAAAAGTCAAGATTGTTATTGTTTAATATGGCGGTGAACGTGTAAGTAACACCCAGGACCATTGGATAATTTTTTTGAACCAATGTACTGTAAGTCCCATTCACATATTTGCCGATCTGTAGTTTTCCGCCCATGTAACGGAAGGTGTAATGATTGTCCTTATTCGTAAACCTGGCCACAACGCCATTCGTTGTTGTTGCACTGTTGTTGGTATACGTCACTCTACTACTGGCTTCAATACTGTAATTGCTCCAGGTGCCATCGTTCCAGTTGCTGGCATCTACCGTACCGAAAGCATTCACTGACGTCCAGATGGATTGCCTGTAAACCTTGGTATTGTTCGTGGCTATAGCCCAATTCCCATTTAGTGAGGTCCAGCCATCAGCGTTGCCGTCCTCGAAATTGTCGCTGAAAATAAGCGTTCCAGGTCCTGGTGTTGTTGTCGCCACAAGCGCGTTGCTCGGAGCAGAAGTACTGTTCGCCACATCCTTGGATCGGACGGTAAATGTAAACTTCTTGCCCGGAAGCAGTTCCGAAACGGTAAACGTGGTGCTAGGCGTCGTGCCGATTAACTTAGTGCCGCTGTACACGTTATATCCGCTCACATCTGCAAGATTGGCGGGCGGGCTCCAGCTCAGACTTACGCTGGTCATCGAGGTCTGCGTCAATGTCAGATTCGTCGGCGGCGAAGGAGGCGGCGCCGTCGTTGTGCTCAGCGAATTGCTTACGGCTGAGACGTTACCTGCTGCATCCTTTGCTTGAACAGTAAAGGAATATGTTGTGTTTGGCGTCAGCCCCGTTACGTTAAACGTCGTATCCGATGGGCTCAAGGTACTGCCAACAATAGTAGGCCCGCTGTACACGTTATATCCCACTACGCCTGTGTTATCCGTGGATGCACGCCAAGATAGTTTGATGGTGGTCGCCGTTTGCAATATAGCTGCCAAATTCGTCGGTTGCGTAGGCGGTTCGAAATCCGTTCCTTCGCTTGCCAAGGTTTCGCCATAGAACACGCCGGAGCCTCCATTGCCGATGTAAACGCGGCCCCAAACCTGCCGGTCGCCTTCCATAACGGTGACTTCATTGCCGATCGCTGGGTTTGAAATGTTGATCTTCACCCAGGTAACACCTAAATCATCGGAACGGAATATCCCCACGGTGTTGTCCACTGTTCCATAGACAAATACCGTCGGATTGCTGTAGCCAAGCCGGCCCTTGCCGAACGCGAAGTGCTTCGCTCGCTGCACATTGGCAAGCTTGGTAAAGGTATCTCCGGCGTTGCTCGAACGGTAGAGACCGCCGGATTCGAGACTGACCCACACCTCGCCCGCCATTGTAGGCGCTGTTTTTACATTGAAGTAAGGGGTTAACGGTGTTGGGTTCCCGTTGCTGTCTGTTCCTGTGAATTGAGAGAAGAAAGTTGTAGCAATTAACCAGTTGGCTCCGCCGTCCGTGCTCCGGTATAAAGTGCCCGTCATCCGATCCATCAGATAAAACGTATCGTTGTTGACCCTATCGGACGCCAACGGCTGATACCATGTCCAGTAGTCGTGGACCGCGGTGGAAGGTGCACCTATTGAGGCCTTCCACGTTTGGCCACGGTCGGTTGAATATTGCGGCACACTCTTCTCCGGCACCCATACCATCGTCTCGCTCGCAGCTGACACGGCTACTTTCCCGTACCTGACTAACGGACTGGGGAACGCCGTCCAAGTCTCACCGTTGTTGGTGGAATAACCGCCACCACCAGTACCGTACCAAAGGGTACCGCCTACCCGGGCTACGAAATTTGGATTACTCTCCTGAAAATCGATAGAAGTCGTCCCCCCCAAATCCGGGATGCTGAATCTAGAACTTGGGTAAGCAGTTAAAGAGGCATGGCGAAAGCCATTCAAGTCCGCTACCCCTCTCAGAAGTGGCGCGCCGATTGGCGTGCTTCGCAGCGCGAATGTCACCAGCTCTTCATGGCCCTCTTCGTATGTATACCAATGAGAAGGGCTTGCCGTGATATCTTCCGCTCGCCATGTGCCAAAGAAGTCTGTGAACCACACCTGATTCGGGTGGAATGGATCGATCGTCAGGCTTGCTATATTCGAGCCCCAAAAGTTATTGGTCCACCAAGGGATATTAGGGTGCGCGACCGTATTCGCCCTGTTCATCTTCTCCCAGGTCGTTCCCCCATCTGTTGAACGATAGATCTCTTCATTTTTAATAGCCGCCATCACAATGTTCGGGTTAGTCGGATGGACAGTGATACTATTGTAAGGTGCCACTTTCACTGTCGGTGTAATGTCGGTCCAAACGCCGCCGGCAAACTTGGCTACACCCATGCCATTGCCTGTAAGGGTTTCATCCCCGTGACCAACGTACAAGGTACCATCGGATGCCAATGCCGCTCGATTAGGCTCCAGCGGGCTTCCGCTCATCAGACTCCATGTTGCGCCTCCGTCCATGCTTCGGTACACACCGCTGCCTTTCACACCTACGTAAACCGTTTGCGTTGCATTACCGGGAGTTCCCGTGCTCTTATCGAACACGACAAAATTCAATCCGATCGGATCTCTGCCGATTGTCGGAAAGGTAGCAACCTTCTGCCACGTCCCATTGCCCGCCGCAGCCGTGCTTTTCCACAGACCGTCATAACGAGTTCCCATGAAAATAATATTCCCGGCGTTCGGGTCGACCGCGAGCCGCTCGCCCAGACCTCTTCCTGGTCCATTGCCGTTGGACCTGGGAAGGAATCCGGTTTTCTCCCAGGTGGCTCCCCGGTCCGTTGATTTCAGAATTTCACTTTTGGCATAACTATAAGGACTGCCTGCCGCTATATAGACCACATCCGGGTTCGACGGGTCGAGAGCGATACTATCAACACCGTACAAGTCCTTATCGGCTTCCGTCAATATATTCAGAAGCTGGATCCATTTATGATTGATCGGGTCCCAGCGGAGAATGCCGCCCACATCAGTGCGGATGTAAAGGATATCCGGTTCCGTCGGATGGATCACCAACCCGGTGACAAATCCACCTCCGCCAGTAGGGACATCCTTCCAATTGTAAGGTTCCGTTGTAGCAGCATTGCTAGAGGGTGTGGCAATCAGAAATATAACAAACAAAAATAGTAGGACTGCGAAACCTTTTAACTTCCCTATTGAAGAAGCTTGAATGCAACTCATCCTTGATCCCTCCAAAAATTAATTACGCCTCTCGGCATATGCCGGGGCAGATACTGCGACTTCGCTGCATCTATTTGGCAACCCTCTCCTTAGTGTGATAACGCTTTCAATTGACAGTTTCAATTAACAGTGACCGTCGAATTTTCAGCACTACGCATTTGCATCCGGATACAATTACGTAGTGCTTTTCCCATTACTTAAGCATCTAAATCATCTATATCATTAATCTTCCAGAGCGTCCCCTCGAAGAAATAATGCCAATTGGAATTCGCCAAATTAGCTCTTTAAGCTATTCCGATATTCCTGCGGTGTCATCCCATAATAACTTTTAAACAATTTAATAAAATAATGGGGTGTCTGATACCCCAATTGCGTTGCAATTTCATAAATCTTATCATGGCTGCTTTGCAACAAATCCGTTGCGAGCTCCATCCGATATTGAAGTAAATAATCACTGAGTCCTATTCCGGTTTCAACTTTATAAACCTTGGAAATATAAGCGGGATGAAGATTCACATGATCGGCTATCGACTGTAATGACAGATCGTGCAGCAAGTTGCCCTCGATAAATTGGTGAATTCTATTAACTAAGGAAGACCTCGTATCTTTGGTATGATTCGTTGCATCTTCCCTAATCTTGTAGAAAGCATTAAACACCCAATCGCGCAGCTGTTTCATGGATTGATCTGGAATGCCACCATCGATGAGGCTGTGATATGCGGTTCCGATAATTTCACTTAGTTGTCGCCCGTTTTTATGTGCAATGTAATGAAAGGAGCTTGTCACAACGAAAAGGATTTCTTGTGCGTACTCCGGCGATTCCATCCACTTGTCCGCTAACTCTTGGAAAATGTTTTCCAGTTTCTCAGAAACTTTATCCCAACGCCCGGTTTCCAGCAAATGAATCAGCAAGGGGGACTGATACGGTTCCTTTAAACAACCTTTTATCGCAGGCCCTAGATCATCTGTTACCGTGATAAAAAAATTGGATTCATTGCCAATCTGTCTGCGGATGGCGGAAATGCAAGTTTGATAACTAGGAGGAAGCTGCGCAGGGAACGTCCCCATTTTTCGGACAACAGATATGGAGATGTTTCGTTTCAAGTAAACGCCCACGCTTTTGTGCAGGTTCGCCGCCTGTTTCTCGATAAGCCGCAATACCTCGTCGTTGTTATCCTCTGCACTTCCAAGCAGCTCAGTTTGATGCTCCTTCAGCTTTAGCACAAATACAATATAGTCGTACGGATCTTTGCAGTGCCACATGTGAAAATACTCACCGAAAATTTCCTCAGCGATATTGGTAATCGCATATTCCATCAGTGATAAATCTAATTCATCGAGTTCACTGAATTCATCCTCCAACCGAATGACGCACATGCTGATCCCATCTCCACATTGAAACGGGAGCTTCAGCATTTGCATTTTATTGGTTAACCTTTCTTCCGATATGCGCCTATCCTGTAAAAGATGGTTCAATAGCTCTCCTTTTAACAAAGGCAGATTTTCTCGAAACACATACATGGCCCGCTGATAAGAACTGATTTCCTCCCATTCGGATTTAAGAGATGTAGTCACAGCTTGCAATATACTTATAAGTTCACTCGTAACCACCGGTTTGGTTAAATAATAAGAAGTTTGCAATTCAATGGCCTTCTGGGCATATTCAAAATCAGCATAGCCGGAAAGTAAAATGCATTTGGTTGATTTCGAAGTTTCCCGTATGATTTCAATCAGCTCGAGTCCACTCATCCCGGGCATTGTAATATCCGTTAATACAATGTCGATGGGGTAAGACTTTATGATTTCTAACGCCTCAATACCTGAGTAGGCTTTATACACCTCTTCAATTCCCAATTCTTCCAAGGGGATCGTCAAAGCAATGCTTTCCACCTGATCCGGATAATCGTCCACGATCAACAAATGATACATTTCAATCCCCCCCTTTTATGATACGAATTGTCACGCGTAATCCGCCAAGCGGCGAAATCTCCAAGTAAAGTCCTGAAGCGGTTCCAAACTGATGGATTAGCCGCTGCTGAATGTTCCATAATCCACAGCCCATATCATCGTCCAGCGTTTCCTTCAATTTCGCTTCCAACTTATCCAGCGTTTCCGCGTTGACCCCCACACCATTATCCTCGATGACAATCGTACAAGCTGACTCCGTTTGCGCACCTGTAATTTGGATCACACCGATCCCCAATTTAGGACCTATACCGTGAATAATCGCATTTTCCACGATCGGCTGGAGCAGCAGCTTAGGAATAGTCATTGGTATCATGCCAGGCGGAATATCAATGGTGTACTGCAAACGATGCATTTGCATTTGGTGAATTTCCAAATAGTTTCGGATAAGATCGATTTCCTCCGCTAGATTGCCGATCTGATTTTCCACCCTTGTTGTATACCGATAGTATTTGCTCAAATGGTGCGTAACGGCAATAATCGCTTCATTGTTTTCCATCTGCGCCATGCTCTGAATAAATGCGAAGCTATTATATAGGAAATGGGGATTAATCTGGGATTGCAACTGCTTCAAGGTCGCTTCCCGAACCCGGATTTTTTCGTCGTATACGTTCTCAATCAACTTTTGGATTTCTTCGCTCATGTGATTAAACTGGATAAATAAATACTTGAATTCGTTATTCGTCTTTATGGGAACCCTGACGGAATAATTGCCTCTTTTCATTGCCTTTACGCCATGGACCAACTCCCTGATCGGTAATTGTACATTGCGGTAAAGCAATGCTGCGGCTAGTAAACTGAGCATGAGCAGCAAGCCTGTGGACAGATAAAATATTTTTCGGTTGTGCGTAATCGGTATTAGAAGTTCTTCCAATGGGATATAATCAACCAGATACCATCCCAGTGTTTTCGACTTTTCATAAGTAAGAATATATTTCCTGTCGTTCAATTCAATCACTTCATTACCTGCGTCTCCGAGGTTCATCCCTCGCAATTGCTGGGTGACTTGGGGCAGCAATTCCCGCTGATTAGCACTGCCTGTAATCGGCTCGTATTCCGCGTTATATAGAAAAGGATCCCCATTGCTTCCAAGCTTTAGCTGATCTAGCATGTGGGATAAGTTATCCACAGAGAATGTAATTTCAACAATCAGATTCGCCTTGTTCAGGTCCAATTTTGCCATGTAGGGCTCAGTTAAATAATGGATAAAGTTATAGCCTTCACCATGGTTTGTGATGATTTTTTGATAATGCCATTTCTCCGTTCCAACCGATTTCAAATCACTTGCATCGTAAGTAACAGCGGAGTTTGTCGTGATCACTTGATGCGTCGATGGCGCAAATATCGTGAACGCATTAATCCAGCCAAACGTATTGCTTTGAATAGCGACCTTGGAAGAAATCAGATCTTTCGTTTGTATAACATCGTAAGAACTTCCTAAAATGGATTTGAAGCTTAATTTCGTAGCATCAGGGTCTCTGCTTAAATTAAACCCCGCTTTCCATAACTGATCCGCTGTCGAATCTGCCTGTTGAATAAAGAAAGACAGACGGCTGACATTGGATTTGATGATCTCATCTTCAACCACATCCGTGCTCACCTTATTGGAGTAACTGTATAAGAATAAGATGGGAATCAGAAGAAGACAGATCATACTAATAATTTTGCTAAAAATACTCCGTTTAAACGGCATCGCCATTACCCCTTAAGAATCCATATAATGAAATCTTATCCTTTCACGGAGCCTAGCACAATTCCCTTCACGAAATACCTTTGCAAGAATGGGTATACAATAAGAATAGGAAGAGCTCCAATAAAAATTTGCGAAGCTCTCACCGTGCGGCTGGAAATATTCTGCACAGCTTCCGCAGAGATACCGCTTACATTCGCATTATCCTTGACCAAGATGGATTGCAGGAAAGTAGCCAAAGGATAATCACGAGGATTTTTCAAATAAATCATCCCATCAAACCAGGAATTCCAATGACCCACCATATCGAATAAACCTATCGTTGCTATGGCCGCCATGGATAGCGGCAGGTAGATTTTGAACAAGGTAGTGAAATGGCCTGCCCCATCGATTAAAGCAGCTTCTTCCAGTTCAGGCGGAACGGAACGAAAGAAATTGAGCATGAGAATAAGATTAAATCCACCTACAGCCCCTGGTATGACCAATGCCCAGATTGTGTTCAATAACCCCGTTTCCTTAACAACCAAATATGTCGGAATCAATCCTCCACTAAACAGGATCTGGAATATGAAAAACCACGCATATACGCTCCGTCCAGCAAATTTATGATCCGATTTGGAAAGTGAATACGCCGCAAACAACAAAACCAACATGGAAATACCCGTCCCCAGAGCCGTCCGTTCCACGCCAATCGCCAAGGCACGCAGAAAGTGCTCATTGGCTAACGTTTCCTTATAGGCAGCAATTGTAAATCCAACGGGCCAGAAGTTGACGATATTTGCTGTAGCTGCGGCTCTGGAACTGAGCGAAACGGAGAAAACATGTAAGAGTGGCAAGATGCACAGCACACTCAGGACACTTAAAAAGATATAGTTAAGCCATGTAAATATTTTATACGTAGTAGACCGAAACAGCATATCATCCAGACTCCTTTAAAAAATTCGATAATCGGCCACCTTGTACAATACCCTGTAGCTGATGACAACTAGCACAAACCCGATAACCGATTTGAACAGGCCGACTGCCGTCGCGAAACTGAATTGCCCACCTTCAAGTCCAACCCGATATACAAAAGTATCAATAATATCACCTGTTTCATAAACAAGCGGGTTGTATAGGTTGAAAATTTGATCGAAGCCCGCATTCATGACCCGCCCCAAAGCCAGCGTAGAGACGACGATGAATATCGGCATAATGGAAGGAAGTGTAACGTGAACAACCTGTTTCCACCTGTTGGCGCCGTCTATTTCTGCAGCTTCATACAAATTAGGGTTGATACCCGCCAAAGCAGACAAAAACACAATTGCCGCAAACCCGAATTCCTTCCAGACATCAGAGATAACCACGGTAGTAATAAACCAGTCGTTGCTGCCCAGGAAAAAAATCGGTTTGACCCCGAACAAGCCAATAAAACGGTTTACGATGCCGCCTTGGACAGATAACAGATCTACAAATATCCCACCCAAAATAACCCATGAGAGAAAATGCGGTAAATAGACCAAGGTTTGAACAGTCCTTTTAAAAGCGACTTTGGCCACCTCGTTTAAAAGTAATGCAAAAACAACAGGTACAGATAGATTGAAGATTTGTTTTAAGAAAGAGATAACCAACGTGTTCCAGATGACTTGCTTGCTATCGGGAAAAGAAAATAAATATCTGAAGTGCTCCAAGCCGACCCATGGAGAATTCGTAATCCCTAACCAAGGTTTGTAATTTTTAAAAGCGATAATCGCGCCATACATAGGAATGTAGCCATAGATTAACGTGATAATTACAGCCGGAAACAATAATAAGTGTAACGGCCATGTTCGTTTCCAATAAGACGCAAACTTACTGGTCTTTATTTCTGCTTTTATGGGAGTGGGTTGGGTCATCGCTCCGATATGTCTCATTTCGTATGCCCTCCGTACATATTGTAGAGGGCTTTCAGGAAACGATTGCAATTCCCAAAAAGCCCACAGTTTTTATTACATTTGAACCAATCCGCTCTGTAATCGAGTTAGTTCTTTTTCGTGCTTTCATACCACTTGTTTGCTTCCACTGTAACTTGGTCCCCGCCGTTGGCCTTCCATTCCTTTACAAACTCGTCGAAGTAATCAACAGGCTTTTCACCATAAATAATTTTTAAATACGCTTCCGATTCCAATTTGGAGAGCAATGCGCCTTTTGCCTGCATAGTTTCAGTTAATGCCCCCTGGAATGCATTATATTTATCTGCTTTGGTTTGAGTTTGACGTACCATACCCGCCTCAAGTTGAGATTTCGTCAGGTTCTTGACTCTTTCCTCCGCAGCGTTAGCCGCAGGAGCACTCGGGTTATCCGTGAATTTCTTATAACCCGGATCCCCCAGATAAGGAACAGAACTGGTCATGCCGCCATTCAGAGGAAACATGGTCCATCCCATTCCCATCTCTTTACCGTTGGCCAGCGGCCATTTCTCTGGTGGTACTCCTTTTTCTTTAAAACCAGTCTTGATCACTTTGCCGTCATGGATAATATAATCATAGCCTTCGTAGTATCCGAGTTCGAATTTAGGATCCCAATACGGGTCATTTTTGCCGAAATATCTGGCATACATTTTGTTCATATAAGCGAACCATGCTTCAATATTCTTGAAATCTTTGCTGAAAACCGTAGATCCGCCGGTAAGCGAGACAACACGGCCGATTTTCCCATCAGGTCCAGCAGGTATCGGATAGGCTTTCCAAACAGCTTTAGGATTCGTCTTCGACGTGTCTTCCAACGGATATTGTCCCATCCAGTTCGGTCCGAAGATTACGCCAGCGGTGCCTTTTACTGCCGGTTCAATCGCTTTGCTCGCATCTTTAATGGCAGCTTCCGGATCCATATAGCCGTTCTTCTTCCATCTTGCGAGTGTTTCTAGGGCTGGTTTCATGGAAGAATCAACTGCACCGTAAACCAATTTCCCCTCTTTATTCGGATTCCAGAATTGGGATACAAACCGAAACTCCGGTGCCATATAATCGCTAAAGGCGCCAAATATAGGATCTGCACTAGCCATCCAGGTATACATGCCATCCTTGAGTGACACAGCAAGCCCGAATGTATCCTCTTTCCCGTTGCCATCCGGATCCTGCTTCGTAAACGCTTCAAGCACTTTTTCCAATTCCGCAATCGTTTTGGGAGCGGTCAGATTCAATTGTTTCATCCAATCCTCGCGCAGCCACATGACGGAACCTTCGTCAGCATCCTTGAATTGCGGAATACCATAGATTTTCCCTCCTTTGGTTACGGACTGGAACGCCTGTGGAAACGCAGTAAACAACTGTTTTAAATTCGGGGATGCATACATCTCAATGGCATCATTCAAAGGCATCAGTTTGCCTGCATCAATGAGATCATTGGTTGCCGACCCAACAAAAACGTCTGGAAGTCTATCGTTGCTCGCCAGAAGTAAGCGGATCTTCGTGTCGAAATCGGCTTGCTTCGCGACGACAAAATCGAATTTCACATCAATCCCCATAGCTTCTTTCATCCATTTGGTATTGACATTATTCTCAATGGTTTCACCGGGTTTAAACGAAAAATCGTTTGGTGCTGAGATCGCCGCAGTCGTAATTGTCACCGGTGGGTCAAATTTCTTCTTTGCGAGCACTTTTGGATCCATCGGCTTAACAGATGTAGATGCTTGTGGAGTAGCCGTGGCGTCAACCTTTTCTTCCGACGAACAGGCGACTAAGATTGTAGAAAGACTTATGATACACGCCAACATCGTAGGTACGGATTTTTTCTTTAAAACCATTTACCTTCCCCCTAGAAATAACGATTAGTTACTTCCTTTATTCTAATTCAAGATTTTATGGGTTGATATACAACGCTTTTAAGGTATGTACAAAAAAAATGATTTTTCGAGAAAAAAGATATGCAAAAAGTCTGCCTAGGCTTGAGAGCCCTGACAGACTTTATTTTCGTAGATTAATCTATACCATCAGTTTGTGCGACTGCTTGCCTGGCTGCAAAGTAACCGTTATTCCTTCCCACTCAAGCGTGCCTGCCAGTGAACCAGGCAGATCCACCATGGCGTACAATGCTGCGCCTTCACGCCGGAATTCGACGCAGATCACTCCCTGCGGATGGACCATTTCTGCTTCCATCTCTTGCAAATGCCCGAGCTGCGGTTGAAGCTTAATGGCTTCAAAGCCCATTGTTGCTGGGCGAATGCCCGCGATTGACGTATAGAAGTGCGTCAGCGGATGCGCCCCCCAAGCGTGACAGTCCGATCTGCTGTCAGCGCCGAAATGCTCAGGTGTTGTGTAGAAGCCTTGCTCTCGAAGCGAAAACCACGGTTCAAGACGGCTATGCAGTCTTTCGATCAACCCCAGCTTAGCATACGCCTCAAACAAGTAATGCGAATAATAGATCGATGTTGATGCCATCATGTTGTTGGTGGATGCTAAATTCGCTTGCAGACGATGCTGTACATTATCGCCGATACAATCACTGAGTACAGCCATACACTGTGCATGCTCCGAATAGCTGGTAAATGTTTCATCATCGGCGTATAGCCCGACCGCCTCATCCCAGAATGCCTTGTGCACCTTGGATGACAGTTCCCCCGCTTGCCGATGTGCGCGCTTTGCCAGCTCTTCCTCGCCCAAGAAAGCCTCTAATGCGGCAACCAGCTTTAGCGTGTAGACCATTTGCCAATTGTAGACCGCGCTCACCCGTCTGCCGCCATCTGGTGGATTGCCCCCTGACCAGCCCTCGATCCAGTCAATATAAGCCCAGCCCTTGGGTTGGGCGATTAATCCATCCGTTTGACATTCCCGCAGCAACAGTCCTATCACATTCCGAACACCGAGCATAAGTGAGTTAACGAATTCCGGGTCTCCCCGCCATAAAGCGTAATCATACACCATCGCGATCCACCAGAGGCAGAAGGATGGAATGATCTTATTCGATTCGTCAGGAAAAGCACAAGTTGGCAAGCCTGTATAATTCAGTCTCGATACGTCGAAGCAGACCAACGCTTTTCTTGCCAGTCGATCGTCTCCAGAAAGTGCGTACGTGAGTAGTAATTCAAGACGTGTATCACCTACATACATAAGCTGCTCCCAATAAGGACAATCCATATAAGTTTCATGCGCACACATTTGCAGCGTACGCACGGCAATCGGGATTAACGATTGGAGCTGCTCGTCGTTTGAGTGGAACTTAGACTCCGCCTCTAGCGGATATCGTGTTTCCCAGAGTGCCAGCTTTTCGATAGTAACAGATTCGTCCAAGGTCACAACATTGATCTCCATATAGGTTCCGGCATGCCACCACAACGTATCCCATAAGCGATGGGAACCACCATCCAACACAAACGTATCGCCGATCCCGCGAAAATATTTCCCCTCAATCTCTCGCCGATTCCCCTTGCGCCATCGGTTATCGGAATGCTGTTCGTAAAGCGATTCTTCCCAGCTAATTCGGAAGACGGCTCCCTTTCCTCCCGATGTGACTAGCTCAGGGTACAGACAATAGTAGTTGCCCAGGTCGATAATGATACGACGGCTCGAGTAAGGTGGAACGATTAACGGCTGGTCCTCCAGCAGTTCTTGCCACCTTGCAGCCTCCACCGCAAGGTGCAAGTCCATTTGCACCGGCAGCTGCGGGTTCGCGATTCCATCTTCTGCTGCAACATAACGCACGATGCCGACCTGATCTAAGCACTGCTCCTGCATCGCGGGCAAGCCTGCCAACTTCATAATGCGCGGATTGCCTGAAGTGTGCAGCACATAGCCATTATTGCCGCTTTCTCCTACGGTTACAGGCTGCCAGTTATTTCCCGCTCCCTGTTCATAGCCCCAAGGAAAGATTTGGCCGTCCAGCGTCACTTTGCCGCCGCTTCCAATCCCAATAGCTGCAGGGTTCGAAAAGCTATAACCCTCCAAAGGCATGGCTTCCCAATCCGCTACGCCCGTTCCAAGCTTGTTGATCCAAGCCTCATTCTCCGGCGCCAGCAGGAAGCCAGGACATACCGTCATCTGTGCCCATGGTCGCACGGGTCCCAGTGACCAAGTACGTGCCACCACGACATGCTCGCCGATATCGAATGACAAATCATAGGTTTCGTAATACCAATAATTCGCGGTTCCCCGTTCGCTGCCTCGCCCAACACGGGTGCCACCCAGATAAAGTTCATATCGCTCGTCTCCACTGACGTGAATACGCACGACTTCATTCCGTTCGGCCTTAAATCGACAGCGGTAAGCTGTTACAAACGGTGCCTCGCCAGCTTGCGATGAGCTGATCCAGTGACAAGGCCAACTATTGCTTGGTTCCCACGGAAGCTTGCTGCTTCTTTCTAGCTCCTCAAATTCCAAAAACGGAGGTTTATCAATTCGAATTCGCATAACTTATCCCCTCAGTTGCTTATTCTAAACACTTGACAAACTGCAAGGTATGGACGTCTAGTGCATACCCCTATGGATTTATATCGTTACGACAATATTCTTAACTATAGATAAAACTCAGGAGATTCACAATGGCTAATTAACCTTAGCCTATGATGACAAGAAAAAGAAAGAGGGCAAGCCCCTACAAGGTGGCCGTGATCGCTTGCGCCAACAAGCTTCTCCATCACGTTTATGCCATCCTCACTCGAGGCGAGCCCTATTACACATAATCGATAAATAATAAACTGACTTCCCGTGATTTAACTGGATTTTCTCCATCTATTTGAAACGGATAGAGCGAATTTGGATAATTAACTGTATTTCCTGTAGTTAAACCTCTACAATTGTATCGATTCTCCAAATTTCATAGAATTTACCTGTATATTTTCCATCTAATCACGAAAATACCTCAAATTCGAGCACATTAACTGTAGTTTTTACATCTAAATGTGATACGGCAGTGGGACGGCCCCTATTAAGCACATTTTCTACAGAATCGCGAAAACAACGTTAATTTAATAGGGTTTGTTTCATATGATTATTAAACCTTCTAAGCTGTTCAATCTCCCGCTGGTGCGTGACTTTGAAATCAGTTGCTTGTTTTGAACGGCTTTTTAAAGTGACTTCTACCCCTTCCAGCTGCAAATAATATTTGGCGCTAGTCGGGTAATGTCTGCCTTCGAACAGGTTCGAGGCACCCAAGTAGTCTTGCAGAACCTGAGCCTTCTCCTGGTCAGTTTCCCAGTTCTCCGTCAGCCAAACATATAAATCCGGCTGGAAATTGGCTAGAATCCCGCTATATCCATTCCCGCCCAGCCGTAACGTTTCCAGCACATGCGGGTTGTTCGCAATAAAGAGCTTAAGCGGTGTTCCTTCGACAGCTTTCAGCTTCTCGGTAATTTGCACAAGATTGTTGCTGCACTCCTTCATAAAAGTAAATCTACCGGTTCCGGCGCACCACGCCAGCAGTTCTGGCGAGAGCAGCCTATGATAAGGGACAGGGCACTCATACAATCCGAATGTCACTTCAGGCAATTCGCTGAGCAATCGCTCGGCATTTCGCTTCCACACCACTTCGTCTTCATCAGGTGCGGCAAGACGGTTCGTGACCAGCACGAAGGCATCGATGCCAGTTGCCCAGATCTGCTTGATCTCTTCGATCTGCTGACTAATCGCATCGGAGATATGACCGGAAGCGACGACCGGCACACGTCCGTCCGCCTTTTCTTTCACGAATGATGCAACTTGGACGCGTTCCTCCAAGGAAAGGTAACCCATTTCACTGGATAGGCACACTGCAAACAGCCCATGCACGCCTTTTTCGATATACCAGTTTACCAACTGTTCTAAAGCCTTGTAATCTACTTCGTTATCTTGCGTGAATGGGGTTAGCATTACTGGCCATACGCCGTTCGGAATCGTTGTACTCATGGACATTTCCACCTTTCAACCTCTTTGAATTTAGCCCTTCAGTCCTGTGGTCGAGATGCCTTCCACGAAGTACTTTTGCAGGGAGAAAAAGATAACCAGACTTGGCAGCAGGGCAAGCACCGACATGGCGAACAATGGTCCCCAGGCGGATTCACCTGACGAATCTAGGAACAACCGTAAGCCTAGCGGAACGGTATAAAGCTTAGGAGAGTTTAAGTACAGCAACTGCGTGAAGAAATCGTCCCACGTCCACACGAACGTGAACAGCGCAGTCGTAATTAGTGCTGGAACACTGAGCGGTATTATGATCCGTGCATAAATTTGCCATGGCCCGCAACCATCTATCCGGGCGGATTCATCCAGCTCCTTCGGCAGCCCGCGAATGAACTGTATCATCAAGAAGACGAAGAACGCCTCTGTCGCCAGCCACTTCGGAAACACCAGCGGGTAATACGTGTTGATCCAATCGAATTTACGAAAGAGCACGTATTGCGGAATAATTGTAACGTGGTGCGGCAACATAATGGTAAGCATCATGAGGGCGAACCAAACCTTTTTCAGCACGAAATTCATTCGTCCGAACGCATAAGCCGTCAGTGAACCCGAGAACAGATTACCGAGGACACATAAGAGGCAGACGATAAATGAGTTCAAGAAAAACGTGCCGAAATTTGTTTTGGCAATCCCAGCCCATCCCTTGATGTAATTCTGCAGTGTAAATACCTTCGGCCATAAGCCAGGATCAGAGAAAATGTATTGGCTCGGTTTAAATGAGCTAGCGATTAACCAGGCAATAGGGTACAGCATGAATACGCCTAACGAAAGGATAATCGCATGCATGATAATAGCACGCTTATTGAATGTAAACGGCATGGCTTAATTCCCCCCGTCCCCGTAATTCACCCAGTATTTTGACGAAAGGAAGATCAGCGCAGTAAAGATTGAAATGATCAGCAGCAGCACCCAGGCCATCGCAGAGGCATATCCCATCTGGAAATAGGTGAACCCTTTCATATACATATAGAGGGTGTAGAACAACGTAGAATCGATCGGCCCCCCGGAGCCTCCACTGATGATAAATGCCTGCGTGAATGCCTGGAAAGCGCCAATTAGCTGAATGACGACGTTAAACAATAGCACTGGTGTCAATAACGGGAGCGTAACGTTGTAAAATTGGCGTATTTTCCCCGCTCCATCAACTCTAGCTGCTTCGTAGAATTCTTGCGGAATTTGCTTCAGTCCCGCCAAGAAGATAATCATCGACGACCCGAATTGCCAGGCCGACAGGAGCGACACCGAGTACAGCGCATACTTCGGGTTCGCCACCCAATCAGGACCATGCAATCCCGTCAGCGTATGCAGGAGCTGATTGGCGACACCGTCACCGCTAAACATTTTCCTCCACAGCACCGCAATCGCCACACTGCCACCCAGCAAAGTTGGGATGTAATAGAGCGTTCGGTATATCCCAAGCCCCCTCAGCCCCATATTCAGCAGCATCGCAACTGTCAGTGCGAACGCTAACTTCATTGGCACAGAGGTAAATACATATAGAAACGTAACCTTCAATGAATTCAAATAATGGACATCGTTCGTAAACATATTGGTGTAGTTGTCGAATCCAACCCATTGTGCTGGTTTAAGTAGGTCATACTGGGTAAAAGATAAGTACAACGAACTAATCATCGGTCCGAGCGTCAGCAGGAACATGCCCAGCAACCACGGCAGTAGAAACAAGTAGGCGGCGGCATTTTCTTTCCAGAGCCTCCTCACCTTATGTCCCATTCCTCGATTCATCGCAGTAATTTGGCTCACAATGGCCCCTCCTTGTCACAAGTTGCATGGTAACCCTTATTTCCGGTTCACGGTTTTCTCTGCTGCGTCCATAACTTCTTGTGCTGCTTGTTCAATCGTCGCTTTCCCAAACATCACCTTCTGCGAAGCTGAAACCATTGCGTTCGCATATTCAGCCCCGTTCGGCAGATCCGGATCCTTCACGCCCGCCTTCGAAATATATGTTTCAAAATACGTATAAATCTTTTGTTCTGTCGGAGTAATCGTAGGCTTAATCATATCTCGCACCTTGGCAGAACCCGGAATACCACGCTCGCTGCCAAGCACTTTGGTCGCTTCTTCGTCGTTGATGAAGAAGTTGATGAACATTGCCGCTTCCTTCGGATGCTTGCTCGTCTTATTAATCGTCCAGAACTGGCTCGGGTGAACCCACAGACCGTTCTTGGCACCAGGACCACCTGACGGCAGTGCAGTGAGTTGCAATTCATCCTTCATAGCATTCTGATAGGCCGTTAACTGGTTCAGCCAACTCATCATGAAGACCGTTTTACCTTTCGGGAAAATCGATGTATCGATGGACAAATCCGTATAGGTTGCCGCTTCCTCCGGCGTTGGCAGAAGGCCCGCTTTACGCATGCGATCCCACATTGTGAACCAGCGAACTACGTCATCCTTGGTGAAGTCCAGTTTGCCATCCTTGTAAGTTGATTTGCCGCTTTGCCGTAGGAAATATTGGAAATACAGGTTGTATCTCGATTGATCCGCGAAAGCATAGTAGCCTGGTCCGAGCTTGCTGACGACTTCTTTGCCATAGGCTTCGTACTCCTCGAAGGACATCGTATCCTTCGGTGGCTGCATACCGGCTTTTTTAATCAAATCGTTGTTGTAGAACAATCCGATACCGTTCGTTCCGAGGCTAATGCCATAATATTTATCGTTCATTTTGCCGGGATCCGAGTAGACGGGATCGATGCTTTCCAAGTTAATTTCCTTGCTTTTGACATAAGGCGTCAGATCTAACACCGCATCTTTGACGACCAGATCGGTAATCGATCCGATATTGATCAAATCCGGCGCATTGCCGCCAGCGAGCTGTGTATTCAGCTTTTCACCAAATTGATCCGTTCCCGTATATTCTGGCGTAATCTTGATGTTGGGATACTTTTTCTCAAACAGCTCAATGACTTTCAGTGTTCGCTCATGACGACTGGTCGTACCCGACCACATCGCGCGCAGCTCAACCTTTTCTCCGCTGGTCTCTTTCACTTGTGTGCTCCCTTGCCCATCCGAACCAGCATTCGAACACGCAGTTACGGTAAGCATGATAGCAGCCAACGAACCCATGGCAACCTTCAAACCTTTCATAAGAACCCCTCCTTGTTTTGTATTGCTTGGCTGTACGTTTATTGTAAATGCTGAGGGAATAGCGCAACAACGCTAAGAAATTAGTTCGATGTTGAAGTTTTTAGTATCCTTTGGAATAGGCAAAAAAATCCCCATAAAGGGGATCACGAAGCATTATTTAAAAAGAAGGCGATATTCGCCAGGCGTTAAATCCACCTGTTTCTTAAATACTTGCCCGAAATAGCGGGCATCCTGAATACCGACAGCTTCCGCAATTTGGAATAGCTTGAGATCTGTCTGCTCCAGCAGCCCCTTGGATTTATCAATGCGATATCTTGTTAAGTAGTCGACGAACGTATTCCCCTTGTTCTCCTTAAACCACTTAGAGAAATTAGCCGGATGCATGCGAAATACGTCAGAAATTACATCCAGCGAGACGACCTCGTGATAATGTTCATGAATGTAATCGAGCACCTCCTGCAGCTTCGCCGACTCTTTGGCCTGCGCATTTCGGTGAAACAGATTCTCCATAAATTCGCAGATGCCTGTATACAGGCTCTCTTCAATTGCGTCTAGATGTTGCGCCGTATCGACTGCATTCAGGAAGATTTCCTTCTCCCGATCCCACGCCTCCGCAGGGAAGAACGGTACAATGGACAGCTCTTTCTCCAGCACCGAGATGAGCGAAACCATCAGCTGCTTGATATAGGGAACCGACAGCTCTTTGGTTCTGATTTCCTCCACGAGTCCAGATAGAAACTGTTTCGATTGCTTCTCCGTCGAGCCCTGAATCCGGGTATTCCAGTTCATAATTTTCTTCAAAATATCCGTAACCACTAGCATCTGATTCTCTTCGCGTGCGCTGTCCGAATAGTGAAACACGTGCTGATCGACACGGAGAAACTTCCCGCTTAATGCCACTCCCGCTTCCCTGTAAGCAGCAGGAATATCATCTCGGTGAGGTTTGGAGGTAGAGATACCGATCTCTGCCCCCAAATTATCGAAAGACTGCGATATGTGCTGCATCTCTTCCTCAGAAGCCAGCGTCACCCATTCACGCTTATTTAATTGGACAAATTTATGCTGAATTAGCCGCTCCACGGTTGCTCCATCTACTCTATCGCTTGGCAAATACGCAAGAACCAAACGGAAGGCATGCTCCGGATATCGCTCCAGATGCAACGACTCCATGGAAAATTGGCTGTCCTTCACTTGATTGCGCAATAGAAAATGATAGGTCATTGTATCTTGCATTCGCTTCTGTTCTTCTCTATCCCGTAAATGCTTGTAGGCTTTGCCCAGTACCTGTTCGAAATCTTCATCGCTTGCCGGCTTCAATAAGTAGTCGAATACACCGTTCTTAATGGCTTGCTGCGCATAGGTAAACTCGTTGTACCCGGTTAATAACAGAACCATCGTATCCGGGTAAAGCTCTCTGATTTTCCCGCTTAGCTCTACCCCGTCCATCCCAGGCATTTTAATATCGGTGACCACCAGCTCCACCTGGTTGGCGTTCAACCATTGCAGCGCTTCCCTTCCGTTATTGCAGGCATGAACCGCCTCGAAGCCATACGATTCCCATTCAAACTGAATCAATCCTTGCCGTACAATCGGCTCATCATCCACAATCAACACATGGTAGATCATTGGTTAGCCCCTCCCTTTAGCAGGTTTTTCTGCAGCCATACTTCCACAATCGTTCCTACCTGCTCAATGCTATCGATTTTCAAGCCCCATTCCTGTCCGTACAGCAGCTTAATCCTCTCGTCAACGTTCGACAAGCCCAAATGCCGCGACTGTTCATGGTCCTTGGCAAGAAGCAGCTCCTTCAGTCTGTCCGCTGGTATGCCGACACCGTTATCCTGAATGATGAAAAAGATGGTATCCTCGTATTGACCGCCCTTAATATGAATCTCCCCCGGCCCCTCCTTTGGCTCCAAGCCATGCACCACCGCATTCTCCACTAAGGGCTGCAAAATAAACCTCGGCAGCGAATACGCACGAATGGGATCAGGGACGTCAACATGGATGCGAATGCGATCCGAAAAGCGTGTCTCCTGAATTTGCGCATAATATTTGATATACATGAGCTCTTCTTCAACGGTAATAAACTTATCCGACTTGGACAGCGACAATTTGAATAGCATGGATAGGGCCGTGATCATTTTGCTAATCTCCGGAATTTTGTTCATCCGAGCAATCCAGTTGATAGAATCGAGCGTGTTATATAAAAAATGCGGATTAATCTGCGCCTGCAGGGCGCTCCATTGTGCTTCGTTCTTTAATCGCTGTTGCTCGTAGACGGTACTGATCAAATCGCGTACCCGCTGCACCATCCGGTTATAACTGATCGCCAGCATGCCGATTTCATCGTTCGTCTTGATCACCATGCGTGACGTGAAGTTGCTTTTCTCCACATCATACATCAGACTGATAAACTGCTTGATTGGCTTCGTGAAATACCTCGTCACCCATACCCCTAGGGAGAGCGTGATTAGCAAAATAACGATGACCGTCGTTAAAAAATAACCGCGGATTTGCGTAGTTCCCTTGAGAATGTCATCGCGTGGTGCGACCGAAACAAACCGCCAATCGGCCCTTTCGAGCCGGAATTGCGTGACGAACATGTTTTTTTCTTTAAAATGAATATACTGGCTTTTATTTTTCTCACCTGTCAGATCAAGCTTAGTGATCAGTTCCTTTACATCCTGATTCCTTCCAACAATCGGGTGCCTGGCTGAGTCCACTACGAATAGAAATCCGGTGCTATGCGGTTGAAATTTATTAATGACCGCTTCCAATCGATAGCTTGGAATAACGATTCGTATAATGCCTAAGCTCTTTCCGTTGCTGGCAATCGTGCGCGCGAACACCATGGCATTCCCGTCCTCCGATGCGAACCAGTAGGGCTGGCCGTTGCGCTTTTTCACCTCTTCGACCCAAGGTTGTGATTCATCGATTCGGTCCATATGGAACCCGCCCATATACGAAAAGCCGTTATATCCGAAAATATCGATCCGTTCAATATCTGTGCGTGAATAAATATATTGATTGAGCACCTGTCCAACGACACTCGCATCGACGACTTTATCATAAGTAGACGCGTAGGTTTTGCCGAGTACCTTCAACACCATGTCGTTCGTACAGGCGAAAATGCCGATCAACTCCAGCTCCGAGAAATACATGCTCATGTAGCCATCGCTTTGCCGAAGCGCTTGCAGCGTGATATCCTCCGCTTGATTCTCCAGCAATTGATTAAACTTTTGGTTCGCCAAGTAACCGGTTACAGAAATGGGGATGATGCTCGTCATGAGTATGATTAACAAGATTTTATTCCGGAAGCTGAAAAAAAAGTTATTAAACATGTTCTCTCCCCTTACAGGCTGTTTTTATTTATAAATTTAACACACCTGTTTGTCTTTGAATATTGCAGAATTGGTTTGCATATCCGCGCCCCCTACGTTACAATATTTATATCGACAAATTTGCATGTCTAAAAAGGAGGTTATCACGTCCTTGTCCCCCCGTACCAAAGAACAAAATGAACTCATCCGCATGCAGCGCAGTGAACAAATTCTAGACGCGGCAGCGCGCACCTACTTCCTAACTGGCGGCAGCTTTGATATTCGCGATGTCGCCCGCGAAGCCAAAATCGGTTACGGCACGGTTTACCATTATTACCCCAACCGGCATTTATTAATAGAAGATGTATTGAATAGCGGATTCGAGCGGTGCGAGCAAGCCTTGGCCCACTGGGCCAACACGCGCGGAAACAACACGAATGAAGGTCACCTGCTGACGTATTGCAAGGATCTGCTCCTTCTATGGCAGTCAGATGCGCGTGCCTATCTCGTCTACAAAATGGCAGCGGAGCACTACTCAAGCTTGCCTGAGAAAGATCGAAACCTCATCAAGAGACGATTCATGGAACGGCTGTACATTCCGCTCCAATCCATCGCCCAGCGCGAAGACGACAGCGTCGACCATATGCTTGCCGTACTCGTCGGCTGCTGCGGACTACACTACTATGCTGGCACTTCCGAGCTGGATGTCGATCGAATCGCCAAGCTCGCTATGCAAGCTATTACGAAGGAGTCCTGATACGAACATGGTTATTCTAAAAAGCAAACTTGAAATCGAGGCCATCCACAAAGCTTGCCAAGTCGTGGCCGAATGCCATCGTACGATCGCCCCGCTCATTCAACCGGGCATTACGACGAACGAGATTGAGCGCATCTTCGAGGAAATGATTCTCAAACACGGCGCCAAGCCCTACACGAAAGGCTACAAGGGCTATCCCTATGCGACCTGTGCCTCCGTCAATGACGTGATCGCACATGGCTTTCCAACAGATACGCCGCTTAAGGATGGCGATATCGTGACGATCGACACCGTCGCGGAGCTCGACGGCTGGCTCGGTGATTCCGCCTGGAGCTATGCGGTCGGGCAGATCTCCCCGAAAGCCGAGAAGCTGATGCGCGTCACGAAGGAGTGCCTGGACCTCGGCATCGCGCAGGCGCAGCCCGGCAATCGGCTCGGCGACGTGACGAGCGCCATCCAGCGACATGCCGAATCGAACGGATTCGGCGTCGTGCGTGACCTGCTCGCGCATGGCATTGGCCGGGACCTTCACGAAGATCCGAACTATATGCATGTTGGCAAGCCCGGCAAAGGCCTCCGAATTAAGGAAGGCATGGTGTTCACCATCGAGCCAATGCTTACGGAAGGCTCCTACTACATGACAATCGATCCGGACGGCTGGACCGCACGAACATTGGACGGCAAGCTCGCCGCCCAATACGAGCATACGATTGCCATCCTGGCTGGGGGTCCACAAATCCTGACTGCGCAATAATAGATTTATTTCACTGTTACGCTTGAAATTTGCTCCTTTAGTACCACCCCGTCGCAAAGCAAAAGAAGCCTGTAGCTGCAGGCTTCTTCTGTCTATACATCCAGGACGACCATTTGGTGGCAATCTATTCTTGGCACCTCGTAATACACGGTTCCATCTGGATCCGTTACGAAATCGAGCTCTGTCATCTGCGGGGCCAGATACACCTTTTTGACCGGCTTATCCAACCTCACTGACACTTTGGTCTCGAAAATCGGCACTATATCTTCAATTACTTCGATGCTCTTCCCGCGTTTAACAGGCACGGCATACAAGAGGTGATTAACAAAGCGCTGCTCTGTCGGCTGCTCCATAAGCGTAACGATTCCCTGTGACGGCAAGTTCGTCGAGAGTGTTTTTGCAGGTCCTAATAGCTTGTTCAGCGCATACAGAACGCTTTGTTTGAGTACGAGACTGCCCACCGTCGCATATTCCTCGAAGACATTCCACGCTATGTAAATGCCGCCGCTGCTTTCAACCATCCCTGGTCCGTCCGACTGGAGCGCACTTGGGGTATGCTGATGGGAACAGAACGTATACACGTCACGATTAAAATATGGATTCTCCCGATGCCCTAGCATCTTCCCTTCCCCACTTAATTCAACTTGCTGACCCTTGGAATAGAAGACGAAGGATGCTTCCTGCATACTTTCCAGCGCAAAATGCGGGTGAAAATAAGAAGGTTTATACGGATTCATCCCGGCATAGCGTACCCCAAGATCAATTGAAAATGCAGTTCCCTCTACGTTTAGCCCTGACTCCCCGGATGCAAGCAGCTTTCCACCCTGCGCCATATAAGCGTTCAGCTTGGTTTCAAGTTCCGAAGTTATCATAATACGATCCGGCAAAATAATAACGCGATACCGATGGAAATCGCTATCCATATCAATGACGTCGAACAGAATGTTACCTTCCAGCAGCATGCGAACTGCTCCGGCATCCCCATTGCCCGTTCGATCGGCTTCACCCTCTTCTGGCCGTGAGACTGCCGCCTCTATTGTAAATAATCCAACGTCAGCGATACTTTGCACATTGGCGCACCATGGCTCCTTGCTCTCCACTTCGGCATAAGCCGCGCCAATGATCGCATAAGTCGCAGGATCCATTCGGCCTTCCGGATGCAGTTGATCGCCTATGGAACAGCTTGCCCCATTCGCGATGCTGAGTGCGGTTTCGTAGCGCAGCGCATTCGGATGCTTGTAGCCGCCGAATTCTCCCCACGACGTGTGGAATTTGCCTGTCATGCCAAGAAAAGGCAACCCAAGCCCTTGCGCATACCGGGCGGAAAGTGGGAAATGATCATAACCCCAACCTCCGGTTGGCAAAGATTCCAGTTCCAGATGCGAGTTCATAGCCGCCAAATCACGGCGTCCACGGCGAATATGTCCGCCGTTGTGGAACACGGGCAGCCCCGGTTTCACAGCGTCAATCGTTTCTCGGACCCTGCGAGTGTAATTGCTGTATGTGCGTTCGCCTAGATCTAACACCGCCCTCACGTCACGGGGATCCCTTCCCTCGGACCGTAATTGGCTGACGCAGTTGTGACAGTAGCATTTGCGTACCCCAACAATATCGAGGAAAATACCATCCGCATCATAGCGCCGAACCACTTCATCGATTTGACGTAAAAGCACGTCCAGATAAGGTGAATTCATACAAAAAGAGTGATACCCCGGCTTCATGAAGCCATCCACCCATGTCGTATTGTCATTGATGTCCCGAATCAGCCATTCGGGATGTCGGCGCGCCAGCTTTTCATCTAGGCCTGCCGATAGATAGACTGGCGTTTTGACGGCAATATCATGCGCTGCATCAATCATCTCCCCAAGCAGATCGAATGTTAAGTGAGGATGGGTCTCGTTGGCCTCGGAAGGATGATAAGCCCAACCATGATGACATTTGGAAAAAACGGTGATTGAATCTACGTTACCCTTGCGAAGCATATCCTGAAACTGCCCTTTGTCGAAATCGCGCCCGATTCCTGGGATTGCTTCCGACGTATGAAAATCAAGGTGAACTTGACGAAAACGCATAGAACTGTCGCCTCCTGAATCTGTATTTGTACTAACTATAGCTTGAAAGATAAACATGATATAGTAATAGCAACGACTTAAAATAGCACATTTCCGACCAATGGGAGATTCAACTTATGACTACCTGCTTGCAACTTCGCATTCCGCCTTTGCCGCAATTTCTCACCATCGGTTTCTCAACCTGGCCGGTTGGTGCCCAGCATTTTGGACGAACTTTTGATGTATACGATTTGCTGTTCGTTCGCAGTGGAATGCTGCATATGACAGAAGAATCGCACGCGTATGATGTAGGCCCTGGCGAAATGCTGTTGCTTGAACCTGGCATCCCGCACATCGGCCATCAAGCATGCGAGGTACCGACCGAGATTTACTGGGTCCATTTTAAGCATGAACCTGCAATCTCTAGGCTTTCGGACCATCAGATCTCCTGGTCGGTGCCCGTGCGCGAAGGAAGAGACAGCGATCTGGCGCCTCAAGAGCAGTATCTTTATGTGCCTAAATTCAGTTCCTACGAACAGGTGGCGGTGGAGCCGATTTTGGATGAAATGCTGCGACTCAGATCGTCCTTGACGATGGAGTATGCCTTCGATCTGCAACAACTGTTAGGCCGACTCCTGTCACAACTACAAGCTTCATTACGGTCAGGCCGACTAGGCAGCCGATCTTCCGTGCTTGCAGCGCAGGTGATGCGTTACTTGGAAGTGCACCTTCGAGAACCCTATCATGCTGCACACATGGAACAGGAGCTGCACTTCAACGAGGACTACGCTGCGCGCTGCCTTCGTAAGCATACAGGGCTAAGCCCGCTCCAGTATCATCATGTGGTCCGAATGGAGGAAGCTAAGCGACTGCTGAGCACAAGTGAATTATCTCTACAAGAAGTCGGAGATCGTGTCGGTTATGAGGATTACAATTACTTTATCCGAGTCTTCCGCAAAACCGTCGGCTGCACGCCAAGTGCTTTCCGCAGGTCGGTGTACAGGTATGTGTGAGGCAAACAGTGTTTCTTGAAATGCCAAAAGAGGCTGTCTCATAAGTCTATATAGACTTATTGAAACGCCTCTTTTTGTTATTGACCCGTAAATTGTAAAACGACTTCCCGTAATTTAACTGGATTTTCTCCATCAAATTCGAGCACATTAACTGTAGTTATACATCTTTTTATGAAGAAGAATGGGATCGCCTACTTAGCCTTGGCATATTTATCATTGTACATCTTGACTAGCTCGTCGGTTTTCAGCTTTTTGAAGCCGTCAACGAAGGCATCCCATTCCGCAATTGGCTTTTGACCGAGAATAAATTTCGTTAAGTTTTCGCTCATATACGTCTTCAACGGAGTAGTAATTTCGGCGAGTTTCGACGATTCGTCCTTGGACCAGTTAATGGAAGGCTCAGGATCGCGGAGTGCGTTCATTTCCTTCAGTTTTTTCATCCGATCTGGGATGACGGCGGCTTGTTGATCCTCTCCTGCCTTAAAGCCGAGCAGACCGAAACGGTTATACGACGGAATGACACCGGTTAACCACCAGCTGCCATAGCCGTAATCGGTTTGTTTTTTCATACCATCCGGGTATTTGCCATCCGCTCCGACTGTCCAGACGCTTTGGGTTTTATCGAGCTTATATCCGGAAGGCGTCGTTTTGTCACGGGTGAACGTCTCATTCTCAACGCCAAGCATGAAGAACTCAACACCCCCATCGCTGTAAGTGTAATCCATAGCCTTAATAATCTGATCGATGTATTTCGATTTTTTATTAATAACCATTGGCGAGCGGTAAGCGATGTTATAGTGCGGATCAAGATTTTGGGTATACGTTTTGCCGTCAATCTTCAATGGATAAATCGGCTGAATGTCGCGAGCTGGATCCTTCTTCGGATTGAGATTGTTCGACATCGCAAGTTGCTCCATCATTAGCGGGAACTGGCCGCTCTCATACCCCGCAAACAGCTCCTGATCTTTCATCGTCAAGAAATTGGGATGCAGCAGCTTCTCTGAATACATCCAACTCATCAGCTCTGTCCACTGCTTGTAACGATCTTTAAAGTCGACTGGCGCAAAAACGAATTTTTTAGTCTCAGGGTCCAACATCATTCCGTTACCCGGACCGTTATTCACATTGATGCCAAAATACATCTGCGTCCGCTCCGCAAAATAATCGAAGCCAAGCCTGGAAGAAGTAATGTAGTCACCCGTCTGTTTCTTCAGCGCGAGCATCGCCTTCTTGAAATCGTCGACTGTCTGTATCTGACTAGCATCCAGTCCCTCTTTCTTCAACAAATCGTTACGCACGAGCCAGAGTGTTGTGGCAAAATCGAAATCCTGCACGAGTGGGAACGCATACAGTTTACCATCCTCCGGATGCCGCATCACTTTATCGGCCTCTGGGTACTTTTTAAGCCATTTTTCCAGGTTCGGCAACTTGCCGGCCTTCATATAATCATCGAGTGCCACGAACAGCTGTGGTCCGTAATCCTTAAACGTGCGATCATCTTGGAAAAATTTCATCATATCTGGCAGTTGTCCGGAGCTGAGCACGATGTTCATTTTTTCCTTAAACGCGTCGCGAGGCGGACTGTTCACGTTAAATTTGACGCCTGTCCGCTTGCCCCACTCGACGAATACTGGCAAGTCGCTGCCGATCGGCAGTCCCGGATCCCAAGGCGTCAGCACCTCCACGGTTGGAATTTCGCCGGCAACGCTTTTACCGTCCCCAGTTGAAGCGGTAGGTGTGGCGGCTTTCTCTGTGCTCTGGCAACCGGCCAGCACTGTCATACAGATGGATAAGGCGGCGGCTGTCAGCCGCAAGTTCATAGTTTTGCCCATTTAGAACCCCTCCTGAATTTTTTATACAAATGCTATGAAAATATAGTTGTACACACTTGGATCCTTCATACAATGGCCTGCTTCGCTTACGTCAGCCCTTCACGGAACCAACAAGCACGCCTTGCACGAAGAATTTTTGCACAAAAGGGTAAATAAGCACGATCGGACCGATCGTCACGAAGATCGTCGCCATGCGCACGCTGATCATCCGGCCTGCGCCTGCAACTGGATCAACCTCCAGCGTATTCGCCTGGTCGAGCGCACCTTGGGACAGTACTTCGTTAGCGACGAGAATACGTCGGAGAATAATGGTCAGTGGCTGCATGTCCGGCGACGTTAAATACATGAGCGGGCCGAAGTAAGCATTCCACAGTCCGACCGAAGCGAACAGCGCAATTGTTGCCAGAATAGCCTTGGAGAGCGGAATGACGATACGGAGCAAAATTTGCCAATCGTTCGCACCGTCGATAAAAGCCGATTCATACAGCTCCTGCGGCATCGCCTGGAAATTAGTACGCAGAATAATAATGTTCCAGAAGCTAAATGCAGCCGGCAGCGTAATGGCCCACATCGTGTCGAGTAACCCGATATTTTTAATGAGCATAAAACTAGGAATGAGTCCCCCACTAAAGAACATCGTGAAGGTGAACAGTACAGACAGCGGTCGACGTGCCAGAAACCGGTTGATCGATAGTGGATACGCCGTGAGGCACCCGATCAGCAGTACAAGAAACGTGCCGAGCAGTGTATAACGAATGCTGTTCCAATACGCCAACACGATTTGGTTATCCCGGAAGACGGCCATGTAGGCCTCCCAGTTGATGCCCTGCGGCAGCAGCATTACTTTGAACAAGCCAACCGGCACAGGATTGCTTATCGAAATCGCGAACATGTGCACAAACGGCAGAACGATCGACAGCGTCAGCAGAAGCAACGCCACAAAGTTAGCCGCATTGAACAGCCGGTTGGCGAATCCAGTATTTTTCACGTGCAGATTCCTCCTACCATAACGAATTTTGCTTCAGAGCGCGGCTCGCGCGATTGGTTACGTACAGAATAAGGAAGGCGGCGACACTGTTGAGCAAGCCGACAGCAGTCGCATAGCTGAAATTGCGGTCAATGATCCCCCTGCGATACACGTACGTCTGAATGACGTCACCCACCTCGTAGATCGCTGGATTGCTCATGAGGTACGCCTTCTCGAAGCCGACGTTTATTACATCACTGGCGTGCAAAATAAATAGGATCGTAATGGTCGGCAGCATCCCCGGCAAGCTGATGTGCCAGATTCGGCGAAACCGGTTGGCACCATCCATGTAGCTCGCCTCATATAGCTCGGGATCGATGCCGGTAAGAGCGGCCAGGTACAGAATCGAGCCCCAGCCGATGCCCTGCCAAATGCCACTGCCGACGAACAACGTACGAAAGTACGAGGATTCGTTGAAGAAAGCGATCGGCTCCATACCCAGCGACCCCAGCAGTAAATTGACCGGACCATTTGCGCCAAGCAGCTCCATCATCATCCCGACGACCACGACCATCGCGATAAAATGCGGCAGGTAACTAACGGATTGAAAAAACTTTTTCCACCACTTGCTTGTCAGCTCATTCAGCAGCAGTGCCAACAGAATCGGCGGCCAGAAGCCGAATATCAGACTATACAAGCCAAGCAGCAGCGTATTCTTAACGACCCGCACAGCGTACGGATCCGCAAAGAAGCTCTGAAAATGCTTGAGACCGACCCACGGACTGCCGTCAAATCCGAGAATAAGATCGTACTGCTTGAACGCAATAATAATGCCGTACATCGGGACGTAACTGAACAGCAAAAACCCGAGCACACCAGGCAGCACCATTAAATACAAATTCCCGCTATGTCGCAGTTCCCGCAGCCAGCCCACACCCCTCCGCCTCTCCAGTGGAGAAGTAAGTACAGCGGTCGCTCTGTTCTCTTTCAGTTTGTCGTTCATTTCGCTTCTGTTTCCTCCCTTTCTCCGATAACCCGCTCCTTCTAGGTGGCCACCACTGCAGTTACGCTTCGTACATGTAGGTTCATTTCGGTTACGCTTACAGTTTTATTATATAAGCGCTTTCATAAGTGGGAAATAGACGAATCGAAGACGATTATGGATGAATAAAAGAAAAGCTGTTTTGCATCTTTGATGGGAGTTACTTCATATTCTTCTACTTCTACTTTTTCCCGACAAAACCGACCAAGTAGTCCTCACCTGGCAAATTTGAGGTTGGGGTTAATGTTGTTGTAAAATACGTGCAGATAGGCAACCTTTTTAATGTATTCCATGCTAATCTCCTGATTTCACACCAAATTGATACCTATTTGCATCAATTTCCAATAACGGAGAGGAAAACCCCTTCGAAATTAGATTAATTCAACTCCCTCCACTCCCCTTTGCTGTCTCAAAAATGCAAAAATACAACCTTTTTTACTTATATCTACTTGTTTTTGTTAAATACGTGCAAATAGGCAACCTTTTTAACGTATTTCATCATAATCTCTTGGTTTTACTCCAAATTGATGCCTATTTGCATCAATTTACAATAAGTGGGGAGAAACCCCCCTCGAAGAGTGCTTTTTTGCATCTTTGACATGGGTTACTCCTCATTCTTCTTCTCATTTCTCCACTTTTCCCTCAGCCAATAGTCCTTACCTGACAACTGTGTGGTGGGAGATTCCGGGGTGGGGTTAGATGTTAGAAGTCAGTGGGGCTGGCGATTCGGGGGTGGGAGTTAGACGTTAGAAGTCAGTGGTGGCGGGCGCTAGAAGTAAGAAGTCGGGGGCCACATGGCCCCCGACTTCTTGTTTCGCTGCGAAGCATACCGACTTGCGCGCGCCTATGTTTTATTCCGGTGCGCCTGCGGTCACCTTCACATTGTTCCAATACACTTGCGTATTCACACCGGTCGTACTACCACCGACCATGATCTTCGTAATATCGTCGGCCGTCTGACGGAAATTGCCCTGTGTCACAACCTGCGTACCATCCAGGTACATATCCATCTTCTGTGTCTGCGGATTGACAACTAGACGCACCGCATACCACTGATCCGACGCCAGCGGAGCAGCGACAACCGTCTGCGTACCGTCCAAATACCAGAAACCGGTCTGATCGGCAAGCAAGGACACAGCGTTAGCGCTGCCCTGCGACTGCACGTACACGGCAATTGCGCCGCCCGTCGCCGGATTCGTGCCCAGATTAATGCGGAAATCAAAGTCGATCGTCACAGTACGTTTTTGCTGGGCGAACTCCGCTGTCGCGCTTGGGAAGCTGCCACCTGTATTGTCGTAGATGTTTAAGCTTTTGTCGGTAGCGGACGGGAATTCGGCAATTTTAATATATGACCCACCGTCCAGCACAGGTTTATATGTCCAGTGCAACGGCACGTCCGTTTCGCCGTAGCTGTCGAATGATTCATCCAGCAGCACCGGATCGGCCAAGGTCACCTCGACTGCGAGGGTACCAGTCACCGTCACGCCTCCTGCGGTAAACTGCGCTGTCACCGTCGTTTCCCCAACACTGACGGCATGGACGACGCCATCCGCATTTACAGTGGCGACCGCCGGATCAGAGCTGGTGAAGATGATATGCTCACCGGTAATGTTCGCTTGCGTAACCGTCCCGTTATCGTTGAACGATGCACTCACCGTCAGCGGTGCGTTGGCATCAAGCACGAACGGTTCGGGCAAGCCACTCAGATTCACTTCCGTCAACTCTCCTGGAGGCAGTGTCAGTCCGCCATAGTTCAACGCAATTCCAGTTAAGGACGCAGTAAACTCTGGCGCTTGCTTGCCTGCGGCTGCGAAGCCTCCGCCGAGCAGCGTGCGCATCGATAACTCATGCGAGCCGAGCGATACACCGTACGTAACCCCGTCCGCCGAATAATAAGCATGATACCTACCACCTTCGCGTGCTAACTTCAAATAGCCGGACGTGGCGCTTACATCCAGATTTACGGCGCCAACCTGGCCGTTGTCCTCATCGCGCCAGTATAGTTTCCAACCGCTGCCCTCTACATAAGCGGCCGCTACAAACTTGGCATTGGAAGCAGTCGTCTCGCGGACCATCAAGCCCGACAAGGCACCAGACGTCTCACTGGCGTTCGGCTCCAGCTTAACCGATAATTCATAATTTTGCAGTGGTGTCGCGTCAACATGGCGATACACATAAGAGAATTGGTCTATCGAGCCGTTATCTCCCGTTACTGGGACATGTAGGCCCCGCCCCTTGCTCGCAAGCTGGTACGTTGCACCGCTCACGGTAACACCGCCGTCTCGCGTCGGGTTTCCGATCGCAAGCCCTGACCATGGCGCTTGCACCGCAAAATCGTCTTCCGCCGTCAGCGATGCAGCAGTGCCGCTGCCGATGCGCAGGATGCCCCACTCGGCCAACTCCGGCACCGTTAGCTCATGCTTGCCGCTACCAGCACTCGTCACCGCGAGTGGCAACGGGTCTTGACCAGGACGGTAGAGCACCGCCTGGAGCGAAGCACCACCAAAGAAATCCGCATCCGTCAGCGTTACCTTCGCCCCCGTAACAGATTCACCCTTACGGTTGAGCAGATGCACCGACTTCGGCGCATTGGCATCTGCAGAGGAGCGAACGATCGCATACACCTGATCGACGACACTAACGCTCACGGCACTATGGTCGGCAAGCCATGCGGAGTCGATCGTCGGCACAGACACGACATCAGCCTCTGTATCCGTAATGCGCTGCTGATCATCCGAGTCAAAAGATGACACCGGAGAATAAGCGATCAGCGTATCCAGACCTTCCAACGTCTGAGCGCGCAAATCATAATGCGGCAGACTGTCGTTCGCCGTCACCGTACGGAACGGCACACCTGCTTTAAACAGTTTCATTGACAAATCAGTCAGTGTATTGCCGTTCAATTCGTTCCATTTCAACAGAATGCCCACCTTAGCCGGCGGCTCGTGCCCGTCGAACAAGAAGGGATATTGCCGGATAAAATGGAACATATCCCCGTACTGCTCAACCGTTCCGAAATAGCGAGTCGAGCCTTCCAGCCAAGCGTCCCACGGCACAAGCATATACTGGCCAAGGGCGTAGGCAGCGGCAAGCGATTGCCGAATATTTCCTGTTTGGAATGGCAGTGGCGACATGATATGCGGCTTGCCGAGCCCGGAGGCAATCGTGCCGTTCGTCACAATATTGTTCAGACTCATTGCACCCTCGTTATGCTCGCCCATGCCATAGTCGAACAAATCGTGGATGAAATGCGTTTGAGTACTGGCATCACGGATAAACGAAGCGTTATTCGAGTATTCGATGGGACGCCCAGCGTACGTCTCCATATCCTCTCGCATGCGGGTATGGAAGCTAATCGCTTCCTGCTTCATAAATGCGCCGAAAATGTTGTCGAGCGGCGTAAGCGCCTTTTTCGTCATATAATCGGCATTCGTTTCCACATCCAGCGTCGTTTGCAAAAACGTCTTATAATTGAACGTCGCAATATTATCGATACCAAAGCCGCTTAGCTCCGAAGTTGTGTAGTGTTCATCCAGATAATTCCGGAATGCGGTCATGCAAGGCGCGCAGAAGTCGCCGCCGAATTTGTAGGCATCCACGCTGCCCACCCAGTCGTCAAATTGAAATGATGACGCACCTGCGTCAATGGCGCTTTTGGCCGTCGCCAGCACCTGATTGTAATACACGGGGTCACTCATACTGCCCCAAGTTGCGCCCCAAGTCATCCACGGTGCAACGATGTCGGTGCCGTCATAATATTTGGCACGGCCGCCGGAGCCGTTGTTCATATTCAGTGACCCTTGGAAACCAACGCCGAGCCGGACGATATTCGAAATTTTATCGGGCTCCGTCAAATACGTCCATTTGTCATCCGTCGCCATAAAACGCTTTAGCACATCTAGTGTGCCAAGCTGGCCGTCCTGGCCATCTGTCCGCCACCAGCGGGAAGACAGGAAGACACTCGAATAGCTATCGAACGAATTCGTTTCTGTGCCAGGCGCAGGTGGAGCAACTGGCTGCTCCGCTTCAGGAAGCTCGGGCATTCCCTGATAGATGCGGACGTTGTCAAGATTGGCTATGCGCACATAATTCGCTGCGTCACCGTAATAAGCACCGCTCACCCGAAGCGAAGACAGATTAACCGTTCCGTCATAACGGAATGGAATTGCGCTTTTCTTCAGTGTCCCGTCCACATAGACATCATACGTTACCGTCTCCGGATGAATAGCGATCGCCAAATTACGCCAAGCGTGAGTCGGCAGAGAAGTGGCTACATCGGTAGTCGTCGTTGTTGTACCGACTGTGCGGAACGATGTAATTTTGCTCGGCAGCAGATTCAGCGCTACAGCTGTTTTGCCTGTAGTATCATTCACATAGAACAAGATGTTTTCTTTCCCCGCCGTCGCGCCATCAGGGAGCTGCACATCGGCCTGAATCGTAAACGTGCTGCTTTGCGCCGAGAAGGTCTTCGTGATCCCCTGCGTATTTTGACGGCTAGCGTCACTAATTTGCAGATAGCGATCACCATCAAGCTTCTCCTGCACCTTGACATATGAGTCGCCAGTCACCGACACGCCCCAGCCGGAAGGGGTCGAACCTAGCGCCATACTAGTGAACGTTTCTTTCAGCAGATCAGCATAGATGACCTGTTGTACCGTAGTGGTTAAATAACCGTCCGCTTGTACCGCGATGGTATACGTTTTGCCTTCTGGAAACAGCGATGCATCCAGCGTCAACTTACCGGTGGAAGCTGTATACACCGAGGTAGCTACAGTTGCATTATCGACGGTCACTTTCGTGATCGCCGCCCGCCAAGCCGCATCGTCCGTGAACGTTAATTCGATCGGCTGACCAGGAAAAGTTGACGTCGTATCGGGCGACAGCGCAGGCGGCGTTAGCAGCCTTACATCACCCGTGTAGATTTTGACCCCATCCAAATTGACCACGCGAACCGGGTTCGACGTCTCGTTGTAATACGCGCCCGTCACTTGCAAACGGCTGAGGCTCGTTACATCGTCATAACGGAACGAAACCCCGGCTGCTGCTAACGAACCGTTCAAGTAAAAGTCGAATGTCTTAGCGGATACATCTGCCGACACGATGATATGCTGCCAAGCCGACATGGCTAGTCCTTGCGCCAGCGTCGTACTGGTCGTCGTGCCCCCCACTGTGCGGTACGATAAAATACGGTTAGGCATAAGGTTCAATGCCACGCCGGCTTTGCCCGCCGAATCAAGCACATAGAACAGCACATTTTCCTTGCCGGACGTACCTCCAGGCGGAAGCTGCACTAGTGCTTCAACGGTAACCCGCCCGGTTTGCGAGGCAAACGACTTTTGGATACCTTGCGTATTCTTTTGACTGGCATCGTAAATTTGCAAATAGTTATTGCCACTGCTCTCCTGCTTCACCTGCACGTAAGAATCGCCAGTGGCCGACACGCCCCAACTGGGCGGCGTCGAACCAACCGTCATCGACTCGAACGATTCGTCCACTAACGGTGGGTCACCGGTCACGCCGTCCGCATAGGCAGCTTGTAAACCGAAGGCCGGCAGCAGCATTGTCCAGACAAGCAGCCAAACCAAGACCAGCCTTAGTTCCCTCTTGCGCTCCCCTTCCATTGTGAATCTTAGACGTTTACTGTTCAATCCATTGCACCTCCATGTAAAATGATATCGCTTACATGGCAAGTATACGCTTCGGCTTTTCGCCTTGAGAATGGACGAATCCGAGAACGATATGGACAAATGGACGGCTTTTGCGAATAATCGGACAAAAAATGGTTATTTCATAAATTCCGAGGGAGATTGACCGGTCACTTTCTTAAAAACGCGGCTAAAATAAAGCGAATCGGCGTAACCAACCCGGTCGGCAATATCCTTCAGCAGCAGCTCCGGCGAGCTCGCCATCAGCGACTTAGCCTGCTGTACGCGCCATACCGTCACGTATTCGCCCGGTGTCACACCGCGCGCCTTCTTGAACATGGCGCTCAAATAATTCGGCACCAGTCCGAACTGGCGAGACAATTGCTGGAGCGTGATCGGTGAAGCATAATGCGCGCGCAGGTACTGCTCGATGCGGGCGACGTTCTCCTCCTGATGAGCGGATAAACGGGCTTCAAGCGACACGTCCTTGTCCTCACTCAGCTTCATCAGTTCCGCGAACAGGGAGGCAGCGCCTTCGCGCAGCTCGCCGTAATCCAGGGAGTGCGACAGCAAGGTGTCCAACTCCTGACTCGCGAGAATGAACGTCTCGTCGCGGAATGTTGGCCAATGCTCCTTCAAATCATACAGCGTCTGCCTCAGCAGCATATCCACACGCAGCTGCGTCGCCGCCTCTGCCTCCCATATCTTCGTCAGCCGCTCCAACTCCGCGCGCACCGCCTCCGGCTGCCGGCGGACCACCGCCTGAGCCAACCGGCGGTAATCGTCACGGGCCGCTTCCGTCCGCCCGCGCTCGGCCTGCTGGCCGAAGCCCGAACGGCCAATGCCCGCCGCCAGGGGCAGCCGGCTGCGCAGCTCCTGGGCGATGCGACGGAGCTCGCCAAGTCCTTGCAGGCTGCCGGCGACAACCGTCAGCGGCATGTGCCGGCTCGCGGCGTGCGCCAGTAGCGTATGGGACGCGGCCTCCGCGTACGAGGACGTATCGAGCTCCCCGTCGTTTACCCCGACCAGCAGCAGCCGCTCGTTGGCCCGCTCGCCCTCAAGCACCCACCAGCCGAGCTGGCCTGGATGGGGGTCAGGCAAGCTCGACGTCCATGGCGCCGATGCCCAGAACGCCTTGCCTGGGTGCAAAGCGTCGTCCGGCGAGGCGCAATACGGACCTGCACACCAAAGCGAAAGCGTATACGATGCATAGACTAATCCCTCTGGAACTTTCTGCCCGGCAAGTACTCCCCCGTGGTCCACCGTCTCCTGAAGCCAATCGGCGTCGCGCCGCTGCCCAGCATCGTGCAGCTTTGCCGCGACCCGCTCCAGAACCTCGCGCAGATCCTCCTCACGCAACGGCTTCAGCAAATAATCCTCGGCATGAAGCCGAATCGCCCTTCGCGTATAATCGAAATCATCGTACGAACTGACGATAACCGGAATCACCTCGGCATATCGCCGCTTCATTTCAGCGATCAATTGCAAGCCATCCATGACCTGCATCCGTATATCGGTAAATAATACATCCGGACGCAACTCGGCTATCTTCTCCAGCGCCTCTTCGCCGTCATATGCCTCACCAACGACGCGGAAACGCGCATCAGTCGCCTCGATCCATCGACCAAGTGCTCTGCAAAAACGGATTTCATCGTCAACTACGAGTACCGTTGGCATCCTGCATCATCCTCCGTTTCATGTTGCTTCTCTCCTTGCACGCTCGCCGGACAAATCCGGCCTCAGCCAATGGATAAGCACGATTGCCCCGCCGGCTGGATCGTTGTCCAGTCTGAATTCTAGCAATCCCCCCGCCTGATATTGCAGCCGCGAGTAGGTATTGTACAAGCCGCTTACGCCAAGCGCCTCCATGCCCGCCGCAGAAACTTCGCCACGCCCGAAACGTTCTAGCAGAGCCGGGGGAAAGCCCCCGCCATCATCCCGGATTTCTATCGAAACGCGGCCGTCCTCAAGCAGCGTCCCACGGATGTCAATCCGCCAAGGATACCGTTTGGAAGCGAAACCGTGCTTAAAACAATTTTCTACAAATGGCTGCAGCGACAGCTTAGGTAGACGAAGCTCCAGCATGGCTTGGGGAATATCGATTGTAAATTGCAAATGCGCTTCATACCTAAATTTCATAATATTCAAATAATTTTTTGTATGTTGAATTTCATCTCGCAGCGTAACCGTCTGCTCCGCCGAGTACGTCATGTAGCGGAACATATCCGCCAGCATGGCTGTTAACTGTACAATTTCCCGATTGCCTGCCTCTTGTCCTAGCACACCGATTAGAGAAAGCGTGTTATACAAGAAATGCGGATGAATTTGTGCCTGGAGCGCAGTAAAATGCGCCTGCAACTCACGCGATCGCGAAATAATCGCTTCCTCTTTCGACGCTTCGAGGCGATCTAGCATTTTACGAAAAGAATGATGGAGATGATGGAGCTCGTTGTGCGTATTGGTCGGAACGACACTGCCGATAGCCAACTGCTCATGTGCGTCTGGAAGCGAATCGAGCTGAACCTTATTCATCGAGTCGCGCAACTGACGCAGCGGTTTCACGAGCATTTTGGCGGAGAAATAGGAGGTCAGCATGGTCAGCACAATGAGGATCAGACCTGTAGCCGCGAACAAATATCCTGCCTGGCGCTGCGGACGCAGAAGCTCGCTCTCTGGCTGAACAATCATCACTGTCCATCCCGAATACGGCGCCCGGGCATACACGACAAGCTGTCGGGAGCGATCCGGCAATCGCACATACGTCTCTCCTTCCGAGGCTTTGCCTTGCCCCTGCAGCTCAGTTAGCACATCCCTAACACGTGACAATCCTGATCCGGATTCGGGTGAAAACGGATAGATCGTTTGGCCCTCGCCGCCAGCGATGAGCACGCGTTTACCACCCATCTGCGACTTAGCTGTCATCGTTTCAATGTAGTCGTACGGCAGCTGAATTTCAATCAACGCATTCGGTGCAGTCGCCTCGCCAAGCTTACGAATGACAGAGACAACCAGCTTGCCTGCACTATCCCAGTCGTCACGATGCGGCGGAAGCAGCAGCCGATATTCGGACTTTTCCAACTGACGGAACCAATCGATTGTTTGCAGCCGATCTCGAACGGTCAATCGGTCGTAATACGCGCCAGTAGCCAGAAACGCACCCGAACGACTTAGGATCGATACGCGGTGAAAAATTTGTGGATCGACGCCAACAATCGAGGAAATCGCTTCCTTCACCTTATAAGCAGCTTCAGCTTGATCGTCGAAATACGTCTGCGCATTCGCCGTATAAGGCAGATAATAGAAGGTATTCGCAATTGTCGGGTTAAATTTCATCTGCATGACGAGTCGATCCATTGTGTAGATTGAATTGTCGAGCTGCTGCGCTAGACTCTGCGATTCTCCGCGAAATGTATTGACCATCGATTCAATGTTTACCTTCTGGTAATACCAATAAAACACCGTGAAAGCGCTGACAATTATGCCGGCAATCCCCATGGAAAAGACGATAAACAGCTTCGTTTGAAAACTGATTCTGCGATTCATGCTTTACCTCGCGTCCTTCCGGCCAGGCCAGTAAAATGATAGCATACCCGAACGACAGGCGGCAGCGCACCGACGAAGGGCACGCTGCTCTGCTATGGTTATTTTCTTTTTCGCTAAATGTGCTGTATTCCCTTCTCATGTTCCCGTATATTCTGTCCGCGTCTGACCGACCCGGAGCGATTACTCCGTTTTGGCAATCAAATACTGCTCCCAAACTTCTAGTACGGATGCGCCGCGCAAAATCAACCGATGAGGTCCATCGAAACAGTCCGTCAGCCGAGACTGCAACCGATTTAACAGCTCGCCTGGTTTGAACTGCATCTCCAGCACAATCGGACCGTCGAGTCGGTACGGTTGCAACCTGGATGCAGCAGCCGCGCACCGAAGCGCGCCTTCCTTAAGCAGAGTAGCCGTCCTCTCCGGCGGCAGACAGGCCGCAGCCGTATCGCCGAGCGACTGCTTGACGCTGACAGTAATTGTACCCGGCAGCAGCTCGGCCGTTTCCTTCGCTCCCTCCGAATCCGCTGTCACCATCACAAGCGGTACGCCAGCTTCGCCGGCCATCAGCGCTTCAAGCCCAATCTCCCCAACAACAACTCCATTGACGCTCATCGTGCGAATGTCATGTTCATAGTTATGATTCAGTAGTGAACCCGGCATCTCAGCTCTTGCATGCAGACCGAGCAAAATGATGCCATCAAAGCTTTCATCGAGATATGACCGATTGCCTGGCGTATAATGTGGCTTGCCGCAAATCGCGGTTACGCGTGGGTCAAGCTTATGCAGGTCAACATTTGTTCCGAAAAAATGAATATCGTACAGCACGACCTCATCGTCAGGTGATTGCAGCAGACCGTCTAGTACCGCAAGCAAATCGTGCATAAGCATACCGCGTCCGAATTCATAATCCGCCGCGCCCGGTACAACCTGTTTCATATTGACGACGCCTGTGACGCCTTCCATATCCACGCGAATCATCCATTTCATTGCAGCTTCCCTCCAAGTTACATGGCTCTCCAAGCTTCTTCCAACTTATCTAAAAAGATATCAACACTTTCGCGTTCGGTGCGGCCTGGATACGGGCGCATTTCTAGCGTCACGGTCGGCCTCTCCTCGCCTGCTCCAAGATATCCACATGCAAATAACGCTTTTAAAAACTCCACCAGCTCCGGTACATCGTTCTCACCGCCTGGATACCCCCATGGCGGATGCATATCGCCATAAAGCGGATTAGCAGGATCTTTTTTCACACAGCTGCCTAGATGCACGTGACGAATGTACGAACTTGAATCGGCGACTGCTTGCGCAAATGTTTCTTCCATTAATGGTACATGCCCCATATCGATGAGTAGGCCGATATTAGGTATGCCCATCTCCTGAACACGGCGAACAACCTCGGCTGCCTCGCGGGTCGAACCTATCAGCAAGTTTTTACCGATTGAGCGGTCGAACGGCTCGATCATCAGCGTTAGACTAGGCACCGCAGCACATAGCTTCGCGACATAATCGACGAAGGCGTCGGTATGCTCCGCAATTAGTGCAGGGGATCCCGGGTTTGGACCGCTGGCGATAACTGCTTTGCGAGCGCCTACGGCTTGAGCCCGCTGTAAATGAGACAGGGCTGCCAGAACCGTCTCATTGCGAATGGCCTCATCTAGGCTGTTCGGATTAAGCCGCGGTCCGTTCAACAAGGGGCAGTTATACACCGGAATACGACCACTGTCCCACACCTGCCGTATCTGCTCGGCGGCGATATCCGTCTGGGCCGATACGAACAGATCGATGACCTCAAATTCCGGATAGGCCAGCACTTCGGGCAGCGATAAGCGATGCGCCTCCTCCGATTCGAAGCTAGCAGGGAACAACAGATGATGGTTGATGCCAAGCTTAAAATAATCACGGTATGATTGCTGCATAATAGGCTCCTCTCTATCTCCCGGATTGGTAATTCCCAACCGCTTCCGACGTCAGCAGATAACGGTCGTAAAGGCGCAACGCTCCAACCGTTACCGACGGAGCGCCGCCGATGACCGCCGAATCGCTGCCGTTAACTTCACGTAATTGAGGTGAGAAGCGGCCCCAGCCGAACTGGCGCTGTTTGCCGCCGTCACATAACTCACCATCAATAACCATCGTAATGATATGAGGGCCACCATCGACGATGATTGCCGCATGATGCCAGCGGTTCGGCTGCAGCAGCCCTTCATCTGACTCCCAAGAACATTCCGAACGGCCGTCGTTCATCGTCAACCGAAGTGTTCCGCGCACCGTCAGTTCAACAGCAATCCCTCTGCCATCCGTTCCCCGCGTTTCGAGCAGCGGACCAGCTGCGCTGCGGCTTCCCGCCAGCAGCCATAGCTCTACCGTAAAGCTTCCGCCGTTCTGCAAGGACGGCAGCTTCGGCAGTTCCGTCGGCGTACCGGCAAGTGCCGCCGCCTCCGCTTCATAGACCAACCCGAGCTTCGTTCGCTCGGCCGTTTCCAAGTCATGCTGCCCCCACATAGCTTCTAGCAGCGCCCCGTTTAACTCATGAATGCGGGCAATTGTTTTTTGCGTTTCCGATATAAAGTACTTGCCCCCCTCTTCGATAAAATCGGGGTAGCTGATGCGCACCGCCGGATCGTCGTCGTATAACACAATCTCTGGCTGCGACCAGTGAATGAAGCCGTCCTTCTCAACCCCGCCGCACATCCAGACCGGATTCCGGTCGTTGTACGCCAGAGACGGTGTTTCGCGGTTATCCCGGCCGTGGTTATGGAACCACAGAATAAATTTGCCGTTGCTGAATTTACGCACGAAATTCGCCGCTCGTGGATGCTTGATCTTCCGCCCTCCTGGGCGGTATTCCGCATACTGCGAGGTCGTCCACGTATGCCCGCCGTCACGGCTGTAAGCATGCCCGTTATGTCCTTCGACTGTGCGGAATGTGCAGTACAGACTGCCGTCAGCGAGACCTACTGGGTTATGCTCGTCAGCCACTCGCCCGTGCGGCGCCCGAATGCCGTAATCGCCGTCCGGCAGCGTCTCCCATTCGATCCGTGAAGCGTCGTGTTCCGTCAACATATTTTTACTCTTCATAAAAATACCTTCCGAGGACGCCATAAAGCCTTCTCCAAAGCTGCCTACCTTTGCCAATCCCATATATACGGCATCTTGATGAATAATTGGCTTGCCAACACCCCAAAAAAATTGCGGCTCCCCGCCATAAGGATTGTTGCGATCGATTGCCATAGACCGGATCGGCACTTTGTATCGCTCAGCCGACCAAGTGCGTCCATCGTCATCGGAATACTTGAAGGTCAGATCTCCGAGTGTATCAACACGTGAAATCAACTTACCCGAGTCGCTTATGACATCCTTACGATTCTCGGTATTGTACGTATAGAACGCATAGATTCGCCCACTCGGCACCAGCAGCGGCATCACCCACGAAGCTTCCGGTCCATCCGCCGGCTCAATGTCAATCAGTTCAGACCACGTTTGTCCCTGATCGCGACTAATCGTCGAGACGACATGTTGTCCCCGCTCGCCTTCAACCCCCTGACCTGTGGTCATGACGCAAACCCACTCGCCTCGCTCCGTCACAACGATATAGGGCTGATCGCAATAAAATTCACGCGGAATTTCCAAGCCCCATTTAATATTTCTTGCATCACGCAACTCGCTAACCGTCTCGTTGTTCATTGCTCCAACTCCTTTCAAAATGAGTGCTAACTCTCGTCTATCTCTCTCCGTCTGCCAACCAGGCATCTGGTATGTCTTTGCCAAGTAAAAAATGTTTCCGGTCCGGATACCACAGCACGCGCCGCCCGCCCCATTCCGTCAGACTTGGATACGTGGCGATCTCGCTCGTTCCCTTCGGCCCGAAAGTCACGCCGTCCGTATCGAGAATTTGCCGTGGCTTCGAAAACCAGAGCGGCTGCTCAGCTTCAGGATGATATTCGCCCACAGCGATAAACGCTGGACGACGGTTATGCAGCGCATGCTGCGGCTTATATTCGCCGAGATGGCCGTCGTTATTGTGAAACACTAGAAGCACATTACCATTTGCCAACTGATATAATGGGCAGGAAGCAATAGGCTGCTTGATCGGCTCGCCGCCATCACGGTAGCGCAGGATCTGTGGCTCCGACCAGCTTCCACCGTCGTCAGACGATACGCTGTACCAGATGTAGCCGGTAAAGGTACGCATCGCGCAGAAGATTCGTCCGTCTGGCAGCAGTATAATACCCGGCTCCTGCGCCACGGAAAGGTGCGGCCTGTCCGGGAACGGCACGGCCAGCCCTTCGTTGTCCTCCGGCAGCCAAGTGATACGCAGATCAGCCGGATCCGGCCCTTCGTCCAGGTTATCGAAACGCATAAACATCGCACGTGAATCCTTGCTGTACCAGCCAAGCGGCGTTTCTGTTGCGTGAAACGGGCTGCTCCACTGGGTATAGCCAACGAACCAGCGCCCCTGACTGTCTCGAATCGGCTTTTGCCAAACGATCCAGTTGCGTGGAACATTCGGGTCCGGGTGATCATAACGGTTCCGCTTCATCTGAATGTCCGTACCGGACGTCCAATTGTGCCCATTGTCGTCGGAGTAGACACAGCCCATCGTGCCCGAGGTCTGCGTGTCCAGGTCGTGAACACCTACATCCCTCGTGTAAAAGACATAGATGCGCCCTTGCGCGGATACGACGGGAAATCCCCAACTCGCTTGGTCACCGCGACCACCGCGTTTCGTTCCAACGACATATTGCGGCTCGCCCCAGGTTACCAGATCTTGGCTGCGTGCCAGCACGAGATGATTGTCGCCATGCCCCTCAACCGAGCTTTGCGTCCAGAGTGCTAGAAGCTCATTGCCTTCTGGCGATTCAAATACGAGAAAATGCTCATTGTCGCCCGTATAGGCGTCCTCCTGCGGAATATAGACGACGATGTCGGGATGACTGCGCTTCCATTCTACGGATTTATCGATAGCCGTCATAAAAGAATGGCCCTCCTTTGTTCACGGTGTTTTTGATGTGCAGTGTGCGTGATCATTACGCCATGTTAGATGTCGTTTGAGTTTCATAACGTTTCACACGCCTTCTTTATCACTTTGCTATACGTTAAGCTTATCAGGATGGGACACTAAGTGATGGTCTTTTTTTTGGGTGTTTTGCAAACAAAATTTAGGATTTGTAGTATACTGATCTCGCAACCGGAAGTTAGGTCGGTAAGCTGGGAGGCGAGCTTTATGCAAGCGTCGTTTGAAACGGCCGAGGAACTGCGCGGCGAGGTTGAATTCATTTTCCGGGAATCTCCTGTTCTGCTTTATTACGAGCTCGATTCGATTGCGCCCTTTCCCGGCTTTCAGAGCCATGACGGCATAGAGATGTATTACATCGAACAAGGACAAGGCAGGTATTTAGTCGGTGACCACGCCTATCCCTTGCAGGAAGGCACTCTCATGATGATCCAGCCATTCACACTGCATAAGGTAATGCAGACGGACATGAACCGAATGTTGTGCCGGAATGTACTGATGTGGAAGGAAGCGTTGCTAAGTGAGGGCTGGGAAGAGGAGTTGCCGAACCCCCTAAGTTTACTGAAGGGCGACTGCTGGAGGGTGCAGTTCGATGGACGCGAACGCGAGCGGATCAGACAGCTGTATGCGGTCATTAACGAGGAATTGACGGGACGCGGTCCTGGTTATGCGAGCGTCGTCCAAGGCGCCATCCGCGAACTTCTCATTCGCTGCTACCGAGCACACGAAGCTTCTGCATTAACCGGCGGCATAGCGGCACCCAACGATTTGCCAGAGGAAATCGCTTATCTGGTGCAATATATCAGCGCAAATTTCCAACACGAGCTGTCGCTAGATAAGCTGAGCAAACTTGTCCATATGAATCCGTCATATGTGAGTAATATTTTTCATAGGTATACGGGCACGACACTCACTAAACTAATTACAGTTAAGCGCTTGCATCATGCCAAGAAGCTGCTTCGCGAGACGAAGCTGCCTGTAACAGATATCGCCTACCAATGCGGCTTTAACAATCACTCGTATTTCATTAAGTTATTTAAACGAATGGAGAATTACTCACCGCTGCATTATCGTCGTCAGCATCAGCCATTGGAGGCAGATGTGCAATCGTCGTTACCTAGCGATTGGAATCTCACCAAGTAATTTGTTTTATCTATTTCGTCCATATAATGATCGCCCCCACCTTTAAAAAGATGAGAGCGATCATTTTCATTTCTAGCTCACAGCGATGGCCTGCGCACTGAACAGGCCGGCTCGAAACCGAAGTCCTCTTTCATCCGCTCCATGCTATAGATCGGCTTAAATTCATTACCCGGTTGCCTATAATAACTGAGATCCAGCTCTGTTCCACGGGCGTGCAGCAATGCATGCAATATCTCGGTCGCAGGTACACTCGAGCTGATATCCGGACCGACCAGATTATAGCTGGTTGCTCGCGGCTTTGAAGGCTTTTCGATCACGCGGACAATTCCTTCAATTACATCACTGACGTAAACTCGGCCTAGTAAAATGAACGGAATCGTCATCTGCGTACTCCCATCAACATAAGGATGCTCCCAGTCGTCCGGTACGACCGCACCTAAGCGTAGGTTGACAAAGTCGGCGTCAGGTGTTTTACGATGCAGAAACCGATTCAAATCTTCCATCAACCATTTGCTCCATCCGTAGGCATCGGTCGCTAGACATTCATGATTATCCGGTATTGGCAGCTCTTGGGGTACGAAGTCTTTATCCAAACCGCCGACGGCCGCAATGGAACTTGCAGCGATGAATCTTCGGCATCCGCGGTCGAGCAAATAGCGATATAAGCGCCGCGTTCCTTGCACATTAACCCCCAAGCTGTCCTCTTCACTGCTGCCGCCAGTGACCGCTGCCAAATGCACAACGATATCAATTCGGTATTCATCCAGCGATCTGAGATCCTCAAATCGGTCGAAGTTTCCTTTGATTGCGAAATCAACTCCAGTCAGCTTGCTGCGGGACATGCCGATCAGTTGATGTCGCTGCGCCAAACGCTGGCACAATTGTTCTCCGACAAAACCGGTTGCTCCAGTAACTAATATGTTCATAGGGGCTCCTCCCAACGAATGACGATTCCGTTATACGCATTGCGCTGCTTCGTGAAGAGCGTATTGTAAACACCCTCAGATTCATCCCAACTCACCTCGTGCGAGATCAACGGTAGCATGTTGAGTGTGCCGGATTCCATGAGGCGGATAACTCCTTCCCGTACGGGACGTTCACCAATGAAGCAAGGGAAAATGGCATTAAGCTGCTTGGAATGTGGCGTATTAAAATAAAAACTTGCACGGTCAGGATACCAACCAAGAAAGACAAAGGTTCCCTTATTTCGAGTTGCCGACATCGTATCATCAAGCAGCGCTTCAAAGCCTGACGATTCGGCCGTGATATCAACGCCATTCGGATAACGTTTCTTTAACGCGTCAAGCGCCTTTTCCTTAGAGGCGTCTATTGTCCAATCCGTACAGTGTTCTTGCGAGCGCCTGATACGATCTTCAGAAATATCACTAGCGATAACATAGGCGCCACGCAGCCGAGCAATCATCGCTGCACACTGACCGATCAGTCCTTGTCCCGCAATATACACCACATCGCCCATATTAACGCCAGCCATGTTCCACGCGTTCGCCGCAACCGATGGCTGCACAAACATAGAGCAAGCTTTAAGCGATTCTACCTTACTTAATTTATGAACCATCCATAGGCTTGCTTTGACATATTCAGCGTGAGCGCCGCTACAAAAAACGGTCACCAGATCACCGATTTCATACTGCCCCGCACCGTTCGCACCTACTTCTACTACGCGACCACTTGCTTGATATCCGTTAATAAACGGAGGATCCCCGTAATCCGATCTGCGTCCCTCGGCAATCCACATTTCCGTCCCGATGCTGATGCCCGAATAGACTGTTTTGATCACGATTGAGTTTTCATCAGCTACCGGACGCGGCATTTCAATCAGTTCTGCCCTTTTGCCTATTTCCGTTACAGCAAGTGCCTTCATTGTCAGCATATAGTTGTTCTCCTCTACACACGAATGGCCGGATACCTAAGTGCAACCCTAACCTTGCTTCCATCGTAATCCCTTTTTCTATGTCATCCCATGGTGTATATTAAGGAAAAGATGGTCGAATGTACGAACCTTGAGAGTCAACGTGTGGACTGGAGGCAACAGTATGTTAGCGGAAGTCGTCTATCGTGGAGAAAACTTTTTTCGGGAAGGGGAAGCCTTCTGCATTATTCAATTTCCTGAAGCGGTCAAGGAGAAGAAGCAGTCTCACTCTCACGACTTTGTCGAGATTTGTTATGTGTATTCCGGCTCTGGCTACCATACGATTGACAATAAACAATACCGGGTATCCAAGGGCGATTTGTTCTTAATCAATTGCGATATTACCCATGCTTTTTACCGAGAAGCCGATGATGAGGAACTCGTGACCTATAATATTTTGTTCAAGCCTAGTTTCCTTGATGAATCCCTGCTCTCTTTCCATGATTTCTCAAGCTTGGCCCTATCTTATCTATTTAAAAATGAATGGGACGATCATTTAATACGTTCTGATCTGCGGCTTAGCGTTGCGGAACAGCGGGACTTCGATCAACTGATTGAAAAGATGGATTATGAATACAACCAGCGCCAAGAGGGCTATAATGCGATCATCCGCGCCTATATGATCGAGCTGATCGTTAAAATCATGCGTGGTTTTAACCGCCGAAGCGAAGGTGATTATCAGCAGCAAAAGAAAGCCAGTGCCATCGAGTCGGCTATTCGACACCTCAACGAAAGTTACCATGAGCCTGTCAATCTCCGTGATCTGGCACACAAAACGTTCATCAGCAAAAATTACTTTTGCCAATTGTTCAAAGAAGCTACCGGTGTGACCTTATCCCAATATACGCGTCAAATAAGGATTAATGAGGCCTGCAAGATGATTGCCACTACTAATAAAACATGGGTCCAAATCGCGCTAGATGTTGGTTACTCCGACTATAAGGCCTTCTACGTTGCATTTAAGAAGCAAACTGGTGTCTCTCCAAACGAATACAAAAAAGGCTACTAGGATGGGGTTCGTCCGAGTAGCCTTTTAATTTTACAAGAATTCGAGAATCGTGTTGTTGAACAAATCTGGATACTCATGCAATAATCAACTTTGCTACCCGTTCAGGATATTTTAGCGCGAAAGTCAGAGCGATGTATGATATACTCATTTAGGAATATTTTACTATCTTTAGGAGGATTACATTTGAAATACAAAGTGTTACTTAGTTCATTGGTACTACTAATTGCTGTTTCTACTACTGCAGCTGCTCACTCGGGGAGAACAGATTCTAGTGGTGGTCATAATTGTTCAGCAGCATCCAAGTCTAAAGGATTGTGCTCTGGTTACCATTATCATAACGGTGGAAGTTCTAGTAGCTCTGGAAGTTCAGGTTCTGGAAGTAGTAGCTCAGGTAGTAGTTCTACTTCTCCTTCAACAAAAGCTCCGGAAACTAAAAAAGTGGAAGTTGTTGATACAAGATTAAAAGCTACAATACCACCCTATAAAATCTCGATAAACGGAACTCAAATCGATAACGCGTATGCAGAATATCCCGTATTATCATATAAAGATATCACGTATTTCCCGATGACTTGGAGTTATACTCAGGCATTAGCTGTAGATGTAAATTGGAGTGATGCTATAGGTTTCTCAATAAGAAAAACCGATAATAAGGCTTCGCTCTTGACACAAAAAAAAGGGCTGTATAACAATCCTTACTCCGAATATATCATCGATCTTCCAACATTTAATGTATTCATAAACGACTCGTGGCTTGATAACTACAAAGAGGACTATCCGTTAATTGTTTATAAAGATATTACCTATTTTCCGATGACCTGGAAGTTTGCAGTTGACGAACTTGGATTGACGATTAACTACGATTCTACAAATGGATTTAGTATAAAGAAATAAGCTTTAAGAATGAATGACCAGAGCCTTTACTTAGCTTTGGTCTTCTTTGTTGCTGTAATTTACTGTAAAAGAAGAATGAATTTATCAGTATTATACTTATACGACATATCTTCGAACATTTCCAACAACCAAGATGTAGTTGTTGGATGACAATAAAGTACAAAAAGCCAGCAAACATAAGGGTTTGCTGGCTTTTCATATAGGATTAATTTACAAATCAAATTTGGATCGCTGCACACAGCATTCCCCCGAATGAAGGCCCGAGGTGCTGCCTCAAGGCAAGGTCAAGGAAGCGTAACGATCGAAGAAGTCAGCCGGTCGCGAGCGACGTTTCCTGCTGTGTCAACAGCTTCCACATGAAATGCGTAAGCCGTTCCCGGCAGCAAATCGTCTAACATGCAAGTGGTTGCATTCGATACCGTCTCATGGAGTATGCCGTTTACATAGACACGGTAGGATACCGCCGCTCCTGATGTATCGATGGCTGCCGGCCAAGTCAACTGCGCTTCCGTGGATGTCACGTCAGTAACGGACAGTCCACTGCTGCCTCCCTGCCAGTAAGGCGCCCTGACATCCGCATACGCATTAGTCGTTGTGACAGTGTTGAGAGAGCCTGCGTCCACGATCGGCGCCAAGACGTTCGTGAAGCTGTTGCCGCTGAGCACCTGGCCGTAAATCGCTTTCGTCAGCGAAATCCCTGTTTTTAAATTGACAAACTTGTTATTCTCAACAATGGTATTTCTAACGGCCGGCACTTCGAACGTATTGCCTTTTATTGCTCGGATGAAGAAGCCTGAAGCGTCGGCATTCTGATCAGCCACCAGTCGGTTATTGCGGAATTCGCTGCTGTAAGCTTCCACCGCATACGCCGTATTATCTGCTTGCACCCCTAATCCGAAGCCCGTACCTGGCAGGGAATCGATCAGGGTATTGTTATCGAAACGTGTAAAATACGTATTGTTTAATCGTCGCTGCGCCTCCGAATTGAAGCCATAGGTAACGGCTCCGCCCATATTGATCAGCACATTGTCAGCCACAACGTTGTCAAAAGAGTTGCCGTACAAGGAAATCGGGCCGCCGCCGTCCATGCCGGTATTGCGGTACACCGTCCCCCTGGCGTTTGGAATAACGAAAGTAAATTTACTCGTCCGATCAGGTACAATAGCCCATGGCGCTGATACCGACATCGTATTCCCGATCACTTGTGTCACATCGCGCACTTGCCCAATGCCCCGGCCGCTCAGGATGACGACCGCCAATTGGCCGTAACGATGCGGGTAGCTGTAGACGTTGCCGCTCACCGTTGCCCCGACACTGAGCGGGGCGATTGGTGCTACGGTCAGCTCAGTTCCCGATGCCCCCAATACTTCACCATAATTGAACGTGCCGCTTGGCGATTCGTTTAATACGATCTCGCCATCGGTGTTATCGCGTTCCCCCGTGCTGATCCCTTCTATGATGTTGCCCGCCACATAGTAATCTGATTTGACGTTGAAGCCATGGATGTCTATGCCGTCCGCTGGATGCCCGATCAAGTGGTTGTTCTCATCGATCACATAGCGGGCCAGCATGTGGGTTGCTCCGCTTGCGTATTCAAACCTATTGTCGCGCACTTGGGCATAGGCGTTGACATAGCCTGTCACAATGCTCGCTGCCCGGCCTTTGAAATCATTGCGGACAAAAGCCACATGCTCGTCGGCAATGATGCCGACGGCACTCGCTTTACCCGACATCGCTTCCATCGGCGTATCAATGGCAACCTCCGCAACGAACAGTTCACTTGCGGTACGAAGCGAATTATCTGTCACCGCAATCCCCCACGCATGCCCAAGCCAGATGAAGAAATCCGGATAGACCGATGGATTGAATACATCCAGTGTCATACGTGCCACCCCTGCGCGACCGACCGTCTGGCCATCACCAGAAGAAACGATCAACGTACCCGTACTGGTGCCGGCATAGGCGAGAACCGTATTCGCCTGGCTTTCACCCAGCAGCACGACGCCAGCAGGAAGCCGTATCGTTGATACCCGGTACGTTCCGTTCGGGAACCATACGACGCCACCGCCATCTTCATGGGCCTGATCGACGGCACTTTGCACCGAAGCCGTGTCATCGGTTGAACCGTCGGCCGTAGCGCCGTAATCCGTCACATCGTATACGTCGCTCCAATGAAAATCCTTTGCCCAGCCCACACCAAGATCGAGTGGATCGTCGCCCGCTTCCGTCACGGTCAGGATCTGACCATTATCCAGCCGCACCCAATTGCCATCTGCGTGATTGCGCACCTCGACCGAATACGCTTGCGGCGGGGCCTCGTCAATAACAAATGTGACCGCGAACGGGTTCAGCTGATCGATCGGCATTTCGTACACGCTGCCGGCAGCGCTCTTCAGCCTGACCGCCGTATCAGCGGCCGCACCACCGAATTCCCGCGCGTCAAAATTGCGGCCGACCAGCTTGATCCGCTGCCCTTCAAACGCTACCCGCTCCGAAATAAACAGCGGTCGCGGATCGTTCAGCGGCTTTGCTACACTCCAGCCGTACGCATTGCGAACCCATACGGCATAGGCTCCCGGGCTCATATCCGCAGGCAAGCGCGATACGACAAAAGCGCCCTGATTGTCCGTCTGCACGACATCCAGCGTGCGGGCACCAGCAGACGGCGCACTGGCGCCAAGCTCTGCATAGTCGTCGATGGCGACTTCAACGGCGGATGCTGTCATGCCATAGCCGGAGATGGTAAACAGTGTTCCGGGAGCAATCGCATCAGACAACCGCAGTACGACGGGCGGCTGCTCCCAAGCTTCTACCTGAACAATCAGCGGAATCGCGTCCGTGCTCCCTTTCAACAACTGGACATCATCAACGGCAAAAGCAGCCTTGATCGTATAAGAACCCGCAAACAACGGCGTATAATCGACTGTGATCTCGCCATTGGCATCCGTTAAGCCGGAACCAACGTTGCTGTCGATATACGTGCCGACATGTGTGCCTTCCAGTTCAAAGGCAACCTTTTGGCCAACAAGCGGAGCACCTGCACTTTCCTTTAATACTGCGCGAAGCTGCACGGTTTCGTTCGGATGATCAACGACGAGCGATGCGTCCTCAAACGTCAGGCTTGTCGCCTCGTAAGCGGGAATCGCAACCGATGCTCGCGTAGCAATATCCGAATAGCGGAATTGACGAATGCTGCGAATGCCGTATTGATAAAGGGCGCCCGGCTCCAAATTGGAATCGGTATAGGCTTCTGTTCCTGAGCTAACCGTAGCAATGCTGGCAAAATCGGCATCGCCCTGCTTTTTGCGCAGGACAATCGTCTCGTCGCTTCCGGCAGCCGTCCATGACAAAGCCACCTGACGCGTACCTGTATTTACGGCTTGCAAATTCGAAATGGTCGGTGCAATTGGGGTGTCGAAAAAGATTCCTTCCACATTCGCTTGCGTGCCAGCCAGCTTCGTAAACCGCAGCTTGAAGCTGCCTCTCACCAGATATGAGACGTACTTACCGCCGTTAATTGTATCAACTGTTTGCGCATCCAGCACATTGCCGCTGGCGTCCAGCAGTTCAAACTTCTCGACATTTACTTCCGTCGACCCGAAGTCCGTGGTGTAGAAGCTCACCTGATGGGGGATATTGTCCGTCAGCGTAAACGAATGCGTCAGCGTACTGTACGTGTAGACCGTCATCATTTTGCGAATGCTGCCATCCGGAATCCGGAGTGCACGCACGTCAGTGGATGGATTCTGCACGACATTGTAGCCATTGCTTCCCCCGAGCGTATAGGCGCTCACATACGAAGGAAGGCTGGCGATGTGCGCAGGCGTCGTCGCGTCCTTGCCGGATGCGGACGTTGCCATAAAGTACGGCAGGATATAGCCGTCACTGCCGTACGTGCCAATCCAATTTCCTTTGGTTACCATGTCCTGTCCCAAATAGTAGGTCGGAACGGGTATAGTCGTGGCCATTATGCTCGGTCCGTCCTCGCTCCAGTTACCCGCTGCATCACCAGCTTGTACACGGAATGTATACCCTGTCTCCGGCACAAGGCCAGTCACATCGTAGGCATAGACATTGCCACCTACAGTTGCAAGCTGCGTACCGTCGCGGTAGATACGGTACTGGGTCACGCGCTGATTGTCCGTTGCGGCGTTCCAGGCCAGATGAACCCCGGTCGCCGTCTCCTCCGACGCGGTTAATACGCTGCCGGTCGGCCATACTGGCGCTGCCGTATCCGGTATCGCTGGCGCATCGAAGAAAAAGCCTTGCGCCGGCGCTTGCGAACCCGCTTGCAACGTCACGTTCAACTTGAAGCTGCCCTGCACGAGATACGTCACATATTTGCCGCCGTTAATCGTCGCAACCGTCTGAGAATCGAGCACCGCCCCAGCGGCGTCGCGCAATTCGAACCCCATCTGAACGGACTCCGTCGTGCCAAAATCGGTCGTATATACAGAGAATTGATGCGTTTCGCTATCCGACAGCGTAAACGAAACAGACATCGTATTGTACGTGTACACGGTAAACCGTTTGCGCGTACTGCCGTCCGGGGATTGCAAACCGCGTGGATCGGCCTGATTGCCAGAAACCCAATAATTGGATCCTGTTTTCGTGTAAGCGCTCACATAAGATGGCAGCTGCACAACGTCGGCGGCTAGCGGAGTATCTCTACCGCTCGTAACCGTCGTAGCGTAATAAGGGAGCAAGTAGCCTTCACTGCCGTACGTCCCCACCCAATTGCCTTTCGTCGTTGTATCCGTACCCACATAGGAGGCGGCGGATGCGCGAGCCGACTGCGGCCCGAATGTCATACCACCAAAGATAAGCGATAAGATCAGTAAATAAACAAACCAACTCCACTTCTTCATTCTCGGGTTCAAAGCCATTTTCAACGATCTCCTCCCCTGTTCAATATTCTTATATGTTCCGCCTGATTCCTGGCGCAAGTCCACTTAACCCCCTCCAATTGTTGCATGTATCCAGCCGAATCCAGGCAAAGCCTATTCTACGGCGAATGCCTATCGCAAATATATCATCAAAAATTCGGCTGGCTTCGAACGCCGATTGTGCATAACACAAAGAGAGGCTTTCGCCTCTCTTTAACGTTCCGTCTTATACAATTCTCGATACAGAACTAGATAGATTTCACCTTTTCCCAAGTGCCCGTCTTTACACTTCTCACAATTGCATCATTAATCAGCATGATTTGATACCCTTCTTTAAACGTAGCCACAGAGTGGGAAACTGCTTCATTATTCACGACCGCATCATAAAAGTTATGCATCATATTTTTAAGACTATCTGTCCAACCCTCTTCATGACCGCTAGGATAATGCAAGAAGGGCAGCGCTTTCTTTTTAAGCAAATTCGGATCTCTTAAAATGGTTTCACCCGGTTTATCCCTATAGCCCATCTGTAGACGGAAAGGTTCCTCTTGCCTCCAAGTTCCTGAAGAAATTAGCCCGTCTAGATTTATTTCAAGAGCATTCTTCTTACCTGCCGATACTTGAGAAACGGTAAGCACCCCTCGAGCTCCATTGCTAAACTTCACCATAACGGTACAATAATCTTCTGTTTTAATATCCACTAGCTCTGTATTCACATCTTGATTCACCTCAAAAGACGCACCGCTTTTACTTGGCTTATAACGTTTAGGATGAACAACAGAAACATCAGCTAGAACTTCTACAATGTTGAGATCCGTCACATATTGCACGAGATCAAAAAGATGTGAACCTATGTCGCTTATCGCACGCGTCTCGCCACCGTATTGAGGCTCCATACGCCAATTATAGTCTGTATTATATAGAAGCCAATCCTGTAAGTAGCTACCTCGAATAATTCGGATTTCCCCAAGGTCATTGTCTTGAACCATATTTTTTAGTTGTTGAACCATGGGAAACTGCCGGTAGTTAAAATTAATCCCCGTAATTAGCCCCTTCTCTTGTGATAATTCATAAAGTTCTTTAGCCTCCTCGCTTGAAAGAGTTAAAGGTTTTTCCGAAAGTAGATGCTTCCCGTGCAGTAACGTTTGTTTATTTATTTCAAAATGAAGGTGATTAGGTGTGCAATTATGGATAACTTCAATCTCATCATTGCGCAATAGATCCATGTAATTCCCGTACGCTTTCGGAATCTTAAGAGAAGTTGCATACTCATCGGCATGAAGCTGATTACTTTGCCCAATAGCCACGATATCAACAAATCCCAATCTTCTTATGGCTTCAAGATGGGCCTTTCCTATAAAGCCAGCTCCAATAATTGCAGTTTTTATTTTTCTCATAATTCCCCCCCTTACTTTTGACTATAACAGTTATACTTTTAACGGTCAACGTTAAAAGTGGCAATAAAAAACACACATCTTCTTCCAAAGTAAAAAATGTGTGCTCAAATTTTATTAACTTCATTAAAGAATGCCTTTATGCTCCTCTTCCGTTGAACCAATGATGAGTTGATCAATAGCCATAAAAGCACCACCGATAAGGCTCGCCATTTCACCAAGACTTGATTTATTTATGATTAAATTTCTTGTCGCCAGTGGTAATGACCTCTGATAAACACTCTGGCGAATCGCAGCCAGAAAAATGTCTCCAAACTCCGCAACCCTTCCCCCAATAACAATAAGGTCAGGATTAGCGAAATTAACGATGGAAGCAATGACTCTTCCGATCAAATTGCCACTCTCCCGGATCAGCTCTACAGATGCTGGATCTTGCTGCAAGACTCCCATTCCAATATCATCCAGAATCAATTCGCCGCGAATACTCAACCTCTGCAGCAAATAATTGCTCGTATGGGAATCGGCGCGCTCTTTTCCTTTTAACAGAAGGGCCTTCCCTCCAGCAGAAGCTTCCAGACATCCTCTATTTCCACACCAGCACACAACATCCGATCCGATATCGTAATGACCAATATCCCCTGCGCTTCCTGTGGATCCTCTATACAGCATGCCGTTATAAATAATCCCTGAACCAATCCCGCTGTCAACATTCACATAAATGACATTGTTGTATGCGAACTGTAATCCTTTGGCATGTTCACCGAGTGCCATAATATTTACATCATTATCGACAAAGCAAGGGCAATCGAAGTATTGCGACCAGAACTCTCTGATCGGATAACGATCCCAGCCAGGCATTAACGGAGGGGAAATAGGGACGCCCAACGCGAAATCAACAGGTCCTGGAATACCAAGGCCAATACCTTTAACTGAAGAACGATCAAAGTTATTTTCTAACATCATTTGATCCACAAGATTAGAGATATGAGTCAAAATAGGAATGGGACCATCTATAATTTGAATTTCAGAGGTTGTTAGACAAAGTATCTCGCAATCGAAGTTTGTGAAGGCAATGCGAACGAATGAGGTTCCTAGTTCAATCGATAAAATTAATCCTATATTTTTATTTAAAGCGTAGTGTCTAGGTTTTCTTCCACCCGACGAAACCCCAATTCTTGATATCTCAATTAACTTTTCTTCCAGTAACCGATCTACATGTGCAGAGATTGCAGACAGCGATAAGCCTGTTGCTTCAGCTAAATCGGATTTTGACAACGGGAACTTTGCTCTCCTAATCTTCTGGAGAACATTTGCCGTCATGGAGTGCATGCCATTCACCACTTTCGTCCAAGTCAATTCGATTCATAAATTATTATTTTAACTCTTTTCATCCAATATTGACAAGAAGTCCACTAATAATAATGAATGATGACAAATAGGTTTTGAAGTGAAAGAAGCCAGCAAACGCAAGGTTTGCTGGCTTCTCTTCTATACACGAATTACATATTCACTAGGTATTCATCCCTTCACGGCAGAGCTGGAAAACCCTTGTATGATGTACTTCTGTCCAACGAAAAAGACAATCAAGAGCGGCACCACCCCTGCCGTCGCAGCCGCCATCATCAAGTTGTAATCTACGCCAGCCTCCAACATGAAGTTCTGCATGCCAAGTGGTACTGTGTATAACTTCTTATCAATTAGAAAGATCAGCGCATTCTCGTAATCGTTCCAGGTCCAGGTAAAATCAATGATCGCGAACGTAGCTAGCACAGGCTTAGAAAGTGGCAAGAACATCCGGATAAAAATCCGGATATGGCCTGCTCCATCGATAAATGCCGCTTCGGAAATTTCCTGCGGGATCGTGAGAAAAAACTGACGAATCATGAACACCCCGAATACAGAAAACAAGCCCGGCAAGATTAATGCCCAATGTGTGTTGTAGATATGCATCCAATCAAACATGATGAATTTAGGAACAAACAGTACCTGCTGCGGAATCATCATGAGACATAGATATAAGAAGAAAATCCCATTCCGTCCTTTAAACTCAATTTTGCTGAATCCGTAGGCCGCCAGGGCCGCCAAAAGAGGTGCTAGTATCATAAGCGTAACGGAAATTTTGAGGGAATTTAGATAAAACATGAGAAATCCGTCGCCTGTCGTCCATACCTTTATGTGGTTCGTCATGACCGGATTCAGTGGAATCCATTGAATCGGGTAGGTGAACACATCCTTCGGCTTTTTGAACGAGGTACTGATCATCCACAGCATCGGCGACAACAGCAGCAGGCTCAGGAAAGCCATGATAATGGTGTTAAGTCCCTTCGTAACTCGGGTACGCAGTGTCCGACTAACGCTTGCATTCATGAGCAGGTTCCTTCCTTGGTTAATAGTGAACCCATCTCTTCTGTCCCCACCACTGGAGGAGTGAAATGAGTAAGATTAGCAGAAACATCGTCCATGATATCGTTGATGCAAAGCCCATTTCATAGAAACTAAAAGCTTTCTTATAGGCATAGATCGAGAACACCGTTGTGCTGTTAGCCGGGCCGCCTTGTGTGATCGCGTAGATCATGCCAAAACCTTTTACGGCACCTACAAACCCAGTAATAAGTAGAAAGAACGTAGTCGGACTCACAAGCGGCAGGATGATCTTGAAGACCATATGATTCGCCCTTGCACCATCCATTCGGGCTGCCTCCAACAGTTCAGTTGAAATATCTTGCAGCGCCGCCAAATAAATGATCATGTTGTAGCCGATACCACCTACGGTCAACATAATGAGTACGGCAACCATAGCTGAGTCTGGCGAAGAGAACCAACGGGGCACATTCGTGACACCAAGTGAGTGTAGGAACGCATTAATCGGTCCATCGCTCGGCTGGAAGAGCACCATCCAAACGAAAGCGATCGCGATACCGCTCGTAAAGTAAGGAGCGAAGAAAAATGCTCGCAGCGTCTTGGTCAAATACACGCGATTGTTGAGCTTGATCGCAATCAGAAAGCCGACACACACTGCGACAGGCACGGGAAGCAAGACCAGCATGGTATTTTTGATAGAAATCCAAAACAACTCTTCCTTTACCATCCTGCGAAAGTTGTCTAAGCCAACAAACTGTGGTCCTGTGCCGCTGGAAAATACCCAATCCGTAAACATTAAGTAAAACGAGAATACGGCCGGAATAAGAAGAAAAATGGTCATTCCAATTACATTTGGGGCTATGAACACATACCCCAGCATGCGCTGCCGCTTCATCCAACTCATAAGATCACCCTCTTTCAAGGAATAGCAAAGGGAAGCCCGGAGCAAGCCCCTAACTTCCCCTATCCCTATCTTCAATTATTTTTTCGCTGCTTTTAAGTTGTCATTATGAATGCGTGCGAGTTCCTTAGAACCTTCTTCAGGCGTAATTTTCTGTGTAAACACTTTATCGTACACGGGTTGGAAGTCCGAGGAAGTCTTCGCGTCAAGCTGTGTCAAAGATAGAGGAAGATTACCAAACATCACCCGTTTCACTGATTCGAGGTCGTAGGTGTCTTCCACGCCTTCAAACATCGCCTTAACGGCTGCATCTGCCTTGAAATCCTTGGAAGAAGGTACACGTCCACCCTTGGCTAGGGGAAGCATGCCCTCGTCAGCATACCATTTGATGAACTGCCAAGCTTCATCTTTATATTTCGACTTCGAATTGATCGTCAGTACATCGCCCAATCCGCCATTGTAGATATAGTCCGTTTGATCCTTGGTGACCGAAGGCGCTGGAGCAGCGGCTACCTTGAACTTCCGCGGGAAATCTTTGAGATTATTGGTTGTCCGGAAAATCTGTTCCGTCGAAAACAGCATCGCCGCCTCGCCTTTCACGAACATTTGGTCCAGTGCCGGCTTTGATGTAATTTGCTCCGTATGTGGCATTATGCTCTTATCTTTGAACATCATATCCGAGTATACTTGGAGTGTCTTTACCGTAAACGGATTATCGAACGCCGAGGTGTTGTCCGGCTTCGTCATCAGCAGGTTTTGTTTCATAAGCGATCCGTTGATCGGCACTGTAAAGTAATAATCGCTCTCCGCAACTCCCCACACTTTGTCACCTTTCAACTTGCTCGCATAATCCCTCATATCGTCCAGGCTCCAATTGGTCGGTACCGGAAGCCCCTTTGCATCTAGCATGTCCTTGTTCAACCAGACGAAGGAAAGGCCTTTTTTGGTTGGTACACCATAATATTTACCATCCTTCTTCCAAATGGAGGCACCTGAACCCATCTTGTCATCAATGTTATAGTCTTTGAAGGAACTCAAATCCAGCGCGTTTCCAGCCATGACCCTTTTCTCTAACGTATTGAAGGCATAACTCATGTACATGTCTACCTGTTGGCCCGACACGAGTGCCGTATCCAACTTTAAGTTACCCGCATCGTCATTCACGAATCGTACATACTCAACTTGAATCTCCGGATGCAGTTTGTTCCAGTTATCAACGGCAGCCTGAGGACCGCTTTCTGCTGGCACAGCTCCCCACATGGTAAGCTTCACTGGGTCTTTCTTTGGCGCCGTGGTCGCTGCCGTTGAGCTCGTGGAAGGCGTTTGTGCATTCTCCGCTGTTTGGCTGCTGCAGCCGGTAATCAGCACGGATGCAACCGTAACTAAGGTAATCATTCCTACATAGATTGAATTCTTTTTCTTCATGCTTGGACCTCCTCGTGAATAATAGGACTACAATCAACTTCCTCTATTCACACTATACCAGCGGGCTCGGTTCCTTCTAAGAGTCAAAACTTACGAGTTAATATGACAAATCCGAGATCACCTTCGCCTTTCGATAAGCACTTGGTGTTTGTCCAACTTCACGCTTAAATAGCTTGATAAAATAGGCATCATCGGTAAATCCCGTCTGAGCGGCTATTTCCGCTACACTCCACTCCGAGTAATGCAGCAACTGCTTCGCATGGCCAATTCGAACGTTCTGAAGGAAGGAGACCGGTGTCTGTCCCGTCTTTCTTCGAAACAGTGTACTCAAGTAATCAACGTTCATGGAAGCTAGCTTGGCCAAATCTTTAACCGAGATATTTTCCCGAAAATGCTCAAGCATATAGCGTATCACCCGATTAACATCTGGATGATCGGTATAAAGCCCTTCCTCTTCGTTCATCTTCCGAATACACGCTGTAACCCAATGTTTCATCGCTTGCAGCAACTCGTGATGGCTCCGCTCTCCAAGTACTAGCTCCTTGGGTACTTCACGACCTCTTGCAAGCATCACCATCATCTCTGCGAGGCGAATGGCAGCCTGCTTGACTTCTATGTGGCTATATCCGGCAATAGCCATCCCTCGCCAGATCGCATCCATGAGCTCGATGCACTTCGTCTCGTTCCGCTCTTCGAAACAGAGCAGAAATTCTGCTTCCAATTCTCGCTCGGCAAGATTTGAACCGCTCTCTTGACCGAAACTATCTCCGTACCAGAACTCGTCCAACTGCTTGAGGGCAAGCCCCCATTGGTCTGCTAGCGTAAGAAGGCTTCCTCCCTTAACTACCGAAATGGGATACTCCTCCATCAGTGAAGTAGTCAAGATTTCTTTATCTTCTTTCATACTCCAGCAAAAAAATGCAGTCTCCCCTGCTTCCGTAAATGGATGGATCAACAGATACTCATTACGGGTCACAATTCCCAATTTGATGAGCTTATCCCACGTTATATTCTCCGAACCAGTTAAAACTGTATAGACAGTCAGATGAAGTGAATGAATGACATCAGGCACTGCAAAAGATTTTCCTGAAGGCTCAGACATGCCACCATGTCTCCACTTCTCTGCCCAAGCTTGATAATAAAACTGATAAAGCGATTCGCCCTTACGCTGCAGCTCGTTCAGAAGTTCCCCCTTAATCCGGGAGAGGTTATCTAATATGATTTCGTCACTGAGTGATAATTTCAGCAAATAGTTAGTGGCACCATACTGCAGCGCATCTCGCGCATAATTGAAATCGCTCATCGCAGTCAGCATAAGAAAGCGACTCGGTATCCCATCCTCACGAACCTGTCTGAGCAGCTCTATACCGTCCATACCGGGCATTACAATATCACAGATGACGACATCTGGCTTAAGTTTGCGAATATCCGTAAGCGCATCCTTACCCGTCCCGGCTTCTCCAACAACGTGAAACCCATGCTTCTCCCACGCTAGAATCTCGCGAATTGCCTGACGTACAAATACTTCGTCTTCAACTAGGTAGACTGTCCACATCGCTAACCCCTCCCCCAGTAAATGGCGTCGATACCAATAAAGCCGTTGTCATTCTTGCAAGCGTCCCGCTCGCGATGGGGACAAATTCCAAGATGGCATCTTCCTTGTATAGCAGCTGGAGTCTTTCCTTCACATTACTGATACCGATGCCTTCGCGACTCCTCCGCTTACGCTTCTTGGACGCTTCTTCCAAACCAATTCCGTTATCTTCTACTTCAAGTATAAGTTTTCCGCTTTCCGCCTTAGCGCGTATGATGATTGTTCCTCGCTGCTCCTCCGAATCGAAGCCGTGGACAATCGCATTTTCCACAAGTGGCTGTAAGCTCAGTTTTGGAACGAGTGCGTAAGTAACCGATTGATCCACCTCATAGAGCATTGTAAATCTACTCTGGTAGCGTAACTTTTGAATGGATTCATAGGCTTTCAGCAGCCTAATTTCTTCATGAAGAGGCAGCAACTCAAGTTCCGAATTGAGACTTGCCTCTAGCAACCCGCCAAGTGCGATGCAAATGTCGACGATTGGGGTTTGTTTCTCCTTGCGCGCCATCCACTTCAACATATTTAGTGTATTAAGCAGAAAATGCGGATTCATCTGCGTAAGGAGCATCTGAAATCGGACGGCTTGCTTCTGCCGCTCCTCTTCTTTCAGACGCTGAATCAGCGCTCCAATATCATTAATCATCCGATTGAAACTGGAGCCTAGCGAAGCAATTTCTCTTGTTTGACTCATCTTGACATCGAGTCTCACGTTCAACTTCTTCTCAGATGCTTCTTCCATTTTCTTCTGTAGTAGGGAGAGTGGACGTGTTACGCGCGATGCAATCAAGAAAATAACCGCAACGAATACGACCACCAGCAGCCCGAGAATCAGGAAAAAACGGCTGCGAAGCCGGGTCAACTCCGACCATAAATCATCGAGTGATATGCGGCTAACGACATACCAATCCAGCTTATCCAGATAACTGTAGGTGACAAGCGATGCAGTCGAAGCATCCCGATATGAACCGGAAGGTTGTGCCTCTTTTATCACTTGCTCAATGATATTACTGCCGATACTAGCACCGCTGCTCCGTAGAACGGACTCACCTTTGCCGGTGAAAACAGTGATTTCTTGGTTTGCGGCAATATTCTTCACCGTACTGTCGAACCACTCCTGCGCATCAATGCTGATTCTTGCTAACCCATAATTCCCCCGGCGCTGATCCTGCAGCAGAATATATAAACTTAAAAGCTTGCTTTCACGGTAATTGTTGAGATCGCTGGGATCGCTTGCCACCCACTCATAGGACTGGGGAGAATGCTCCAATCTGCTCTTCCATTTTTGAAACTCGTCAATGGAGTTGGTTAACTGGCCATTCGGAGAGTACGATGTGTACACATTCCCTTCGTGATCAATCACCTTGAAATAAAGTTCCGTCTGGTGAAAAAAGAAGCTGTTGTTAATGCCCGACATTTTGCTTTCAATTAAGCGCTTTCGCTCAATAGGGTCGTAGTTCTCCGGCCTATCCATTACCTTAATTAGGCCCTCATCCTGACTAAGCATTGTGTGTGTTTTATAGGCGAATGCCATCATATCCGTTAAAGATGTATGTACCTGCTGCATCCGCTCGGACATACGGGCTGTCAAGTCATCCTGACGAATCGACTCGAAGTTTCGAAATAACGAGTAGACAGCAAGACACAAGGGAAGTAGCAGCAACGCTACGAACGTAACAATGAGGCGATATTTTAACGTTAAAGGAAACCATGCCCGCCATTTCCTATGCCATTTCTTATGCCATTTGCTCATCGTCCTGCCTCCTTTTCTTACTGTTTCCATTCAAAGGTTGGCTTCATCGTAGCATGGGAGAATAGAGCTGTACAGCAAGATCTAACGAAGATAACACCACTTGCCTGCCGGGATCCGGCAGGCAAGTGGACGTGTTATTTTCTTCTTAATGTTGTAGTCTAAAAGCTTGATTTTCGACATCAACAGAAGTTGTTACCGTCGGCATCACTTGCTTAAGTCCACTAGGATATTCGGCTGTCGAATTGATTGCAGTGAAATCTGTACTACCCGAAGTAGCATCATTCTTTACAGTAAAGCGGAGCTTCAATAGGCTCACATTTTCATTCATGAGTTGGGCACTGGTAAGGCTTGTCAGAATTGTAATTTGGCCATCTTGGCTTGTTGTTTGAGTTGCCGTCACTGCGTTCGACGCTGGTTCCAAGCTGAGATAAGTATAACGGCTTGCATCGTACGTCATCGTGAGTTTGGCTTTGGCTATTGCATCTGCTTTTGTAATGCCGACACTTAAGTCGAGTGTGTCACCCTGCATAGCAGAAGCTCCATAGGTCGCAAGAGTAACGGAAGCTTCCGATGCCTGGCCCCATTGAACCGTTCTAAATTTACTTGGATCTTTGGACGAACCAATGCCGGAACCCCATTCTATATATCCTTTTCGACCAGCTCCATCGTTGTCATTGACTAGTAGCGAGAGACTCATACCGTTGCTTCCTGGCTCTTTCACTGGTGATATCTCCGACCAGGGAAGGGCCAATTCATAGACAGTCCGTTTGCCTGTTTCATCCCGTACTATAGTCAGTTCTCCACTTTCCGTCCGATCACCAGTAGGAAAGCCATTCGGCGCAATCCAGCGGTAAATTTGCGGACCGGAGTCTGTTTGCGAAATGCCATATTCAAACCATTGCGTACTCGAACCTGGCAATCCTGGTGCGATTGCGAATTGGATATTATCATTTTGCCAAATGTTCTGGTCAGATGCTGGGTAGGCAAACACGTTGTCCGTCACCTGCGCAGATATATACAAATGATCCTGATCATAATTGAGCCAAACTTTCCCACTCAGATCATTCACGCCCGTGTACCCGGTCATTAGTACCACTCCATTCGCGAGATCAGCTGTGGGAGATGCGGCAGGCGCATCAATGACACCATCTACGATACTCACAGCGGCAGGAATGACATTTAAATCGAGTTTCCCTTGGTACTTGTACGGCTCTCTGCCCGCCATCGTAACCTTTACGTTTGCTGCATACGAAACGCCTAATTCCGTACCTTCGCCGAGCTGGATACTGTACGTTTGGGAAGTGTTAGGCGCAAGTGTCAGATTCAACTCAGCAATCCCTGATTGTTCCCCAAATTGCCAGTCAATTCGGTTAAACTCAGCTGTATGCGTAATGGAGCGGTTGCTCAATTCAAATCTAAGTGATTTCTGCCCTGACTTCGGATCAACGTAAGGAAAGAATGCGGCTTGACTCGCATAAACCGTCTGAATATGTCCTTCAATCTTACCGAACTTCACGCCGCCCGCTTCTAAATATCCGGTTACCTTGCGATCACCAGTCTGATTGGATCCGGGAATCGTAAAGGGCACACCCACATTTTGCCATGGAGAAGCTTGCACGGAAGTACTAACTCCCTCCATAGAGAACATTGCGGAAAGCGCCGAACTCCCTCCGTACTTAACATTCAGCATCATCGAAACGGGATTTCCTAAGATCCCATCATCTCCAGTCAGTTGAAAATCAGCCGCCTCACTAATCCCAGACATATCCCCTTTGATATAAAGCGGTTCGCCTGTAATCGTCACATATACGTGACCCTGGTATGGAACAAACGTCTCCGTATTCCCCATCATATCCGTCACTTCAAGCGGGCCGTCCGCTGCAATGGCTACAAGTGTGTCACGAATCGCCCAAACGACGCGAGTTTTTGCCTGATCTTGTTTGAAAAGATAACTGTACAGATTCGAGCCTGTCGAGTCTTTACTATCGAACTGCCATCCTGTCAGTTGTCGCGTCATGGCAGCGTAAGCCGCATAAGCCGGCTTTGGTGTGTACGCACCTAGCGGGTCTTTCAAGTTATGAATCATGCCGAAGTTATGCTCATTGTTAGCTGTTTCAATTCCATCGTTCATCAAATCATACATAAATATTTTCTCGATTCCCGACGCTAGCTGAAGCACATAGCCCCTGACGAGATAGTCAGCCTCTTGTTTCTCTGTATTCCCACCTTCCTGCGTTGACCAGCCGAATTCTGTTGAATAAATCGGAATTAATTGTCCATTGTTATATTGGCGTATCAAGGTTTTCAAACCCTCAAGCTGTTGAACCATAACTTCAGGCGGGCTTGGTTGCGTATACGGATGGATAGAGATGGCATCCAGATACTGCAAACCGCCAAGTTTGAAAAATTCCTCAAACCAGTCAAGAGGGACATTCGCCGCCGCAGGTCCTACAATCGTTATGTTTGGATACACAGGCTTGATCGTTTCATACGTTTTCTTCAGCATTAAGTAGTAGTACTCCGGCTTAGAATCAGCAGGTCCGCTGCCTCGGTCGCCATAGCCAGCCAGATTGTATTCGTTCCAAACTTCCACCCAAGGCGTTTGCGATCCGTACTGCGCAATCGTTTCCAGCGAATAATTGGCAAATGCCGTACGCCCTTCGTCCGTATACGGTGTGCTGTTCTGGTCATAGAGCGGATTGTTTAGTCCGAGCGCGCCAATCATCTGAACTTGATTCTGGCCAAGACGAATCATTTTATCCCGATAGTCTTGATTAAATTGATATTGACCTGGAACTGATTCAACCGTTCCCCAGTAAAATCCATCTCGAACCGACTTTGCACCAGCTTCGCGGGCTAAATCAGCCAAGAGCGGCGACCAGCCCATGAGTAGGCTCGACAGATGTGTATTCACACCGAAAGGTGAGTCCTGCACTTGCAACCAATCATACGGAGTCAACACGGCAAAAGTTGTTTTGAGCTCAACGGGCGTACGTCCCGGTGATTCTAGGGTTGTTCGGAGCACAAAGTACCCCATTTGTGTCATTGGGAAAATGAGCATTGCCTCCGTGCCAGAATTGGACATGACGCCTTCCTTTACTAATTTTCCATTGAGGTCACTAACCTGCCACACCAGCGTCTGACGGTCAGTCACGAATTTGAAGCGAGCATTTTCGTTATCAAGGAACACATTGCCAAGCTTTTGCTGTTCGAGCCGCACCGCACCAGTCCTCGTGGTTCGATAAGGTCCATCCACGCTGATTTTACTTGCAGCGTTGACAGCCTCGACCTTGAATGTATATTTCGTATTCATGGTTAGGCCAGCTACAGGATAGGTGAAGGTTTGACCGTCAACGGTACCGATAAGCTTACCCTCTTGATAGATGTTATAGCCCGTAATGCTAGTACTATCCTGCGCTGCCGTCCAACTCAGCGTAACGGCTGTCTCATCCCCGCTCGAATCTGTAGTCAATATGCTTGATGTAGGCCAAGTCGGAGCAGCCAAATCAGGCACCTTCTTGTCAATTAGAAGATAAGGCTTATTGGCAGTACTCTCCTTGCTCTTGATACGAACAAGCAGCCCCTTCGCTACATCTTCGAGCAGGACAAAATTGGCTGAATGACCGCTTGCGATTTGTGCACGCACATAAGAAGTGACATCTAGGGAGTACCATTGGTACTCTTGGTTGGCCGAATGAATAGAGGCTGTCTGCAGATAGTCGTAGGGAGTAGGCCGGTAAGTGTTCCACGTTACCGTATTTTCCTGCCAACTTTCATCCAGCGATCCATACAGCTTCAGATCGATATCCGTTCCTGCTGGATCCGTAACTGCCCCATAGATATAAAGCTTTGCAGAACCAATGGGTTGGTTTGAAACCGATTCAAGATCGAACTTCAGGTAAGACTCCCTGGTAAATTCCGCCGTATCTTTCTTCACTTGCAGTTCGGAAGCGGTTGCAAAGTTATTGTTCACATCCGTACCACCTCTTACATAGACGTCTTCCGAGGGAGTCAAACTCGTATCATCTGACAGACGTTCAAACTTAACAGCATCCCCCCGTAGCTTCGTATTTGTTGTTCCACGGCTCAGCTTGACGAAACCAGCCGAACCTGAATCGAAGTGATACGTTCCCAGTACTTGCCAACCGTTCGAACCGGCCGTCCAGTTCAAATATTGCGTATCCGTTCCCGCCCCATGAACGATTTCGGCCTTTGCATTTGGATCGGTACCCACGTCTCTAATACTATAGATGGAGACAGTATAGTCACCGCTGACGGTGAGCGTTGGCGTCCATTGTACATAAGCGCTCATGTTCCAGAATTCGCTTGTATAGCGGGTTGAAGAACCGTTATAACCCAGATAACCGGAATCCGCCCAAGCTCCAACTGAGGACTCGACATAGCCGGGAGTCCCATTGTCGACCAAGACTGTTTCGACGACTCTTGCGGATGCCTTTTGAGCGAACATACTGAAGAGAAACAATGTAGTAACAAATAGTACGTAAGGCCAAATCTTCGAATTAATAGGCTTGAAGCTCCCTAACATGAGTGATTCCCCCTTATGGGTGCTAATTTCATTTCAATCCAAGTAAGCGGCGACAATCATTCTCCATTTACAATTTCGTTCTCCTCTCCTTTGTATCAACATAAGCTGGGTTATCTCACCACACCGGAATCGCTAGCGCTCCTCCTTTCCATACCTAATCAAACTCAATATAGCACTGAGTTGAAAAGGCAAGTAGGGTGAAAACTTATCGCTTGGCATAACAAAACTTAGGCTTCTATGTAGTTGCCGACAAAAAGCCACTGCCCGGAATAGCGGGCAGTGGCTTTTTCAACTATTAGGTGAATCGCTAAGCTTTGCGAACGTTCAGCAGCTGATACACAGCAGCAGCCAGCAGTGCTCCAAGGAAAGGAGCCGTGACGAAAACCCACAGCTCGGACCATGCTTCTCCCCCGAGCAGAATCGCTGGTCCGAGGCTTCTCGCCGGATTGACCGAAGTTCCCGTCAAGCCGATGCCGAGAATATGTACGAACGCGAGCGCCAAGCCGATGACCAGACCGGCGACTCTGCCGTTGCCGGGCTCCGAGGTCACGCCGAGAATGGCGTAGACGAAAACAAACGTCAAGATAATCTCCACCACAAAAGCCATCAGCGCCGTTAAGCCGATGCCGTAACCTTCGCCGAAACCGTTCTGCCCGAGGTTTGTCACCGCTTTGCCCGTCGAGTCGATGATCGCGTATAGCAGCGCCGAACCGGCGACAGCACCTGCGACCTGGGCGACGACGTAGCCGACGAAATCCTTGGCAGAAAGCTTTCGGCTGACGAGCATGACTAGCGATACGGCAGGATTAACGTGGCAGCCGGAAATAGGGCCAATCGCGTAGGCGAGCGCCACGATCGACAGGCCGAAAGCCATTGCGATGCCCAGATACCCTAGCTCACCTCCAGCCGTGGCTGCACTTCCGCAACCGAACAGAACAAGCACGAACGTGCCTATGAATTCAGCCGCATACTTTTTAAATGATTGCAAACCTACCCCTCCCAATATCAGTTTGCTGTCATTATATGCTAGGAATCTGGACAAGATTCTAACTATTAGCACGAAAATGGCTGAAAGGAGCTAGCAGACTTTTCATTTGGGCAGCTTTATCTCTATACAAGTTCCTTCGCCAAGTTTACTTTGAATCATGAAGGTTCCTTTATGATTGTTAATGATTCTGCGTGTGACCATTAAGCCTAAGCCGTTCCCGTTTTCTTTGTTTGTATAGAAGGGCTCCCCCACTTGGGACAACTCCTCTTCCGATAAACCAATTCCTTCATCAAGGATATGAATGAGGACATAACTCGGACTCGAGCTGTCTAGCTCAACTTTAATGGTCCCGCCACCCGGCATGGCTTCCATCGCATTTTTCATCACATTAATAAATACCTGCTTCAACTGATTACGATCACATCGGATGTATGGCTCATGGACGGAATCAAGGTGCATTTCAATTTCTACATTGTCCAAGCTTGCTTGTGATTCAAGCAGTTTGCTGACATGAAGCAAAATTTCACAAATATCTGCTTGCTGAAATTGCACTGCCTGTGGCTTGGCTAGCACCAAAAATTCGCTGACAATAAAATTAATCCGATCTAATTCGGAGAGAATAAGGTCCAGCTGGCTTTCCTTAATGACCACTTTTGATTTTTGCAATTGAACAAAGCCTTTGATGGTAGTCAGTGGATTTCGAATTTCATGTGCGACACCTGCAGCCAATTGTCCGATGACATTTAGCTTCTCCGATCGTCTAAGTACATCCTCGGCTTCTTTCCGGGCTGTAATGTTTCTGGTGATTGAGGCAATGGCCACAATATGCCCGTTTTCGTCCCATATGGTGGAAATCGTGATACTAACATCGATACTACGGCCATCTTTCGTATAGCGAATTGTTTCATAATCCGCTACCGCCTCGTTTCGAAGTATGCGTGCAATTATTTCTTGGTAATCAACTAGGTATTCCGGCGGAATATTTTCCAGTTTCTTACCATATAGTTCCTCAGGTGCCCAGCCAAAAATACGCTCGAACGCCTGATTCATCTGTGTAACATTACCTTCTAAATCGGTTACATGAATGGCATCAGAAGTGTGATTCACAAAAGACTCCAAATAACCTTTGGTATGGCGAAGCTCATCGGCTACCTCATGAAGCTGTTTTGTGTAATCTGATAAGTTTCTAGTCATCAAATTTACTTGGATTGCGAGGTGACCGAGCTCATCTTTACCATTGTACTTTATTATGCCTTCGAAATTTCCTTTGGCGACTTGGTTAACTACCGATAGAATTTGACGGATTGGTCGAATAAGTATGCCAGACAATAGATAACTCGTAACCATAGTCAATATTAGGAGACTCAGTGAGATGATGACTAGTTTGATAAGCTGATATCGCAACATGTCTTCAAGCGCTTTTGCATTAAAAATAATACGAATGACAAATGGCTTAGCCGTGTTCATAACGGGGATAAGACTTTGAATAACGGGCTCATTCATGATCCGAAGCTCTGTCGTTACAGTCTTTCTAGTTGTAAACACCTCTTGTATAAGAGTGACTACTTCATTCGTTTCGTCTGCATACTTGTAGGTTCCAAAAATAATATCCCTTACATCCAAATTAAATACAGGCTGCCCTTTTTTTATTTTCATAATCGGTTTTTTTCCGAAAAACTGCGGATCAATCCCCGTAACTTCGAGGATATTGCTGTTTTTCAATAGCATGTTATTAATCACAGCATCTGTTCCTGTCGTTTGCTGGAAATCTAGGATGTTTTGGGCGTTTATATAAGGATTGATCATATAGTTCGTTGTTCCATCATAGTAATAACCCCACTTATTAACGATATTCGGGGAGGATGTCGCAAAATTAACTGGGCCAGACCAGTAATTATTTAGTTTTTGACCCTGTGGGATGGATACTTGATGAAAATCAAAAAGCTGGTTAAACGCCGTGTACCAGTAGTCCCATGTTTTTGAACTAAGATTAATTTCTTGCGGATCGCTTGAACGCACAACCACAATATCATTGTCCAATCGTTTCCAAAGCGTAATATGATCTACGCCAAGTTTCGCGCTAAGCTGGACGAGTTGCTCGTTCGTTACTTTTTCAATGTCGGGATCCAATTCGTGTTTGGCAGAAATAGCAACAGAACGCAGCCTCTCGCCAATCGCATCCTCAATATACTGACGTGCCTGCTGTGACACTTCAACCGTTGCACTAATCTGTTCAGCCATTGTAATCATCTGCTGTTCGGCAGCTTGCTTCAAACCTTCTTTCGTGCTGATGTAATAAATAGACATGTTGAGAAGAAGAATCAACGCGACCAATACAGAAATCCAGAACGTTAGCTTCACTTTAATTGACATGATTTCCTCCAGTATGTCTATGATGTTCATGTAATTGCTACTTTAATGGTATGGATAATATGGATAAATACATAATGATACTGCACCGCATCATTGACCCGTTACACTTGATAATATAATAAGCAGTATGATTACTCAATGTACATTCCCTTTGTTCCTCTTGCGGATATGAATAAATAAAAATTTAATATCGAGATGCGCGCAAAAAAGAACGACGTTTCCGCCGCTCTGGTTTCTAACTTCCCAGAATTTGATTTTAAGATCCGTCATCCGTAATAATTCTTTGGCCTTATCTAAGCGCAATCCTGTTAGATATTCTAAAAAGTTTAAGCCTGTCACTTGTTTGAAAGTTTTACTCAACGTATAAGAGTTAATTCTAATATGGTCAGCACAGGACTCTAGTGAAATGTCACTCATATAGTTCATCTTCGTAAAATGAATAACTTGTTCAACCAGTTCTTTCATTTTTTCATCGATGGACAGTTCGTCTAGAAAATGGGCAATAAGTTCGGTCGACTCTTCTTTCATACCTAAATGAATCGCATGTACAATTTCCTTCTCAATAGAAAAAGGATAGACATAACGATGTTCCTCCGACAATTGATCCAAGTTTAGAATCCCTCATCCCCTACGTAAAATTAGCCCCCTTATGTTGATAGATCCCTTACAAATTCCTCTCAAACAATAACCCGAGATGTTCAGCCAAGACATGATGCGAGATCGGCTTATTATTAGTAAACCACCATTCCACTACCCCGACGAATGCGGATGCTACAAACCTCACGATTAACTCATCTTTTAATCCCTGGTTTTTCCCCTCGGTGACGTCTACCTCTTGCTTAAATTGTTCAATAAGAAAGTCAAGGAACCGGTTACGAAAAAAAGGAGCTCCTTTACTCGCTAGCATTAACGAAAAGAAAGAATAATTCCGTTCGAAATATTCGGTCCATAGCGGTGAGCCGCTAAAATAGTCTAGATCTGCTCCCATTATGCAAATTTCCCGGAGCTCATTAATATGCGACTCAACAAGCTTATCGAGTAAATCATATTTGTCTAAGTAATGGAGGTAAATGGTCCCCCTACTCACATTGGCCCTGTCGGATATGTCTCGAATCGTAATGTCGTCGAAATTCTTTTCGGACATCAAATCTATAACCGCGTTCTTGATTGCTTCTTGCGTTTTACCAATTCTTCGATCCGCTTTAGACATCTCGTTCACCAGACTTTCTAGAAATAATAAACAATGTTCTATCCTTTGTTCACTAATTAACAAATTGCGCTGATCTAACAATTGTGGTTCTTCTGTACCTGGATATAATTATATACATGTTCACAAATGTATCAATGTATATTAATGAACTATTGTTAATTATTATGTTTGAAAAGATCAGAAATAAAAAAATGGAGGAATTAAATATGCAAAATTATATGAAAATGGACGTCACCTTCGAGAGTGCTGGAGTGAAGATCGCCGGTCATCTATATACTCCAAAAGGAGAGGTTGGCGGCCCGCGCCCTGCGATCGTCGTCGGCCATCCCGGGACCGCTGTAAAGGAGCAGAGCGCTGGACTCTACGCGAAACGGCTTGCCGAGCAAGGCCTCATCACACTTACCTTTGATGCAGCCTATCAGGGAGAAAGCGGAGGTGAGCCAAGGGGAATGGAGGATCCCGCCCATAGAGTGGAGGACTTCAAAGCCGCTATCTCGTTCCTTTGCACACGAAACGAAGTCGACCCGGAACGCATCGGCGCGCTTGGCATCTGCGCCTCTGGCGGTTACGTTATTCCGGCTACGGTTACCGATTACCGCATTAAGGCCGTTGCCACTGTTAGCGCGGCCGACATCCATCTTCAATTCCGTAACGGAAGTGACGGCAAACAGGACCCTGCCGTTTTCAGGAGCATGCTCGATGCTGCGGCACAGGCTCGTACTTCAGAAGCTCGCGGAGAAGGAATCGGTGTGTTTCCGATCTTCCCTGAGACCGAAGACCAAGCTCGCGCAATAGGTGATTTGCACGCCTTCGAGGGATGGGAATACTACTGTACCGACCGCGCGCAGCACCCACGCTCGGCTAAGTTCTTTACATGGAACAGTATTGACCGAATCGCCTATTTTGAAGCATTTCGGTTCATTGACCAGATCTCTCCTCGTCCGCTCCTCATGATCGCCGGAAATCAAGCGGTCACGTCGTGGATGACGACCGAAGCCATTGCGAACGCAAAAGAGCCGAAGGAACTGTTCTGGATAGATGGCGCCACCCATGTCGATACTTACGACAAAGACGAGTACGTAACGACTGCGGTTTCGAAGCTCGCGGAGTATTTTCGTACAAATCTCTCCCAATCCGGCTTGGTTTAAGAACGGAACGCATGTCCTTCTCTCTAGCATAGCTAGCGCGAGGGGCTCCCCGGTGGAGATCGACCGATTAATCCTATCAATCCGTAGTTGAAGGAGAGCCTCGCGTTCGTTGTCGATATTTACCGTTGTACTACACTATTTTACCTATATGAGGTCGATGGGCATCACCAAGCCGTGAGGTTCACCTGGGTGATGAATTACAAGGAAATACCCGACTGGCACCGGACAGTGCGAGAGCTGACGAATGGAATGGCGTAGATCGGGTAACCAGATCCATTCTATCCAAGGCAGTAGAAGGGTAAATCAGCCAAGTCGGCTGGCTGGCCGAATATTTATGTGTACTTTGTTCAACTAACGTTCTGCTTTAGCGTAACGAAATTTTGCGGTTTTTGTCGCGTGTTAGTTATTAGTAGATCGGTTTTCCTAATCGGAAGAACCATTTATTCGTGGATCGACATAATTTTAATAATTTCTCCAGCTTCCTTACGAACTGCAAATACACCACTAAAATCTTCATAAGTACAGGGATAATTAATAAGGCTTGGCTTAAAAATAAGTTTTCACTACTCATTGAATAAAACCACCTAAATCGATTAAAACTGTAAATGAGGGGTGATTGCTTATTTACTACTTGGAATCTAGTTTTACTTATGTCGTTATCGTTGTCTAGCCTTTTCCCAATTACAGAGGAGAAAGAGATCTCTAAACGGTCACAGAGAATTCTAGAGAGTATTCGCTCCGAAAGTGATAATACATTACAAATAAAGTGGCATACAGTCACTCGAACACCAGAATTACTTACTGGCAATTTAACCAAGCCTTCAGCACATTCGCCTGGATGGATTGCATACAGATACCTCGAGAAGATCAAACCACTGTATGGTTTGAAACATGTAGAGAGTGATTTGAAAATCAGTACAATCGATAAAGGCGCTACTTTTACAAAGGTTGTCTTACAAAGACAACTCTTCAGGAACCCTGTGTGCGGGGATCGATTAGTTGTAGAGTTAGATAGATCAGGGGTCGTTAAGCGTATCAACGGTACCATTCATGCAGGCTTAGAAGAGAAACGTTTAAGTATGCCTATGTATCCCGCTGTATCTGTCGATGATGCGAAAAGGATAGCCTTAGTACACGATGCTTCTCTTAAGACAAGCAAACCAATAAATGAGGTTTCTTGCTATTTGCCAAACAGAGATGGCGTTCCTCTTGTTCATGTACTCACTTATGAGAAAGAGAGACGCACCGTCCCCGTAACAATACATTCGATGACTGGGCGAGTAATTCAATAGTAATCCGTCAAAGGAACTTCCTATTAAGGAAGTTCCTTTTTCCATTCGACTTTCGTCAATAGGCGGTATTTCATAAGTTGAAGAATAAAATCTCCGTAATAATCTTTGCGGACGATGACAAGATATTCGTGATTTGTATAGGTATACACTAAAACATCTGTAATGACATCGTTCGATTCAAAGATTTTCTGGATGATTCTCATATCTTCAAAGTGCGTTGGGGAGAGGATCTTGATGGAGAACTCAATATCGTTCAAAACCTCTGCCTCTTTAATGTCTATAACATTTGGATTCCAATCATAAAATAGTTTCATGGTTCATTCCTCCTCAATCACAATAAAAATCGGAAATAAAGATAAATGTTTGCCAATACAACAGAAATCAGCATAAGTGGAAAACCATATTTCATAAACGTCACAAATTTAATCGGGTGCCCTTCTTTTGCAGACATGCCTGCAACAATTAAATTAGCACTTGCGCCAATTAACGTACCATTCCCTCCAAGACATGCACCTAGTGCAAGACTCCACCAGAGTGGTTCTAAATTATCTACCCCCATATTACCCATTTCTTGAATCATAGGAATCATCGTTGCGACAAAAGGGATGTTGTCTAGGAAAGCAGAGGCAATAGCACTGAGCCATAAGATTAACATCGACGTAGCAACAGGATTCCCTCCCGTCAGTTCAATAGCCCCGGCAGCTAACTTGGAGATAATTCCTGTTTCCACTAGACCAGAGACTAAAACAAACAATCCAACAAAGAAGAAGATCGTGGTCCATTCAACTTTTGTAAATGCTTCTTCCATGGAGTGTTCGCCAGTTAGCAGTAGTAACAGGAATGCCCCTGCTAAGGCTACGGTCGCAGATTCAAGATGCAGCAGTTGGTGGAGAAAGAAGCCAATTATCGTAAGTCCTAAAATTGAAATGCTTTTTGCTAGTAATTTGCGATCTGTAATCACCTCTTTTTCGTCAATTTGCATAATACTCTGCTTTAACTCCGGTGTCGTCTGTATGTGATTTCGGAATATGAGAACGAAGATCGGAATTGCGACAGCCATAATGACCACGACTATAGGCGCAAGATTATTGATGAAGGCCATAAAGGTCAATTCCTTAACAGCACTTCCAATCATAATGTTAGGTGGGTCACCTATTAAAGTTGCAGTACCACCGATATTCGATGCAAGAATTTGTGTAATTAAAAATGGTATGGGATTAACGCGCAATTGCCGCGTGATGCTAAAGGTAACAGGTACCATGAGAAGCACGGTTGTCACGTTATCGAGAAAAGCAGAACCAATTGCGGTAATTAGAACGAGTGAAACTAGGATGCGCACAGGATCCCCTTTAGCTTTCTTTGCAGCCAATAGCGCAATATATTTAAATAACCCAGTTTCGGCTGTAATACTTACAATGATCATCATACCAATTAATAATCCTAGTGTATTGAAGTCAATGTGATGTAAAGCGGACTCTTGATTAACAACACCAAGAACGACCATTAGGACACCACCGATCATAGCAACGATAGTGCGATGAATTTTTTCGGCGATGATCATACCATACGTAAGAAGAAAGATTCCAATTGCCAAGATTGCTTGCTGTTCCATAATCCCTCCTGAATTTTCGTTATTTGTTAGTACTATTCCCTAAATGCCAAGATACTTAGAGGGTAAATCACATGAATTTTTCATATTTACAACTGTGCCTCCTTTGTTTTTGCATAAAGAAAGAGCCCTATCAAGGACTCCTTATGTCGAAAAACGAACAAAAGGAGCCCTTGGTGACAGGCTCCTCCGAAACGCAATAATATATAGTTAGTTTATAAATATGAATTAGCAAACGGTTGTATACCGTGGTTACTTAAATTTATACTGCTTTTTGGTTTATGTCAATTGAAGGCCAGTTTCTTCAGTAATTTCTTCTAGAAATTGATACTGGATTAATCTTCGTAAATAACGACAGACTGGGTCTCTGACTCCCATTTAACAGCTGCTTTTAAGGCTTCGCTTACAAAACGAACCGGCACAACCGTGCTGCCGTTTTCAATCGCTGCTGGAACTTCGAGAGTAACTTCATTCCCATTGACAGTTGCTGTCTTACTATCAATAAAGAGTTTCACTGTGATACCATCACGTGTAACAGTCACTGAACGCTCTTCTTCATTCCAGGTAACCGTTGCTTTCAACGCCTCAGAGATAGCGCGGAATGGAACTAAAGTGTTGCCTTCGCGGATAAATGGAGCTACCTCGAAGGTTGGCTCTTCACCGTTCACGTATAATTTTAAACCTTTTTTCCCTAGTTTATCGTACAATTTACCAAGTTTTTTGTAAGAATCAAGATTTGTAACGTTTGCAATAATAGCTTCCTTTTGAACGTAAACCGCGTCGGTTACGCTCCCGGTTCTATCTAATAGATCAGCTAACGCGGTTAAGGCTGCGTCCTTCTCTTTGATGGCCTCAAGCTCAGCTTTCATTTCAGCAGTAAGCTGAGTCTCGTATTTTGTCAAAAGAAGCTCGGCAATAACAGCCCCTGCAGGCTTGTCCTTCACATTGTTGATCGCGTTGAGCAGCCCCTTGTATCCATTATGACCTTGATTGCCATAAGTATCGGATGTAACAGTCACATCCAATTTAGCATTCACCTTGAGATCAACGTTAACTTTCACATTATCCGACTTGCCCTCATTACCATTGCTTGTTTCGGATTTTGCAAATGCCGATCCTGCCATAAGGCTCGTTGCCAGTACACATGACGCGATAACCATCCATCTTTTTCTCATCTTTTTACGCCTCCTAAGTTGTCTACGCTTATATATTCGGATTCTTAGTCTATTTTTGTGAGGGTATCTTACTCTGTTACTACTTCAAATTGTATTTCGCACTTCAAGACTTTATTGTCTACTTCAAAACTTTAATGTCTTCCAATAGTTGTTTGATGTTGTTGGGAGACAAATAAGTTTTGAAGTACTTCTTACAACCATGGTTGGAGAGCAGGTTACTAACAGTGTTTCCGGAGGGAGAAAAAGGAGGACGCCCGCGCCCCCCTACCTCTTCAGCCTTATTGGTTTCGATAATAGTCTCCTGGCCCCTCAGGGGATTGACTCTTAAAACCCCGGCGCCACAATCTGCGGGTGCTTAGAATACAATGCGGTTTCTCCATTACCTGCTGGCACGGCATGACTCGTATTTGTGGTCAGCATGATTTTGTCCAACATCGCCCCATCTTCTCTGTCAATGACTTTAAGCGAGTGCTGCCCGGTGGACAAGGATAGACCCGTATATGCCTTGCGCCAGACAAAACCGTTATTGTACGTGATCACAGCATCCACGGCAGTGCCATTATCGACCGACAGCTGGAAGCTGTCCGAACCATTGTCGGCGCTACTAGCCAGCATCCATACATTCCCATCACCCACAACGCAACATCAATAAAATGAACTCCCAAATCGATGAGCGGACCTCCTCCCGACAACCCCTTCGTCGTAAACCAGCCGCCATTGCCGGGAATCCCCCTGTGACGAATCCAGCCGCAGCGACCAGTATAGATGTCGCCAAGCCCGCCTTCTTGCGCAAACTTCTTTAAAAACTGCACGTTCGGATGGAAGCGATAATTCCGAATCGACATTAACAATTTTCCGCTTTGTGCTGCGGCATCAGCCATTTTCTGCGCCTCAATTGGGGACACGGCGTCCGGCTTTTCACAAATGACATGAACACCGGCTTCCAAAGCGGCAATCGCAATTTCAGAATGATAGAGGTTCGGTGTACAAATATCAACAATATCAAGATTTGCTTCTACCAACATTTGCCTATAATTCGTGTATACATGAGGAGCTCTCACTTGAACCGCCATCTCGTGAGCACGTGCTTCGTCAGCATCGAAAATGGCAACAATTTCTACCTCTGGATGCTCCATCCAGGCAGGTAAATGCGCTTCTTTGAAAATACCGCCAGCGCCAGCAACGCCAATCCGATACTTAGTGCTCATAATAATTCTATCCTCCTCGTTATTTACCGGGACTATTTGACTAGCGATGTCAAATTCGCGCGCATGTCCCCCCACTTTTCCATCACCATAGAAACAAAAAGAGCGGATGTCCACCCATAGTCTCTTATATTTTGAAGTTTAACTTCCATTTGGTAAGGGGCTACGGCGTTCCCTTTGCGATTCAGCTTGCTGGGGGAAACGCGGTTCGTACTATCATAAAATTCATAGATTACACCATCATGGAGATACCAGAACGTAATAACGTCGATTGTTTTGTCGATAAGCGCTGCAGCCGCCTCATCGAATCCGTAATCGGCGAGCCCCTTGGCAATCATATAGTTATAATTAATCCAGACGGGCCCACGCCACATGTCGGTTCCGAAGCTCGGTTGGTCGACAGATATGCTCGGTATTGAAAACGCTGAGCCGAATGTTGCTTCATCCTCCAAATGGCACACAAGCCTCTTGGCTTTCTCGGCATCGCAGATGCCAGCGAACAAGGGTAAAAAGGACGATACCGCTTTAACTTTTATCAAAGCTCCGCCATCTACGATGCGGTCGTAGTAAAGCCCGTCCTCCTCATCCCACAGCCATGTGTTGACGGCGAGTTTGACATTGTCGTACAGCCGATCCCAGTAAGCCTTGTCCTCTGGAAGCTTCAGAATATCGCAAAGCTTGCTCATATGCCGAGCTTCGTTCGCCATAAAGGAGGAGAAGTCGATGCAATCCATCTGTGTCACGGCATCGAACCGAGGCGAATTGTCCATGCCGCACTCGTCACAGCGGCAATGAACGCTGCTCGCCTCCACATACCACTCGAAGAGGTTGTTTCTGTTAGAATCCCTGTTGTCGACATTCCAACGTAAATATCGGCTTAGCTTTGGATAGATTTCCCTTACATGATTCTTATCCATTTCTCCTTCATACAGCAGGTAGACTCCCCAGGCCAGTACAGGAGGCTGTGTCACATCCGACGAAGTGAACGGAGTCGACATATGGGGAATAAAACCATCCCCCCGTTGCGTAGCGAATACGGCTTCGATCGTCTCCCAAGCGAGAGCCTTATTCATGAACCTATTACCGAGTGCATGAAATACCGAGTCCCAGAGCCACAAATTGCGATGCGGCAGACGATCGGGTGTGGTCCAGCGTGTGCTGAATCGACCTTCGGGCGTGTAGACTTGAGATTTCATGACCGAGTAACATTTATTCAGCGTTCTCGACGTAGGAAGATCGAGGTTTGCAGGCACGGGAAGGTTATTATACAAATCCATTTTTGCCGCCAGCGCCTGCTCAGCGTCGATCTGCACAGCGCTTCTCGCCTTTTCCACAGCATCCTCCGCAGAAAGTACGCTAAAGGCGAATGCAAAGCAAACCCGCCCGGCGCGTTGCTCCCGACAAAACGCTGCGTATTCTCCCTCCGCTCCGTACAACTCGCAGTCTTTTACAACGCGTATCCCTTCACCCATGCTATCGACGATCGGAGCAGCCCAGGCCGCGGTCTGACCGATCACTGTATCCTGAGCGGAGAACACGAGCATAAGATCCTCCTTATGCGCTTCTCCCTTACGGTGCAGAACGGCATGAATGACATCCGAAGCTACGATCTTGTACTCGATATTTCCGATCTGATGTGGTATCACATACAACTGTTTCTTCACTCGCTGGAAAATGACGCCGAGACGATCCCCGCATAAGGTGCCCACTAGGCTGCCATGATGTGTATTTTCCCCATCAAGACCCGAAAACGCAAACAAGCTGCCCTGTCCCCACACATTGGCCAATGCCACCCGATTCCTCTGCTCCTCCGGTTCGGCGAATTCGGCACTCATTAGGGGCGACTCCGTTTCCCCCTCGATAAATTGCCCCTGCTGTCGCAGCATATATCTTATCTCGGAGGCTGGTACATCCCTCACGTCGCGCCGCTGCGTTCGGACTGTTAAGGCCGCTGCAATGCCTGCCGCTTCCGCAAAACCGCTGATGTTGGACATCACACGGTAAGAGGAGTGGGCCACGAAATCGCCACTGATACAGCGTGAAGCCAGCAGCAAATTGGGGAATCCCTTCGCGATGATGCTCCTGTACGGAATATGATAGTATCCGAATCCCGGAATCCCCATCGGTTTCGCACTTCCCCCTTCGGGGTCGTGCACATCAATGTCATATGCACCGGCTGCAATCATATCGGGAAATCTTGCCTCACGGAGACAGTCCTCCCCCGTTAGCCGATACTCCCCCTCGACCCTTCGTCCCTCACGAACGCCGAGTTTTCTGGAAACGAAGTCTACTCGGGATTCAGCAAATGCTGGATGCACACGAATTGCGCTTAAGAGCTCTTCAATTTGCTGCTTGCCAGCTTCCAGCGCCTCCCTCACTGTCTCCGGCTGCGTCGGATCCACATTCAGCAAAGCAGTTGAGTTGAATAGCAATGCTTCCCCACCAGGATATGGGAAGCATAATACTTTATCCCTCGTATTGCGAGTTCCGCCACTCAATTTCAGCTTGAGATAATAAGGTGTCAACTCTTCCCGCAGCTGCCTGATGCCATGCCAATCGGTAATATCCGAATTCCGAAGCTGCGTCTTATCAAAACCCGACAGCTTAAATGTCAGTGTAGCCGACATCATTTTGCCGTCCTCCGTACGCCCCATCTGAAAAGAAGCCCCGGCTAGCGCAGCAAGATTGCCATCAGCAGTCCCATCAATAAATACTTGGGCAGCTACCTCTGCGCACCATCCGCCTTCGGTCTGCAGCGCGACGATTCGTCCGTCCTTAACGTGTACCCGCGTCACCTCTGTTCCGGACCATATGTCCAATGACACTTCTTGGCGAAGGAGCCGCATGTAGGTTTCCTTCAGCTCAGCCTCGTCATAAACGGGCACCTGACTGCTCTGATTCTCCAAAATCGAGTAAGCTTCCGGAAATAATTGCCGGTGGATACCTTCTACAACAGGACGGCCGTTGGCGTCCCAGAACCGGCAGACTAAACCTACGGGAGAGTGAACGCCCGTCCCCCCGATCTCCTCGTCCTTTTCAATTAGCAGAACAGAGCATTGTTGCCTGGCGGCAGCCAAAGCCGCACAAATTCCGCCAACGCCGGCTCCAACGACGACGATATCATAGTGATGTGTCCTCATTCGTACGCTCACTCTCCTTCTATTAAAATTGCCTTCCAGCTCATCTCATCGATTTCTAGGACGGTTTGGCCATTTTCGCCGACTCGCAGCGCGTGTTGACCCTCATGATCGAGTTGGAAGCACCGCATAGCAGGGTGTTTGAGTGATATGACCGTTTTCTCCTTTTTGCTATAATTCACAAAGAAGGCAAGCTTTGACTTCCCTTCTTGCAAATAGCGAACGGTCAGGTTCGGATGCCCGCCCGTCATCGTGATCGGCGGCTCCATATGATGCAGCTGTGCGATATGCTTGAATAATCGGCATACCGCTTCACGCTGAGCAGCCGTCGTGTGAGCGCGAGCTTCCGAGGCACGGTCATACTTGCCGCTGCCGATTTTAAAGTGCAAGCTAGGCGCTACGCCGAGCAAATAGGCCGTTCCTTTGCCATACGTATGACGCACGCCGCACACTTCGCCATCCTCACTCTTCATAAACGGCTGACCGCCTTGCAATCTGAATGTCTGCTTGACGGTGTGAAACTCTGCCCTGCCTTCCATTCCTTCCAACTCATAATCGGCCAAAAACGGCGACGTATTATAAAATAAGTCCTCCCGCGCCCCGAACACTTCATCCAATCCCGCTCCTGGCTGCACATCGTACAGCTGCCCGAATTCATTGACATAGCCGAGTCTGCCTTCGCTAATGAGGGTGCCGCCTTCCCGAACATAGTTCCGTAACGCCTCACCTACTTTGGAAGGAAGCAAATAAGCGAGCGGGAGATGAATGATCTTGAACCGCGATAGATCGGTTCCGATCAGGGTGTCGGTGTCTAGCAACTCCACCGCAAGCTGTGCCCCCGCCCAAATTGCCCTAGAGCCAAAAGCGCTGTTCAAGGCATCCTCTCGGAAGCCCGCTTCGCTGCCAAGCAGAAGCGACTCTTCCGGATAATAGAGGCCTATTTCCGCATCCACCGGGCTGCTTTTTAGAATAATCTCCTCGTGCAATTGCAGGAAACGCTCTACATTGCGAGGCGTCTGCGCATACGCCGTTTCCGATTCGTCAATGCGGAGGAAGGCTTGTGAACCCGTAAATTTATGCGGCTGCTCCCAGATCGGCGACTTGTGCCTGAAATAGAAAATCGCCTTCGCTCCTGCACCTAGCTGTTCCATGACACAGTTCTCAATCAAACGCTGATCGACCGGAATCCGTTGAAAGGTACCATACTGCGCCGCCGTCGTCTCGCCAATCCACAGCGGTTTCCCCGTCTGCCTCGCAATGCTGCCAGCGATATCGAGCAAATAACCGTTATAAATGCCGGGTTCGTCGTAAGTCACAGCGTAGATGTCCATGACAGAAGCATCGCACGGTTCAGTCAACTTCCAATAATTCCCGCTGCCTACTTGCTGAAAGTGATTGTGAAAGATTGGAAGATCCGTTGTGGGCCGCATAATGGCAACCCCCCACGACAACAGCTCCTCCAATGACCAATTCGTAAAAGCCATCGTATTTAAATAATGACCAATAATCCCCTCCGTTGGCGCTCCTTCAGACGATTTGTATGGAAAGATCTCTTCCCAAGCGGAATATTCGACTCCCCATTCCTGATTCAAGACTGCCAAATCGCCCTTATACTTCTGATTCAGCCACTGGCGGAATCGAACCCGCGTGGAGCCGCAGTCACAGTAGGCATGACCGCATCGAATCTCGTTACCAAGCTGCCAGGAGAAAATGCCCTCATAGCCTGCATATCGATTCGTAATATTTTCAATAAACGCCTGCATATGCTGTCGGTACATTGGATGATCTACACATGCAGAGTGGATTCGCCTCGCCGCCTTTTTTCCCTCCCAACTCACACAACGCAGGTCGTCATACTTGTCAAACAACCAGAATGGCGTATCGTTAATACCGATGCCCATGCAGACCTGTATCCCGTTTCTGACCGCTTTTTCTACGAAATCGTCAAGTAGACCGTACTCGTACGTTCCCTGATTCCGCTCGATGACCGACCATCCCGGCCAAATTTCAGCCACTCGGACAGCGTTAATTCCCATTTCTCTCATTTTGACAAAGTTACGTTCTAACTCTTCAGGCGGATGCGCGTGACTATAATAGGTATTGCCATGTATAAAAGATTTCACTAGCTGCGTTGCCTCCTTGGCTCTAATATGTCTTTAAAATAGGGGACGATGATTTCAGTGGCTGGATCGGAAGGATCGTACGCCTTCTCATATTCCATCGGCATTACATACCCCAGAACGCTCCAGCCCCAAAATGGATCCAAACCCATTCCCTCACCTGTTTCCGCGTTGAAATATTCGCGAGTTCGCTCATTCTTCAAGAGGAGCTCCATCGTTTTGTCGGCAAGCTCCCTTGCGATTCCGTCGAACCCATAGTTCAGTAGCCCGTGGAAAATGTAATAATTTGAAGGTACCCAAACCGTCCCTTTCCAGTTGCAGCACGTCTCATCATCGTACTTATCTTGCCGGTATCCCGGTTCGTCCTTCGCCATCGACGCAACAGGATAGGCCAGCCAGAACCGCTCCTTATTCGTCAAGTGCTCTGTTACCAGCCTTGTCGCCTGATCTGCGGAAGCCGCTCCGATCCATAAAGGGGTAAAGCCGGCAACCGTCTTACATCGGATGTGCTGCCCCGTTCTGACATTGATGTCGTAGAAAAATCCGTCTTCTTCATGCCAAAAGTCCGTTTGAATCCTAGTTTTCAATGCCTGCGCTTTAGCCTGGTATGCCTTCTGTTCGACAATGTAGCCCAGCTTTGAAGCAAGCTGGCTCATTGCGTCATACTCTCGAACGAGAAAAACCGCCAGATCAACGCCTTCACAAACATAGGCGTCGATTGCCCCCGCCCGCTCGTCCTGGTTGTCCATACCGCTATGATCCGCGCTGTTCCACACGGGCAATCCGTTTCGATTCGCGTCGTATTCGTTGCTGAGCCAATAGGCCAGATACATTTCCAGCTTTTCAAAATAGCCGGCTTTCAACCAATCGGCATCGTCCGATTGCTTGACGTACAACAATGCCGTTTGCGCGAGAAACGGTTTAAAATGTTGTCCACTCTTAGGCCATACGACGCCAGCCGTTCTGGAAATGAAGCCGTTCTCCTGCTGCCGATCCAAAAAAAAGGCGACGCCGGATTTACCGAATTCATAAATTCCAAAATAGGATAAAACGATATTTTCAAAGTAAAGATCCCAATCAAATAGCTCGCTGTAGCTATAACCTGTCAGGCATCGGCGTCCGTCGACGTTATGCACGCCAAGTGTTAGCGCGTTGGTGAGATCTTCGCGAAGCCTGGCGACAATCTGTTCCCATTTGACTTCATCTATATTCCACATCCAGATCACTCTCCTTGTCTTCGGTGTCATCTAAACATAAACCTCATTCAGAAGTTCACAACCGAAACAGACCGGTACCCTCCAGCATCTCTTCATAAAGCGCCTTGCTGCTCTTCAAATCCATCGCGACAAGCGGGTCGTTCACGAATGCTTTGTACCCGAGCGCATAGTCCTGACTGATACCCGCCTTTAGAACAAGCTCTTGGTTATAGACATGACGCACTACCCAATTAAGCAAATCGAGCGGTAGCTCGCCCGCATGGACCGGTGTGATGCGGCCTGCCTGGATCAGTGCGTTACTTTCGACGATTGCCCCCTCGGGTATATCGGGCAACTGTCCCCGGTTCGGGAAGTTGATATTCGTTACGAATGTCTCTAGACCGAGCAATCCTTTGATAATGCGCACACCTTCTTCTTTTGAAGGCTTCAATTCAACCCTGTCAGTGCCTGCAATAATGCGTTCTGTCTCTTCTATTTGTTTATCCTGGTATTCAATTCGGCTGCGAACAGTAGTGAGCTCAAAACCCCACTTGTTTTTTAAGGAGACGGGATCCGTTTGGTTCATATACCAGTCGTGGGGCATAAACTCGACCATATGTCTAGCTCCGGCTGCTGGAATCAGGCCATACCTGCCAAATAGCTCGAAGTGCAGCGGTTTGGGCCAGCGCCAGTCGCCATAGTGCCGTGTTGCCCGCCCTTCTTTGCTCGCCCTGTAGCCTTCTGCATCGAATTTTTGCGCCGCTTCGCGATAGAGCTCAAACAGATCAATGCCTCGATAAGAAGCTTGATCAATCCAGGTAAAATGATTAATGCCTTTGACATTCGTTTCAATCTCGTACCGTTCGACTCCGCTGACACCTCCAAATATCTCAAGGATCGCGGATAGTTCCTCTTGCGTACTGAACACCTCGTGGCAGCACCCGAATGCTTTAATGCCAGGAAAAATCTCGTAAAGCGTACGTGTACAGAGCGTCATCGGATTTGTGTAATTGATAACCCAGGCTGTCGGGCAATAACGTTCAATCTGACGTGCAAAGTTCACGTAGAGAGGAATGGTTCGCAGAGCTCTTAGGATACCGCCCGGCCCAACCGTATCGCCTACGGATTGATAGATGCCGTACTTTTCGGGCGCGTGTACGTCCACCGCCATCTCCTTAAATGTGCCTGGCAGGATGGACAAGATGACAAAATCAGCACCGGTCAGCGCCTCTTCCATGGTCGCAGCCGCTTCGTAACGCCATTTGCCTACTGCCTCGTTGGTGGCCGTAATTGTATTGCCAATCTGCGCATTATGCCCAGCCGCTCCCCCATCTATGTCGTATAACGAGACGACGCCGGATAATTGCGGCTCAAGAGCCAGATCGCACATTAGCTTCCTAGCCCAGTTTCGAGAACCTCCACCGATATAAGCGATTTTAAGCTCAGATACGTGTTCATTTTGCATATGCATCTTCCTATGTCCCCCTTATTTACATTTGGTTGCCGTGTATGTACGCACTAAATCGGGCAGGCTGAATCCAGCAAGAGTCGCTCACAGCGCCCCTTGCCGGATGTCATGATCTGCTTATGGTGCCAACGTCACGACGGCTTCCGATTTCGGAGCGAGCGTATACGCATGGTTATAGCCGCTGCCGAGCAAGCTGAGATACACGGACTTCGCCTCTCCACTGCCAAGTAGGAGCGGATTAATCGAGATTGCAGCGGAGCTCTGTCCTGCCGGTATCGTAATGGAATCGGTAATTGTCGTGTAGTCTGTACCGTTAATAGCAGAGCCCCAGATCCGGTAATGCAGCGTGAGCGCTGCAGTCGTGCTGCCAGTCCGGCTTACTGTGAATTCTCCAGTATCTAAGAGAGTGCTGCCGGCATACGGGTCGGTCGCTTCAATCGAGACAACGTTCGGATCATTCTCCTCGAACGTAATATTTGCCGTATAAGGCATCGAGGTGTTGACCTTACCCGTCGTAAATTTGTTCGTTTCCGTTACCGTCTGGCCGTTGATTTTGAGATTGTAGAAATGAATGTCTTCGGTCTTGGCGTCATTGTTATAACCGTATAACCACAGCTTCTGCGGTGTCGGATAATCAGAAATTCGTGCCACTTCTGTATTCTGAAAGTACATATCATGCAGAGGCCCGACTACAATTGGAGGAGTGGCCGACTGGGCTGAATCCTTGATTCCAAAAAATTCATTCCCCGTTTTATAGCTGATCTCCTCGACCCGATACCCTTTAAAATATACGTCATAGATATCGCCAGCGTTCTTTGAAGGCCACGAATAGATCGACACAGCCCGATCCGCATACGGGACATCGACACTATCGAAAGCGATATTGCGGATATAACCTCCATATGGGTCAATCACCTTGATCGGACTACCCGTCGACCCATTAATGATGATGGTATTGCGGACCGTCAACCCGTCGTTCGGCAGCTCCCTGCCGATAGAATTCGAGAAGTTGATCCCATCATCTTCTCCAACGATAAGGCTGTTCTCGACCAACACATTGGATGAACCCCCCTGGAAATTGTAGCCCTCTGTTCGATCACGGCCATTACCAACAGGATCAAAGTGCGTTCTTGCGGCCAAAATTGCTTTAACATTTCGAATTGTCGTATCGCTTCCTCGAATGGAGGCCGGAAGACCCGAGAACTCCGTGATCGTAATTCCTTCGATGGTTACGTTATCGGACAACGCCTCAGCTTTCGACTCGTTGATACCGTTGATGGCGGCCGTTCTGAAATAGAGGCCATCTGGACGCGCATGATTATTGCCGAATAGCGTGCCTCGGCCGTAGATCTTGACATCGCTTTTCCCGCCTACCGCAAAAAATCCCGTGAATTGAATTTTCCCATCCACGATCGGAAGCGCATCTGTGTCCAGGAACAGATAAGCACCACCAGCCAAATAAATTTTCGCATGGTCAGGGACGTAAACCGTCTTTCTCCAGTTATATACACCAGGAGGGAAATAGAGTATTTTGCTATCAGCCGTCGCCAAAGACAGGGCAGAATAGACTGCATCACTGACAGACACAACCCCCGTATTGTCGATGCCATAGTCAAGCACGTTCACCACGTCTGCGTCCCCAAGCTGCGGTGTATCCCCATCCTCCAACGGATCCGCGATTAGATACAACTTATCTCGAATTCGGTCGCTTACATCCGCATCGCTTGCCGCCTTAGCGGACGCTACGTCAGCGTATGGAGCATCGTAGTGATACGATTTATCTTTTTGCAGCAACAACTGCATCGGACGATCGATCGAGAAGCTGATATCACGACCGCTTTGCGTCGTCGCGATTTCGTAGCTCTCCGGGCTGAGCGTCCAGTCGTCGTCAAAATCCGAAGCGTCCGCTACCGTCACCGTAATATCGGCCGTGCCTGAGAAGGCGAAGTGCGCATAACCGCCCTCGATCGTCTTCTGCACAATGACGGGCTGACCGTTCACCTTGACTGTGTAGTTGTCAGCCGGCTGCACGAAACCAGGCACCGGATATTGAAGCAGTACGTCGCTAGTGCTGGGCAACGGGGAGGTAACGGCAACGAAAGTGGAAGCCGTGTAAACGGAATTTGAAACACTCGTCGCTGTGATCGTTGCGATGCCGACATCAACCGCGGTTACGACGCCATTTGCAACAGTGGCGACACTGCTATCGCTCGTCGACCAAACGACATCCTGATCCGCACGGTCTGGCGTCGCCGTTGCCGTCAACGAGTCCGTGGAACCTTTTATGATGGAGGTTGTTCCCTTGTTCAGATGAACACCGCCTACGGGTGGATGAAGTGCTTCTACCGTTACTGTGTAGGACGCAAAATAAGAAGAGTCGACACTGCTGGTCGCTGTTATCGTCGCAGTCCCCGGTGATACGCCAGAGATGACGCCACCGCTGACTGTCGCGACGCTGCTATCGCTCGTCGACCACATCACGGACTGACTCGCTGTACTTGGAGCAACCGTTGCGACGAGCGTGTCCGTGCCCCCTTCTATGACCGTCCCTTCAGTCTTGTTCAGAGACACCGTCAATGGCAGCTCATCAAGAATCGAAATATCGTCAATGTATACAGTGCCCGATCTGCCATCGTTGGTGTCGTCTCCGATGCGAAGCACAGTGAAGCTCGTCACCAGCGAAGTCGACGCTACCTGAATGCCATCGATATACAGTACGCACGAAGTACCTGAACGCATATCCCATACAAACTGATGCCAACCCGTCTTTCTAGGCACGGACGATTCCGCCCATGCGTTGCCGCCAAGCTTGTAGGCGTAGTTCAACGTACTGGTCTGCGTCCGAACGCCGAGATAAGCTTTTTCTTGTACAACCGTTTCCGCTTGCATGCTGTTATCCGCCGCATTGTCGTAGAACCATACGGAAAGGACTTTATTCGTCCACGCGGACGTCCAGGTTTTCTTAATTTCGTCGCGTTCCTCATTAAGGATATAGCTGTTGCTGCCTTCATGCCTTTGCACTGTACTTACACTCGGGGTGCCATACACGGTCGTCCATTCACTAAACCCATTTTCAAATCCGTCGCTCCAGAGCGGTACAGCTGCAGAAGCCGATGGTATTATTGGAAGAACTGGCAACAGAAGAGACAAGATGAAGAAGATCGTACAGATTCTTTTCCAGACAACGCTAATCTTCAAAGGAATACCTCCCGTGACGATAGATGGACAGCCATGTTAAGCATTTACTCTTTAAGCGCGCCGATCATCGCGCCTTTAACGAAGTACTTTTGAAGGATTGGATAGAAGCACATAATGGGAATAATCGATACCATAATAATGCAGTATTTCAATTGGGTAGCCAGTTCTTCCCGCTGTGAGAAACTGCTGTATTCCGAAGTGATATCGACGTTGTTCTGAATGAGCACTTCCATCAGGTAGATTTGTAAAGGCTGAAGATTTTTATCAATCAGATAAATCATGGCATTGAAGTAGTTGTTCCAATAGCCGACTGATGAGAAAATCGCTACAACACTAATAATGGGCAGCGACAACGGAACCACGATTCGCATCAATATTTTAATGTCGGTAGCCCCATCGATTTTGGCGGCCTCCGTTAGACTATCCGGGATGGACGTTTGGAAAAAGACGCGCGCCATGATCACGTTCATCGCACCCATTGCGCCGGGAAGCACGATCGCCCAGCGGGTGTTGTAGAGCCCTAACTTTTGAATCAACAGAAAGTTTGTAATTAGCCCGCCGTTAAAAAACATCGTAACGGCCAGCAAAATCATAAAAATGCCACGGGTGGAAAAGTCTTTTCTCGATAGCGGGTAAGCGAAAGTTAGCGTCAAAAAGATATTCAGTGCCGTGCCGACGACCGTATACCAAATTGTGTTATAATAACTCACCCAGATACGAGAATTTTCAAAGATTAAACCGTACGCCTCGAGCGAAAAACCTTTCGGCCATAACCATACCTTCAACTCGATGACGGCCTTTGGATCGCTGAGCGACATGCTGGCGACATAAATAAATGGATACGCCGTCACAAGCGCCAGGATACACAATACCAGGATAATGACGCCTTCCACCCATCCAATTCGGCTTGCATTTCGTGACATACGTGATGCTCCTTTACCACAGTGATACATTATTGACTCGTTTACTGATATAGTTGATGAGGATTAAAATCAGGAAACTTGCGACCGAGTTGAACAAACCAACGGCTACACCGAAGCTGTAATCGGCTCCGAGCAGACCGCGCCGATACACATATGTAGAGATGACATCCGCCGTCTCATATGTCCCCGGATTATAAAGCAGAATGATTTTCTCATAACCGACGCTGAGCAGCTTCCCCATGTTCAAAATTAGCAGCGTCACGATCGTCGGCATAATAGAAGGCAGCGTAATGCTGGTCATCTTCTTCCAACGTCCTGCGCCTTCCATATCGGCCGCTTCGTAAAGGTGAACGTCGACCGCCGTCAAAGCGGCCAAATAAATGATAGAGTTCCAACCGAAGCTGGCCCAAACATTCGATATGACATAAATGGTACGGAACCAGCCCTGATCTCCCAGCAGATTCGTCTCACTTCCCGTCAACGCATGGATGAGGCGTGTAATAATGCCATCCGTAGGCGACAGGAAATTGACAATCAATCCCGCGATAATCACTGTCGATATAAAATGCGGAAAGTAACTGACCGTCTGCACGAACCGCTTGAAATACTGCCGCCTAAGCTCATGCAAGAGCAAAGCAAAAACAATTGGAATCGGGAACCCCCACAACAGGTCGTAAAGGTGCAGGAGGATCGTATTTTTAAGTAAACGGAAAAAATAAATAGAATTAAAAAACTCATTAAACCATTTCAAACCGACCCATTCACCGCCGAAGAATGAATCTCCTGGGGAGAAGTCCTTAAATGCCAGAACTAAACCGGCCAACGGGATATAATCAAAAATCAGCAAATATATCGTTCCTGGGAGCAGCAAAGCATACAGATATTTGTTTTTCGAGAAGTGCGTCACCCAGTTTGCTGTTTTCTTCTGGCCATGTTTGGCTTGCGCGCCTGTAATCGCATCCATTTTCATAAAGCGCTCCTTCCAAGGCCGCATGTAATTAATTTTGCTTCCAACGATCGTATTGCTGCTGCTTAATTTTCACAACGTCATCGATTCCCATAGCTTTCAGTTTATCCACAAACTTATCGTAATTCGAAAGCGGTTCCGCCCCCATGATGAATTTCACTTGCATTTCATTGCTATACGTCATGATATCCGCCATTTTTGAGGTAATCGCATTCGACTCAGCTGACGTGCTTATGACTGGCGGGAACACAAACTTATAAAACGGCTTCGTATTTTGCACCAGTTTGATAGAATCCGATGTAGACAGTGCTGCTTGGAATTGATCTTTCGCTTCCTTCATGACTATCTTCGGAAGTCGCGATGCACCTAATGCCGCCAAAGCAACGGATGGGTTGGGATACTTTTCGTTTTTGAGAATCGTTGCGTTCAACACAGGCTTGCCGTTCACGAGCGAGTAGTTCGTGCCTTCGACTCCAAAATTGAAGAGCTGCTTGCCTTCATCGCTTGCAAAGATGTAATCCAGCCACTCAATCGCCAACTTCGGATTTTTAGCTTCCTTTGTGATTGAGAATTTGTTGTCTTTCACTGGATAATCGACTTCATAGGCCTGATCGCCTTCCGGGCCTTTTGGCGGCATCGCCAACACCCAGTTGGCGCCGGGATAGCTGCCTTGCATCGACTTGTTGTTCTCATCGTTGCGGTTTGCCCATCCACTTGTCGCTCCCCCGATATTGCTGACTACATACGCTTTCGCCTTGTCATAGTGGGCGGTCATCATGCCTTGATCGATCAAACCTTCCTTCCACCACTTATTCATTTCAGTTAAAAATTGCTTTGCCTTCGGAGATGTCCACGAGTATTCGACTTTCCCTTTGGCATCTACGGAGAACCATTGGCTTCGAGGTGCCATGCCATAAGCTTGAGTGAAGTACCCGATCGCATCTATGCCCCCTGCAACGAACGGTACCTCGTCGTCTTTACCGTTACCGTTAGGGTCCTTTTCCTTAAATGCTTTCAGCACAGTATGCCAATCATCGATCGTCTTCGGTTCGGAGAGACCCAGTTTCTGGACCCAGTCCTGACGGTACGCCAGCCCAAGCACATTGTAATCATTGGCGTAGAAGTCTACGCTTCCCGGCAGATAGGTAATCGAACCATCAGGCGCTGTCAACGCTTTGCGAACGTCCGGATTGTCGTTTAGAAACTTTTTCAAATGAGGGGCGTACTGGTCAATTAAATCATTCAACTTCAAAATGACTTTGTTCTCACTTAATTGGAGAGGATCCGCATCCTTAGGCAGCATGATAATATCTGGCAAGTTGGATGCCGCAGCAATACGTGTTCTCATCACCGTGTCATAGTCCGTTTTGTTGACTTCCCATTTCAATTTTACACCCGTACGCTGCTCGATCTGCTGCAATACTGGATAATTGCCCGTAGTAAACGATAAATCTGGCACCTCATTATCCAGTGTCGCGATACGAAGCGTCTCTCCCGAATCCGTTAGAGGCAGCTTCCATTCCGACGCGCCTGTTGAAGATTGTGTCGATGTCACTACCTTCTTCTCTTTGTTGTCGCTGCTACACCCGGACATAACGATACTCAGTACGACACAGCTGCTAAGCAAACTTAGTGACGATTTTTTAACCATTACTTTTACCCTCCCTTGAATGACTAGCTTCCCTCTCCCAAATTAAAGGACGTTAGGGCCTTCTTGCGTTTGCTACCTGAAATCCATTTAAGATAGCGCTTGCATAATCTAACTTAAAGTTTCTTTCGACTAATCACAACGATCATTATTTGTGTTTAGGATCATTTTTGAAAAAGAGCTGCAATCAAATTCGAATGCAAGCCATCGTTTTTTGCTGGCAGGCAAGGTTCACTTTTTTCAGAAGCGTTCATTTTTTTCAATACGGATAAAATTAAAGCCTGTAGAGGTCGCAAGGCGATCTTTACAGGCAGTTGGTTAATGCGGGGGCTTTGCAAACGCAAGGCAAGCAAGCTACTATGCATCGCCCGACATGTCTCTGAATTCGCTCGGATTTACACCTTCTACTTTTTTAAATGCTCTTCGGAACGTCAGCGTATTCTCATACCCTACTTTTTTGCCGAGCTCCTCCAGCGTAAGCTCGTTTGCTGCCATGAATGATTTGGCGGTAGTAATTCTTTTCTTCGTAAGATAATCGACAAAGGTCATGCCGGTCAACTCCTTGAATAACTTGCTCATCTGGGATGCGGACATGCCAAAATGCTCGGCCAACGCATTTAGCGAAAATTCACTGAAGCAATATTGAAGATCTACATAATCAAGAATATCGTGATGCGCCTTAGCCGCTTCAAACTTTCTTTTCTCTTTGAACATCGTACAGATCTCTTTGTACAGCTGATAGACGTAGGCTTTGATTTCGTTGACTGTACTTATCGCTGGGAATTGTCCTTCGTCATTCAGTACCATCTTCCCCATTCCTTGACTCTCCGGCACCTTTAAAGCTGTCGAGATGAGATCATATAATAGACATTGGGCTGGCAAGGCACCGAAAGATGGATGTTCAAAATTAGCTCGGAGCAATTGGTCGAGAATGGGTTCGACTTTATCAAAGTCGCCCATGCGAAGTCGATGCTGGAGTTCTTGTTGCTTTTCAGCCGGGAACCAATAGCGGAGCTCGTTATTGCTGGAAATGTCGTTAAATGAAAGCACGGCTTCCGAATTGTCCGACGTGACCAGTGTGTGGTTAATAACGATTACAGCCTCCCTGTAAGAAGCGCTTATTCCTTCAAGCCCGCTGTACGGACTCCCGATTCCTGTAACAATTTCAGCTCGAGATTCATTCGCGAACACTTTTTTCTTAATTTCCTTTAAAGCGTTCCTCATCTCGTCACCATTGTCGGTATTCACGACAACAGCAAACCGGCCGTTTTCCAACTCGATAATGTAGAGTTCTTCCCCTTCTGCAGCTGTCCATTGTGAAATTTTTTGCCGCAGGTTCGTCGTATCCGCCTGAGCGTTCGGCAAATAAATAACAGCTACTGTCCAGTTATTGTTCCGGTTTCCAATGTGCATCATTCGTATCGTGTACTCGATTTGGTCAGAGCTTAACGTGTTATAAAGCAGCTTGATAAACAAAGAATAGACCGCCATCGGCAAATAATCGTTCACTTTGCTCTCCAACTCTTGGCGAGTCAGCTTCATTTGATCGAACGTCGACTTAATGACATCGTACTCATAGTAGGATTTGACAGTACCTTCACCATCTTTTCTTTGACCGCTACTTAGCTCTCCCTGAACGTTGTCAATTAACCTTCGGATCGGACGATAATTGTTAAACGCCATGAAGTAGGAGGCTATGATGCCGGTAACGAGAATCAATGCAATTAAAATCCACGTTGCATATTTAAAATAATTCACTTTATCCAGCACGACGGCTTTAGGCACAACTGTAATGTAATACCAATCATTAAACTTGGATGGAGCGTAAAATGCGTAGGAAGCGCTTCCATCGTCCATCGTGAGCTGCTCCACAACGACTTTCTTATCTGTCTTGTATTGCAATTTTCTCTGAATGCTTTCCTGCATGTTCTGGCCAGTAAGGAAAGAATCAGGCCCGTTCATAATGTAAATCGAAGAACCTGGCAGCTGGAACGTATTATTAAGCTGATCTTTAATACGGCTTTCTTTGATGCCGACCAAAATGGTTGCTCTCGGAGTTTGATCCAACAATGTCGGAATCGTTTTGACGTAACTTACCACATTATCTATCCGTTCGTAACTGCTCAAACGCCGAGCACTTAAAAATTGACCGCTAGTATATTGCGAAACAGACTTCTCCCATTCAGCCACAGTCATGTTCGCATACGCATAATCTTTCGTGAAAAACCAATCGAAGGAGTCCAAACCCTTTGAGGTCAGCACCTGCTTTTTCGTATTAAAAATAATCGCGATCCGTTCAATCATCGTATTAATTGATTGATAGTTTTGTAAGTAGGTGGCATAGTCGGCCAATTGCTCTTGCGTGACACGACTATAATCGATGTTGCTACCTTCCATCGCCGCAATTCGCTGCACCCAAGGTGATTCCGATAACGTTTGGGTCATCGCATTCATGCCCTGAAAGCTGTTATCCATCGAATCGATAACCTGTTTCAACGTGCTGATGTAAAATTTTTCGGTTTGCTCCTTGATGACTGTACTCATCCACCAGTAACCCCAAGTTCCGAGAAGTAACAATGGTAGAATTAAAATTATAAGATATGAAATTAAAAATTTATTTTTTACGGATTTTTTTCGCTCCATTATTCTCATCGCTTTAATCCTTTCAACCAGAAGTGCCGTACCTATGTTCATTGTAGCATAGAAGAAGCCGTCATATGCATGAAAGAAGGCGCAGAGTCTTTATAAAGTCTTTATATTCAGTTCACATAAAATCTCAATGATTACCCTATAAACATATTTCCAACATCAGCATAATTTCTTTATTATTCAAAAGGTGAATATTTTATTATAATTCCCAAATAAGGATTTATTTAGATGGCGTATTTGCGGCGGTGGCTGTGAAGAGAGAATAGAAGAGCTCCTAAATAATAATAATTGGATAGAGGGGGCGCCTAACCAATTCAACTACTACTAAATAAAATATGCGCTCACCCAATAGAGTGAACGCAACTGCTGACTAATAAGGACATTTCTTACTGTACAATCTCGCTACTAAACGGAACATTTTATCTATACTTCAAAACTTGTTTGTTACTTCAAAACTTTATTGTCTACTTCAAAACTTATTTGTCACCCGACAAGTGGATGCAACCCCGCCCATTGACTTTCCTTCCTCCACGTAATAAAATATTTTTACGTAACACATACTTTGTACACGGAGGCTATCCACTCCATGCCACAAGAAAATGAGATCCAAGACAGCTATTACATTGAGTCGCCTGAGCAGGCGACGGTGCTGCTTAATCCACTCCGCGGAGAAATTATCGCTCAGCTCTTAGAACCTGGATCCGCAGCGGAAGTTGCGCGAACCTTGGGCGAAACTGCTCAGCGCATCAACTATCATCTTAAGGCGCTGGAAAAGGCAGGTTTAGTACAGCGTGTAGGCACACGCCAAGTGCGTAATCTGGTCGAGGTGCTGTACCGATCCATTGCCAAAACCTTTGTGCTTGCCGAATCACTGAGCATGAAGCCCGAAACCTTACAAAAACTGAAGGATCAAAGCTCACTCGCACATCTCGTAACGACCTCTGAGCGAATACGCCGAGATGCCATGTTGCTTATGGAACAATCGGACATTGGTGAAGTGATTCCAAGTGCAACACTGCAACTTCAAGTTCAGCTATGCACGGAGCAGCAGCGACAAGCGTTCGTCGAGGAATATGCGGCGATGGTCCAGCAGTTAGTAGAACGGTACTCCGGTGTTCAAGATCAGACTGAAGATGCCTACCATGTTTTACTAGCTATTTATCCTAAACCGAAAGAATGAGGAGGCGTTTACTATGAGTCATGAGGAAAAACATGAGGAACAATCCAGTTTGCTACAGCAGGAATCCGCTCCTTCATCAATTTCACCCGTCATCGCATGGGAACAGCAACGAGAACGCAGCTCAAAGAATTGTTCCAACAGCAATGTCGTTGACCTGGACACTTATCGCCGACAAGACTCCACAACTATAGATTCCGAAGCCACCGTTACTGTGCGGGAGTTCCATTCTTTTCACAATGAAGAATCTGTTCGGCTCATTATGGTATCATCTGGTTTTGGCCAGAAGATTACAGTGCATACCCATACGCCTCAATGCAAAGCTGCATAACGAGATAAACCATTTAATTCCATTAATCCTTAACATTGTAAAATATTTGTATCCCCAGCAGCTAATTGGCTTTAGGAGATTAAGTGGATTTTCTACATCTATTTCCGAGGATAACTAGCTTATGGGGAGTTTAACTGGATTTTCTACATCTATTTTTGCTTAAAATCTCCCGTTTGGAGAAATCGTCCCTAATTAACGGGAGGAAATCCAGTTATTTTGCAAAATCACGCCATTTCGCTTAGATTAGCTGCATGAAATCCAGTTATTTTACAGTCACGTCGTCATTCAAATAAACCCATCACAGAAAGGATGATTTCAATGAGCTTCATTCCTATGGTTGTCGAACAAACTGCGCGCGGGGAGCGCTCGTATGATATTTACTCCAGATTGCTGAAAGATCGCATCGTGTTCCTGGGTACAGAGGTGAATGATCAAGTTGCGAATGCGATTATTGCTCAACTTTTGTTCCTTTCCGCGGAGGATCCTGAGAAAGATATTTCGCTCTACATCAATTCACCAGGTGGATCAACTTCTGCTGGACTCGCGATTTATGACACGATGAACTTCATTAAACCTGACGTATCCACGATCTGCGTAGGCATGGCCGCCTCCATGGGGGCTATTCTTCTTACAGCTGGAGCTCCAGGCAAAAGATTCGCCCTTCCGAATGCGGAAGTTATGATTCACCAGCCTTGGGGCGGTACGCAGGGGCAAGCGAGTGATATTCACATTCGTGCCCAGCATATTCTCAAAACACGCAGCATCCTTAATCGTATTCTCTCGGAAACAACCAAACAACCGATCGAGAAAATCGAGCGGGACACAGACCGCGATTACTTCCTAGAAGCTGAGGACGCGCGCGCATATGGCTTGATTGATAAGGTGATTGAGCGAATCTAATAGATTATCTTCTCTTCAATAGAAAATCGAGTAGATAGGAGCGGCTAGCCCCTGACCTCTCACACCACCGTACATGCGGGTCCGCATACGGCGGTTCCGAATGGTTAACAAAGTTCCAAATAACGTGAAAGTAAA
>NZ_JCAUAM010000007.1:0-389183 GCF_059691955.1 Paenibacillus sp. J22FR83
TCGGCTACGCATCGTCGCCTTGGTGAGCCGTTACCTCACCAACTAGCTAATGCGCCGCAGGCCCATCTTCAAGCCACAGATTGCTCCGTGTTTTATGATTCTCTCATGCGAGAGTACCAGTTATCCGGTCTTAGCTATCGTTTCCGATAGTTATCCCAGTCTTAAAGGCAGGTTGCCTACGTGTTACTCACCCGTCCGCCGCTAGCTTATCCCGAAGGATAAACCCGCTCGACTTGCATGTATTAGGCACGCCGCCAGCGTTCGTCCTGAGCCAGGATCAAACTCTCCATAATAGAAAAGCTGACTTGCTCATTTTGATGCTAGCGAGATTAATAATCTCATTTATGGTTGATTGCTCAACCGATTTGCTTACTCACTCGTTGTTCAGTTTTCAAAGATCAATGTTTTCCCTACTAATCCTTCGCCCCTCAAAGGCGACTTGATCAATATACCACATCGGCCTATTCAAGTGCAAGAACTTTTTTTAATTTCTTTTGTTCTTTTGTTCGACCGCCGAAGCGACAAGGAGTAATATAACAAATACCCGGTAGGATTGCAAGCTTTATTTGCAATTAATTTTGGATTTACTAACTTGCATTTTCTTATGTAGTAAAAAGCCTCACTCTCAAGGAGAGTAAGGCTAACTATCTCATTTTAGATATGGCCGATTACATCTTGTATGAACAGATTCCTCTCAACAGTTAAGTTAACAATTGTACCATTGATATTAACCCACGGTCTTGTAGGATGTGAACGGTCAGAGAACACGATTTCGCCTACACGGTTATCGCTTAGTTTGACTAGCGTCCCGTTACTAATTTGTGTGGACTTGTTCATAAAGACTTGGACAAGTGTTGGATCAACTTTACCAAATGATTCGTTCAATAACTGCTCTAATACTACGTAAGGTGATAGCGCAGATTTGTAATAGCGTTCATTCGTCATCGCATTATAGATGTCAGCGATGGCAACAATTTTGGCGTAGATATGAATCTTGTCAGACTTTACGCCGAGTGGATAGCCTGAACCATCTTCTCTTTCATGATGCTGAAGGGCTGTTAGTTTCACGCCTTCATTGATGCCTGACATATTCTTAAGAATTTGATAACCAATCAATGTATGATGTCTTATCTCTTCCATTTCTGCAGCAGTTAAAGGACTCTTCTTCTCCAAAAGTGTGCGATCTACTTTGCTGGTACCAATATCGTGAAGTAGACCTGCCATAGCGATTTGAAGTAAATCCTTCTGCGGAAGACCTGCCCATCTTGCTAACGAATACGAGGCTAAGCTCACTAGAATACTTTTATGATAAATATACTCATGTAGATTCCGATTCTTAGGTGTGAATGTGAGAACTTTGTAAGCATCAATGTGCCGAATTAGCGTTTCGAGGCCTGTACGAATTTCTAAGATAGGAAGCTGCTGTCCGCCATTAGCAAGAAGGAATACTCGCTTAAGCAGTTTAACCATATTTTGATATTCAGAATAAAAAGGATGAACAGCCTCAACGTCATTCACTTTGGGTTCTTCACTCTCTTGTTCTAGTTCATTGCTATTCTTAGACTCAATGTTAACGGAAGGAATGAGAAATGCTTTCAGAATTTCAAGTTCTCTTTCCTGAATAACTCTTCCTTTATGAAAAAGTGTATTTCCCATCTTAGTTGTAACGTTATCGCCTAATCTTTCACCATATTTTATTTGTGAAACGGCTACTGTCGGCACGATCATTCACTCACCTTACTATTTCATATACTTCATATTGTAAAGTAAAAAGGATGGGTTTGTAAGCCCCCATCCCTACATTTTACTATAATCAATTTACACCGATAGCAGTTATTTATTCCTCTGACTCTGTCGCTTCTGCTGACTCTTCCCAGTCGCCGTCTTCCTCAGACTCGTTCTGTTCTTCACTCTTCTGAACGCGAGCCAACGTTCCTACTTCATCATCTTCACGTATGTTAATCAGACGGACACCTTGCGTATTGCGTCCCATGACAGAAATGCCGTCCATGCTTGTACGAATAACTGTACCGGATGCTGAAATAATCATCAGATCTTCATCTTCTTGCACCACTTTGAGACCAACAATCGGACCGTTCTTCTCCGTGACATTCAAAGTTTTGATACCTTTACCGCCACGTGTTTGAATGCGATACTCAGAAACAGGCGTCCGCTTACCGAAACCTTTGGACGTTACAATAAGTACACTATTATCTTCATGAACAACGTCCATATCGATGACAGCATCCTCATCATCCAGATGAATACCTTTTACTCCCGTAGCGGATCTGCCCATTGAACGCACATCGCTCTCTGGGAAGTGAATGGACATCCCTAGCTTGGTCCCCATGATAATCCCTTGGTTACCGTCCGTCAGCTTAACCCCAATGAGATCATCATCTTCCCGTAAGTTAATGGCGATTAGACCGCCCTTACGAATATTCGAATAATCATCAATTGGCGTTTTCTTCACAACCCCTTGTTTCGTTGCAAAGAAAAGATATTGTTCTGTTTCAAAGCTCTCCACAGGAATTACCGCATTAACGGTTTCTCCTTGTTCGATTTGAATCAGGTTAATAATTGGTGTCCCACGAGCTGTACGACTCAAATCTGGAATCTCGTAAGCTTTTAAGCGATAAACTTTCCCTTTATTCGTGAAGAACATCAGATAATGATGGGTATTCGTTACGAACAAATGTTCGACAAAGTCATTATCTTTCGTATCCATACCTACAACACCGCGACCGCCGCGCTTCTGGTTCCGATAGGTCGTAACCGGTAGGCGCTTAATGTAGCCCGTGTGTGTAATGGTAATAACGACATCTTCACGTGGAATTAAGTCTTCATCTTCAATGCTTTCTTCACCGACTGTAATCTCCGAACGTCGCTCGTCGCCGAACTTCTCTTTGATTTCATTCAGCTCTTCACTGATAATCGCCAAAATAAGCTTCTCATCGGCAAGTATGGCTTTCAGTTCAGCAATTCGCTTCATAAGTTCAGCATACTCAGCTTCTATTTTCTCACGTTCCAAACCAGTCAGACGCTGTAAGCGCATATCCAAAATCGCTTGCGCTTGATCTAGACTCAGACTGAATGTCGACATGAGTCCTTCTCTAGCTTCGTCGGTTGTTCTAGAAGCACGAATGAGAGCGATGACTTGATCCAGATGATCTAGTGCAATGCGCAAACCTTCTAAGATATGTGCTCTAGCTTCCGCTTTGCGTAAGTCATACTCAGTTCTACGGCGAATGACTTCTTGTTGATGCTTGAGGTAGTAATGCAGCATCTCACGCAGATTCAGAACTCTTGGTTCTCCGTTCACGAGTGCGAGCATAATAATACCGAAATTCGATTGCATCGCTGTTTGTTTGAACAAGTTGTTCAACACAACGTTCGGGTTCACATCGCGTCGAAGTTCAATTACTACGCGCATACCGTTACGGTCGGATTCATCTCGCAGATCGGTAATTCCATCAATTTTTTTCTCACGTACAAGCTCAGCAATCTTCTCTACTAATCTTGCTTTATTTACTTGATACGGGAGCTCATTCACGATAATTCTAGCTTTATTGTTGTTTTCTTCAATAACCGTTCTTGCACGCATCGTAACGGAGCCTCTACCTGTGGAGTAGGCTTGTCTGATTCCTTCACGTCCAAGAATAAATCCAGCGGTTGGGAAATCCGGCCCTTTAATGGCTGTCATTAACTCCATTGGTGTAACGTCCGGATTCTCGATCATCATCTGAATTCCCTCGATAACCTCTCTCAGGTTATGTGGTGGAATATTTGTTGCCATACCAACGGCAATCCCTGAACTTCCGTTAACGAGCAAGTTAGGAAAACGAGACGGAAGAACAACAGGCTCTTGTTCTTCTCCGTCGTAGTTTGGCGCATAATCAATGGTCTCTTTATTGATATCACGAAGAAGTTCCATCGCGATCTTGGACAAACGTGCTTCCGTATAACGCATAGCTGCTGCCATGTCACCATCGATGGATCCGAAGTTACCATGACCATCAACAAGCATATAACGAAGCGAGAAATCCTGTGCCATCCGAACCATCGTTTCGTACACGGCCGTATCACCATGCGGATGATACTTACCGATAACTTCACCAACGATTCTCGCTGATTTCTTATATGGCTTATCTGGGGACATACCCAGCTCAGACATCGCAAACAAGATACGACGATGAACCGGCTTTAGACCGTCTCTAACATCTGGCAGTGCGCGACTGACAATGATACTCATCGCATAGTCTAAGAAGGATGTACGCATTTCGGTCGAAATGTCAATTTCTTTGACTTGCGAATGTAATTCTTCGCTCATGAATGTTCCTCCTGAAAGCTTACATCGTTGGCAACGTCAAGAACTGACGTTAGATATCTAAATTTTTCACGTATTTTGCATGTTCTTCGATAAAATCACGTCTAGGCTCTACATTATCGCCCATCAATGAATCAAAAAGTGTATCTGCTTCAATCGCATCTTCGATTGTCACCTGCAAGAATGTCCGGCTTTCTGGATCCATGGTTGTTTCCCATAATTGCTCCGGGTTCATCTCCCCTAGTCCTTTATACCTTTGGACGTTGACTTTGACGCCTTCGCCAAACTCTTGCATAATGGCTTCCCGTTGCTTCTCGTTATAGGCATAACGAACGGTTTTATTGCGTTCTAGCTTAAAGAGCGGTGGCTGTGCGATATAAACATAGCCAGACTCGATGAGCTTTTTCATGTATCGGTAGAAGAAGGTGAGCAGCAATGTCCGAATATGCGCACCATCCACGTCGGCATCGGTCATAATAATGATTTTGTGATAACGCGCTTTAGCAATATCGAAATCATCGCTGATTCCTGTACCGAAAGCCGTAATCATCGCACGAATTTCCGTATTGGATAAAATGCGGTCTAAGCGCGCTTTTTCAACATTTAGAATTTTACCACGCAGAGGCAGAATCGCTTGGAAGTGTCGGTCACGACCTTGCTTAGCTGAACCACCTGCAGAGTCACCTTCTACAATGTAAATCTCACTGATCGAAGCGTCTTTGGAAGAGCAATCTGCTAGTTTACCTGGCAGGGCACTGACTTCAAGGGCACTCTTACGGCGAGTCAATTCTCTAGCTTTACGCGCAGCTTCTCTTGCTCTAGCTGCTTGGATACCTTTTTCAAGGATCTTACGAGCAACAGCTGGGTTCTCCTCTAGGAATTCTTGCAATTTCTCTGCGAAAAGTGATTCCACAATACCGCGAACTTCACTGTTACCTAGTTTCGTCTTCGTTTGACCCTCGAACTGCGGCTCTGGAATTTTCACAGAAATAATCGCAGCGAGACCCTCGCGCACATCATCCCCAGAAAGATTCGAATCGCTTTCTTTGATCGAATTATTTTTACGAGCATAGTCATTCAGGATCCGCGTCAGCGCGCTTTTGAAGCCTGATTCGTGCGTTCCACCCTCGTGTGTATTGATATTATTAGCAAAGGAGTAAATGTTCTCGGTATAGCTATCGTTATACTGGAGAGCAATTTCGATCGAAATGTTATCCTTAGCGCCTTCTACATAGATCGGAACTTCATTGACAACTTCACGATTGCGATTTAAATGCTGCACAAAGGACATAATACCGCCTTCGTACCTATGGGTTGCTACCGTATCTGTACGCTCATCAATTAGATTAATCTCGATGCCTTTATTCAAGAAAGCAAGCTCTCGTATTCTAGATTGAAGTGTATCAAAATCGTATTCAACCGTTTCTTTAAAAATCTCAGGATCCGGTTGGAACGTAACCGTGGTGCCCGTTTCTTCGGTTTCACCTACGACCTTAACATCATATTGCGGCGTTCCGCGGCGGTATTCTTGTTGATGAATTTGGCCTTTATTCTTTACTTGCACCGTTAAGTGCTCAGACAGTGCATTAACTACGGAAATACCTACACCGTGCAAACCACCTGATACTTTGTAACCGGAATCCTCGCCACCGAATTTACCACCTGCGTGGAGCACGGTAAGTACAACTTCAAGTGTCGGTCTTTTCAGCTTGGCATTTTCTCCAACTGGAATACCACGCCCATTATCAATAACAGTAACACTATTATTTTTATGGACAATAACGTCAATTTTTGTACAAAATCCGGCCAAAGCTTCGTCGATACTATTATCTACAACTTCCCAAACGAGATGGTGCAGTCCTCGGGCACTAGTAGAACCAATATACATACCCGGTCTTTTGCGAACGGCTTCTAAACCTTCCAGAACCTGAATCTGACTGTCATCGTACGCATTTTGATTCACAGACATGCTACTCTTCACCTGCTTTTTTATATTAAAAGAAGTTAATTCGTCAATAACTGGTTGGCTCTTTTCTTGAGCGTGGTTGAGGAAATGGGGGAATAGTAGACTTTACTTTTGGTAACGACTAGCGATTTGCAATCTTCCTCACCAATTTGCTCTGTTCTTTTATCCTTTACTGCTTGCCCAATGAACTGCTTTGATATTTTGGATGATTTCTCAATCGAAATATCAAATATAGCAATTAATTCAGACGCTCTAATAATTTTCTCTCCACCCAAATGAATAAACATGCTCCTCAGCTCCTGCCGCTTACATTTCCTTTCAAAACATGAAACACGGAAGCATGATCCAGTTGATCCAAATGAACACTCTCTAGACCTGTTGTCGTAATAAACGTTTGGACTTTCTGCTGAAACGTGCGTATTAACTGTGTCTGTCTATATTCATCCAGCTCCGATAGGACATCATCTAGCAATAGCAGCGGATATTCGCCTACTTCCTCATGAATGAGCTCAATTTCTGCTAGCTTGAGTGATAGCGCGGTTGTACGCTGCTGCCCTTGGGAACCGTACGTTTGGACTTCTTTATCGTTTATGTAAAAGAGAAGATCGTCACGATGAGGGCCTACTAAAGTTACGCCTCTTCGGAATTCCTGATCTTTCACCAAAGATAACTTTATCATAAATTGGTTTAATAAAACAGATTCATCTTCAAATGGCTCCATGTCAAAAGAAGGGGAGTAACGGATGACTAACGATTCACTATCGTTGGTTATTCCTCTGTGGATGTTCTCCGCCCATTTTTGAAGCTTCTTTATGAAGTTTTGACGCTTTTTCATAATTTTAACACCATACTGTGCTAATTGTTCATTCCAAATGTCCAACATGGCGTCAGGCGTGCTTTTTCCAGGGTAATTCTGCTTTAAATAATTGTTCCGTTGCACCAATATTTTCTGATACTGGGATAAGTCATGAATATAGGATGGCTGAACTTGACCGATTTCCATATCAAGAAAACGTCGTCTTATACCAGGCGTCCCTTTGACGATCTCTAAATCCTCAGGCGCAAACATAACAACGTTCAGTGCTCCAATAAAATTACTAAGTTTTTTTTGCTCAAGACCATTAATCTTCGCTTTTTTCCCCTTGGAAGAGATGGAGAGATCCAGTTTACAACTTCCGTACAATTTCTGAATCTCAGCATGCAGCAGCGTTTGTTCACCATTCCAACCAATCAGCTCTTTATCCTGGTGTGTTCGATGCGATTTGGTCATGGCCATCACATAGATAGATTCCAATAAATTCGTTTTACCTTGCGCATTGGGCCCGACGAAAATATTCACGTTATTCGATGTTGTCAATTCAACATGATCGTAATTTCTATAGTGACTGAGTATGAGTTTATTCAGAAACATGGCCGATCATCCCCCTGTGTTCCGATCAGGAGCCTATGACCTCGAATTGTCCAAAACCTTCTACCTTAACGATATCCTGCGGCACAAGTTTCCGACCTCTGCGATTTTCAGCTTGCCCGTTCACTTCAATTTTGGTTTCCACAACGAAAAATTTTGCTTGTCCACCTGTGGATATGCAGTCTGACAATTTCAGAAACTGCCCCAGCGTGATATATGCAGTGTTGATAACTATTTGTTTCATCGGAGCGCTCCCTTAATTCGTTGTTCGGTATGGCAATATTAACTGTAAAATACTCGTAGAATCTTGCGGTTTCATAATGATCGGCTGCATAGCTCCCGTGAATCCAATTTGGATAAACTCGGAGTCGAGTACTTTAAGTGCATCCAACATATATTTGGAGTTAAACGAAATCTTAAGTAAATCACCTACGATATGCTGCAGGGCTATTTGTTCGGTTACTTTGCCAAGTTCGGAGGAGCTGGATGAGATTTCGATGGTTTTATCTTCTAGCATCATCATCTTAACAATATTGGTTTTGTCCTCTTTGGAAAGAAGGTACGCACGATCGATCGCTTCGGCCAATTCCTTCGTTGGAACAACCATTTCGGTTTGGAACGATTGTGGAATGAGCTTAGACGTATCGGGGTAAGTGCCATCTAAAATACGCGAATAAAATAAAATCGATTGAATTTTGAATAAAACTTGGTTGTCCGCAATAACTATATCTATAAGGGTGTTTTGATCAGGTAAAATTTTGCTTAATTCATTCAGCGTACGTCCTGAAATCACGATATTAGGCAGGTTTTGTGCTTGCTCATTATCAACAGTGACTTCTCTACTTGCCAGGCGATGTCGATCGCATGCGATAAATTTCAATTTATCACCCGAAATGTTCCAAAGAACCCCTGTAAGAATAGGTGTTGATTCATTCGTTGAAACCGCATACGACGTTTGTTTAATCATGGTTTTAAGCAAGTCGCTTGGAAGGCGAAGCATTTTGCTTTCTTCGATTTCAGGAAGCAGCGGATACTCGTCTGGATCTAATCCCATGATTTGAATCTCGGAAGAACCTGAACGAATGATCGTTTGGAAGTTTGCTTTTACCTCGATCTCAATAAGTTGTGCTGGCAGCTTACGGATAATTTCAACGAAAAATTTAGCGGGAAGTACAACACTCCCAGCTTGAATAAGTTCAATAATTTTAATTGTGCTGTTTTCACTTGCTGTAAAGCTTTGAATCGAAATGTCGGTATCACTAGCCGTCAGTGTAACACCGCTTAAGGTTGCATCTATTTTGATCCCTGTAAGAATGGGTATCGTCGTTCGAGAGGATATGGCTTTGGAAACGTGACCAATGGATTCAATTAAATGGTCTTTAAGGATAGTTAATTTCATGACTTCACTCCTGCAGTTCTTTTTTTACGATGCGTTAGCATAATCATTATATAATAACATTCTTTATTAGTAATAGCAGTAGGGGCACTGGATATGTGGATATGTGGATGAACCTTAGATAGAGCAAGCCTATCCACATGTGAATAGTTTGTGCATAGGCTTATGAAAAAAGCGATGTTATTAAGAGGGGTTTTTGATACGTTCCGTTAAGTTATGGACAATCTTATATAATTCTTGATCGACCTTGAGCTGTTGTACGATTTTCTCATGCGCATGTATGACGGTCGTATGATCGCGACCCCCAAAATTATCTCCGATTTTCGGCAATGAGAAGTCTGTGAGCTCCCTTGCAAGGTACATCGCTACCTGCCTCGGGAAAGCCACGGCTTTGGTGCGTTTACGCGCTTTGAAATCCTCGAGCTTTAAACCATAGAATTCTCCAACTCGCTGCTGAATATCCTGTATCGTAATGACTCTTGGTCGATTCGAAGGGATAATGTCTTTCAGCGCTTCAGCTGTTAAATGGACGCTAATATCTTGATTAATAAGGGAGGAGTAGGCGACTACACGTATTAATGCACCTTCTAACTCTCGAATGTTCGTATCAATCTGGTTTGCGATATAGATCATAGCTTCATTCGGAATCTCGAGATTCTCGGCTTTAGCCTTTTTGCGTAGAATCGCGATACGTGTTTCTAAATCTGGCGGTTGAATATCCGTAATAAGTCCCCATTCGAATCGTGACCGTAAGCGATCTTCCAGGGTTGGAATTTCTTTTGGCGGACGATCACTTGAGATAATAATTTGTTTTCCTTCTTCATGAAGCGCGTTAAATGTGTGGAAAAACTCTTCCTGCGTTCCTTCTTTCCCCGCAAGAAATTGAATATCATCGATGAGCAATACATCAATGGTTCGGTATTTGTTACGAAATCCTTCCCCGCGATTATCACGGACGGCATTGATAAATTCATTCGTAAACTTTTCGGAAGATATATATAGAACCCGAGAACCTGGGTTATGTTCGAGTACATAGTGTCCGATCGCGTGCATGAGATGAGTTTTACCTAGTCCAACGCCCCCATATAAGAAAAGGGGATTATACGCTTTTGCCGGCGCTTCAGCTACTGCAAGGGATGCAGCGTGAGCAAATCGGTTACCAGATCCGATGACGAAAGTATCAAATGTGTACCTGGCGTTCATCATACTTGTAAAGTTTTCTTCACCAGCAACAATCGCTGGACCTTTGGGGGGAATGACAACCGGTTGAACAGCTTGCAACGATTGCGATTTCTGTTCTTCGGTCTCGATGACGAATTTAACGGATACATGCTTTCCCGTAAAATCATAGATCGTTCCTTCGATTAGCTTCGTGTATCTACTCTCTAGCCACTCCTGCGCAAAATTATTAGGTGCACAAATAATGACTGTCGAATCGTTGAATACAGTGGCCTTCGTCGATTTGAGCCAAGTGTCGAAACTTGGTTTACTGAGTTTGGTTTGAATAATCGTTAAGATTTGTTGCCAAAGGTCCGTAGAATGGCCTTCCACAGTACTTCACTCCTTTTGAATCAAACATGTGGCATAGGCCAAGGAATACATGGTTATGATTTATGGATAAAACGTGAAAGAAACAATTCACGTAGGGATCTCGAAGAATTGGTAGTTAGCATATAGTGTACCCAAATATCGTCTAAAAGAATCTAGCGTCGGAGGGGTCAGAAAAGGATGACTTTTGTCGGTTTTATCCACATTACTAAGGATCCGATGAAATGACTTATTCTTGTAGAGGGAAGTTTGTGCACATTGTTATCCACAGGTTGTTGATAACTTAGAGGATTAGTGCTGTATATCCACAGCAGAAACATTACTATCTTAACAAAAGATACCTTGTTAATCAACGGATTGTTTCGCATTATCCACAATAACAACAAGTTGTGGGTAGAAATTGTTCACAACACAAGATATTGTTGATATTATGTTGATTTTCGACAAAGTTAGTTCTTTCTCGTCAAAACTTTATACACAGCTTATTCTTTTGACCGTTGCTGAGGTGATCCGCACTCCAAATACTGCACACTTGGGTAGGTTGACTTTCTTCTGTGAAAATGATTTAATGAGTAGTAGAAATTTTGTAGGATGGATATCCTCAGCCAGGTAGGGAGGTGCTATAGATGGGTCCAACATTTAACCCGAATACGAGAAAGCGTAAGAAGAACCATGGTTTCCGTAAAAGAATGAGCACGAAGAACGGTCGTAAAGTTCTACAAGCTCGTCGTCTTAAAGGAAGAAAAGTTCTTAGCGCGTAAGAAGAGGCTCCGAAAGGGGCTTTTTTTTTTGCATATTGCTGTACGGTTTACATTGAACTGGTTTTGTTAAAACTAGATTAGATATGTAGTGTTCTTTCAACTAATGAATGTGATCTGTCTGGAGTGTACATGGCTGTGGAGAAACAATATCGGTTAGCAAAAAGAGAAGACTTTAGTAAGGTGTATCGCTATGGGAAATCGATGGCCAATCAGCAGTTTGTTCTATATTATTTGGCGCAGCCTAAAGCAGAAGATTTTCGGTTCGGGGTTTCCGTTTCCAAAAAGATTGGGAATGCGGTTGTACGTAATCGTTTGAGGCGAATGATGAAGGAAATTATTCGTTTGAAAAAAGAACATATGACACCTCAGTACGACTATATTTTGCTGGCTAGAAAACCGGTTGTTGATATGGCTTATGCGGACATGGAGAAGAGTATCTGGCATGTCATTCGTAAAGCTTCTTTATATAAAAAAAATGACGCTATGAAAAAGTAATGCAATATTTCCTTGCGGACTGAAGATGTGTTATAGTTTATCTTGGAAAAGACATTTAGGAGGATCTCATTTTGACTCGTCGAATTTATATGCTAGTAGCACTTTCTTCGGTGATTTTACTTTTGTCCGGATGTAGCCCGTCAAACGCAGCATCTGCGCCAATCGATCTAAACACGGCTAATTTTTTTACGAAGTACTTTACGTACCCGCTTTCACAAACGCTTGACTGGTTCGCCGATCATCTATGGGGTCAATATGGATTATCCATTTTGGTTGTTACATTGATTATTCGATTGATTATTTTGCCGCTTACGCTTAAGCAATACAAAAGCTCCAAACGGATGCAGGATCTGCAGCCTGAAATGAAGAAGCTTAAAGAGAAATATAAAGATGATGCAAAAAAACAACAAGAAGAGACGATGAAGCTATTTCAACAGAATGGTGTTAATCCGTTAGCTGGTTGTTTTCCAATCATCGTGCAAATGCCAATTCTAATTGCTCTTTACCAAGCGATTATGCGTAACCAAGAGATCCATGAGCACACGTTCCTATGGTTGAATCTCGGTAAACCGGATCACTTATATATCCTACCTTTGATTGCCGCGGCTACGACGTTCATTCAACAAATGTTTATGTCTTCCCAAATGAATCAACAAATGAAGAGCTTAATGTACATTTTCCCGGTCATGATTTTCGTTATGTCCATGAATTTTGCATCGGCACTTCCGTTATACTGGATTTACGGTAACATTTTCACAATCGTTCAGTCTTATTTCATCTATGGTGCTCCTGGTTCACAAAAAAAGCCTGGATCTCAAAATAATAAGGGTGGCCTGTCGAAATGAAGAAAATCGTGGTGACTGGAAAGACAATTGAGCTAGCAGTTAAGTCTGGTCTAGATCAATGGCAAGTTTCGGAGGATCGTGTACATATTCATATTTTGGAACAGCCCTCACGAGGGTTGTTCGGGTTTATTGGATCCAGAGTTGCGAAGGTTGAGCTCGAATTGATACCCGATCCACTTGAGGAAGCGATAGCTTTCTTACAAGATATGTTCGAAGCGATGCAAATTTCCATCACCATAGATACACATAAAGATCGTGAAGGCTATATCTTGAACATGAGTGGCTCGGAATTAGGTATTTTGATCGGAAAAAGAGGACAAACACTCGATGCGCTTCAGTATTTAGTTAATATTGTTGGTAATCGTTATGCGAATTCTCATTTCCGCATCATCTTAGATGCGGAGAATTTCCGTGATCGACGGAAGAAGACGTTGGAAGAGCTGGCGTTAAGGCTGGCTAATCGCGTGATCAAGTCGAAAAAAGAAGTTATTTTGGAGCCGATGAATTCGCAGGAACGTAAGATTATTCATGCTGAATTACAAGGGCATCCCGTTATCAAAACATACAGTAAAGGCGAGGAACCGAATCGTCGGGTTGTCATCGCTGTTAAATAACACAGATCGCAATGACTTGGTTCATATGTCATTGCTTTTTCTTTAGAATGAGGTAAATTCGAGGTGCAAATACTATGTTAAATGATACGATTGCTGCTATTTCTACACCGCTGGGTGAGGGTGGGATAGCGGTTATTCGTGTGAGCGGCGAGGAATCAGTCACATACGTTGAACGTATTTTCCGCTCCAAAACGAAATTATCTGTTGCTGACACGCATACGGTACATTATGGATTCATTATAGAACCTGCTTCCGCCGAAAAGGTAGAGGAGGTTCTAGTTACGTTAATGAAAGCCCCACGATCCTTCACCATGGAGGATGTTGTTGAAATTAGTTGTCACGGAGGCATTGTCTCCGTTAAGAAAGTACTTGATTTACTGCTAGTACAAGGGGTTCGCTTAGCAGAACCCGGTGAGTTTACTAAGCGCGCTTTCTTGAATGGTCGTATTGACTTAACACAAGCAGAAGCGGTTATTGACTTAATTCGAGCAAAATCGGATCGAGCTTTTAAGGTAGCTTTGAAGCAGGTGGAAGGCAATTTATCCAAACAGATAAAGCATTTGCGTTATATTTTGGTGGAGTTGATGGCTCATGTTGAGGTCAATATTGACTACCCTGAACATGATGTAGAGGAAATGACGAATGCTTTCATTAAGACGAAGTGTGATACGGTCATGTTGGAGATTGATCGTTTATTGGTGACCGCAGAACAAGGTAAGATATTGCGTGAAGGCATTGAGACGGCAATTGTCGGCAAACCTAATGTTGGGAAGTCTTCCTTGTTAAATGAATTAGCTCAAGAGAATCGAGCCATTGTTACGGATATCCCAGGTACAACACGAGATGTTATCGAGGAGTTTGTTAATATTGGTGGCATTCCGTTGAAGCTGCTGGATACAGCGGGAATTCGTGAAACTTCGGATATTGTCGAACAAATTGGTGTGGAACGTTCAAAGACTGCGTTAGCAGAAGCCGATCTCATTCTACTGGTGTTGAATAGTAACGATGAGCTGCAGCTCGACGAGATTGCATTAATGAAGCAGTTGGCTGATAAGCAAACCATCGTTATTCTGAATAAGATTGATTTGGAACGCAAACTAGATGTAGAACAGGTGCTTAGCTATTTCGCGCAAGAACGTATTGTGGAACTTTCCCTGGTTGAGAATAAAGGAATTGAGGATTTGGAAAAAGCGATCGCAGCGATTTTCTTTGAAGGAAAGCTCGAATCCAGTGATTTAACCTATGTGAGTAATGTTCGCCATATTTCTTTGTTGAAGCAAGCCAAGCGTTCTTTGCAGGATGCCTTGGATGCGAATGAGCAATATGTGCCGATTGATATGATTCAAATTGATATCCGAGCTGCTTGGGAGCAGTTGGGGGAGATTATCGGTGATTCTGTAGGTGAATCCCTAATCGATCAAATTTTTACACAATTCTGCTTAGGAAAATGAAAATCGACAGCATTTTCATTTTCATAAAAGAGGGAGGGACGTTTCTATGGGATATCACGCAGGAGATTATGACGTTATCGTTATCGGTGCAGGCCATGCAGGTTGTGAGGCCGCGTTAGCTTCGGCTCGCATGGGTTGTAATACGTTGCTACTAACGATCAATTTAGATATGGTTGCTTTCATGCCTTGTAACCCATCCATCGGTGGTCCAGCGAAAGGACACGTTGTTCGGGAGATTGATGCGCTTGGTGGTGAGATGGGCCGCAACATTGATAAAACATACATTCAACTTCGTATGTTGAATACAGGCAAGGGTGCTGCTGTTCATGCACTGCGCGCGCAGGCCGATAAATTTTCGTATCAGCACAAAATGAAAGAAACAATCGAAGCAACACCTAATTTGACTTTACGTCAAGGGATGGCTGAAGAGTTGATCGTTGAGAATGGTGTTTGTAAAGGGCTTATCACCAAGACAGGTGCTGAGTATTATGCAAAGTCAGTTGTACTGACAACGGGTACGTATTTGCGGGGGAAAGTCATCATGGGCGAACTGATGTACGAGAGTGGGCCTAATAATCAACAACCATCCGTTAAATTATCCGAGTGTTTACGGAAGTTAGGGTTCGAACTTGTTCGGTTCAAAACAGGTACGCCTCCTCGTGTTCATAAAGATACGATTGATTTTAGTAAAACGGAAATTCAACCTGGTGACGAGCAACCGAAGTTCTTCTCTTTCGAAACGAAGTACGGTTCCAATCATAATGAGCAGCTTCCATGCTGGTTGACTTATACATCTGCCGAAACTCATCAGATTATTAATGACAATTTGCATCGTGCTCCGATGTTCTCTGGTGCGATTGAAGGGACGGGTCCTAGATATTGTCCTTCGATTGAAGATAAAATTGTACGTTTCAGCGATAAGCCGAAGCATCAAATTTTCTTAGAACCAGAAGGTCACAGTACGTCAGAGTATTATGTCCAAGGTCTATCTACGAGTATGCCGGAAGATGTACAGCTGGGCATTCTTCGTTCTATTCCTGGGTTGGAGAAAGTAGAAATGATGCGGACGGGCTATGCGATCGAGTATGACGCGGTAGTACCAACGCAATTGAAACCATCATTGGAAACGAAGCTTGTTAGTGGATTATTTACAGCTGGGCAAATTAATGGAACTTCTGGATATGAAGAGGCAGCCGGTCAAGGTGTAATGGCTGGTATTAATGCAGCGCGTAAAGTCCAAGAGAAGGAAGCCATTGTATTAGATCGTTCGGAAGGCTACATTGGCGTTCTTATCGATGATCTTGTAACGAAAGGTACGAGTGAGCCCTATCGCTTGCTTACTTCTCGCGCAGAGTATCGCTTGTTGCTTCGTCATGATAATGCTGATCTTCGTTTGACGCCTATTGGCCATGAAATTGGATTGATTTCTGAAGAGCGCTACGCAAGGTTTTTAAATAAAAAATCTTTAATCGAGCAAGAAATCGAACGTCTATCTGAAGTGAAGGTGAGGCCAGAGCCTCATGTTCAAGAATTACTACAAAGCTTGGAAAGTGTGGAGTTAACAAACTCAGTACCCGCGATTTCCTTATTGCGCCGTCCTGAGATTGAGTACAAACATATTGAACAGATGACTGTGTCTCCTTTTGACTTGGATGAAGATATGAAGGAACAAGTTGGCATTCAAGTTAAATATGCCGGATATATTGAAAAGCAAAGCAATCAGGTTGAGCGTCTACGCAAAATGGAAAAGAAAAAAATCCCGGATGATATTGAGTACAGTGAGATTCATGGGATTGCAACCGAAGCGAAACAAAAACTAGCCAAAATTCGCCCGATCTCAATTGGTCAAGCGTCACGAATCAGCGGGGTTACACCATCGGATATTTCGATCTTGCTTGTTTATCTCGAACATTACAATAGAGTCATAGCGGCTAGAGGTTAAAGATATGGATGCTATTCAGCAACAATTCATAGCGTTATTATCTCAAGAGAACATTACACTTTCTACGAGACAGCTAGAGCAGTTTGAACAGTACTACAAGACGCTCGTAGAGTGGAACGAAAAAATGAATTTAACTGGTATCACAGAGAGAGATCAAGTTTATCTGAAACATTTCTATGATTCTCTTTCTGTGGCGTTCAATTTCGATATGGGGAAGGTTAATACACTTGCTGATATCGGATCCGGAGCAGGATTTCCTAGCATACCTCTTAAAATTGCCTTTCCTCATCTTCAGGTTACTATTGTTGATTCATTGAATAAACGTATTTTATTCTTAAAAGAAATTGTTTCTCAACTCGGCTTAAGTGAGATGGATTGTGTTCACGGTAGAGCAGAGGATATTGCTAGATTACCTCGGTATCGTGACAGGTTTGATCTTGTAACAGCTAGAGCTGTTGCGAAACTGCAAGTACTTAATGAGTTCTGTCTTCCATTTGCTAAAAGTGGAGGTACTTTCATCGCGATGAAAGGTTCTGAAGTGGATGATGAGATTAAAGACTCATCTTTCAGTCTAGTAGAGCTACGGGGTAAAGTAACGAAGGTTTATCGGATGATTTTGCCTATTGAAGAATCGGTAAGACACTTTGTAGAAATTCAGAAAACAGCTGCTACGCCAGCGAAATATCCTAGAAAAGCGGGACTACCTTTAAAGGAACCTCTCTTCAAATAACACAAATGTTTCACGTGAAACATCTGGCAGCTTTCCTGTTATTAGAAGGAATTTGGCCTTCGATGGAGAATACTTATATAAGGTGAAAGCCATTCATTTACTGGCTTCGCCTTACCTTTTATTTGTGATGTTGTTGGATATGCGCAATTGATAGATTAAATTTACTAGAATCAGACAGCATGAATGACATCGTCTCGGAATGGCGAAAAGATCTTTTTACCTTGTACAGACGTTGTGTCCGTTTATTGTAACTGTACTGATCGCTTAAACTACGGGAAGAGTTGGTGGTAAGTTTTCCTATGAAAGAACAAATATCGAAGCTATTTGGCCTTGCAGATCGTTCGACGACGGATGAGGTCAAAAACATACCCGTAAATAGTATTATTCCAAGTCCCTATCAGCCAAGAACTTTATTCGATGATGATCGAATTGATGAACTATGTCAAACCATTCGAACGCATGGTATCATTCAACCCATTGTTGTTCGAGTCAAAAATAATACATTTGAATTGATCGCAGGCGAAAGACGTTTACGTGCTGTGAAAAAGCTAGGGCTTGATACAATACCAGCTATTGTTCGGGACTTTAATGATTCACAAGCGGCATCGATTGCCCTTATTGAAAATCTGCAGCGTGAAGGACTTACTGCGATTGAAGAGGCTGCAGCTTACCATCAATTGATAGAGATGCACGACCTTACCCAAGAGAGTCTTGCACAGCGTTTGGGAAAAAGTCAGTCTACCATTGCGAATAAGATCCGTTTATTGCAATTGTCCGAACCTGTTAAACTAGCTCTTATGGAACGCAAAATTACGGAACGTCATGCACGCGCTTTACTAGCTCTTGATCAAGAAGAGCAACAAGTAAAGTTACTAGAAGAGATCATTACGAAAGAATTAAACGTAAAGCAAACGGAAATTAAAATTAGCTTCTTGAAAGAAGCTGCTAAGCTGAAGAAGACGCGTCGTGTATCTTTTACCAAAGATGTAAGGCTTGCTTTGAATACGATCAGACAATCAGTAGAAATGGTCACGAGTTCGGGATTAAATATTGATAAGTCCGAACAAGATCATGAAGATCATTATGAAATTATAATTAAGATACCTAAGCGATAATTTAGGCATTCCTCTTACCTAAAAACGGCGCAAGCCGTTTTTTTTGCATGTAATGGCACGAATCTATCAAATATTCATAAGGTAACTGGTTGATAGATATGGTAAGATAGTACTACTGCTTGTTAAATAGCATTATGGAACATAAGCGATAGAGGTGAAATGGTTTTGTCTAAAATTATTGCAATAACGAATCAGAAGGGTGGCGTCGGCAAGACGACGACTTCTGTGAATCTAGGCGCTTCATTAGCTTCGCTTGGAAAACGCGTTCTTTTGGTTGATATTGACCCCCAAGGGAACACAACAAGTGGTATTGGTGTTAATAAAGCTGATGTTACAAATTGCATCTACGATGTCTTGATTAATGATGTGCATCCCAAAGATGCGACGTTTGATACGAATGTACCGAATCTCAAAATTGTTCCAGCGACGATTCAATTGGCTGGTGCAGAAATTGAATTGGTTCCAACCATTTCAAGAGAAGTTCGATTAAAGAAATCACTTCAACTTGTCAAACACTTATATGATTATATTTTGATAGATTGCCCTCCATCACTTGGCCTTTTAACGATCAACTCTTTAACTGCCGCGGATTCCGTCATCATTCCCATTCAATGTGAATACTACGCATTAGAAGGTTTAAGCCAACTTCTGAACACGGTGCGTTTGGTGCAAAAGCATTTAAATACAGGGCTTCAAATTGAAGGCGTACTATTGACGATGTTTGATGCAAGGACGAATCTTGGTATTCAGGTTATTGAAGAAGTTAAAAAGTATTTCCAAACAAAGGTCTATCAAACGATCATTCCTCGGAATGTACGTTTGAGTGAAGCGCCGAGTCATGGGCAATCCATTATCACGTATGATCCTAGATCAAAAGGCGCAGAAGTTTATTTAGAACTCGCTAAGGAAGTGATCTCGGTATGACCAAAGGCCTCTCTAAAGGTTTAGGTAAAGGATTAGACGCATTAATCACATCCTTGCATATTGATGAGAGCGATAAAGTCATTCAGATTCCACTGGCACAATTGAGAGCCAATCCCTATCAGCCTAGAAAGCATTTTAATGAAGATAGTATCAAGGAACTTTCAGAGTCGATCAAGGAGCATGGCGTTATTCAACCCATCATTGTTCGGAAAGTTCTTAAAGGCTACGAGATCATTGCAGGTGAGCGTCGTTTCCGTGCTTCGCAAGTTGCAGGAACGCCAACCATCCCTGCGGTTGAACGCATTCTTTCTGATCAGCAAGTGATGGAAATTGCATTGATTGAAAATGTGCAACGTGAGGATCTTAATGCACTTGAGATCGCTTTTGCATACCAAGGTATCATTGATCAGTTCTCTCTGACACAAGAAGAGCTTTCAGCGAAAGTTGGTAAGAGTAGATCGCATATCGCCAATTTCCTAAGATTGCTTACTCTTCCTGAATCGATTAAACAATATGTTTCACGTGGAACATTATCCATGGGACATGCGAGAGCAATTGTTGGTGTGAAGGACGATAAGGTTAAGAAAGAACTTGCAGAATCAACGATCTCTAAACAGTGGAGTGTAAGAGAGCTTGAAGAAGCAATTAAGATGCTTGAGGAGCCACCTGGTCCTGAGAAGGAAAAGGCAAAACAAAAAGAAAAGAATAGAGATCCGTATATTAATCAAGCAGAAGAGCAATTGCGAGACATTTATCGGACATCCGTGAAAATTAAGAGTCAGCAGGATAAAGGCAAGATCGAGTTGCTCTATTATTCAAAAGACGATCTCAACCGCCTGCTGGAATTGTTGCAAGGTAAAATCTCTTAGAAATTGCTAGCGTACCTATGGAGGCTGTCTGTTCATTAATTGTGAACGGACTGTCTCCTATGTTTTTATTTTGAACAGAAGGAACAAACTAAGATATGCTATCTTTTGACCAATATAATTGATAGAAAGTTTTCAAAGTGATAGCGAGTAGGGATCTCTCGAAAGGGGCTGGAGATTTGAAAGACGTTATGTATTTCGACCAAGCAGCATCCTCGTGGCCCAAGCCACCAGCGGTGATGGATGCAATGATGCAATGTATGCAGGAATATGCAGCTAATCCGGGCAGAGGCAGCCATCAGATGGCTGTGAAGGCAAGCCGTACGTTGTTCGAGGCAAGGAAGAATCTAGCTAAGTTATTCGGTGTGAAAAACCCAAATGATATTTCATTTGCACTCAATACAACACATGCACTAAACCAAGCGATCAAAGGGTTTGTTAAGCCTGGTGATCATGTGATTTGTACCCATGTTGAACACAACTCAGTGAGAAGACCGCTAGAATATTTAAAAGCCTCTGCAGGTGTTGAGCTAACATATTTGACACACGATGAGCAGGGGAATGTGCAATTAAATGAGTTGAAAGAAGCGTTCCGTTCCAATACGACACTCGTTGTAGTGACTCACAGCTCTAACCTACTTGGCACGATTATGCCAATTGGCGAGATTGGGGAGCTCTGCAGAAGCCATGGTGCGAAGCTGCTTGTAGACGCGGCTCAGAGCGCCGGTGTGCTGCCAATTCATGTCGCAGATATGAACATCGACATGCTTGCCTTCCCAGGCCACAAGGGGCTCCTGGGGCCTCAAGGAACGGGTGGACTATACATCCATCCGGATATTGATTTGGAACCATTGCTGCATGGTGGTACAGGCAGTCAATCAGAAGCCATTCACCAGCCGACGGTTCGGCCTGATCGCTATGAAGCAGGGACGCAGAACACGCCAGGCATCGCTGGGTTGAATGAAGGTGTGAAGTTCGTCCTGACGGAAACCGTGGACAAGATTCATGCGAAAGAATGGGCGCATACGCAGCAATTAATGGAAGGGCTACTGGGAATTGAAGGAGTTACGATTCTAGGGCCAAAGCTTGGACAAAATAAAACAGGAATCGTTTCCTTTAATATTCGAGATGTGGATTCATCGGAAGTTGCTTTTATCCTTGATCAGTCATTCCAAATTGCCGTACGTTCGGGTTATCATTGTACACCACTTGCACATGAAGTTGCCGGCAGTTTGGCCAAGGGAGCTGTGCGGTCGAGTATCGGATATTTTACGACGGACGAAGAGATAGCAGCACTCATTGAAGCTGTCAAAGAGATTCAAGCGCAATATGCGAAGTAGAAAGAGGGTTAAGGCATGGGGGAACTGTTTGGCTTGAATGCAGAATACGTAATGTTAGTTTGTTTTGCATTCATTCTAGTGTTGTTGATTCTGGTTATCATTATTTCAATTCGATTATCATCCTTGCGGAAACGATACACACGGATGATAAATGGCTCAAGTGTGGAGAACATGGAGCAGTTGCTCATGGACATGCAGAATGCGCTAAACGAGCAAAAGGCCGAATCCGTAAAGGCTTCGACCGAAATAACGACTATTCATCAGTCCATGAAGAAGATGACATCGAATATAAAAGTTCGTCGCTACAACGCCTTCAATGAAGGCGGTAGTGATCTCAGTTTCTCGTTGGCGATGCTAAACGAAGAGCAAGATGGTGTGATCATTACAGGCATACATAGTCGAGAGCAAATGTATGTATATGCAAAGCCAATCGCAAAGGGGCAATCTAGCTATACGCTAAGTCCAGAAGAGAAGGAAACACTTACTCAAACTTTAAAGCAGTCGTAGCACTTGGGGCAAAGGATTGAGTTCGTCTTATCGAAGCGTAGAGGGCATCGCCAATGACAGTCGCCATATTCATGACGAGGCTAAGCCGCGTATTTTGCAAGACGAAATATTCCATGAAGCCGCCAACGTTAACAATCCCAGTAACATGAATATCACCAACAGGAGGCAAATCTTTATTGACACCGGCGCCTGGTTTGAGTGGCCCATGAGCGACTTGAATGCAGCCGACACTGGCAACTTGCCCTAAGCAGGCATCGACAGCAACGATAAAGGGGTTCTGAAATTGCTTATGAATGTTATCAACGGTTTCGGCTAAATTCATAGCATGAACAGGCTCATCCAAGGTGCCGAACAAATGAAGATTGCGAAGTGTGGTCGTACGATTTAAATGAGAGCCAACGAGAGGTCCGAGCGCATCACCTGTTGAACGATCTGTTCCTACGCAAATGACGACGATAGGTTGATAGGTTGGTAGTTTACTGAAAATGGATTGCAAATGCTTGGCGAGAAGATGAGGCGTGTTGGAATCGGTATGTTGAATTTTCAAAGGTTCTTGTACTGGGGTTTTATCGCCGTCAAATCCAAAGTTGAATTTCATGATATCCCTCCAAAGTAGTCCATCTTTTTTTACTAGTATATGGAGAGAGAGGCACATTTATACGTAGAGAGGAGAGGTTTCTCTGGAATTTTCTATCATGTTGCTAGCTTTCGATTCTACTCAACAAGCACTACGAGCTGAGATGTTGTTAGAATACGCAGATATTGAGATCGATATCAGGCCTACGCCGAAAGAAATTACAGCAGGATGCGCGCTTTCTATTGAATTCCCAGGAGCAGATATTATGCGAGTTCAAGAGATTATAGAGAGCGAGAACGTTGAGATCAGAGGCATTTATTTTAAAAAAGAAGATGGATATGGTACCATAGTAGAAAAGTAAGGAGGCTTACTAGTGGCTTTTGAAACACATTATTTCGAAGATTTGATGCATTGGATTCAGGAGCATGTGAGTAAACCTGAGATTATTGCCTCGATATTTTGGATCGCTATTAAAATTGTACTTATCTATGTCATTGCTAGAGTTGTCATCAAGGTTGCTGACAAAACCATCGATCATATGGTCATTGCGAGAGAGAAGTCACCGCTCAAAATTGATAGACGAAGATCGAATACGATTTCTATCCTAATACATAATCTTATCGCTTATACAGTAAATCTAGTTGCTATCATGTTGATTTTGGGTCAAGTAGGATTGAATCTAGGCCCATTACTCGCGGGAGCAGGTGTTCTTGGGCTAGCTATAGGTTTCGGAGCACAGAGTTTGGTGAAGGATGTAATTACAGGATTCTTTATTATCTTTGAAGATCAATTCGGTGTTGGCGATGTGATTCAGATAGATCAATTCAAAGGAACTGTTGAGGAAATAGGCATTCGTGTGACTCGGATCAAGAGCTGGACCGGTGAGGTTCACATCATCCCTAACGGAAACATTAAACAAGTGACCAACTTCTCCACGTATAATTCGATTGCGATCGTTGATGTATCTATCGCTTATGACGCTGATATTGATCGTGCGATAGTCTTATTAAATGAAGTTGTCGCTGAAGTGTATGAGCGCACAGAGAATATCGTTAAAGTCCCACAAGTGCTTGGTGTGCAGATGGTTGGTACTACCGATTTGAAGATACGGGTGATTGCGGAATGTACGCCGAACAAACAAGGTGAAGTCGGGCGAATTCTAAATGCAGAAATTAAGAAGTATCTAGATACCCATGGCATCAAACAAGAAAAGGTGGAGGGGAACTAAGATGGATAAGAAGGAATACCAACTTGGCGATGTTGTACAAATGAAAAAGCCCCATCCATGCGGTACAAATGAAATGGAAATTATTCGAATGGGGATGGATATTCGGATTAAATGTGTAGGCTGTAAGCACAGTGTCTTAGTGCCAAGAACGAAGTTCGAGAGCAAGCTCAAAAAAATATTGCGCAGCAATGCGGTGACAGAAGAAGAGTCGAGCTAACTTTTCATAAAAAATAGGAAAGTACTTGCGAGAGACAGACTTTTTTGATACAATAAGTCCTGTTCTCATTTCTTGGAAAGGTACCCAAGTGGTCCAAGGGGGCTGACTCGAAATCAGTTAGGCGTCGCGAGGCGTGCGTGGGTTCGACTCCCACTCTTTCCGTACATTTTTAAAAGCCCGTTGCATTGACGTTTTCAGTGCGATAGTGTGACGTAAGCAGCACGTTTAACGTTAGCTGATTCGCTCACACCTAACTAATCAAAAACCTCCTCCGTTAAATTAAACGTAGGAGGTTTTTTGTTTATGTGGATAGGTGATCGTAATGACGAAAGCGAGGGATTAAAGCAGGTGTTCGATTGCCAGCCGTTAACTGACGTTTATCTGGCAAGTTACACGCTGCGGGAAGTAGTGGATTACATAATGAGGATTAAACGCCCACATAACTATAAGGAACGTACTCTTCGTGGATATATAGAGATTATGGACCATTTCATCGAATAGGTTACCGCGGAGTACGGAGAAATATCAGTACAAGACGATACCGCGATAATATTGCGCTATTATGTTCCTTGTGCGCAAAAGAAAAAGGTTATTAATAGGGGCAACTGTTTAAATCCGAATTCAGTAAAGATGAGGTAGGGTTAGCTGCGTTCTCCGTAAACGTCCGCATTTGCGTTCTAAGGACATTCTCTACTCAGTGGTGGTTATGGAGCATAATCGGGCCGTAAATCTATCTCCAATGCGCCAGGACATTGATACGGTGTTTAACTACTAAGAGCAGACGAGCTAAAACGGCTGTTAAGAGCTCCGGACTAGAAGAAGGCTGAGGGAATGCCTGCTGAGTAAATTTAAGAAAATAGTACAAGATTCAGATTTCTATATAGCGATTTTATATCCTAGTTATTTCCAAAATAGTACTATTTAACTATTTTTTATAATGTAAAATAATGGTATATTATTTTAGGGTTAACTGGCCAGTTCCCAGGACGTATACACTGGAGGGAATTATAAATGCTTAAAATTAAAAAGTTAATCTCTGCAAGCATAATAGCTGTTAGTATTTTTACGACATCCCAAGCTGCTTTTGCAACAGATTATCAAGCCGACACAATGGACACTGCTATGCCTCTAATCCCATACGCATACTCTTACCATACTATATATGATAGCTCAGACGTTGATTGGTTTGTATGGACAAATACCACAGGCCAAACATTTAGTCGTGTTGACATCGAGTTAGAATCTCCATCGGGATTAAACTATGATTTATATACTAGATTTCAATTTAGTTCTGGCTTTTCTTATGGGACGAATGTAGGTGATCAAGGAGCCGGACAAATTGATACAAATGGCTATGCTCCGGTTAATCCAGGTGATAAGGTGTATTTAATGGTCTTCCCACATAGTTCCGCTGATTACTCACCGTCAACTCAGTTTAAGGTTAGAGTCATTCCATCTTAATATTTTTATAAATGAATAAAATTCATAAAAAGTAGCGTCACCGACGTAAACGTAACAGCCAGCTATCGTAATAAAAATTGTGAGTACTTATTGCGCGATTGAAAAGAGCGTCATCTTATTGCTTAATCGCAGTGGGGTGACGCTATTTTTGTGTTTATATGAACTATGACCGGCCCATTCAATAGTATAATATTGGAAATTTGCGATAAAGTGAGATTGTAGTAAGTGCGTATTATTGCAGAGTCTCTGCGCTATTCCCTGGCGCTAAACGAAGAACCACATAACGACGGAATTTTCACGTTAATACATGCTACCGCATGAATATTCACACGTATCCTTTTAAGTTGTACCACGTAGGGAGATCTCGGCTACATTTCCATATGAAAACACATTGATATGATTAAGTTAGGTACGTAAGTCAAATATGTGATCGTAAGCAAATTGTTGAATAATAGGGAGTTAGTTCCACGTGAAACAAACGGAAAAATGTGACTCGAAATCAGTTAGGCGTCGCGAGGCGTGCGTGGGTTCGACTCCCACTCTTTCCGTACCAGAACATACAAGATGAAAGCCGTTTATATCCTTCGGGGATATGGGCGGCTTTTTTATTTAACTGTTTCGACATCGCATTTATGGTTTATATAAAAGGGGAGGGATAGAAAGTAAAGAATCGAAGCAACCTAACAGTTAGATTATGGCTAATAGCTATGTAGGAGGACGAGATAAATGAAAAAATGGATGTTAGCCCTGGCAGTGATTGCTGTGATGGCCTCAGGCTGCGCTAAGAAGGACGATACGTCGACAGTTAGCCCAACAGTTAGTCCAACAGTAAGCGAGACGGCACAGCCCTCAGCAGGGGCTTCAGCGACGCCTAGTGGGACGAGTGGGGGAGGAGCTGTGACAGCAGCACCTACATCTACGCCAAAGGGAACTACAGGTGGCGGCGTGGCAGAGTCACCTTCGCCAATAACGAAGGAACAAATTGAGAAGATCACCTTGACGTCCACTTATGATGAAGTGGTAAAACAGACAGGAACGAAAGGTGTGTTAGTTAAGGACGAGAACGGGAAGAAGACGTACCAGTATGTTATTACGAATCAGCCGGGGTATTACGCGGAGATTGTATTCTTTAGCGATGGAAAAATCTCGGAGAAGCGTGTATTTCAGAAATAAGCGACTGGTCGATGGCGGTAAAAGTAGAAAAGCAGTGGGCTATAAAATAGCCTGCTGCTTTTTTTATGGGAATGTTTTGGAACGAAAAATATGTAAAAGTAGTTCGAAAGAAACGTCAACTTCACCTTGTAAGAAATTGCTATAATTGTGGCAATTACAGGTGGAGGAGCGTTCTAATTGACGTTAAGTAGTGGACACCCACCCTACCTGGCAACAGACCATATCCAGATGAACCGGTTATCTAATACGGCTATTCTGGTTGAAGGAAGGGAGTCTAGCTAATGAAATTCGCAGCGTTTAGCGGTGTGTTAATGGACCATAGTATGCAAGAGGCAATGAGGTTAACGAAGCAATTGGGCTTAGACGGGATTGAGATTGCGGCCCGCGATCATCATCTGTCACCGACGACGAGCAGAAGCCGACTGAAGGAACTGCGCGCATTATCCGAAGAATTGCAGCTTGCTATTCCCGCTATAGCCAGCTATACAGGCAGATTCTCGACGATTAGCGATCAGGAAGCTTCCGCGACTTTCGATGACTTCCGGCGCTTGCTAGAGGCAGCTGACCAATTGGGAGCTTCCATGATGCGCGTATTGACGGGAGGACCGAATGCATTCCTAGCACAAGAGTACCATTACGCAAAGGCCGCCTATTGGCTGGAGCGTTGCGCCGAAGAAGCGAAGGCATATAATATGGACGTGCTGGTGGAATTGCATAACGAATCCCTCGTCGAGACGGCAGACGATGCGCTGAAGCTTCTTCAGCTCGTGAAGACGGATAGAATCGGCTTTATCCATGATGCAGGGAACATGTACATTACAGATACCGATTATGGGTATGAATCGGTGAAGAAGCTGGGCAAGCATTTGAAGCACGTGCATGTCAAAGACGAACGCAGAACCTCGGATGGCAGCGAGCCGGGCGCTTTCACGAACAGAACTCACAGAGGCATCGAAAGTTTCGTGCCTTGTCTATTGGGTAAGGGCGAAGCGGATCATAGCGCATTGTTTGAATCGCTGCGTGAAATCGGTTATAAGAACTGGGTGACGTTGGAGTGCCATACGCAGGGATCTGGATTCGAACGTCTACAGCATGATTTTCAAATTGCTCAGAAGCTCGCTAGTGGCCAATTGTAAGATGAAGTAATGATCAATAGTGCCATACCTTTGTAGGAGATAATAAATTCGAAGAGGCCGACCCTCCGTCAGTTACGACTGTTGGGACGGCCTTTCAAACGTTTAAATAGAAGAAGCTACATCCGCTTGCCGCCTTTTTTATGCCATTTGCGATTATGATTGCTTGTTGCCGGAAAAGTGTCACCTTTTCTCAATGTAACTGTCTTGGGATTGTTAATCCCCATATGGAAGGCATTCTCGCCAATTTCCATATATTCACCATCGTTAGGAACATGATCGCCTTCATTAAAATGTGTCCATTCACCCATGACTGAATCACCTCTTGATTAGAATAACAATCATAGTTAGATTGCCCTTAATTCGTCCGAGCATGTCATTCATTTCTTACCAGCTTCCTCTTTCAAAAAACGTAATATCGAAACTTGTAATTTATCGCGCGATTTGCTATAGTATTCAGGTGCGAGTTTTGAAAAAGAATCCTCGCTCCTTGCTCCTTCACTTGCCTAGCAAGTTTGAATAGGAGCCGCTTAGTCCAAAAGGAGGTGAAATACATGCGCAAATATGAATTGATGTACATCATTCGTACTGACGTTGAGCAAGAAGTTGTTCAATCTACGGTTGAAAAGTTTCAAGGCATCATCTCGAACGGTGGGGGAGAAATCTCCAAACATGACCTGATGGGTAAACGCCGTCTTGCGTATGAGATCAATAAGTTCCGTGACGGGCACTACGTGCTTGTACACTTCAACGCAGAACCTGCTGTTGTAACTGAACTTGATCGCGTACTTAAGATTTCGGACGAAGTTATTCGTCACTTAATCGTAAACGACGTAGCTTAATCAATGCCAGTATTTTCGTCAGGAGGGTTATTCCATGTTGAACCGTGTCATTCTTATCGGTCGATTGACCAGAGATCCAGAGCTTCGTTATACACCAGCTGGGGTAGCAGTTACCCAATTCACACTTGCTGTAGACCGTCCTTTCACGAGCGGTGGCTCGAAAGAACGTGAAGCGGACTTTATCAATATCGTCACGTGGAGGCAGCTTGCCGAAACATGCGCGAATTACTTGCGTAAAGGTCGTTTGACAGCAGTTGAAGGGCGCATTCAAGTGCGTAACTACGACAACAATGAAGGAAAGCGTGTTTACGTGACCGAAGTTATTGCCGATAATGTTCGTTTCCTTGAATCAAGCGGCGGCGGGAATCGCGAAGAAGGCGGATCCTCTAATGCAAATGCAGGCGGCTATAGCGGCGGCGGAAGCAGCAATCGTGGCGGTGGATCGCGCGAGCAGCAGGATCCTTTCATAGATGACGGAAAACCGATCGATATTTCCGATGATGATTTGCCATTTTAAACGTAGAAAGGACTGAAGAGACACAATGGCTTTCCAAAAAAGAGACAACAATGGTGATGATCGTGCTGATCGCAAATTTGCTCCTCGTGGCAAAGGCGGTAAAGGCAAGCGCCGTAAAGTTTGTTACTTCACAGTAAACAAAATCAAGCACATTGATTATAAAGATATCGAGACTCTTAAAAAGTTCATCAGTGAGCGCGGGAAGATTCTTCCTAGACGTGTAACTGGAACTTCCGCTAAGTACCAACGTGCTTTGACGATCGCTATCAAGCGTTCCCGTACAATCGCGTTGCTTCCTTACACAACGGAATAGGTTTCGGATTAAAGAGCAATCGGGCGACCGGTTGCTCTTTTTATTAGGAACGAGAAGCGAGCCCCTATGGGCTCGCTTTTTTGCGTTCGCTTTCTTTTGCCACCACCATACCCAAGACACCTAGATTAATAATAACTACAAATCACGCTAATATTCTGCTTACATACAACCTGCATACTGAGGATAAGAACAAGCTTTCACCAATAGAAGGGAGATAGGAACCATGCCAACTGTACAGCTCGATGAAAAGAAGAACGTAACCATCTTTGAGGATCAGCTAGTAGCCACAGAGAAACGCCCTTGGTTTGGGAGCATGCCTAGTCAACTGGGAGAAGACTTCTCGTTCGTTGTGATGGGGGACCGCTGTGGAATGGCGACAGAGGGAGTATTTGAGAAGGCGCTGGACATGGTGAAGGATTTGAAGCCTGACTTTGTCTTGGCGGTCGGTGATTTGATCGAAGGCTATTGGAACAACGCCGCGGACACGCATCAAGAATGGGATGAGATTGACGGTAAAATAGCCGCGATGGGACTACCTTTCTTCCCCGTCATCGGCAATCACGACTATGGCAATGCGATGATGGCAGAGGTATGGCGCGAGCGTAAAGGCTTGGACTACTACGCGTTTCGTGTAGGGGATGCGCTGTTCCTTTCCTTAAATACAGAGAAAACACCTGATGAGTTCTCAGATGCTTTCATCGACATCATCAAGCGCGTAACAGCGGATGTAAAGCGCGAGCCTGAACGCGCTAATGAATATATGAGTGCTTTTGTTAATGAATTAAAGGAGGGACTTTCGCCTGAGGAGTTACAGAGCTTCGGCAAGATCAAGCTGAGTCTTGGTGAGGAGCAACTGGGTTACTTTAGACGCGTATTGGCAAACAATGCAGATGTTAAATGGACCTTCGTTAACATGCATAAACCAGGTTGGAAATCAGAAAGCGATGAATATCAAGAGCTCATTCAGATGCTAGGGAATCGCGCTTACACTATTTTTGCTGGGCACCTGCATGCGATGGAGTATTCTCGAGTAGGCCATACCGAGTTCATACAGCTGGGTAGAACAGGTGGTCTTGCACATGGGGACGGGTCAAATCCGGGGGATGAGAATGTCGTACTATGGGTAACCATGCGTGGAGGCGTTCCTACATACCGAGTTATTCATCTTGATGGTGTCAATGAACTAACATCTTATCAGCCACATCAACACGTACACGGGGAGAGTGTCTAACAATGACAATAGTGACTACAATGGAACCGATTTTCTTCATTCATTTAACGGATATTCACATTAGCGTACCTGGAAAGAAACCATTATTCGGCATCGAAATGTCGGATAAATTGCGCGCTGCTTGTGCCGAAATTCGCACATTGGAGACGAAACCATCCTTCGTGGTCATTAGCGGAGATCTGACGCATGACGGAGATTTGGAAGATTATCGTTTCCTTAAAAAACTAATAGATGAAGAAGCGGCGCTTCTCGGTATTCCCATTCATGTCGCATTGGGTAACCATGATTTCCGTGAGCCCTTCCGTGAGGGTTACTTAGAGGAGGAGCCTTCGAACGAGTCCTATTATTATAGCTTCATGTCCAACGGTCTTCGCATCGTGATGTTAAATACGCAAGTGCCAGGTACCCATGGGGGGAGGCTTGATGAAGTGCAACTTGCTTGGCTTAAGGGCTTGCTGGCAGAACCTGCACCATCGGGCACGATTATTGTCCACCACCATCCAGTCGTGAAGACACCTACGGATATCATGGATGATCACTTGCTAGAAAATCCGCAGGATTTGGCAAACGTCATCGAAGGCAGCGATGTAATTGGTTTACTGTCCGGGCACATTCATTATCATAATGTCGGGACGTTACGTGGTATTTTGTGTGCGGCTGCAGATGGTTTGGCTTTCGGTCTCGATCCGTCAGCTTCGAGCAACATGCGCTTCATCAATAGATCAGGCTACAACTTGATTACAGTGAAGAATGCGCAAATGAGCGTACAACCCATGACCCTTCCTGGTGAGCAGCGCTTGCTCTATGAACTGAATGTAACCAAGATTCATGCTGAGGCCTAATCCTACCTATAGAACACTAATAAGAAGGAGCTGTGACATGTCACGAGCCAAAACAAAGATCATGATGTTGCTTTCATTAACTGTACTGGTAACTGCAGCATGTGGAAATGGCAAGGAGAGTGCCTCAACCGGTCCGGTTACGATTTCTTTCTATAGCTACAACTTAGCGATTGCTAGCCAAAAGGAAGGCACGCAGCAACTGATTACGGAATTCGAAGCTGCCCATCCGAACATTAAGATTGATGCGATTCCGGTATCTTCTACGGAAATTAATACGAAGGTACAGGCGGATATCGCGGCTGGTTCACGACCTGACGTAGCACAGCTCGTATTCGATGGCTTGGATTATGCCGTTCAGAACTACAATGCGAAGGCATTGGAGGATATCGTGCCTGCTGAAGAGCTGAAGAAAAACTTCGAAGGCTTCTCGCCGAATGGACTGAAATTAGGCCAATTGAAGGGCAAAACCTACGGACTTCCTTTTACATTCAGTACACCGGTCTTATTCTATAACGCGAAGCTATTCAAGGATGCGGGTCTTGACCCGGAACACCCTCCCAAAACATGGGAGGAAGTGAAGACTTATGCGCTGCAGATCGCGGCCAAAACGAAAGCATCGGGTGTGCATGTAGGCGGTGCTGCCGGAGCGGACTGGATCGTTCAGGCTTTGATCGGCAGCAACGGCGGCAAGGTCCTATCGGATGATCGCAAGACGATCCAGTTCGGTGAACCCGCAGCGATCGGTGCGATCAAGATGTGGCAGGATCTCGTCCAAAGCGGCGCAAGCGACAAGATGAACGACACCGAAGTGATTCAAGCGTTCAGCGAATCGAAAGTCGGCATGTTGCTGTATACGAGCGCGTTACAGAGCGCATTGCTCAGCGCTTCCAAAGCGGGAGGCTGGGACCTGAAAGCTGTACAGATGCCTTCTTTCGGAAGTAAACCTACAACACCTGTAAACTCAGGAAGCGCATTGTTCGTGTTGTCGGATGATAAAGTGAAACAGCAAGCAGCGTGGGAGTTCCTTAAGTTTGTTACGAGTGAGCGAGGGTACACGATCATTACGTCCAAAATCGGTTACCTGCCACTTCGTCCAGCTATTGTTGAAGATCCGAAGTATTTGAAAGATTGGGTCGCAGCCAATCCGTTAGTGAAGCCAAACCTAGACCAGCTTACTCGCTTACAGCCGTGGGTATCCTATCCAGGTTCGAAATGGAGTCAAATTGAGACGATCTTACTCGAAGGCGTGCAGAAATCAATTCAAAGTTCGGGAGATGCCACGTCCATCATGCAGGATGCTCAGAAACGTGCGCAATCTCTAATGCCATAATTGGTGTGAAGACAGGAGGTGGTCATATCCTTCTGTCTTCTCCCACATTCAGGAGGGATACCATGAATAGCAATGCAATCACGAGGACGGTTTCCAAGGCACGTCCGAAGTCGGTGCAGCGGGTAAAAAGACCGTTTCCCTATAAAAAGTTGATCCCCTATTTATATTTGTTGCCGGTCATGGTTTCGATTGGATTCTGGATCTATCGTCCTTTAATCGAGACCTTTCAACTCAGCTTCTACGAGTGGAACATGCTGCCTACATCACCGAAGGAATTTATGGGGCTGGATAACTTCGAGAAGCTAGTTACACTGCCCGAGATGAGTAGAGCCTTATTGAACACGTTATTTTACACGGTGGGCGTTATGCCATTTTCACTTATTTTACCGCTGCTGATTGCGATCTCGACAGACAACATTGGGCAGCGTACCCGTAATATGTACCGCGCATTAATTTTCGTACCGATGATCATGGCACCTGTTGCGGTATCGGCTGTGTGGAACTGGATTATGAACCCGATGGGCGGTATTCTGAATAAAACGTTGCAGGCTGTCCTGCACATTCAAGAACCGATACGATTCTTCACCGACGAGCGGTGGGCAATCTGGTCAATCACGTTCATCACGGGTTGGAAGCTGCTCAGCTTCAGTACATTGATCTTCTCAGCGGCGATGACCGGGATCAATAAGGATTACATAGAAGCCGCTAGAATCGATCGGGCGAATCGTTGGCAAATTATTTGGCATGTGCTGTTACCGCTATTGTCACCTACGATTATGTTTATGGCGATGCTTAGCACGTTGTTTGCTGCAGAATGGAGTTTCTCTTATGTCAATGTCTTGACGCAGGGAGGACCTTTAAATTCAACAACAAACATTTATTACTTGCTATGGACGTACGGGTTCAAAACGTTCTCCGTAGGTTGGAGCTCGGCAGCTGCTGTATGCGTGTTTATTGGTTCGGGGCTTATTTCATTAGGGTTCATGAAACTATCGAAAAAGCTCTCGTTTTACGACAATTAAAGGAGGAGCTCCATGAAGAATTCGCGATTGAATGGATCCCGCAGCGCAACTGTTGGCAAACATACCGTCCTGATATTGCTTAGCTTTCTTGCCATTTTCCCATTCTATTGGATGTTGAACACATCCTTTAAACCTGCGGGTGAAGTGTACTCCACGTCACTGCTTCCTACACACTGGACGTTCGATAACTACATACAGGCATGGCACGCTATTCCGATGGCTCATATGATGACGAACTCCATTATCGTGGCTATTAGTCAAACAGCAGCTCAATTACTGACGAGTATACTGGCAGCATATGCGTTCACGCGCTGGGATTTCCGCGGCAAGGGCTTCTTCTACGGCTTAATTTCATTGACATGGCTGGTTCCGTTTCAGGTCATCATGATTCCTAATTATGTGGTTATTAGCGGCTGGGGGCTGCGTAACTCCTTAATGGGGTTAATCATCCCTAACGTCGTGTCCGCATTCGCGGTACTCCAGCTGTACAACACGTTCAAATCGTTCCCGCGAACATTGATTGAAGCTGCTCATCTGGACGGAGCTTCCGACTGGAGCGTGCTGTGGCGTACGATCTTCCCGAATTTACGTGCATCGATTGCTTCTATAGGCGTGCTATTGTTCATTTCCTCATGGAATGACTATTTCTGGCCGTTGTTGGTCACGAACAAACCGGAGCACGCCACGCTCCAAATCGGGTTACAGTCGTTCATGTCCACAGACGCTAATCTGTGGGGACCGATGATGGCAGCGACAACGATGGCAAGCTTGCCCATTCTTCTGCTTTATTTTATTCTGCAGCGTCAAATTATTGATTCGTTCGTCAAAGGCGGTTTGCGTTAATGAGTTCATTATTTACACATCCAGGGCATCTTCTTCCTACGAAAAGCGTGGCTAAACCATCACTAGAAAAGAAAGCTTACCAAGAAATTCGGAATCAGATTATCCATGCGAATTATTTGCCTGGTACCCTTTTGTCAGAGAATGAATTGGCAGATCAGTTGAACATGAGTCGGACACCGATTCGGGCGGCTATTTCCTTATTGGAGCAAGAAGGATTCGTGGAGTCGGTCCGGGGCCGAGGCGTTTTTGTTAAAAATATTTCGTTCAAAGAGTTTTGCGACATGTTTGAAGTGTTGGTTTCGATGCAGATTTATGTATGCGATGTTGCCGAAAAGCGAGGGCTTACCTTTGACTTGGCATCATTGCGAGGCCATCTGGATCGTCAAATTCAAGCGGCAGACAACGGTGACCACTGGCTCTATTACGAAAGTTCCTTGTTATTTATAGAGACGATTCTAACTACCGTTAACAATCAGAACATGATGCAGATCCTAGAGCAGATTAAAGGCAAATATATGTGCAAAGTCGTTTCTTATCGGACGATGAATCCGCAGTCTCTATCTAACCCGAGACAGGGGAGAAGGATCAACACCCGCATTTATGAAGCGCTGCTGCAAGGGAACATTCAGGATGCGAGAGAAGCGATCTATGAAGTGAATGAGATTTTGCATGGGCAATTGAGACAATTCGATATTTGATCGACATAAAATAGGCATGAAGGCGGAGGAATAAGGATGACGACACATATGGCTAATGAGCAGCGCGTTCTACAGGTTGAAGGCGCATATAACCTGCGTGATTTAGGCGGGTACAAGACTAAGGACGGGCGAATGACGCGTTGGGGCGTATTCTTTCGAGCGGATGGGTTGCACAAACTGAGCACAGTCAGCCAACAAGAACTAGTGGACAGAGGGGTAAGGACGATTATTGATTTGCGAAATGCGCATGAGCTTGAGGAAAAAAGGAACGTGTTCGCAGATTCCCAGCAAGTGAGCTATCACAATGTAAGCTTGATCAACCCAGCCACATCGGGTCTTACACAGATTCGCAATCTAGGTGATTTATACATTAGCTTGCTTGAAACTTCACAAGCCCAGTTGTTGCGAGTTTTCACATTGCTTGCAGAGGGGAGTATAGACGGAAGCCTCTTTCATTGCGCAGCAGGTAAAGACCGGACAGGTGTTGTTTCGGCCTTATTATTGGACCTCGGAAATGTTCCACATGAAACAATTTTAGAAGATTATGTGCTTACGAATGCTTGTATATCGCCGATTATGGAGGAATTGCGTAAGGGGAAACCAGCCAATGTGCCTGATGATATGTACGAGAGCTTCTTAGGTTGTGACCCTGCTTACATGGTGAGTTTGTTGTCTCATTTGGAGCTTCAGTACGGCAACGCAGAGAACTACTTACGAACGATAGGGTTATCTGAAGAGCAAATTCTAGCGTTGAAAGAACAATTACTTATCAATTGAGGGAGGGCGTAATTCCAATCTCCACCTCTAATTTCGTTCCATTTTTTCTAAAAACATACAATTCACCAACCAGGCAGCTGTCAAGATCAGCTGTCTTTTTCTATGGCTACAGGGTGCTGGATTAGAGGCTTTCTTTTCTAGTACCTTTTTGTGGTATAATTGATCAATATCGTTTCTGCTGAGATGAGGAGTGATGACGGTTGCTGAATAGGGATAAAGAAGTTGACCTAGCCAGACGGGCCAAAGTCATTGAGTGGCTCAAAACAGAAGTCGTAGATCATGTTGCTCACTTGCTCAAAGGCATGTGGGAAGGTAGTCATGTTAAGATGGTCGATGGGTTAGCCAGTTTGATTTCGAGCGGATATATTTTAGGCCGGAGACTGGGGATTTCTTATCGCAGTTTGGACGAAGCTATTGTTGAGAAAATGAAGAAACACCGCCAAGAGGGCCATCAACTTGAGGACTGGTATGGCGACATTTCATCGCTCGAAGAACATTTACGTAAGAGGTGAGCCCGGTTGGGGAATCGAAGTTGGCAGAGTGTCATTTGGAGCGTTGTTATGATTATTTCATTGCTATCGCTGATGACACCATTTATTATTTTTACATGTAGTTTTCTGTTGGTACCCGTTCTTATGTTATATGTCAAAACAAGTACGAAACGTTTCATCCTAAGTTATGTACTCAGTCTGCTCGTTGTCTACGTACTTACCCAGTGGATAGGTCTCTATTTAATAACGATTGCGTTATTCATACTACCTCCTGTGTTAGTGATGGGGAACCTATACAAACGTAAAGCGCCAGCCAGATCCGTATTAACTGCGGGTATTGTTACCGTCTTGGCGGAGTCGTTGTTAAGCTTGCTGCTAGGATTTGCTTTAGGTCTTGACCCGGTTGCGAAGTTCAAGCAATTCATGATAGATAGTATTGCAACGATGCCGAGTAGCATTCAGGATATTTTACCTAAGGATCAGGACTGGTACGTTGGATTCATCGTGCAAGTTATTCCGTTGTATTTGATTTTCGTAGCGCTGTTCATTACGTTTGTGACGCATGGCGTAACGCGGTGGTTCTTGAACAAAACGGGAGAAGGTATCCCTGGTTTGCGCCCAATGAGAGAATGGAAGCTGCAAAGATCACTTGTTTGGATTTATTTAGTGGCCTTTGTCCTAGATTTATTCTCAAAGCCCGATGCAAGCTCGCTCATTTCAACACTGCTGATGAATGCGATGCCGCTATTAATGCTCGTGTTCGCGGTTCAAGCGATAGGCTTTTTGTTCTTTGTGGCTCATGCGAATAAATGGAAACCGATCTTGCCTATTGTGGCTATTATCATTCTAATCTTTATGCCTCCACTATTTCTCGTTTACAGCTTATTAGGGGTATTTGATGTTGCGTTTCCAATCCGTGAACGGTTTAAGAAAAATTTATAGGATTAGGGGCTAGTTCGAATGCCGAAGTTCCTTTTGAAGCGGTGGCACGGTCAGCATATTGTGTGGATGTTTGTTCTACTCATTGTCTTGACAGCCATTATCTATATGTTCAAATGGTGGTTGGGCCTAACGGCTTTCTTACTCTGTGGAGCAATGGCGTATTTTACGCTGCAAGCGGAGACCGCTTTCCGCAAAGATTTGAATACGTACGTCGGGACGATAAGCCATCGGGTGAAAAAAGCTGGCAATGAAGTCATGAGCGGGCTGCCGATCGGCATTATTTTATACAATGAAGAGAAACGCATAGAGTGGCACAATCCTTTTGTAGCGAAAATGTTAGGGCAAGACTCGGTGATTGGTGAGTCACTCTTGGATTATTTCCCCGATCTCAAGAATAAGAAAGACAAAGCCGAAACATTAGAGCTTAAAGTTGGCCAATTTATTTATCAAGTGTTATCCAAACCCGAAGAGAGACTCCTCTATCTGCGTGAAATTACTGAGCAAGCCCTGTTGGCGAAGAAATACGAAGATAGCAAAACGGCGATTGGTATCGTGATGATGGATAATTTGGAGGAAGCGACACAAGGGCTGGATGATCAGACACGCAGCCTTCTGTTGGCCAAGGTCACGGGTGAAATTACCGAATGGGCTCAGAAGAATCAACTGTATTTACGCCGGACTTCATCGGATCGCTTCCTGATCCTGATGGATCAGAAGGCGTTGCGACAGTTAGAACAAACCCGGTTTGAACTACTCGACGATGTCCGCGATCTGACGATCGAGAATAAGCTGCCGCTCACGCTTAGTATTGGGATTGCATCAGGGGCTGAACAGCTCACTGAACTTGGTCAGATGGCACAAATGGGGCTGGACATGTCGCTCGGCCGCGGTGGTGACCAGGTGACGGTGAAGGTCGGGCAGCGATTGTCCTTTTACGGTGGGAGAACGAACGCGGTCGAGAAACGTACGCGAGTTAGAGCGCGGGTGATCTCACATGCACTGCGCGATCTAATGAAAGATAGTGACAAAGTCATCATCATGGGTCATCGATTTGCAGATATGGATTCCATCGGCGCGGCGATTGGTGTACTCAAGGCGGTTCAAGTCGTCGGCAAAGAAGGCTATATCGTGCTAGAGGGTGTGAACCCGGCCATTCAGAAGGTAATGGAGACGATTTCGGCCGATGAACGGCTGCATCGTTGGTTCATTACACCGGAACAGGGCATGGCGATTACGACACAGCGTTCTCTTGCGGTTGTCGTGGATACGCACAAGGCTTCCATGGTCGCAGAGCCTAAGCTGCTACAGCTGACACACAGGGTCGTGGTGGTCGATCATCATCGTAGGAGTGAAGAGTTCATCCATGACGCTACACTCGTCTATATGGAGCCGTACGCGTCCTCTACGTGCGAACTAGTGACCGAGCTGCTGCAATATATTAACGAGAAGCTATCGATGGAGGTTCTAGAGGCCACGATGCTGCTCGCGGGGATTGTTGTAGATACGAAGAGCTTCAGTCTCCGGACAGGTGCTAGAACATTCGAAGCCGCGTCATATCTGCGACGCAATGGGGCAGATTCGGCTCTTATTCAGAAGTTATTGAAGGAAGATTTGGATTCTTATATTGAGCGTTCCGAGATTATTAAGCATACCGAGACCATCTATGAACACGTAGCTTTGGCAGTTGCTGAGCCATCACGCAAATATTCTCAGTTGATGATCGCGCAAGTTGCTGATACATTGTTAAATATGACGAATATTATGGCTTCCTTCGTAATTGCCGAACGGCCGGATGGTTTAATTGGAATCAGCGCAAGATCGCTAGGCCAAATGAACGTTCAAGTTGTGATGGAGCGACTAGGTGGCGGCGGGCATTTAACCAATGCAGCGACGCAAACAGATTGCTCATTAGAAGAAGCAACGAAACGATTAAAACAAGTACTAGCCGATATACAGGAAGAGGAGGGACTTTTCGAATGAAAGTAATTTTACTCAAAGACGTTAAAGGCCAAGGTAAGAAGGGCGAAGTGAAGGAAGTATCCGAAGGGTACGCGCAGAATTTCCTAATCGCACAAGGACTTGCAGCTCCAGCTACTCAGGGGACAGTCAAAGTGTTAGATAATCAGAAGAAAGCCGAGCAGCGCCGCAAGGATCAAGAGAAGGCAGACGCTCAGGCATTAGGCGAGAAGCTTAGTGAGATGACTGTTCAAATTAAAGCGAAGTCTGGCGAAGGCGGACGTTTGTTCGGTGCCATTCCTAGTAAACAGATTGCAGAAGTACTTGAGAAGCAGTATAAAATCGTGATCGATAAGCGTAAAATTGTTCTAGAAGAACCGATTCGTACGTTAGGCGTAACGAAAGTTCCAATTAAGCTGCATGCGGAAGTAACATCTAGTGTGAATGTTCAAGTAACGGAAGAGAAGTAAGAAACGAATAGGAAAAGTAGAGAACAAGAGTCCCAGTCTGGGGCTCTTCTCTCTTGTAGACATAAACTAGCTCCACTATGAAATGTGAAAATGAAAGGCGGGCACAGTAGCATGAGCAACGGAGATAATATGTTTATGGATCGTGTTCCGCCTCAAAATATAGAAGCTGAGCAAGCCGTCTTAGGTGCGATCTTAATTAACGCAGATGCATTGATTACCGCGATGGAGCGGATATCTAGCGATGATTTCTATCGCGGCGCTCATCAGCGTATATTCGAGGCGATTGTTGAGCTCGCGGAAGATCAAGAACCAGTCGATCTTATTACACTTACGGCGCTGCTTCAAAACAAGCAGCAGCTTGAAGAGATCGGCGGCGTAACGTACTTGTCGGAGCTGGCGAACGCGGTACCAACCGCTGCCAATATCGACTATTACGCGGCAATCGTCGAAGAGAAGTCGATGCTTCGCCGCTTGATTCGGACCGCGACCCAGATCGTCACCAATGGCTATGCCAATGAGGACGATGTCGGGGCGATGCTCAGCGAGGCGGAATCGAAGATCCTTGAGATTTCGCAGCGGCGCAGTTCCAGTGGTTTCGTCGTCATTCGCGACGTACTCATGGAAGTATTCGAGAAGGTCGAGCAGCTCTACTCGAATAAGGGCGGGTCAACGGGAATCCCGTCAGGATTCATTGACCTCGACAAGATGACGTCTGGCTTCCAGCGCTCAGACTTAATTATTCTTGCGGCGCGTCCTTCCGTAGGGAAGACCGCGTTCGCACTGAACGTGGCGCAGAATGTCGGCGTCCGGGCCAAAGAGACCGTCGCCATCTTCTCGCTCGAGATGGGCGCCGCGCAGCTCGTACAGCGTATGGTCTGCGCCGAGGCGAACGTCGATGCGAACCGGATGCGTACGGGTAATCTAGAGGGAGACGATTGGGAGAAGCTGACGATGGCGATCGGCGCCTTATCCGAGGCGAATGTTTTCATCGACGATACCCCGACGATTACGGTAGCGGATATCCGGGCGAAGTGCCGCCGGCTGCAGCAGGAGAAGGGTCTCGGTATGATCCTTATCGACTACTTGCAGCTGATTGCCGGCCGTGGCGGCAAAGGCGGCGACAACCGTCAGCAGGAGGTCTCTGAGATCTCCCGTACACTGAAGCAAATTGCCCGTGAGCTGAATGTACCGGTCATCGCGCTCTCGCAGCTGAGCCGTGGCGTTGAGCAGCGGCAGGACAAGCGTCCGATGATGTCTGACCTTCGGGAATCGGGATCGATTGAGCAAGATGCCGACATCGTAGCGTTCCTGTACCGGGACGATTACTACGATAAGGAATCCGAGAAGAAGAACATCATCGAGATTATTATTGCCAAACAGCGGAATGGTCCGGTAGGTACCGTCGAGCTGGCCTTCCTGAAACAATTCAACAAATTCGTGAATATGGATCGCAGTCATCAAGAAGCAGCAGCCGCGCAGTATTGACGGCTGCTTTTTTGTTGTCTCGCTGGGGAGTCCCGGTGGAATGTAGGCATAGAGCAAACGTGGGGCATCGATGACAGGGAAAAAGTAGCTAGTTGAGTGTAGATGTTGGAGTGAGGATGATGTGGATTGTGTGTCGAGCGGTGACATGGAAGCAGCAGCTTGTTGTGTGCAGATGGTGGGTATGTTGGAGTAATTATACGCACTCTCCAGTCTCTCAAAAATGCAATAATACAACCTTTTTTGCTGTTTCGTGGGTGAAATTGGGAAATACGTGCAAATAGGCAACCTTTTTAAGGAATTTCTTGATAATTTCCTGAAATCAGTCCAAATTGATGCCTTTATGCATCAATTTCTGATAACGAAGGGAGAAACCCATTCGAAAAGTGCTCTTTTGCACTTTTGAAGGGATGGGAAGAGTCGAGTGGGGGCGTTGTAAGCGCGTGTACACCGAAAGCATCTGCCTTTTTCAATAAATAGACATAAAAATTCCCCGTAAGAGGAATCTTATGGGGAACAGAATCCATATGGAATGGGCAAAGACAGAGGTTTTCCTGCATTTAGTGGCAGCATCGAATTAGTTTGCCTAATATCCGAACAATTATACAGACACCCCTATAATCGTTCGTTTTTCATTGACTTTGGCATGGGGGACTGCTACACTAAAGACGGTGAAAAAACCTTGATCGACAAGCCGGCCTCAGGCAGGTAACTCGAAATAAGGTCGTTTTTTCATGCCGAAGGGTAGGTTTCCTTCCTGCAGATCACTGCCGAAGAGACCAGATCTTCCTTTGCGGTGAGTAAGTGAGAGTTAGCTCTCTTGTCTGTTGCCGCGTGTAGCAGTGAATAGAGGTAGTTGCATCACCAGAATCGCCAGAGGGAAAGTGTATTGGACGCTGAACGCTTTAGCGCTTTAATGAAGTCCAACTTTCCGCTGTGGTCTTATAGCCATAACGGCTCATTATGGGTGACTTGTCACCGTACGGAGGTAAGTGCATATGTCAACGGTTGTTGTTGTCGGTACGCAATGGGGAGATGAAGGTAAAGGTAAAATCACGGATTTCCTAGCGGAATCTGCTGAGGTTGTAGCGCGTTATCAAGGTGGTAACAATGCGGGCCACACCATCATTATTAGCGGGAAAAAGTACAAGCTGACGATGATTCCTTCCGGTATTTTTTACAAAGATAAAGCTTGTGTAATCGGGAATGGGATGGTTATTAATCCGGCTGCACTCATTGAAGAAATTAATTACATTCATGATAATGGTTTTACAACAACGAACTTGAACATCAGTGACCGCGCGCATGTCATTATGCCGTATCACTTAGTGCTTGACGGTCTGGAAGAGGATCGTAAAGGCGATAGCAAAATTGGTACGACACGTAAAGGGATCGGCCCTGCATATATGGATAAAGCTGCTCGTAACGGTATTCGTATCGCAGATTTGATGGATGCGGAAGAGTTCGAATTGAAGCTTCGTCGTATCGTTGCCGAGAAGAACGTATTGATCGAGCAAGTCTACGGTTCAACAGGTCTTGATGTGGAACCAATCCTTAGAGAGTACCTGGCGTACGCTGAAATCATTCGTCCATATGTGAAGGATACGTCTGTGATCCTGAACGAATATATCGACCAAGGTCGCCGCGTATTGTTTGAAGGCGCGCAAGGCGTAATGTTGGATATCGACCAAGGAACATACCCGTATGTAACTTCCTCCAACCCAACAGCTGGCGGCGTGTGTATCGGATCTGGCGTAGGCCCAACGAAGATTCACAATATCATCGGTGTGGCAAAAGCTTATACGACACGTGTCGGCGACGGTCCGTTCCCAACGGAATTGGACAATGAAATTGGCGCTTGGATTCGTGAAAAAGGTTTCGAGTACGGTACGGTAACGGGTCGTCCTCGTCGTGTTGGCTGGTTCGACAGTGTTGTCGTGCGTCACGCAAGACGCGTGAGCGGCATCACGGGCTTGTCCTTGAACTCCATCGACGTTCTAACAGGTCTAGAAACGGTTAAAATTTGCACAGGCTACATGTACCGCGGTGAGTTGATTGAGCACTACCCAGCGAGCTTGAAAGCTATCTCCGAGTGCGAAGCGGTGTATGAAGAGCTTCCAGGTTGGACAGAAGACGTTTCCGAAGCGCGTACGCTTAGCGATCTTCCTGAGAATGCAAGACACTACGTAGAGCGTGTATCTCAGCTGACAGGTATCCCAATCGCAATCTTCTCCGTAGGTCGTAACCGTGAGCAAACGAATCTGGTTCGTCCTATCTACGCTTAATTCATAGATAACATAAATAATCCTCTAGGCTGCTTATGCGGCTTAGGGGATTTTTCTTTTGCCTATAGGGATATAATGGCAGGTTTTTCGTCCATACTGGGAAGAGAAGCTTATCTAGTGTGTGAGCAATGTTAGGAGTGATACAAGCATATGAAACTATTAACTTGGTTAAGTAAAATCGTCATAAGTACCGTCCTTATTACATCTATTACGATGTTTACAACATGGTATGTCGTAAACATGTACGTGGAGGATATATTTCGACAGTATCAGCTACCCACGATGGGTAAAAAGATTCAATTTGGTGAATTTGCGTCAAGATTGGCGGAAGATCTGAATATAGTTAAGGGGAAGGACGGGGGGAAGAAGGCAGCAGTAGGGGAAACCCCTACAACGAAGCCATCGCCAACTCCTAATCCCAACCCGTCAGGGGCGTTTCCAAGCCCGAGTTCAAGTCCAAATCCGAATGATCAACAACCAGTAGACGGTATTAGTTCGTCAAGCAGTGTAGGTGCATCTACAACGAATCAGGACGAGGCGATAGCCGTGATGGGAAGCGCTCGAACGGAGGAGAGCGAGAAGAAGGAGCTTGTGATATCCACAGAGGATTTTGCGAAGAAGAAAGAAGCCCTCTCCAGCGATGATAAAATGAAAATATTTTCACTTGTAGTCGCTAAGCTGCCACAGACAGAGGTGCAAACACTCTCCGGAATTCTGGAAAATGGGATTACGACGGAAGAGCTTGATGAAGTAAATGCGACACTTAAGAAATATTTGAACGACAAGGAGCTAGCGCAATTAACAGATATTTTAAACAAGTACTAGGTTAAAGGGGAGTTGCTGACCCATGGATTGCTTCCGTAGCTTCCCTACTAAGTTTCATGCCTATTCGTCATTTCTCATAACTAGCAGGTAAATTAGTTGGGATTTCGAACAAAAATATAGACTTTTAGCGACTTCTTTTGGTGGTGGACACGAATCTATCACATGGTTATCGAGTATTTTGTTGAAATAGGCACGGAAAGTGTGTTAAATTTAACAAAAGAAAGACAACATAATGGATATTATGTCTAATCAAGGTTTATTTATGTATCTACGAGTTTGTACTCTAGGGATGCAGGACCGTTCAAAGGGAGAAGATCATGACAGGTTTCAGGGGAATGCGTTTTGTCATGGATCTCGTTAAGAGATTCACGCCTAAGCGAGAAAGCTTGACCGGAAATGAATCATTATCAGACAAGCAGCTAGAGGAAGTTCAGCCAGTCGATGCAACGACATCCACGACACTATCGGTAATCAAGCGACATAAATGGTCTCTCGGACTTGGCGTAGGAGTTATAGCACTTACGGGTGCGATTACGCTCACCGGACATCAGTATGTAGAAGCGGGCATGGAAGATGTGTATCATGTGATGCTGAACAATCAAGAAGTGGGTATCGTAAGCGATATTAAGATAATTGATGAATATAAGAAGAACAGACCATTAGATATTCAGAAGGATTTTCCAGATGTTCATGTCGTGCTCAAAACAGACGGTATCACCTACACGTCTGAAAGGGCTTACAATATGAAAACGGACGATTCTGCTGTTATTTCCTCCTTGAATCAATTGCTCCTACCGCAACCTGTGGGTGTGGCACTGAAAGTGGATGGCAAGACAGTTGCAATCGTGAAGGATCAGGCGACAGCCGATCAGATTCTGAATCAGGTTAGCGAGCCATTTACACCCAAAGGGAAAAATAGTGAAAAAGTAGCTGCCTTATCTACCGGTCTAGGTGAGGATATCTCAACAGCACCATCCGAGCTTGAAAAAGTGGAATTCGTTCAAAAGATTGATAAAGAGGAAGTTCCTATCGATCCAACGGAGTTAGCGAAGCCAGAAGATGTCGTGAAAACTTTGCAAACTGGCGATGTTGCACCAGCGAAGTACACGGTTGTTGAAGGTGACTGTGTTTCTTGTATCGCGAAGAAATTAGGTATCACCAAGCAATTTATTTATGATAATAATCCAGGCATTCAAGATGATAAGCTTAAAATTGGGAATCAATTGGACGTTACTGTGTTGAAACCGACCCTTTCTGTGAAAACAACGGAGAAAATCGTTAAGAACCAAGAGATTCAATACGATACCGAGTATGTGAAAGACGATTCGATGCGCTTAGGCGTGGTCCAACCGATTTCACCAGGAAAGAATGGCCTTAAGAAAGTAACCATTCAAGTGACGAAGGTCGATGGTCTTATGACCGAAGAGCAAGTCGTGAATGAAGAAATTATTGATCAACCCGTCACGGCCAAAGTGAAAAAAGGGACGAAAGTCATCAAAGGTGAAGGTACAGGGAAGTTCGCATGGCCTGTTATTTCGCCTAGTATCTCAAGCACATTCGGTTATCGTTGGGGCAAGTTACATAAGGGCATCGACATCACAGGTAACAAGAATATTATGGCAGCCGATAATGGTAAAGTCATTGAAACGGGATACAAATCAGATTATGGCAATTATATTATTATTAACCATCTCAACGGATATGAAACACTTTATGGACATTTAAGTCAAATTACTACGAAATCAGGCGCCATCGTTGAGAAGGGCGAGAAAATTGGCATTATGGGGAGCACAGGCGACTCGACTGGTGTGCATTTGCATTTTGAAGTTCACAGCAGCGGCAACTTGGAAAATCCTTTGAAATATTTGAATCGCTAGTTAGAAAAATAGAGGCAAGGTCGAACCGGACAACTCGGGGGCCTTGTCTCTTTTTAGTTAAATATATGTTAAAATGAGGGAGAGTTATGTAGGAAATAACGGGCTGATCCCTGGATCTAACTCTGGCAGTTGCACGTAAGTAGGCGTGACAGTGTCAGTTACTTTTATAGTAGGCGGTGGACGTATGTTTGGGAAAATTCTCGTGGTGGATGATGAACAACCAATTGCAGATATTTTGAAGTTCAACCTGGAGAAAGAGGGCTATCAGGTCATCTGTGCCTACGATGGTGGAAGCGCTGTAGAGCTTGCGTTCTCCGAACAGCCGGATCTGATCCTGCTTGATCTCATGCTGCCTGTCAAGGATGGCATGGATGTATGCCGTGAGGTGCGCTCTAAGCTCAATACGCCGATTATTATGCTGACAGCGAAGGATACGGAGCTGGACAAGGTATTGGGCTTAGAGATGGGCGCAGACGACTATGTGACGAAGCCATTCGGCACCAGGGAGCTGCTCGCCCGTGTGAAGGCGCATCTGCGCAGACAGACGAAGGTGCAAACGGCACCGAACGAGCCGGAGGCGCAGCGCAATGGGATGCGTATTCATGCGCTTTTTATCGATAACGACATGTACATGGTGTACAAGGATGGAACCCCCCTTGATCTGACACATCGGGAGTTCGAGCTCATTCAATATTTGGCCAAAAACTCAGGCAAAGTGATGACCCGCGAGCACCTGCTGCAAGCGGTGTGGGGCTTTGAATATTTCGGCGACGTGCGAACCGTCGATGTGACGATTCGCCGCCTGCGCGAGAAGCTGGAGACAGATCCAAGTCGTCCAGAGTATATCATGACACGCAGGGGCCTCGGCTACTTAATGCGCAGTCCTAAAGCCGGAGGCTTCTAAGCATGAAGGGCATCCGCTTCTTTCAATCGATTCAAGCGAAGCTAATTATTATTTATGTCCTGCTGATTCTGATCGCGATGCAGCTCATTGGGGTGTATTTCTATAAGACGGTAGAAACATATTTCAAGAATGACTTCCTAGCATCCCGCAATAGTCAGGTTACGCTGCTTGCTGGCTTCGTTGAATCGTATTTGACGGGGGATCAGGACAGCAAGAATGCGGCCGAGGGTAAGAAAACCTACGCGGATTTGAATGAATTCGTGAGCAATCTTTTTTCCATTAATAATGCGGAAATTCAAATCATTGATGCGAATGGTAATGTGATCTCCACATCGGTTGCGAGCCATTTGAAGCAAAAAAATACACAGCCCGAAGTTATCCGAGCCTTGCAAGGGATTAAGGATAATCAGCGGATTTTTACAGATGAGGATGGGTATCGGAAGGTTATTATCGCGAAGCCAGTCGGCAGCGGGGCTCGTGTCTTAGGAGCCGTATATATCATCGCCTCCATGGAGGATGTGTACAAGACCATTCGTTCGATTAACCGAATTCTCATTTCGGCGACGTTGATCGCTCTAGGGTTGACTGCCTTATTAGGCGTTCTCTTAACGAGCACGATTACGAATCCGATCAAAGAGATTACGAAACAAGCGACAGCTGTAGCTGAGGGTAATTTCGATCAACAAGTGGTGATTCAGGGGACCGATGAGATCGGTCAGCTGGGGCAAACCTTTAATTTTATGATGAACCGACTGAAAGAGGCACTCTCCCTCAATGAAGAAGAGAAGGAGAAGCTGGCTTCTATTCTGACCAATATGAATGACGGCGTTATCGCTACAGATGATAGAGGGCAAGTGATTGTTTTGAATCGCCGGGCGAAGCAGATTCTGCAAGTGGAAGAGGAGACGACGCTGGGCTTGGATATCTCGGAAGTCATCGGGATCCCCATAGACACGATTCGCGGCTTGGTCACGGGACAAGTGAATACGACGCTGCTTGATATTCAGCTGCCCGACGATGAAGATGAACAACTGTCGGTTCGTATTACGTTCACGCCGATCCATAAGCGGGGAGAGGGTCAGCACGGGATCATTGCAGTGCTGCAGGACGTAACGGATCAAGAGAAGCTGGAGCAAGCCAGACGAGAGTTCGTGGCGAACGTCTCTCATGAGCTGCGCACGCCGCTGACGACGATCAAGAGCTACCTCGAGGCGCTCGATGACGGAGCGATCGAGGAGCCACAGCTCGCGTCTCGCTTCATCAGCGTGACGCGCAGCGAGACCGAGCGGATGATCCGCTTGGTAACGGATCTGTTGCATCTGTCGCGACTGGATTCGAAGCAGTCGATGATGAGCAAGTCCTCGACGCTCGTCAGCGAGATGCTGGAGGAGGTCGCGGACCGGTTTTCTTTTCAGCTGCAACAACGGAAAATTCAAATCATGTTACACGTGGAACATGGCGTAACAAGTCTCTTGCTGGATCGCGACAAAATTGATCAGGTGCTCGATAATTTGGTATCCAATGCGATTAAATATACCGGCGATGAAGGTACGATTCGCTTGGAGGCTCGCAAGATTGACAAAGAAATACTGGAAATATCGGTGCAAGATAACGGGATGGGGATTCCGAAGAAGGACCTTTCCCGGATTTTCGACCGTTTCTATCGGGTTGATAAAGCACGCTCTCGTAATATGGGGGGAACAGGCTTGGGTCTGTCCATTGCCCGGGAAATAGTGAAGGCGCATGGTGGCACGATTGCCCTAGAGTCGGAGTTGGGTCAAGGAACGCGCGTCGTATTTACGTTGCCGATCAGGCAGGAAGAGGAGGGTGAAGTATGATAGAGAGCCTGAAATCGGTCCTGCTCGTTCTATTGATTGGAACAAGCTTGTATCAGAGCTTCATCCTAGCCTCGTACAGCCCTCCGAAGATTGAGCCGATTAGGCAAAGCAACTACGTACAGACGGAGACGCTTGGCAAGCAATCGGAGCTATCTGACATGTTATTTCCCGATCAACTGATCATTCACTTGGGCAATCAGCAGCATTCCGTCTTGTATCCAAGCAATTACTACTACACCCGATTGCTCGATAATATTAAGCAGCGTAGTTTCAAAGGATTTCGCAAAACGTCGATGTACCTCGTTAATGTGAACTGGGAAGAAGTTCGGACGAAGCAGCTCGGTGTGGAGATTCGATTCAGAGAAGGCATTCCGTTCTCTATTCTGCAACAGTTGTTCCGAATTGAAGGGGAAGTCCCCATTGAGAACGATAAAATTACGAAAATTTGGATTTACTCCAAAGGGACGAATGATGAGGTTCGCGCGTTCTTTTTCACAGATTCGCCAGGAGTGGGGTATGAAGTCATCGGGGCGGATTTCACGAGCAAAGACGTTGAGAATTTCGTCGCTTATGGGGAGCCAACGAATTTATTCAAAGCCATGAATGGCGGCGATTATTATCTACCGTTAAAGGCGTTGCATGTACCTAGTTATACGTTCCCGTATACGCAGCTTACGGCAGATCAATTGAAGCAAAGCTTGTTTGTAGATCCGGGTATTACTCGCTATTTGAAAGAACGGGATGGCTCAGAGATCTACACAGATAGTAAGCGTGGTTTCCAATTGAATCGAGATCAGCGGTGGGTAACCTATTTCGATCCTGTAGCACCAGCAGCTAGCAAAACCGAGGTGTTGGAAGATTTGATGGCTGGGATCAAATTTATTAATCAGCATATTGGTTGGGATGGCAAATACATGGTAGCTCGCACACCAGAGAAACTGTTGGACAACCAGACGTTCATATTCCGTCAATACTATGAATCTCTTCCGATTGTAACTCAACTGCCAGAAGGCTTTGGAACATTGAATATGCAAGTACAGAAAGGTGTTATCTCAGGATTCGAACGCTCGATGGTGATTCCTGATCTGAAATCAGGTCAGCGCAAAGAAAATGAATTGATGTCAGTCGAGGCGATAGAGCAACGCTTGCAGTATTATCAACGCCGATCTAGCATCGTTTCGATTTTTCCAGCATATCGTCCGGCTGTTCTGGAGAAAACCTTAACCTTAACGAGTATATGGGCAATCGAATTGCGCGATGGAACGTATGATTTTATTGAATAGACAAGATGACTGGGAAGGGTTGGTGAGATTGTGAATTGGAGTAGGGCCAAGACGATTTTGATCGCGTCATTTCTACTGTTGAATATGATTCTCGGCTTCCAGCTGTGGTCCACCAATCGTTCCAACCAGACGGGCGTATCTTCGGATCCATCTAGTACGGTGGAGGATTTGAACCGTGCGCTTCGCAACAAAAATATTCGACTTACGGACGAGCTTCCTACGGATCCGCCTAAGTTGAAAGTCATCACGGTGAAATATGACGATAGTATCAAGCCGGGTGAGGAGAAAACGCTCAAAACCCCCATTTACATGAGTACGCTGCTAGGGAAAGGCGCTAGTAAAGAAGTTCAGTCACTGTCGGAGATTCCTAACTTCACCATGTATCAGCTAGATTCAGCGATTAGTCGAGAAGGTATCTACGTATTCTCGCAATTGTATGCGAAGAATCCAATTTTTGATGTGATGGTTGAGTTGAATGAGAAAAATGGAGAAATTACCAGTTACCGTCAAGCTTTCGTTGAAGTAGAATCAGAGGTAGAACAGACGGAGCAGAAGATGATTTCGGCTCAATTAGCGGTCCGCAGCTTGGTGGACAATTATTTAAGCGATGGTTCCATTATTACCGAGGTGCGATTAGGGTATCATGGACAACCTTATAACTCGCAAACACAGCCTATGTATCCGCATTGGCGGGTAACGATTGATAACGGGGATATTTATTATTTGCAAGCGTTCAATGGCGCGGTGGAAAAGGGAGCCGGGCTTACTCCATTCGGTCTGAAAGGCGATGGAGATACATCAGCTGCTTCATCAGCCTCAGGTGCAAAGAACACGCCGAAGAAGTAATTGTAGTACGGAATAATGAACTGGTACACAGGTAGGTATAGTGGTAAAGAGGAGTAGGGAAGATGGGAATTCGATTTACAGTGTTATCAAGTGGTTCAACAGGAAATGCAACCGTAGTCGATAACGGTGAGGTTAAGCTGTTAGTTGACGTAGGCTTCAGTGCGAAGAAGATGGAGCTGTTAATGAAGGAGCGGGAGCTCGCTGCGAGTAGTATTGACGGTATTCTTGTTACGCACGAGCATTCGGATCATATCAAGGGTCTCGGTGCGTTCGCTCGGAAATATGATGTGCCGATATACGCTAACGAGAAGACTTGGGTGGAGCTAGACCGCCAAATTGGCGTGATCGCCGAAGGCAATAAGCGTGTGATGGACACAGGCTGCCTAGAGGAGTTCGGCTCCATGAAGGTGGAATCCTTCGGGATTTCGCATGATGCCGCGGAGCCGGTGGGTTATGTTTTTTATGAAGGTGAACAGAAGTTAAGTGTTGTGACGGATCTGGGGTATATGAGCGAAAAGGTGAAGGAAAAGATCTCGGATTCAGATGCCTTGGTTCTGGAAACCAATCATGATGTGGACATGCTGCGCGTGGGGCATTACCCATGGAGCATTAAGCGACGCATTCTCGGAGACAAGGGACATTTATCCAACGAAGCCGCAGGGGAAGCACTCTGTGATATCATGACGAATAAGACGAAATCTGTCTATATGGCGCACCTTAGCCGTGATCATAACTTAATGGATTTGGCCAGGCTAACCGTGAATAATATACTACAAGAGCGGGCGCCAGAATCGAAACAGCTGCGGCTGATGGATACGTATTTTGACCGTTCTACGAAATGGGATGTATTGGATTCGGAGTAAGTGCAGCGTCGAGTTCTTGAGACTTGAGCTGAATTTCTTGTGCGGTAATAAGCCCCTTATCAATCAAAACCTGAATGAGAGATGAGAGGACAAGCGACTGGTGATAGTGGCTTTCCTTCAGGTCAGCAAGCTTACCGATCATATTAATTTCGTCAAAATGGGATGGAATCCGGTTCATGGCAGCATTCTCCTTTTAATAAGGTTATGTGGAAAAGTTTCATAACACTCTAGTAATTCGGTGAGAGATTTGGTTTACTATTATTGTAGGCAAGAAGTGAGCGAAACATTCCTATTATTTGCAAAAAACAAGCGCATGATGATCTGTATGATGTGTTGTAACCCATCCATGGGTTGAAATAAAGCAAGGCGAATGAGCTTCAAACCCCGTCAGCGAGGAGGGACCTGTTATGAGTTTGTTTGATGATGATTTTTATTCGACCAAAAGGTCCAGAAGGCGCGATCCGGTCTGGCGTCCCAAAGGGACAGGAAATTTCACGAGTTTCACAAGCTTCGCTGGTCGTAGACGGTATGTAGCCCTCATCGCAGGAGTCATTGGAGCAGTAGGTATGCTCATCGTAGTAGGGATTGTTCAGGCTATCGGTGGTGGGGATGCGTCGAGAAGCGCAGTTGCGATTCCCGTCGTGGCCAAAGCGGATGTGCATCCGATGAATAGCAATGACTCGGTTGTTGCAGCAACGGACAAAATAAAACCTGCAGTGGTCAGTGTCATCTCTTCGAAGAAGGACGATGCCGGGCAAGAAACGGGCATTGGTATCGGATCTGGTGTCATGTTCGCACGAAGTGGGGATAAAATTCGTATTGTGACGAACAGTCATGTCGTGGAGAACGGGAACCAGTTCGAAATCGTGAACTTCGAAGGTGAACATCGTAAAGCAACGTTGGTTGGGCGGGATCGGATAACCGATTTGGCGGTACTCGAGGCGGATGGTAAAGATGTGAAAGTACTTGCTGAGTTTGGCGACTCCGACAAGCTGCGAGCAGGCGAAATGGCCATTGCCGTGGGCAATCCGTTAGGCCTGGGCTTCTCACCAACGGTGACGCAAGGCATCGTTTCTTCACCGAAGCGGACGATACCTGTTTCACTTTCACGTGAAGGCACCGACTACGATTGGGAAATGGACGTCATCCAAACGGATGCCGCGATTAACCAAGGAAACAGCGGCGGGCCGCTGGTCAATATCGAGGGCAAAGTGATCGGCATCAATTCGATGAAGATTTCGGATACAGGTGTTGAAGGGTTAGGTTTTGCCATTCCAATTAATAGTGTGACACCGATTATTGATAGTCTTATCAAGGACCACAAGGTGAAACGGCCATTGATTGGTGTGTCGACGCAGGAGCTGCAAGCTTTCAAGGGGACGGATGTATTAAAGTTGCCTGCAGATGTCAAAACTGGAGTTATCGTCTTCGACGTCTCTGGGCCTGCAAAGGAAGCGGGACTGAAAGCGCAGGATGTCATCGTGCAGCTCGATGATCGCAAGATTGAAAGCACGATTGGGCTGAGGAAATACCTTTACAATGAGAAGAAAATCGGCGATAAGATTAACGTTGTCTACTATCGCGGCGGGAAGAAGCTGACGACGGTATTGACGTTGGTTGAGGCGACGGATAAGTAGTGGTTTGTAGAGTACAGGGATTAGGATGAAATAGACAGAATCGCTCGCGGATGAGAGGTATTAAACCATGCATGTCGTTTGTAAAGATCATGTGGAAATAGCCATAGATGAATTTGTTGATGAGTATGAGGAAGCGCCAGACGTGGTGGATTTGCAGAAAACCCACTTCGCCCACTGGGCGCCACCTGAGCATTGCGAGCATTGCCAGTCATTATCACGTTTTCTAATTGTATGAGGGAGGGGCCTAAGGGCCTCTTTTTTCTATGTATAAACATGTAGTTGTTTGGGATTTGGACTTTCCCACTCGAATAAATGGAAAACATACAGTTAATTCTCGCAAATTTCTTCAAATTTCATGATTTGATGGAATTTATGTAGTTAAATCATCAGATTTCATGGGAGAGGGGAAAATGTTATTGGGTTTCTTGCATAAGCGCGATAAAATGCTGGGCAGCTTTGGATACATGGCGATCCTTCAACCATATTAATCCAGTTGCTAGTTTGAGCTGACTGTCTGCGATTTCATTAGCTTGGAATGCGTATTCGCGATGCCATTTCACAATGGACTCTGGCACAATCGTTGTTGCATCCCCAGACGATACCCATTCAAGTAGCGTGACCATATCGGAGCATTCGCCGATTACGTTAGGCTGCAAGCCGCGTTCCGTGAATTGATCGATGATACTATGATACAACCCAAGACCCTCTGTACTTGGCAAAATGAGTGGATAACGTTGAATATCAGCGAAAGTGAATGCCTGAGAATCCGACGCGAAGGACTTCGCTGTAACGAAATAAAAAGGTTCAGGTTGCAGCTGGATGACTTCGAAATCGCTTAATTCCATCGGGAGCCGGATGATGGCAAGCTCGATGGCATGTTCCCGAATAAGCCGGAGCAGTTGCGCGGATTCATTCTGTTGTATTTTATACGTAACCTCTGGGTAGCGGGTTTTGAAAATACGCAGCAGTTGCGGCAGTTGAGCCGAGGACAGGGTATTAACGCCTATTCGTAACTTGCCGCGCGTTCCCTTGCCGATCTCTTTGACATCATTCTCCGCTTCCTCCATAAGCTTCGTCAAATGTAGGGCATGCTTATATAAGGCCTGCCCGGCCTCGGTCAGTTCGATGACTTTACCTGTTCGTAGAATAAGCTCGACCCCGAGCTCTTGCTCCATGAGCTTCAACTGTTGTCCTAGCGGAGGCTGCGTCATGTGCAATCTTTGGGCGGCTGCCGTAATTTGCTTCTCTTCAGCAATTGCGATGAAATAGCGAAGTTGGCGAATATCCATGGTAGAGACGTTCCTTTCCAAACGATAAAAGTATGAAAACCAAAGGATATAGATATTATTCGTATGCTTATCGATATGATACCATAGAAGCCGACAGAAGGGGGGAGCCTTTATGCTTCGACAGTATCATTCCAATTCTTATTTACATGTACTACAATGGTTTATTTTTATGATCGCTAGTTCCGTGGCACTTCCTATCGTAATTGGTGGTCTGTTTCATTTGTCTCAGGACGAAATTGCCTCATTGATGCAGCGTACATTTTTCGTAGTCGGACTCAGTTCCATGCTGCAAGCAGTACTTGGGCATCGGTTTCCGATCGTGGATGGTCCAGCGGGTTCATGGGTAAGCGTGTTTGTCATGATGGCCGGTATCTCCGCGAACCAAGGTCACACGGCCAAAGAAGCGCTGCAGGTTCTAGAAGGCGGGCTGTTAATGGCTGGTGTGCTGTTGTTTTTACTGGGCATAACAGGTCTCTTCTATAAACTCCTCAATCTATTTACACCACTTGTGACGAATTTATTCTTGTTCATCTTGTCTTTGCAGCTTAGCGGTGTGTTTCTGAAAGGCATGTTCGGCTTGAAAGCAGGGCAAGGGGCCGTAGATTATGGAACGATTCTGATCTCGTTAGCGGTATTTGGTGGCGTAGTGTTTCTGAATGTAAAAGGGAAAGGATGGACGCGTAACTATGCCGTACTACTAGGGATTATCGGCGGTTGGGTGCTACAAGCATTGGCCGTCGGAGGGATTTCTAGTGGGGGTTCGGCCTCCGGTGCATGGATCAAACTTCCCGATATATGGGCATGGGGATCCCCACAGTTGAATCCAGGCATGGCTTTGACGGCCGCGCTGTTTACGTTGATCCTTGTTTCAAATCTTGTTGCTGCCATTACAGCGGCCCAGCAGGCCGTCCCGAGGAAGGAACTCCCTGGTAAGAATGTCTACAACCGAGGCAGCCTAATTGCAGGCGTATCTCATGGACTTTCGGCTTTATTTTCCGCTGTCGGTGTCGTTTCGCTTCCGGTTACGGCGAGTTTTATCAGAATGACGGGACAAACGAGAAGAATGCCATTCATCATCGCTTGCTTGGCGCTCTCGGCAATTGCTCTTGTCCCTTCGATCGTTCATTTCCTTGCTCAGCTGCCTACGTCCGTAGCTAGTGCGGTCTCGTTAGCGACTTTCGTGCAAATGACCAGTAACTCATTCTCTTCCTTATCGCGCGTCGTTCAAACACAGCGCCAGTTGACGATTCTGGGAATCGGAATTCTTGTCGGTGCCGGATTCACCCTCATAGCAGCTTCACCTTTGCCTGAGCTTCCTGTAGTCATGCAGTATGCGTTTGGTAACGGGCTGTTAGTTGCCACTGTAGTGGTTATGGCCCTTGAGCGTTTCTGGCAGACGGAACCGAAATTAATCGTTTCGAACTAAAAGAAAGAGCCAAGTTCCTCTATGGAGGAAACTGGCTCTTTTGTTCTGTTTATCGAGCTTTCAGATAATCAATCAGAATGTTCTTGAGAATAGTCAACTGCTGCTCGTTGTCCAGATCGGACTCCAGTAGGAGAATGTTTTTCTGCAGTGACAGTTTTTTGGAAAAGAGACCGAAGGTGTTAATGATAGTAGTCAAGGTCTCCTTAACCGGAAGGTCGGATCGAATTGAGCCGTCCTCGATGCCATTTTGAATAATCCTGCCATACTCACGTGAAATCTTACGGTTCAAGGCATTGAAGTCGAGAATACCTTCCAATGGCTCCAGCGAGTGGGATGCGTAGCTTTCAAAATCCACCATGAATTTGATGCTCGAATCGTTCTGATCTTCGATAAAGGAATCGAATAAACGTTCAAGCTTTTCAAGACAAGACAGGGGCTGGTCAGCGACATATTGAAAACGATGAAGCATCGGTTCAAGCAATTTGGTAGCTACGGCAACGATCAGTTTTTCTTTTTTGGGAAAATACCGAAATAAGGTTGCGATGCCGATATTCGCGTCACTGGCGATATCCTGCATGGTGGTTTTTTCGATTCCCTTCAGCGTAAATACACGCTCAGCTGCGTCGAGAATGAGATATAGTCTTTGCTGCTTGCCGTCAAACCGTTCTTTCTCGTATCTTGCTTTCGGATCCATGAGGGTTATTAACCTTTCAACTTAGGTATTTCAATACAAGTATTATATCGACTGGGTATTCTTTCAGCAAGTGGAAGTTGAGTTCATAATACCATGGTGATATAATAAATATTGTAGTGATAGTAATACTATCATTTACGTAATAATTTAAAAATTCTATCATAAAAGGAGAGATCGCAATGACTCGTCTTACTAATAAAGTTACCATCATTACCGGAGCAGGCAGTGGTATGGGGCGTGAAGAAGCACTTTTATTTGCCAAAGAAGGGGCAATGGTAGTAGCAACGGACATTAACGAAGCCGCAGTACAGGCTGTTGTGAAGGAAATTGAAGCTACCGGAGGTCAAGCCACAGCTTATGCTCATAATGTTGTTTCTGAAGAAGAATGGATCAAAGTAGTCGAGGGAGCTGTAGCAACTTACGGCAAAGTGGACGTCTTGGTCAATAATGCGGGTATTTCCCTTGCAGTTGGATTGCTGGATACGACGATTGAACAATGGAATAAAGTCATGAGCATTAACCTGACGAGCACTTTCCTTGGCATGAAGCACGTTATCCCACATATGCAAGCGAATAAAGGGGGATCCATCGTTAATATTTCCTCTATCGCGGGACTAACTGGCAGCAGCGGAGCAGGTGCATACACGGCTTCCAAAGGTGGTGTCCGCATGTTAAGCAAGGCGGCTGCTGTGGATTTCGGCAAGGATCACATCCGTGTCAATTCGGTTCATCCTGGCTTTATCGAAACGCCGATGAGCTCTGAATTTGTCAATAATAAGCAGATGCTGCAATGGTTCTTGTCTCAGACTGCACTGCCAAGAGTCGGGCGCGCGTCTGAGGTAGCCGAAGCCGTATTATTCCTGGCTTCTGATGAGTCAGCATATATTACAGGTGTTGAACTGCCTGTCGATGGCGGCGTCACAGCCAAATAAAGATTCGTATGCAATCATAATCAATTAAATGAGCATGAGTAGGGAGCCTGGAGTTGGTATAACTCTGGGCTTTTTGGCTTGAACAGGTGCTATTGGTGCGTATATAGAACGAATGGTATGATGGGAGGAATGGATGGTTATATGAGAGAAGAATGAAAGATGATATGAGAAAAGAATGAACGATAAATGAGATAAAATGAATGGATAAAAGATTGAGATAAGAGAAGGGGTACATTATGCATATACAGATACTGACCGTTGGGAAATTAAAAGAGCGCTATCTCGTGGACGGGATCGCGGAGTACGTGAAGCGTCTTGGCCCGTATGCCAAGATGCAAATGATTGAGGTGCCGGATGAGAAGGCACCTGAGAACATGAGCCCTGCTGAGGAACAGCAGGTACGTGATCGTGAGGGCGCGCGGCTGCTAGCTGCACTGCGCCCAGATGTGTACGTCGTGGCGCTGGCCATCGACGGCGAGATGTGGACGAGCGAGCAGCTGGCGAGCTCGCTCGATAAGTTGGCCACCTATGGGCGGAGCCAGGTGGCTTTTGTTATTGGGGGCTCGCTCGGGCTGTCGAGCGAGCTGCTGCGCCGTGCGGATACGCGGCTGAGTTTTGGCCGCATGACGCTGCCGCACCAACTCATGCGGCTGGTGCTGGTGGAGCAGATTTATCGCGCGATGCGGATAAATCGGGCGGAACCGTACCACAAGTGACGGCGAATTTTCAGAGAAAACCTAATTTGGAAACAGCCAGAAATATTCCGACAATAAAGGGGTATGATTAGTGATGCATCGGAAAGTTAAGGTAGCCCTCAATTCTTTACTGATCGTTCTCAATATGCTATATTGATGACGGGGGGAATGAAATGGCCAGAAGCAAGGAGTTTGAAGAGAGTGCGGTATTGGATAAAGCGATGAGACTCTTCTGGCAGCAGGGCTACGAGAAGACGTCCATGACTGATCTGGTCGAGCACATGGGAATCCATCGAAGAAGTTTGTATGACACATTTGGCGATAAACATCAGCTGTTTCTAAAAGCGATGGATCGCTTCGACAATAAAATTAGCGCCTCTCTTGAAGGAGGAGTTAAGCGCTCCAAGACTGCAGTGGAAGCTCTTCAGTTTATTTTCGAACTCATGATTGAGGGAGAAGAGGACTCGCCTCCCGGATGCTTAATGGTGAATTCGGCCGTGGAGCTGGCAGCACGAGATGCCGATGTGGATACAAAGTCCACTGAAGCGTTCGCTACAGCAGAGCAGCTTCTCAAAGACATTATTGCTTGGGGGCAACGGGACGGTCAGTTCACCACTGATTATGAGGCCGGTGAATTGGCGGAATATCTGCATAATGCATGGGTGGGGTTAAGGGTAATGGCAAGAACATCGGTTACTAAAGAGAAACTTCACCGTATTGCTCAAGTATCGATAAAATTTCTAGAAAAATAACAGATTCATTTCTTCCCCATATAGAAAACAATTTTTTTTTGCCATTATTAGAACGATCGTTCCCAAATTTGAACCGAAAATGGAGGTGACATGATGCAAGCCATGGTAATTGAAAAATACGGCAAATACCCGCTTAAGTTGGCTGACATTCCAATGCCTGCAGTAGGAGATCATGATGTGTTGGCGGAAATCCATGCGGCAAGTATTAACCCTCTCGATCTCTTAGTGCGGGATGGCAAATTACGCGTACTGTTGAAATACGATATGCCGCATGTTCTAGGATATGATTTCTCAGGCATTGTCATTCAAGTGGGGAGGAAGGTTACAAAATTCAACATAGGCGATGAAATATACGGACGGCCAAGTAAGGGCGGAGCCTTTGCTGAATATATTTCCGTACATGAAAACGATATCGCCCTAAAACCCAAAAACCTATCCTTTGCGGAAGCAGCGTCAATCCCATTGGTCGGGCTTACGTCTTATCAAGTATTGCATGAACGATTGAAGCTATCGGCCGGACAGAAGGTATTGATTCAAGCTGGATCGGGCGGCGTCGGTACGTTTGCGATCCAACTTGCCAAAGCGATGGGACTTTATGTCGCAACAACGACAAGCGAAGCTGGAGCCAAATTGGTCGAATCGCTTGGAGCCGATCGAATCATCAATTACAAAACAGAACAATTCGATACGCTGTTACAAGGTTATGATGCCGTTCTCGATACCAAAGGCGGAGAGACTCTAGAGAAGGCCTTTAAAATTGTCAGAAAGCAAGGTCAAATCGTATCCGTCGTAGGGCCGCCGAATGCACGGTTCGGAGAAGCGGAGAGGCTTGGCTTCATTAAAACGAATATTTTTCGATTGATTGCCCGTAAGATCACAAAATTAGAGAAAAAACACAATGTCAAATACAGCTTCTTGTTCATGAAGCCGAACGGCAGGCAACTGGAGATCCTTTCCGAATGGATTGAATCCGAAAAAATAAAGCCTGTCATCGATAGAATTTATCCTTTTGAAGAAGCTCAAAAGGCGATGGAGTACTCAGAATCGGGCAGAGCAAAAGGGAAGTTAATATTAAAGATAAAGTGAGGAGCATCTTATAATGAAAATTTCTGAACAAATTGCATTTGTCACTGGCGCGAACCGCGGCCTTGGTCGTCATCTTGCCCTCGAACTTCTATCCAGAGGGGCTAAAGTGTATGCTGGGGCAAGAAATCCGGAATCCATTGATATTCCAGGTGTAATACCTGTAAAGCTTGATATTACCAACCCGCAAGAGGTAGCTGCAGCTGCTATGACCGCGAAGGACGTTACGCTTCTGATCAACAATGCAGGCTCGTCTACAGGCGCTTCTTTACTTGACGGAGATCTCGATAAAATTCACTTGGAATTCAATACGCACTTCTTTGGCACACTGTCCATGGTTCGTGCTTTTGCACCTGTTATTTCAAATAATGGTGGGGGGTCCATTCTGAATATTCTTTCCGCATTATCTTGGTTCAGTATGGGAAGCGCAGGCGCCTATACGGCTGCAAAGGCGGCAGAGTGGGCTCTGACGAACGAGTTGCGCTTAAATCTGTATCCACAAAAGGTGAGAGTAGCCGGTTTGCATGTGGGCTTTATGGAAACCGATATGACGGCAGGTATTGAAGCTCCTAAGGTCGACCCTGCGGGAGTTGCAAAAAAGGCTATCGATGGAATAGAGTCCGACAGCTTTGAGATTCTTGCCGATGAAGCAAGCCGTAATCTCCAACGAGGTCTAGCCGGCGGTGTTGCTGCGTTGTACCCACAGCTGGCGTGATGAGCAAAACGGTACTCATCACCGGCGCGTCGGGCGGGATAGGTAAAGAGCTGGCGGATCGATTCGCCAAAGATGGATAGGACCTGGTGCTGGTAGCACGTAGTGAGGCCAAACTCCTTGATCTCGCGAAGGAATATCGGGAAAGATACCGCGTCCAAGCGACCGTCGTCGCCAAAGATGTCGCGTTGGCTTTCCTTCCGCGGTTACTGCCACGCAAGCTGATGACCCATTGGGTCGGATCCGCAACAGTGCAAAGTAGAACAGTAACCCAATATATACAAAAGAGGAGTGCATGAAAATGGAAAAACTATGGAGCAAAACGAAAATTGGAAATCTGGAATTATCTAATCGGTTGGCGATGGCACCAATGACACGAAGCAGAGCGCAAGAGGATGGTACACCTGGAGAACTAACTCCCCTTTATTATGCTCAAAGAGCATCTATGGGTTTAATTATAACGGAAGGTACACAACCTTCTGACGATGGTCAAGGCTACTTAAGATCACCTGGCATCTATACGGAAAAGCATATTGAAGGTTGGAAAAAGGTTACGGATGCGGTGCATGAAGCAGGCGGATATCTGTTTATCCAATTAATGCATGTCGGTCGGATATCGCATCCCGACAATACTCCGCATCATCGTCAAGCAGTTGCGCCATCTGCGATCGCACCTGGCGAACCAATATTTACGGCTAAAGGGATGCTGGAAGTACCTGTTCCAAGAGAGTTAAGTGAAGAAGATATTCAAACGACAATTGCGGACTTTCGAAAAGCGGCAGCGGCAGCTATTGCAGCAGGAGCTGACGGCGTTGAAATTCATGGAGCCAACGGATATCTGATTAATCAGTTTATCAGCGAAAATGCGAATAAACGAGTGGATAAATACGGTGGATCGATAGAGAATCGTGCTCGATTTGCACTTGAAGTAACGAGAGCAATCGTTGAAGAAATCGGAGCAGAGAAAACAGGCTTCCGTATTTCCCCGGGAACACCTCTTAACGGGATTGAAGAAGGCGAACAAGGACCTGAGGTTTATCTCTACCTTGTAAAAGAATTAACTAAATACAATTTAGCATACCTCCATGTTATGCATTTAGGGAACGAAACACTGCTCCATGAGATTCGCAACATCTGGTCAAATCCATTATTAGTAAATCGAGCTGGACGGGCTCTAGAAGATCTTAGTGTAGATGTTGATAATGGCCTTGCCGATGTGGCGCCAGTCGGGGTATGGTCGTTAGCTAATCCGGATTTGGTGGAGCGTCTTAAAGAAGGTTTCCCTTTGAATGAAGCAGACCGTACAACATTGTACTCTGGTAACGGGAGCGAGGGCTATACGGATTATCCAACGATGAAAGAATTAAAGTCTCAGAAGGGGTAAGTATAGCTTGAATGGTAAAAAATAAGTTTCCTAAAAAGTTCGGAGCAAGGTGATGACGGTACTCAACCGGCGTCACCTTGTTCCATTTTCCATTATGCTTCTTCAAGACTGTCATGCAACTGTTGGGTGCCTCAAAAATTCGCCGTTAGAGTGATACGGAGAACCGTACCACAAATAGTGGTAAAGCAAAAATCGAGCCTAATAATAAATAAGGAATTTATGAGCAAACTATAAGAAGGGTCACATTGTTACATTTACCTTACTGGAATTGATTTTTTGTAACGTATGAGTTACAATTGAGGCATAAAAAAGAAGGTGAGAGGTGTAAAACATGGCTCTTACGTATGAGAAGATTGGCGAGAGATTAAAGGAAGCCAGGAAGTCAGCGGGATTTACTCAAGATCAGGTAGCGGAATATTTAAATATTAAACGTGAGATTATCTCATATTTTGAGACAGGGAAAAGACAGATTGATACCCTAACACTTAACGGTATGGCAGAACTATATGGCTTCTCGCTTAATTACTTTCTAAGTCACGATGAAGAAGTGACACATACTGACACAGATGGAGTATTAACTGCATTCCGAGCATCGGGAATAAATCAAGAAGACTTAGAAGTGGTAATGTGGGCTAGAAAGTTTGCTCAAAACTTAAACAGCCTAAATAAACTGTTAGGTGATAATTAATGACAGACAATTTGTATGAGAAATCTAGACAACTGGCCACTGAAATTAGATTTAAGTTTGGCTTTAATAGTATTGAACCGGTCAAGATTGAAAACATCTATAAGATGAATAAGATATCCCTGATTAGAAAGCCCCTGCAAAGTGATATTTCAGGTATTTTTTTACGTCAGGGGAAAACCGAAGTGGTACTTGTAAATACGAGTAAAACCATAGGCCATCAAAATTTTACTACGGCTCATGAATTGTATCATGCTCTGTTTGATTTACATTTAGAAAGCAGAGTTTGTAAAGTTGGTGTCTATGATTCAAAAAATGAATCAGAACTAACGGCAGACTTTTTTGCAACTAATTTACTTATGCCTGAAGAAGGTATTCATTTTTACCTAAATAAACGAAAAGGAACCCAGAGAGACATAGAATTATCAGATATACTTTATTTGGAGGAAATTTTTCAGGTTAGCCATCTTGCAATGTTGATTAGGCTGAGTAATTTGAAAATCATTACTGATGCACAAAAAAATGCTTTTTGGCCAAATGTAAGAAAAAATGCAATTAGACTTGGGTTTGATGATGCTTTATATACTCCAACCGAAGATAATGCTATTCAGTCTGAGTTTTTGGAGCGTTTAAATGAAGCGTTTGAAAGAGAGTTGATTACGTATTCTCGGTATGAAGAACTTTTATTGGACGCAGATTTATTAAACGTAGATGTAGAGGAGGGTTACGAAGACTATGTCGACTAGTCCTCCTAAACTTTTTGATACAGATGTTCTATCTTGTTTTGCATGGGTTGATCGTATGGATATATTAGAAACGCTTTATCCTGAGAATCTTTTAGTTCTGCCTGAGGTTATTTATGAGATAAGCAGGGTCCAGCATCTTAAAAATAAAATTGAGGACTGTGTGAATAAAAAGGCTCTATCCATTGTTAATTTAGATCCATTGGGGAACGATGGGCAGGAGTTCGCAAAACTTCGTGGCGAAAATAAGTATGGTTATGGAGAAGCGGCTTCTATGGCTTACGCAAGATATAAGAATGTAATAGTAAGCAGTAATAACTTAAAGGACGTACTTTCATATTGCACAACGCATTCAATAGCACTAATAAGTACAAGAAGAATTATGTATGAGTTTTATAAAAATGGTGGCGTAAGCATGGATGATTGTGAGAATCTATGGGCTGAAATGATCAAAAGGAAAAGAAAACTTCCATGTTCCACCTTTAAAGAGGCATTTGAGTTTTATGAAAATGGTAATGGCAAGGATTTAAAGTTACATAAGTACTAGGAATTTATTATTTCATATATTTTAAACTATTCAATGTAGAAACTCCGACAGAAGTATATTCGGAGTTTTTATTTTCTCTGAAATATGGATAATCAAATACATGCTGTGTCAAAGTGGAAGGGAACATTTGGTTAATTAAAGATAAGAAGAACGAAATTGGGGTATTTAGCATTGAATACTATGACATGTTGCACATATACTACCCACGCTCTCACTATTTTAATAATTCGAAACAATCAAGGCTACCGATTAATTCGATAATATTGAGGTGGTTTGTTCTCCCCAATAAGTCGATTCACATGATAGTCAATCATAAAGCAATTCCCTGTTGGATAATGCATTTCACCTTTACTGTTGCCGCTGAATCATAATGCCCTAAAGCTGACGGATTTGCCTGTCCAGGGATTGACGAATGACCGTATCACAATAAAGGAAAAGGATGCCCCCATAAACGTGTACCTGTTCGAGCAGGTTCACTGGAGACATCCTCACACAAAAAATCAACATGGTCATTGTATCAAATTATGAGCTGGTTGAGAAGATCACCGGCGTTTTTTGTTAGGTGTGCGGAAGTGGTTCCCTGCCCCTGTTGTGGGGAAGAACTCAAAGTTATGGGTAGTCGGAAACGTATCTGTAGGAATGCTTCGGGAGAAGTCAGAGTGCTATCACTTCGAAGATTACGCTGTACGGGTTGTTGTAGGATCCATCACGAACTACCAGACTGTTTGGTTCCTTACAAGCGTTACGAATCTACTTGTGTGGAAGACGCAGTTTCAGAGGATGCTACCAAAGTTATTGTTGCAGCAGATGACTCTACGTTGTACCGCTGGCGAAGTTGGTACAACGTACTAGCAATCTACTGGTGCGGTGCTCTTTCCTCGATCGCAGTTCGCTTTCATCAACAACCCTTGGAGGTTTCGTCCACCCCTTCAGGGTCTACACACCAGAAAATAGGACTCATCGTTGGTGATGCTCCCAGATGGCTGGCTAGAGTTGTCCGTCCCATTGCCAATGTGAATTTATGGCTACATACCCGTTCTGCATTCTTGTCCACGGATGCTTTTGGTAGACTCAGTTCATAGTCTAGCAAAAGGAGATGAGCATGGATGAAAGATAAGCAGAAAGCGGAAGAGATTGCCGCACAGCGAGTGCAACTGTTATCACCACTGCTGGCAGAAGGACTGGATCCCGCCAAGGCAAAAGAACTAAAAGCACGAATTTGTGAGCAAACCGGTCTATCCGAGAGGACATTGCGCCGCTATTTAGAACGCTATCGGCAAGAGGGCTTCAGTGGGCTAAAACCCCTGAGTAAGGGAAGGCAGCCATCTGAAGCCGTTATTGCAGCGCCGCTTATGGAGCAAGCTATCCTACTGCGTCGTGAAGTGCCCAGCCGAAGTGTTGCTCAAATCATTCAGATTTTGGAATGGGAAGGCCGCATTACACCTGGTGAAATTAAGCGCAGTACACTGCAGGAAAAACTCACGCAGCGTGCCACCTGCATACTTACCTGATTTTGCTGTGACTAGGCGGCCAGAGCGAGTTCTTTCATTGATCAAGTTCCGCTCAAATTCTGCAAAACTGCCAAGCATCTGTAACGTCAACATTCCATTGGGCGTTGAGGTGTCGAAGTTTTCAGACACGCTAATAAATGCAATGCCATGTGGCTGTAAATCTTCTTCAATCATAATCAATAGATTCTTCAAGTGGCGATGAATCTATCTGACTTGAAAACGACGATTGCATCAATTTGATTACTTTTATCTTGAGCAAAATCAAGCATTTCAGCATATGCAATTCTTTCGTCAATTTTAGAGCCAGACTTTGTTTTATCGACAAAAATTTCTTTTAATTTCCAATCCTGACTGGTACAATATGCCTGTATTCTCTTTTTCTGTTCTGCTACTGAAGTATTATCTTTTTGTGAATTAGAGCTTATTCGGACATAGCCAACAACGGACTTAATTGCTTGTTTTATATCCCAGCCTCCTGTAAGTAATCATCAAATAAATCATATGGAGATTGTACTTAGCAGGAGTTTTCTTGTACACATAAATTGCTATTTGGTCATATATAGAACTCCAATTGTTAAAAATCAAAACGAAATTGCCAAGCAAAATTAGCTTGCAGTTTGTCAGCAGATAAAGAGCTTACTACATAGTACTTACGGTGTAGAGCTTGAATTAATTATCAACGAGGAGTTCCAGCAATGCTTGAATGAATTAAAGGAATACGCAAAAAGTAAAACGAAGTTAAGTTGGGGGATAATTAAAAATGAACAAAATGGTTAGTTTTCTTTTGGCATGTATAATGGTTATGACATTAGTGGGATGTGGCGGCAATTCGAACAAACATGAAGGTGAAGCAAAAACTCCATCAGGTTCAAGTGCTCAAAAAGGTAGAGATTATAATAAGGTAGTTGATGACCTTAAATCAAAAGGATTCAAGAACATCAAAACAGAAAAGATTGAAGATTTAATTACAGGTTGGATAACAAAAGATGGAGAGGTTAAAGAAGTATCTATTGGAGGCGATGTGAATTATTCTCCAGATAAATGGATATCTGCTGATACAGAAGTCATTATTAAGTATCATACATTCAAAAAAGAAGATACTGCGAGTGCAGCAAAATCTGGGGCAAAGGATAATTCAAGTGCAGAACAACCGAAAGTAGAAATCCTAACAATAGAAAACAACAAAGAATTGGCAACAATACTTAGCACAAAAGATGAGACTAGTCCTCTTTTTAAAGAATTTGCTAAGAAGTATGATGGTAGAACTATTGAGTTTGATGGGAATACCGCTTATGTGAGTCCATACAAAGATTATAAAACAAGATTTGATTATTTAATTTTTGCTGGTGACTACAGTACAACTACTTTCTCGGGACCTGAATTCCAAATTAAAAATGTTAATTACTCTGATTTACATCTTACAGGTAATAATATTCCTGACTCTTTTGGTAAAGGTCATAATATTCGTATCACTGCTACAATTGTGGGATTCAATGAAGACCCTAGACTTATTCTACTTAAGCCAGTTTCTATCAAAATGAGATAAATATCTTTAACACATTCCTTAATAGGTTAATATGCTACCCTATGTTAAAAGAAATGTAGCATATGAGAAGTTAGGATTAGGCGGTTGTGGTCGTTGGGATTTCATTATCAAACAAGGAGATAATTAGAAATGATGAGATTCTTAGGGCTTATGTTGATTTGTGGGTTTTTATTTTTTTTCTTGGGACCGTTGCCGTTTATTGTAGTTATATTGGCCTACCTGGTCAAATGGGTAGTTCGTCGTTAACACTCACGATCGCAAGAAAACACAGCCTATTAAAAGGATTACAAATAATTAGAATATCGATGACAAGAGCAAGCAGTTACAGGGTTTTATAGATCATTGTTGTATGAAAATTGAGTCTACGCATCCTCAAGTATTCGTGAATCATATTAGAAAGGGAAGAACAGACGCAACTAAGAAAGTCGAGCTACTACAAAAAAGTGTTCACTATTATGATGTAACTATCTCGAATGATGATATACAAGTAATGTTTTCAAATCTGCAAATATACTTAAAGTACGTGTTTGAAGATTTAATTAGAGAACAGTATCAAAAGGCGGCAAAGTAACCACACAACAAAGAGCCATAAAGAGTCATGCTGTAAGTCATGACTTTTTATGGCTCTATTTTTAGATGACAAATCGCACTTCAATCTTCTCTAAAATGTTATACCGAGACGCAATACGGTGAACCGTACCATAAGTAAAGGCGAAATTTATGCAGTTATGGTATTGAAGTAAACTGTATCATCGTCGCATTTACCTGCACTATCCAAAAGATTCGAGCAGACCATGCTTGAACTTTTCTTAATGATTTTTAAATTCACACTTGATGGAAAACACTTGAACTAGTGTAACGATCAGCGTCTTTTCTAACCGGTTTGTAAATATTGCTTATACAATGGGTTAACATAAGGGCTTTTTCGATTGTTAGGGAGTGTAATATTGGGCTAGTTGAAATATTAGGTCCAGTAGTGACAGCGAAAAATCTGGTTATGGTGGAGGAGCTTAGTAGATTGACTGATTAGTGAAAAAAATGATTAACTCCCAATAATTAAGAGGGTTTACGTGATAAATTCACAATATTTCACATTTTTTGTTGCGTCCATTGGGTGGGGGAGAAGGGCTACATTTAAGGATAATTAGAGTACTTCGTAAATAAGGTGTTAATCGAAATTAACCGGAGGTAAACAGGTTGAAAATATTAAAATATACAAAAGAGATTATTTTTCTGATATTTGCCCTATCAGTTGCAATCAAATTTATTTTTATGGATTTTACAGACTGGTCTCTCCCCGATAATTTAACCAATTTATTAGCGTTAACATTGGCTCTCTTATCTATGGGGTTGTCTGCTCTTTTTTATTTCAAAGCAAATGACACAAGTAATAAATTCTATAACAACACATACCAGTTTACAAAAGAGATATCTGAGAAAATAGGTAGAATAGAAGAAAGATTTGGTAAAGACTTAAGCAGTATTGAAAAGAGTTATTCAAGAATTCTTGATCGTATGGACAAACCTCACTTTTTTGAGTCAATAGAACAAGAAATTCAAACAAAGACCCTGAATCAAACAGTACTATCAAAAGAGAAAGAAGAAATACTAAATCTTCTTATTGAGAAAGCAAACATTAGTGAGGAAGAAAAGATTCAAATTAGTGAGAAACTTCAGTCAAAGGAACTTGAGCTCGCAGACGTTAAAAATAGATTATTTGAATTACAGAATGAACTAGATGCATTTCGTAGTAAATTTGAATTACCCCCTCACACTAAAAACCTCATTGAATATGTAGTAAAAGGGATTATTAATCGAGGTGAGATGCCCGGGGGATTTAGAGAATTCCTAAAACTGGCTGAAAAGAACATGTTGCTAATGGATGAAAAACAACTAAATATATTAATGATTGAGGGAATATTAACCCCAGAATATAACCTATCTAGAATAGGGAGAAAATTAATTATTCAGACTTTCAAAGATGTCAGTTAACGTCGGCTACACCATATTCATGCATAGCTGCCGATTCTTGGTATAAGGATGCCGTATACGCGGCTAGTGCCGCGAATATCATAAGAGGTACAAGCGACAGCGCCTTCGATCCAGAAGCAAACGTTACACATGATCAACTGGCGGTGACGATCGTCAATGCTTACTTTTATGCTATCTGTAAAAAATTGAGCGATCTGCAATACAATCTACGGTTAATTATGAAGATGAAAGCAGCATTAGCGATTGGGCCAAGCCATATGTAGCGGCGAGCACAGGTAGCTTTGGTTGTCGTGCGGATGCTGAATAAAATAAAATAAATTTTTCCAAATAATGAAGCTATCCCAATAGTGGCCAAAGCTACTTGAGGCGACGGCTTCTTTTTTAATCCAAAAACTATATAATTGCTATATATATCCTATAGCAGCACTAACCGGAGGACGGCATGCAATTTCAACCAATGTATGAGAATGGGGAATTATTTCTACCGAAAATCGAATTCAGTATGACAACGAACCGATGTATCGGCATCATAACGGATTTGAAGCGAAAGCAGCTCTTAATGAATCAAGTAGGGAATCGTTCTAGCTATTATGTATTTCAAGTTCAACAAAGCGAGTATATGCGTTTAACGGTGGAGGAGCTCATCACTTTTCTCATCCAAGTAACGGAGAGGAATGAGCGTGTAGCTTTGTTGCTGGACTATTTTGCTCTAAGGGAAGTACGGAAGGTAAAAATTAAGGATTTGAGCTCATCGAAAAGGATGTATGTGACATTGTTGCGCGTCTTTTTCGCACATCAGCCTATACTTGTACTGGAGGAACCTTATTTTTACTTAGAAGAGCAAGACCGTCGTCAATTTAAACGGATTCTTGATGACCTTTTGAAAGAAAAGCAAGTATTAATTTTAACTTCAAATTTAGAGGATGCCATTATTTCCTGTGATGCTATCTATCGATTGAATGAGTTGGGATTTCATCAATTGGATATTCGGGACTCAGAAGAAGATAAGCATGAAGTGCAGAAACAAGATGAGACGAATATAACGTTGCAGAAGATATCTACCAAACGAAATGATAAAGTGATCTTATTTGACCCGCCTGAAGTCGATTACATAGAAAGTATTGAGGGTTCGATCCTCGTTCATGTGGGGGGAGAAAATTATGTCTGCGCACTGACGCTAACCGAGCTCGAGATGAGATTGTTGAACTTCGGATTTTTCAGGTGTCATCGATCCTACATCGTTAATCTGCAAAAAGTAAGAGAGATTATTACTTGGACGAAGAATAGCTATAGCTTGCGATTACATACAGGTAAAGATGCCGTGGTTCCGTTATCTCGTACAAAATTGCATGAATTAAAAGCGCTTCTGAATATTTAATTTCCGGGGAAATGTCGAACCAATCACGTGTTTCATGGTACCATTCAGGCGATAACAGCTACATTTCGGCGGTTTTTGATGGCTGCATGCGGACAATTTTCATATGCTTAGGTCATCAAAGCTAAGGAAGTGGTGCTTGTGGATGTTATCCAAGTTGAACGTATTCGAAAGAGATTTGGAAATAAAGATGCGTTATCCGACGTATCCTTTTCCATTCCGAAAGGGGAAATCTTTGGTTTCCTCGGTCCGAGCGGTGCGGGAAAAACGACATTGATTAAGATTTTAACGGGGCAATTAAATTCAACAGGTGGACAGGCAAATGTATTTAACCAGCCATCAAAGATGATGCATCTCTCTGCACAGAAGATGAGGTTTGGCATTCTGACGGATAACAGCGGTCTATATGAGAGGTTAACGATCGAGGACAATCTGAATCTGTATCGTCAATTATATGATCTTCCTAAATCTTCGATCGATAGGGTGCTGCAGTTTGTTAATTTAAACGGAGAGCGCAACAAGAAAGTCAATCGCTTATCAAAAGGGATGCGTCAGCGTGTCATGTTGGCATGCGCGATTATCCATGAGCCGGAACTGTTATTTTTAGATGAACCTACCTCGGCTTTAGATCCTGTAAACTCCGCCCATATTTATAAAGGCTTGCGCTACCTAAATGAGAAAGGGACAACGATTTTTTTAACTACGCATGATATGGCTGAGGCAGAATTGCTGTGTAACCGCGTAGCGATTTTGTATAAGGGACAAATCCAAGCCATCGGTTCTCCCAAGGAACTGAAAAGGCAGCATCGAGAAAACGTAGTCTGCGTTGATTTAATCAATGGGGAAGCCTGCGAGCTGCCGATTAATGAGAGGACAGCCGATCAAATTGCGGATTGGATGAAACGAGGTTTAATTGATCGATTGGAAACGAAAGAGCCAAGCTTAGGTGATATCTTCATTAAAATGACAGGAAGTGAGTTACTATGAGTATCTCATTGAAACGTGTTCAAGCGATATTTGTGAAAGATTATAAAGAGTTTTCACGCAATTATGCGATATCTATTGTTTTGACGTTTCCCATTCTCTTTGCCTTTCTTTTTCGCAGTGCAGTCCCCTCTTTGTCTGAAGCCATTGGTTTTCTTCTAAATACTTCGTTTGTGATACTCACGTGTTTAGCACAAGCATGCTTGATTGCAGAAGAAAAGGAGCGTAACACGTTACGTTCATTAATGATGACCCCGGCTACGATCATGGATGTTTTAATCGGAAAAAGCGCTTTAGTCTTTGTTATGTCGGCTATCGTTCTGGCTATAGCTACGTATATATTGGGCTATGAGCCAAATCGTATGTGGGCCTTTGTGGCAGCCATCGTTTTATCAATTATTCTATATACTGCAGTAGGGACGATATGCGGTTTATTCTCTAAGACGGTACTCGAAGCATCATTATCTATCATGCCTGTGGCGTTTGTATTCACTGGGGCGCCGTGGGGGGTGCAATTAGCGGATGATTTTCCCATCTTTCAAGTGCTGACGTATACCCCAAGCGTTCAACTTGTGCATTTCCTAAATGCAACGACGGGAAATTTATTAAAACCTCTCCTTATTATTTTGGCATGGACAGTTGTCCTAACTATCATTTCGGTTGTGTTGTATCAACGACGGTTAAAGGATGAGTAGGGGAAATCAGCCGAGACGAGACCTTAATCAGAATAGTTCTCCATCATTTTAGATAAATAATTTCGAAAGTCTTCAACGTAGGTTTTAGGTTCTACAACTTTTAGATGGATGCCGAAGCTTGCTAGAAGTTGAAATCCCATATAATTTTGAGGGACATACATGGTTGCTAACAAAAGTCCAGAACCATGGTCTTCAATACTTTTTCTACCATACCTTTCGATGATTTGATCTTTTATGCTGGGCGATATCCATGCCTTAATCGTGACGAATTGCGGAAGATAACTTGCTTTGTGTCCTTGCTCAGACCAATCTTCTCTAGGATGAAATGCGCGTTCATTCATAGTAATATGATCGATCCGGGATAACTTGAATGTTCGAGATCCCTGTCGATGTAAACAGAATCCTTTCAAGTACCAACTCGATTCGCTAAAATGCAGCTCATAGGGCTCAACGATTCTATCCGTTACAGCCCCGTCTTTATCTGTATAACTAAACGAAACCAGCCTTTTCTTGGATATGGATTCTTGACATGTTTTTACGGTTTCAAGAATCTCGGACCGACCTTCCCAATTATAAAATGACAGTTGAATGGAACGATTTAGAGACAATGGACTAACCATTGCCTCTATTTTTTTTATCGTTCTTTCCACATCTTCAGTAAAGAGGAGTTGTTCCAATCCGCCGAGCGCAGCTAATATATTCTGTAAATCGGAGCTGCTTAGAAGGCGTTTATCAACCTTATATTCGTCCATTATGCCGTAGCCGCCGTTGACTCCATTGACAGAGTAGATCGGGATGTTCGCTAAGTTCAATGTTTCCATATCGCGTAGGATCGTTCTTTTGGAGACATTGAATAGTTGTGAGAATTTCGTTGTAGAAACAATTTCTTTCCTCAGCAATACCATGATAATCGAAATGAGTCTCTCTACTTTGTTCATAATTGCCCTCTTATTGTACCTAATTTCAGAAAGGTGACAGCTAGATGTCACCTTTTATTCAGTATACTACATGTATCACAAGAAGGAGGTTTTAATTTAATGTTTAATCCAACCGGTTTTCCCAAGCCCACCCTTATTTCAGTTAACGGCATAGAACTTGAAGTGTTTGAAGCAGGCCGAGAAAACGTAGGCAAACCTATTGTACTCTGCCACGGCTGGCCAGAGCATGCCTTTTCTTGGCGCCATCAGATGAATGCACTTGCTGCAGCGGGCTACCATGTCATCGTTCCCAACCAGCGGGGTTACGGTAACTCATCCCGTCCGACCGAAGTAACAGACTATGACATTGAACACTTGTCGGGTGATCTCATTGCGCTTCTCGATCACTATGGATACGAGGACGCTACCTTTGTGGGTCATGACTGGGGTGCATTCGTCGTTTGGGGACTGACCTTGTTGCATCCCAACCGCGTCAATAAAGTGATAAATCTGTGCTTGCCTTACCAAGAGCGCGGGGAAAAACCCTGGATTGAGTTCATGGAAGAAATACTTGGCGGCGATTTCTATTTCGTCCATTTTAATCGACAGCCAGGCGTCGCGGACGCCGTATTCGAAGACAATACATACAGGTTTCTTCGTAACCTATACCGGAAGAATGAACCTCTCAGAGCACCTGAGCCAGGTATGGCGTTGATCAACCTTGCCAGAGCAGAAACACCTCTCGGTGAGCCCGTAATGAGCGAAAGCGAGCTGGCCGTTTACGTCTCCGCTTTTGAAACATCAGGGTTCACAGGTAGCATAAATTGGTACAGGAATCTTGACCGCAACTGGCGCTTACTGGCGAAAGCGGACCCAATCATCCGACAGCCGACCCTCATGATCTACGGCGACCGAGATGTGATTGCGAAGTCCGAAAACCTTACAAAGTTCGTGCCCAATGTGGAAGTGGTCAATCTGGATTGCGGTCATTGGATCCAGGAAGAAAAGCCGCAGGAAACAAATCAAACGATTTTGAGATGGCTGGAACAGAAGGATGCCACCTAGTCGGTTATGTTATGGGGGTCCTAGTTGAAGTTTTGTTAATAGAATCGGGAAAGTGAAAAGGCACTCGAGCGAGAGTGTCTTTTCGCCGTAGGATAGCTTAAGCTGAACTGTACCATAAGCAACGGCGAATATCTGGTTTTTGGGGGTTGGGTTACATTATAACGGAACAGCGTAGGCAACAACGGGTTGGTCAATACCCTTCAAGTTATAAGTTTGGGGTTCCAAATGTGGGTAATCGGCTTTGATACAGTGATAGGCATCGTCTGATATCAAGATTTCCCCGTTTTGGGCTGCGCCTTGAATTCGGGAAGCTTTATTGACAACAGACCCAATAATCGTGAAATCCTTATAAGCTGTGCCAAATTCGCCTATAGAGGCCGTACCTGTATGGATGCCAATTCCGATCTTGACCGGGGCGTCCACGCCTGATACAGCTGAAAATTCGGACTGCATGTCTCTACATTTCCTTTGGATCTCTATGCCGGCCATGACAGCCTGATGGACGTGATCGTGCTGCTCCAAGGGGAAATTAAATATAGAAAGCACCGCGTCACCGATCATTTTATTAATAATGCCATCTCTCTTCCAAATCGCCGGCGCACATTCATCATAAAATTTCTCTAACAACCGTGCAATGTCAGCTGGATCGGCATGTTCCGATAGACGGGTATACCCCCTCAAGTCGGCAAACATGACGGTGGCTGGGATTTCGATCTGTTTGTTTTTCTTAACCCTTGTAAACATAGATTCACAAATTGTGCATAGGTTTGGATGCATTCGGCTGGGCTTTATTCCTACTAGGCGAAAAGGAAAAGATATCGGGCTGCGAATAAAGATCGGCACTTTCATTTGTTGCCAGCATCCTTTGCAGTACACGCTTTTGAAATCACCCATATGTGCAACCTCTTCCAAAGAAGCATTCAAGCTTCTTAAATTGTTTACTTTAAATATACAATATTTTCTAGATATACGCGATGGGTATGAAGCATCACCCGCTCTACATGCTGATCACATGGAATCACCAAACAAGGTGCCTTCCGTATTTACACTAGCCCAACGATCATATAGACTTTAAGTACTTTTTAACTATTTTGAGAGAAAAGAAAACATACGATTGAACCAACGGGGATCAAACCTGCAGCATCTATAATATATAGAAGGAAATGAGGGGCGTTTTGTGCATAACAAGATGAGGACCTGGATCATTATCATCGTTTTCTTAAGTGCCATTACGTCTATAAGGCTGTTTGTTTACCATGTTCAAAAGCCAATCGAGCAACCTCATGGGGTAGCAGGGATCCGAACAGACCCCGACCATGGGACAACCGTTTCTTTTCAAATACCGAAATAAAATAGTACTATTATTTATAATAGAATTGTTTTTACAAGGAGAGTGGTTTAAATGAATGAGTCACTTCAGATGGGAGCAAATACAACGTTAAGTGCCACAAAAGGCAGCGTAACGGTTAGCCATGAAATGTCTACTTCGTTAGATATTTCTTTAACAGCATTCCTTCTAACTGATGCGAACAAGGTGCAAGGAGATAGTGGAATCATATTTTATAATCAACCAGAAAGCTCCTCCGGTGTAGCTACCCTAGTTCCATCTGAAATAGTAGGGAATACTAAGGTACATAGAATTAATTTTGACATGAGTAAAGTTCCCGAAGGTATTACTCAAATCGCTATAACTCTTACAGAGGATAATAGCACGGGATTTTCAAATGTGAAGAATTTAAAGGCAGAAATCTCTACCGATCATACGAGTATCCAGTTGACCCCATCCAGTTTCACTAACGAAAATGGAATCGTAGTATTAGAATTATATCTAAGGAATGGTCAGACAAAGGCAAGATCAATCTGGCGTGGATTCGATTCCGGACTTGAAGGGTTATGTAAAAATTACGGTGTTGAGGTTGAATCTGATGACCAAGACAAGCTTACAGAACCTAAGACTATTCAAGAAAATATATCAAAAGGACCTGATACGACTGCAATTATTACTGAAAGTAAAAGTAGTCAAAATCCGTTGTCACTGATAAACCTTGAAAAGGTAAAGGGGAAGATAAGTCTCGATAAAGGGCAGAAGCCTGTTCTCATTGATAAAACACCAGAGATTACGGCTACTGTATCTTGGGAGACGGGGACTGATTATGATATCTATGCACTAGTCTATACAAGGGATGGCAAGCAGATTGATGTAGCTATGTTTGGGGCGGAAGGAACACCCCCTCTTAGGAGTTATGGCAAAGGATCAGTCGAACATTTGGGGGATGTTGGAAGAAATAGTAAATCCACTAAAACAGAAGTTATAAAATTAAGGTTAAACGATAATATTCTCGCAGTTGTTCCTGTGGTATATTCGGCCCAGTCCAATGGAACGGGTTCATTCTACAGATACAAGGTGTCCATGAGTATAGATAATCATAATGGAACATCTGTAACGATATCGTCCAAGAATGCAAATAATAATGATGCAGTTTATACCTGTGTGCCCGGAATACTTCATAATAGGCCAGATGGAGTGAGTATAAGTCCATTGGAGCTTTACAGTACACCGAACTCCGAGTATAGACCTAAACTTAGGATGGGGTCCTCAAATACGGTAGAAGTTTTAATGGATGAAGGACCCTTAAATGATTATAAGTAACTTAAGAGCATACAGAGCTCAAGCGCCACAAGGTGCTTGGGCTTTTTTTTATTGCAACGAAGTGACGAGTTTGTATAAAGCGGGTCGTAGAGAATGTGCATTGAGCATGCAATCCAATATGGGGTACAATCTACTCAAGCGAAATGATAATGATTATCATTATAAATGAACGAGTTGTTTTGCTAACAAAACGTATAGGGGAGAGAATGTCATGATGACAAGATCAAAATTTACGAAAATAGGATGGATATCGCTTATAACCGCAGCAATGGTGACGGTGAGTGGTTGCGGCTCGTCAGGCGAACCAGCTGTGGCCACGGTGACTACCGAACAGCCTGTCAAAGCAGCGCCAAGCGAAGCTCCGCCTCAGGCGAAAACGCGGGTCGTAACCGATAGCTTCGGAGAGGTAAAAATTCCGACAAATCCGAAGCGAATCTCGGCTTTATATCGTGAAGATTATTTGGTTGCGCTTGGGGTAAAGCCTATTGTGCAATATTATAACCCAATGTGGGGCAAGCAAGATTATTTGAAGCTGGAAGTTCCGTTATTCGACGTGACTGGCAGTATCGAGGCTTTGCTTGTGTCTGAACCAGACTTGATCATTGGCGCCGGAGAGGTCGATAAAGCAAAATATGAGATCTATTCCAAGGTTGCGCCGACGTTCCGCTTGCCGGATGACGTACTTGCGGATTCGCGCAAAACATTGACCTTAATCGCAGAATTACTTGGTCTTAGCGACAAAGGAAAGCAGGTTCTTGCCGATTACGAAGCGCGTATTGTCGATGTGAAGGCGAAGCTGAAAGCGGCGATCGGGGATGAGAAGATTGTTGTTCTGCGGATGAACATTGTAGACAAATCAATTAATATTTTTGGCACGCATAACACGTTTGTCGGACAAATCTTGTATGAGGATCTTGGGCTAAAGGCGCCAAGGTACGCCGAGACGATGACGGAGGGCAATATCGTCTTGTCGAAGGAGGTCATTCCGGATCTTGATGCGGACCATATTATTTTGCTTCCGTCCAACGGGACGTGGGAGGACGAGGGCAACAAAAAAGCGCTCGAGGAAATGAAAGCAGATCCGTTATGGAAAACTGCTCCTGCATTTAAGAGCGGCCATGTATATCCTGTAGAGAGATCTTATTGGCAGACGGGAGCCATTACGGCGAACGGGTTGAAGATGGATGATTTACTTCGATTGCTGGCCCCTAGCAAGAAATAAGAGTGATTGAGATCCTTGGTGAGATCACTTGCCATAAATTGGAAAATGGCCGTTTTTCAACGAAGGTTGAAGGGCGGCTTATTTTGATTTACACTATATTCATTGAGAATGAATATCAATTGGGAAGGCGGTTGATAGTAACGATGGGTATTGAACGGCTCAAACAAGCTGGAACTGCTCCTTTAGTCCAATATGTGCTGCAATCGATCCGCTTAATCGTTGCGGGCGAGCCAGCAGAAATGAGTGAATTGGACGGAAGCGACAGAAACGATAAGGAAAGCTTTGAATTGCTCATTATACGGAGCGGGACGGGACAAGGAAAATGTTATTTGCAGGGGCCCGGAAGATCTTTATCTGTTGAACAAGAGGTTATGAGTTGCAGTCATTACCGAGTGTGCTTCGTAGCGAGCGGCTCCGATGCAGCTTCGAGCCTGCTGCCGGATAAGCATGAACTTGCCTGCGCACCCTTCGCGAAGACGATAGAGCTTCTTGATGAGTTATATGGGCTCCGAGGTGCGAGCGAGGATCTCGAGCTGTTTCAACGATTTGTGAGATTTCAAGAGCTGCTGCTCTTTCTATTCCGCCAAAATACACCTCAAGCCGAGGATAAGGGAACGGATATCGAGCGGAATGGGGTAGAGCTTAGCATACGGCATATTCACCAGTACTACCGCGATCTTCTGACCGTGGAGGAGCTGGCCTCCCTCGCAGGCATTGAGCGCTGGAAGTATACCCGTCTGTTCAAAGAGGCGACGGGGCAAGTACCGCTCCAGTACTTGAATGAAGTACGGATTAATCAAGCTAAGAAGTGGCTGGCAAGCGTCGATGACAGGCTGCTCGATATTGCGCTGAATGCAGGCTTTAACAATGAACATTATTTCAATCGTCGTTTCAAGCAAACGGTAGGCATATCACCCGGACAATACCGTAACAGCCGCAAGGGACAGCTTAAAGTAGTAGCACCATATTTAGAGGATTTCATAGTTGCGTTGGATATGCAGCCTATCGCCCAGTATTCGCATACGAAATGGGGAAAACAAGACTATCTAGGTTTAAACCATATTCCAACGTTCGATGAGAACATCGGCAACTTTGAAGCACTTTCCGGTTATAAGCCAGATTTGATATTGCTTATGGATCGTTACGAGCAGCAGCAGTATTCTCAGTGCCGACGCATATCCAACACATGTATTCTGCTTGAGCAGACGAATAATTGGCGTATGCTTCTGCGTACTTTTGCCGATTATTTCGGTCGGACGGAGTTGGCCGACGATGCTATCGCAAAGTATGATTTCAAAGCACGGAGCGCGAGTCATACGCTGAGTCAGGTTATGAAAGGTGAAACGGTCGCATTTTTGCGTATCTCGGCGGACCACATCATCCAATATACGGAAGAGGGGCAAGGCTTCGTTTCGACTGTTCTCTATGGCGATGTTGGCTTGCGCTCCCACTCCGCAGTAGGTGTAGCTTCAAAAGCAAATAGGCCCGGTATGTTCAATCTCTCTGTAGAGGATTTGCGTTTGTTAACCGCGGATCATCTGTTCATTACTTTCGATAAGTGGCACAGTCAGGCAGAAGGAAAGGAGAGGGAACTGCTGGAGCAACCAGAGTGGCGCGAGCTGCCCGCTGTACGAAACAACCGCGTTTACGAGGTTGATTTTCTAACTTGGATGAATAATGGAATTATTTCCAATGGCAAGAAAATCGATGATATCCTGCGATCATTAGCTTGATTTGGCTTTGCTTGCACGGAAAGGTCCGCTTCTTCCATTTTGTATAAAAGCAACCGTCGACTTTGTGCATTGTTATTCTCACGTTACCGAAGCTACAATTATGTTGATAATGATTATCATAACATGAATGTTGCATGAGCCAACTGGAGGAGGACATCGATTGACTGAGCAGCTTGAATTATACGATGTGACGATTATCGGCGGTGGTCCTGCGGGAATGTATGCTGCTTTTTATAGTGGAATGCGCGATTTAAAGACGAAGCTAATAGAAGCGAAAGATGAACTGGGCGGGCGGATGCTTATTTATCCCGAGAAAATGATTTGGGATGTTGGAGGGGCTACGCCGATCCTATGTGAGAAGTTAATCGCCCAAATGTCGGAGCAGGCGAAGACATTCGACCCGACAATTGTATTCGGCCAGCACATTATCGGATTGGAGAAACAAGCCGATTCGACGTACATGCTGGAGGCGGCAACAGGGGAGAAGCACTGGACACGCACGATCATTCTGGCTATCGGCCGCGGCATTCTACGAATGGCAAAGCTGGAGCTGGAAGGGGCTGAGCGCTATGAGGTGTCCAATCTGCACTATACGGTGCAGGAGCTGGAGCCTTTTAGAGGGAAGCGGGTACTTATTTCGGGTGGCGGAAACTCCGCTGTCGATTGGGCAAACGAGCTGCTTCCCATCGCTGCTCAGGTCACAGTCGTGCATAGGCGCGACCGCTTCGGCGGACATGAGAAGAACATTGCTCGAATGAAAGAATCTTCTGCCGATGTGCTTACGCCATATGAAGTCACGAAGTTATACAGCGGCAATGGAAAAACGATTGAACGGGTGACGATTACCCATATCGAATCAGGGGACTCGCGCGAGCTGGAAATAGACGAAGTTATCGTTAACCACGGGCTGAAGTCCGATTTTACAGGTATCAAGGATTGGGGCCTAGATATGGACGAGTGGAATATATTCGTCAGCCCGAAACTTGAGACGAACTTGCCGGGTATCTTCGGGGCTGGCGACTTCGCCAATTACGAAAGCAAGCTCAACCTCATTGCGGGAGCGTTCACGGATGCAGCCTTAGCGCTTAACAGCGCCAAACGGTACATGGATCCCGAGGCGCCGAGAATGGCTTATGTATCATCGCATAACGAGAGATTTAAAGAACGGAACAAAGCGCTTGGCGTATCCGATGAATAGCAGACGTTTGGCGGCCATTGGGCCGCCATTTGTTTTTTCGCCGATAGCCCCGTTAAGCTGACTACTTACGCGTCCATTTCCTTCAACACTTCCTCAAGCCTGTCGTAGGTTTGCTGCATCCCTTCCTCCATGCCGCTATGGAGCATACCGTCTCGGTCCGCAACACTAAAAAAAGTTGAGGTTACCAGAAGCTTCGTCGTTCCATTGCCCGCATCCGTAAGTTCCAGTTTCTCCATGGCTACGTGTCCGCGTTCGCCAAGGCCATCGAATTCAAAGGTTTGTATTGTCATTTCTGGAGAAACCATATGATACGATCCGTGAAAGCTGAACTCGTGGCCGTTTTCATTCGTTTGGACGAAGTGCCAGGACCCACCATCGCGCACGTCAAGGTGCACGATGCGATTGGTGTAGCCGGGGCCAGTCCACCAGCGCTCTAACTTGTCCTTTTGCGTCATAGCAGCGAATACTTTATCGCGGCTTGCGTTAAACATACGTTCGATCTGGATGATCGATGTACCGGTTTCGGCAGTAACTTTGGCTCTATTCATGGTTATCTTCCTCCTGTAAAATGGTGTCCAATGCATGAAAACGGTAGTCCCATAACGATTCGAAGCGGGTCAAAAACTGAGAGGCATCTCTTAACGCCTCGGATGAAACACTTACGAGCTGCTCCTTTCCGTGGCGTCGTTTGACTATTAGTTTTGCTTTTTCCAATACGGTGAGATGCTTGGCGACGGCGGCAAACGAGACTTCGTAATTTTGAGCCAATTGAGTGATGGTATGCTGCCCCTGAATAAGACGCAGCAAAATGTCCCTTCGAATCGGATCAGCTAACGAACTAAACAATCCATCTAGATATTTATTATATTCAACCATATGGTTGAATATAATCGAAGCAGATCGAGATGTCAAATCAAATTGTTAGTTTAAAAGGGAAAACTATGGCTGGGGCAGCTGAAATGAACGATACTAGACAGCACAAATAGAAGACGGGTAAAATAGGATGGTAGATTGTGTAAGCAATCGATGTATGTGGAGTATGGAGCTGTGCAATTGGGGACGATAGAGAGAGTACTCTATTTTTGTTCATTATGACGGTATGATGCCGCCAGTTCAGCTTAATTAGCTTACGTTTCTACCGCTACATAAGTCGAATGTCGTGAAGACAGACACAATAAGGAGGAAATTATTCACAATGGAAAGTTCTAATCAAGCTACAATGAGTGCAGAAGGGCCGGATTTGAGCAAAATCAAACGCACCCCGATTGTCGTCGCGCTTATCATCGGCGCATTCGTTGCAATTTTGAACGAAACGTTGCTCGGGAATGCTTTTCCAGATTTGATCACGGCGTTAAATGTAACCCCTTCTACAATTCAATGGCTATCTACTGCCTATATGTTGGTTGTTGGTGTGCTCGTACCGGTTACAGCCATTCTGCAAGAATGGTTTACGACCCGACAAATGTTCATCGGTGCAATGACATTATTTTTAATAGGTACGCTTATTGCGGCGTTTGCTCCAGGTTTTGAAGTGCTGTTGGTAGGGCGAGTTGTACAGGCGCTAGGTACTGGCTTGATGCTGCCGGTAATGATGAATACGATTCTTGCGATATACCCACCTGAGAAGCGAGGCGGAGCGATGGGACTGATCGGTCTAGTCATCATGGTCGCACCGGCCATTGGACCGACGGTTTCAGGTCTCATTCTTGATCAGCTTGAATGGCGTTGGTTGTTTTACTTGGTCACGCCACTTGCGGTATTCTCGATTGTTTTTGCGTTTATCTATATGAAAAACGTATCTAGGATTACGAAGCCGAAGGTTGATATACTGTCGATTATTCTCTCGACGATTGGTTTTGGTGGTGTCGTGTATGGATTTAGTAAATCGGGCGACCTTGGTTGGGGCGATCCTTTGGTCTATTGGATGGTTGCGGTAGGTGTCCTCGGTATTGTAATTTTTGCATGGCGTCAATTGATGCTTAAGAGTCCAGTTATGGACATGCGCGCGTTTAAGTTTCCCATGTTCTCGCTTGTTACGGTACTTATGCTCGTGATGATGATGACGTTGTTCTCCACGCTGACATTGCTGCCTTTATACTTGCAAGGTCCGCTTATGTTGACGGCGTTCTCTTCAGGTCTTATTATGCTGCCAGGTGGTATTGTCAACGGAATGATGGCACCTGTAGCAGGCGTTTTGTTTGACAAACTCGGTCCACGTGTACTCGTTATCCCAGGGCTTGCTATTGTTCTTGTCGCGATCTACATGTTTACTAGTGTTGATATGGAGACGACGAAGGGCTATCTCATCACAGTACACATTATTATGATGATCGGTATTTCACTTGTGATGATGCCTGCCCAGACGACGGCGTTGAACCAGTTGCCGCGTGCGTTGTATCCTCATGGTACGGCGATAATGAACACGCTACAGCAAGTTGCTGGTGCAATTGGCGTGGCGCTGTTCATCAGCATCATGTCTAACGGTACGAAAGATTATCTCACAAAGTCGAGCAATCCAGCAGATCCGATTGAAGCGCTAAAAGGCATGGTTGAGGGCTTGCATAGTGCTTTCTGGGTAGGTTTTTACTTAGGGGTTCTTGCGCTCGTAATCGGTCTGTTCATTCGTCGTACGAGCCCTCCTGAAGGTGAAGAACCTCGCCAAGGCATGGGACATTAAGTTGTTGCCGATTAAGATAAATTAATTACATTATAATTTTCGTAACAGATCTCGTCACGCAGACCTCAGAAGGTTTTGCCATGACGAGATTTTTTTATGGAAAAAAGCGATCGCCGCTCTCAGAACCATTATGGTCTGTTTCAAGCCCCCTAAGGCACCAGTTTTAGGGGGCTTTCTGTTGAGAAAAATCGGCATCATGACGGCCATTTATAAACCAACCCAGTACCAATACAAGGATGGAGAGAATAAATGCGATCCCAAAAACGGTTTGCAAACCGGCAACGATGCTTTGTGTTGTATCTTCAAACGCAACGGGATCGAGCGAATGGTGAAGATAACGGTTGGCTCTGGACGACATGATGCCAACGAACAAAGCGATGCCAATTCCCCCAGCAATCTGCTGGAGCGTATTGTATATGGCTGTACCATGGGGGACCAGGTGAGGCGGGAGTTGATTCATGCCTGCCGTTTGAGCAGGCATGACGACAAACGAAATGCCTATGAACAAGAGGATATGATTGAACAGAATCGAGCCTCGGGTTGTATCGCTGTCTATACCGGCAAATAGCCACAGTGATAAAGCGATCATGAGGAGTCCAGGCATTATGACGAATCTCGGGCCGAATTTATCGAATAATTTTCCCGTTACGGGCATCATCATCGCGTTTAGCATACAGCCTGGCATCAGAAGTAAACCTGTCGCGAATGCTGTCAATTGCATCACATCCTGCATATAAATGGGCAGCAATGTCGTGGTGGCGAATAAAACCATCATCAGCACGACGATCAATACCGCAACCAAAGCAAAAGTGGAATACCGGAATACGGAAAGATCAATCAAAGGTTCTTTAATCTTGAGCTGCCGCCAAGCAAGCAAGAGTAAGAAGAAACCGCCTATGGCAATCAGGCTGTAACTCCCAAGCGTCCAGACACCAGTCTGACTGAAACCGTAGGTGACACAACCAAACCCGAGGGTTGACATAACAATGGATAAAAGATCGATCCTTGGCTTGGTTATTTCGGTAACATTCTTTACGTACTTGAAGGCATAAATAATCGAAAACAATGCGGCAGGAATCACCATGTAGAACAGCCATCGCCAGTGCAAGGTATCGATAACCAATCCCGACAAAGCTGGCCCGATGACAGGTGCGATCATGATGACAAGCCCCATCAGACCCATGGCAGCCCCTCTGCGTTCCGGCGGATAGAGAGCTAGAATCGTATTCATCATCAATGGAATTAATAATCCTGTCCCGCAAGCTTGAACAATCCTGCCTATCAGCAAGACTTCGAATCCAGGGGATACGGCACACAAGCAGGTACCTGCTAGAAATAACGCCATCGCGGACATAAACATCCGGCGAGTCGTGAACCATTGCTGTAGCAATGCGGTTACTGGCACCAGTATGCCGATCATCAGCATATAACCGGTCGATAACCATTGTATGGTCGAAGCAGCAACGTTGAACTCACGCATTAATCCAGGAAATGAATTCGTAAGTAAATTTTCATTAAGAAATGCAATAAATGTCCCGAGGAGCAGGGCAGTTAACATCGCCCCTCTCTTTATTCCACTTGCCTCTTGAACCTGTCCGTTCATCCTACACCATCACTTTCTAACAAGGAGTAAAAGTTATCGCGGTCTTCATCATCGAATCGGCCAAGCGCCCGTACCCTGACAAATTCATGTCCACCGAACATGTCGATTTCCTCGCCGAAATGATTGTAGAGCGCGATCATATGGCCATCTTGATTCAGCTCTAGATATCCGTAATAAGTTGTCTCTAAGGCTTTGCCGTAAAGGACCAAAAATTTGATTTTATCCACGCTGTTCATGCAGATCTCCTTCCTTGTTCTTCATCAATCTGAAGAATATTTTACGTGACACCGGATGAATTGGAAAAAGCGATATGGCCCTGCATACTCGGAAATTGATTCCTATGTTGAAAACATAAGGGGTGATCCCCCGCTATATCGCTCTTTTGCACATTATCTCTTGACGGGATGCGATTTGGGGATTATGATAACGTGCCGGTTAACCCAACAAGTGAAATCAACGAAAAAGCTCACTCCACAGCTCTATTTATTTAGCAACCCTGAATAGAAATCAGATATAATGAAGAATAGAATGTAACAGCTAAATTCGAGGTGCCGACCCATGATTCTGAGTACCAAACTTCATATCCCACAAACGCGGCGCGATGACCTTGTTGAGCGATCAGCGATCACAGAGCTATTAAATAAAGGATTAAAGAGCAAACTTACATCTGTAACGGCTCCTGGGGGATACGGCAAAACCACTGCTTTGAGTCAATGGCTGCAACAGTCCGCCATACCTGCCGTATGGATTTCTTTGGGCCCTCAAGATAATGATTTGATTGCGTTTTGGAGTTATACGATCGCTGCAGTCACTAGTAAGAACCCGCAATTTGCGGAAGCGGTCTCCCCGTATGTGCCATCCTTAAAGTCGGGAGCGTTTGAGTCATTCATCTCAGCCATGATTCGCGAGCTTGACACCTATTCCGATGAATTGGTCATCATTTGGGACGATTATCACGCGATTGATCTTGCCCCTATTCAAGCATCGGTCGCCTATTTTCTAGCGTATTTACCCCCTCACATTCACCTTTATATAACAAGTCGGGCTGAAATGCCCTTTCCTACGGCAAGGCTGCAGACGACTGGACAAATGGTAAAAATTACGATTTCGGATCTGCGATTTCAACTTAAGGAGGGAATTCGTTACTTTCAGGATTGTATGGGACTTTCACTATCGGGAGAAAAGATAGCTGTGTTGGTCGACCGCACGGAAGGTTGGATTAGCGGCCTGTATCTTGCTGCCATTTCACTGCAAAGAAGCGGCAATTATTCGGATTTTATCCGCGCCTTTAGCGGGGAACACCGCAACATATCCGATTATTTGTTTCAGGAGGTTTTTAGTCTCCAGCCGAGGGAGATTCAGTCCTTTCTATTGGTAACTTCAATCGTGGACAGGATAAACGGCCCGTTGTGCGAGGCAGTTACTGGACAAGCGAATTGTCAGGAACTGCTGGAACTGCTGGAACAGCATAACTTGTTCATTGTTTCATTGGATAACCAGCGCGAATGGTATCGCTATCATCACTTGTTTTCCGATTTTTTACGGAGGCTTTTCCGGCAGAGGTATGCGGGACAATCGAAGGAGCTGCATGTTAAGGCAGCCCATTGGCTGGAGGAGCACGGATTCTTGGAAGAAGCGGTAGAGCAGCTGTTTATGGACGGGCATCATCTCGAAGCAAGCGCTTTGATTGAAAAGCATCAGCAAAACCTTCAGGCGAAGAGGGGAGTACTCCATCGCTGGTTGCGGGGGCTACCGGAGTATTGCTTCACTGGAAAGCTAAGAACTCAGTTTCTTTATGTCAAAATCATGGTGGAAACCAATGAAATGGAGTTGGCACAAGCTAGACTTCGTCTAATGGAGGAGAAGCTATCCGATCCGGAATGGAAACCTTACGCAGGCAATGTTCATTTTTTGTCCGCGGCTGTTTCTTTTTACCGAAGAGACTTTGTTCGGGCTAATGAATATTTTGAGGTTTTTGATCGGCATACACCAGAGGGCAGCTATATCCAAATGATTGAAGCGAACTCGTTTTCGATGTATTTCGATACGTTATTGAGCTTTTTCAACGATTTGCATGATGCGGAGAGATTCTTCAATAAGTGGATCAAAGTATGGGAAGATAGAGACAATTATCCCTATGTCGGATTCTTTTACAATACATACAGTTTGTTGTTATATGAATGGAACCGCTTGGAAGAGGCAGAAATGTATGCGGAGAGGGTACTGAGATCAACGTGCATGCAGCCTTATGCGCTTATCCTATTAAGCGCTACTGTCAATGCTGTGCGGATCTGTCAGGCTAGGGGAGATTCGGCTAAAGCGTTTGATTTGCTTGAGGGAATCAAATCTAAGATACATTCCGTGGACAAAAATATGTTTATGCGGAGGATTGAGGCGGAGAAGGCCTATTTGTCGCTTGCGAACGGTTCATTCGATGAGAGGTGGCTGGAAACTTGCGGCATCCAATATACGGATACGATCCCGCTCGGTCCGATCAAAGAATATCTTATTTTGGCAAGTGCGCTTATGGAATGCGGGGAAGTTGATGAAGCCCTGCAATTGCTAGAACAATTGTATGCGCTTGTCGATAAGGAGAATCGGACCTGGGATAAGGTTAAGGTGACGATCTTGCAAAGCATGGCTTTTTATCGAAAAGATGATAGGACGAACGCTGTAATGAAACTGGAGGCAGCGCTTCAATTAGCGGAACCAGGGAAATACATCCGCAGTTTCATGGATGAAGGGGCCAAGATGGCTGAGCTGTTACATGAATACATCCGACAAAGGCAGATCAGCGCTAACCGTAAGTCCGCGAGCATGCGCTATGCCAGGGAATTGCTGTTGCTGATGTCAGATCATAGGAAAGAGACTGCCAGTTCAGGAGCACTTATCACGAAACAAGAGTTAAAAATATTACGAATGGTTGATATGGGGCTGTCGAATAAACAGATCGCCGAACAACTTCAGATCACAGCGGAGACAGTCAAGAGCCATCTGAAAAGTATATACAGAAAGCTTGATGTGAACAGCAGAGAACAGGCATTAAAGCAAGGGAAGGAATTCCAATGGCTGTAGCGAACTAGTTAGCGCAATCTAACAAAATTATCATCATACAATACATATTAGCATCATGCATATCCCCCATATTCATAACGTCCATCCCCCATTAATGGGGGATTTTTTTATTAGGACGAAAGTCATAGAATGAGGACAAAAGTGTCAATAATCGACAAAAATGGCGTGGAGGTGCCGGAGAAGATGAATAGCGTAATTACCAAAAAGAGAGTAGCAGCCATGCTGATGAGTTTCGTCATGCTGGTTCTTCCAGTAATGCAAATTATTCTGGGAGGTGGTGATGCTTATGCCGCAACAGAATCCAAGGTGTGGACTGACATCACGAAATCAGGGGGATTTTGGAGTCCGTATGGTGTGACCATAGGTAGTGACGGCACATTGTATGTAACAGATAGGGATAGTAATAAAATTAGGAAATTGCCGAGCGGAGGCAGCGCTTGGGTGGATATCACCAATTCAGGAGGATTCAACTATCCGAATGGCATAGCGGTAGCCAGTGATAGCACGTTGTATGTAGCGGATGGCAGGAATAATAAAATCAAAAAACTGCTGAGCGGAAACAGCTCTTGGCAGGACATTCCCAATGAAGAACAATACGAATTCAACAATCCAACGGGTATAGCAGTGGACAGTAACGGCACGTTGTATGTGGCGGATCCTGGCTATAACCAAATTAAAAAACGGACGAGCGGAGGCAGTGCCTGGGAGTATGTCGACTATTCAGGGAGTCCGGTAGGCATAGCCATAGGCAGTGACGGCTCCATGTATGTGACAGATCGCTATTATCAACAAGTTAAAAAACTGCCGAGTGGAAGCAGCACTTGGGAGGATGTCACCCATTCGGGAGGATTCAACAATCCTGATGGTATAGCAGTTGGCAGCGACGGCACGCTGTATGTAACGGATGGTACGTCTATGCAAATTAAAAAACTGCCAAGTGGGGGAAGCGTCTGGGAGAACATTACAGGTTCGGGGACATTTAACACGCCAGGTGGTATAGCAGCAAGCAGTGACGGCACCGTGTATGTGGCGGATATGTATAATAGCAAAATTAAAAAATGGTCCACCGGCTACCAAGTGAGCTTTGATAGCAGGGGAGGGACAAACATTAATACCCAGTCCATAGCCAAAGACGGCTATGCAACTGAGCCGGCTACGAGCAAGGCATACAGCACATTGGAAGGGTGGTATAGTGACAGCGCGCTGACGCAACCCTTTAACTTTGCAACAACAGCAATTACAGCGAACCTAACGCTATACGCGAAGTGGGATACAAGAGTGTGGTCAGATATTACCAAATCGGAGTCATTTATTTATCCAAGTGGTGTGGCGGTAAGCAGGGATGACACGGTATATGTGACGGACAGAAATAATCACAAAATCAAAAAATTATTGAGCAATAGCAATACTTGGGTGGATATCACGGGTGTACAAATTTTTTACTCGCCAAGCGCTATAGCTATCGGCAATGACGGTACGGTATATGTAGCGGATGCTGGAATTGGTCAAATTAAAAAACTGCCCCGCGATGAGAGCGCCTGGGAAGACATCACCCTTTCAGAGAATTTCAGTTTCCCAGGGGGGATAACAGTCGATAGGTATAACACAGTGTATGTGGCGGATACGGGCCATAATCAAATTAAAAGACTGTTAAGTGGCGGGAGTACTTGGGAGAATATCACGTATTCAGGAGGATTCAACAATCCTAATAGTATTGCAGTAGGCAGTGATGGCACCTTGTATGTGACGGATACACGCAATGACTTAATTAAAAAACAACTGGTTGGAGGGAACACCTGGGAAAGTATTACGCAATCTGGGGGAATTTCCTATCCGATGGGCATAGCCGTAGACAGTAATGGCTCGTTGTACATTTTGAATTCTGAAGATACTCACCAAATTAAAAGGCTTTCGGCTGGAGGAAGCGCCTGGAAGGACATAGCCGATTCAGGAGGATTCAACAATCCTAATGGGATAACCGTAGGCAGTGACGGCATGTTGTATGTGGCGGATACGTATAATCATCTGGTTAAAAAGCAATCGCATGCGTACATGGTAAACTTCGTTACCAATGATGAGTTATGGACAACGGCGAATCAAATTGTAATCCACAATAATCTGGCAACAGAGCCAATTGTACCAACGAGAACGGGTTATTCGTTCGAGGGGTGGTACACCTCAAGTCAATTTAGTGGAACCCCATTTGACATTGCGACAACTGCCATTACTTCGGATTATTTGTTATATGCGAAGTGGGTAGTAACATCAGCAGCTGTAACCATTGATGCGCCAGTGGTGGATGCAACTCCGCAGGATACAGCAGCAATTGAAGAAGCAACAGCCAATGCTAATTACACAGTTACACATGTAGCCTGGAATGAACCTTTGACAGCAGGCGGCAAATTTAAGGGAGGCCAAAGCTATACAGCAACGGTTGAACTAACATCCAAGAATTCAAAGGAATTCCAGGCAGGAGCATTCACCCCGACAGTAGAGGATGCATCCGAGGTTGGAACTACAACGACAACGGGTTCAGGTGTAGGCAACACCGTGACGTTTACGGTAACTTTCCCAGCAACGGAAGTACCAATAGGTACAGCTGCAATAGCTGGAGTAACGCCGCCAGTCAGAGGAGCAACGCCGGTATCTGCCATAACAGCGGCAAGTGAATACACAGCAACGGTAGCATGGTCGCCGTCTGACGCTATATTTGCTCCGAGTACAATTTACACAGCTATAATTACAATTACACCTAATGAGGGGTATACCTTAACAGGTATTGGTGAAAACTTCTTTACCGTAGCGGGAGCCACCTCTGTAACTACGGATGCTGAAACGGGCGTCGTAACCGCCGTTTTCCCGGCAACTGAACCATTAAACAATAACGCGTTGCTCTCTAACATAACCGTTGATCAAGGCACACTGACATTTTTATCATCGCAAGGTACGTATTCAGTGAATGTTCCGAACGCGATAACAAGTCTCAATGTGGCAGTAACCAAAGCAGAAGCGAGTCAAACGCTTGGAGTTACGGGTGCTGTGTACACTACGGCAACGGGTAATGTTTATAATTACAATGCATCGAACCTTGCGGTAGGGGCAAATACGATTAATATCGTAGTGACTGCCGAGGATCAAACACAAAATGCGTATAACGTAACGGTTAACCGTTTAAATAACAACGCGGACTTAAGCGGATTGACCCTGTCGGGCGTTACGCTAACCCCGTCATTCGTCTCCGGGACCACAGCATATTCAGCTAATGTGGCGAATGTTGTTTCCAGTACGACCGTTACGCCAACCGTATCCGAGAGCCATGCAAGCGTAACTATAAACGGAACTGCCGTTGCAAGTGGTCGGGCAAGTGATGTAATTCCTTTGAATGTTGGAAACAATGCTATCACCACGGTTGTGACAGCGCAGGATGGTACACTAAATACCTACACAGTTACGATAACTCGTGCACTTGCACCATCCAATGACGGAGGCAGTGTGCCAACGGCACCAACAGGACCAACAGGACCAACAGGACCAACGTCCCCAGCTACTTCTACGGACGGTAACCTCACGCTCCCAACGGGCAGTATCGGCGAGGTTAGTTTGAATAAAGAGGTGACCGTCTCCATTCCAGCAGGGGCTACGGATCGAGAATTAAAAATAACGATTAATAAAGTATTAGAAACGCAGGCACTACTAACCAACCAGAAGTCTCTAGCCAGCCCAGTGTTTGAGATTTTGAAGAACTTCTTAGAGAACTTTAGTAAACCAGTCACACTGACCTTTGCTTTTGATAAGTCCAAATTGAGCGGCGACCAAACCGTATCCGTATTTTACTTTGACGAAGCAAAAAAGGAATGGGTGAAGGTCCCCGGGGGTAAAATTAACGAAAGTAAGATTACCGTAGAGGTCGATCATTTTACGAAATATGCCGTATTTGTTGAAGGTAAAGTTGCAACGCCGCCAACAACTAACTTTAGCGATATCGCGGGGCACTGGTCCGAAGCGTATATCAAGAAAGCGATTGGCCTGGGTATCGTTGGCGGCTTCCCAGACGGTACGTTCAAACCTAACAAAACCGTAACGCGCGCGGAATTTGCAGTGATGCTGATGAATGCACTCAAAGCGCAAGGACAAGGAGCCGCGCTGGCGTTCACGGATAAGGCGGAGATTGGCGAGTGGGCGCAGAAAGCTGTCGCGCAAGCGGTACAAGCAGGCATTATTCATGGATATGAGGACGGCAGTTTCCGTCCTGATTATGTTATTACACGCGCTGAGATGGCAGCAATGATCGCATCAGCTCTAGGTAAGTCTAGCCAAGTGGATGCCGCAACTACCTTCTCAGACGACAAGGAAATACCAGCGTGGGCGAAAGCGAACGTGGCGTTCGTCAAACAAGCGGGCATTATGCAAGGCAAAGGCGATAACCAATTTGCACCTAAAGACAATGCAATCAGAGCAGAAGCTGTAACGGTGTTGCTCAATATGCTGGAGCAGAAGTGAATTTGTATAGAAAAACGCAGCCCAAGCGAGTATAGGGCTGCGTTTTTATTTTTCCGAACATTTTCTGTGTTTTTCTAAGAATTTTCAATAGCTTTGTGTTGTACATTATTTTCAAATGCCGCAGTAAGACGTGGTAAAGGTATACCTAACTTTTTGGCTTCTCTCACAACTTCAAGTACCGCAAAACCTGCTTTACTATTGTTGTATTCGATGAAAAGTCGTGGTAAGCTGCCCTTTGCAAAAATAATTTTGTTAAAAAGCATACCGAGAATTGCTGGTGGAATCTTAGTTAACAGTAGAGAAATCGTATCAATCTTTGCACCTCTTTCTTTAAGTACAGGGACAATTTCCCTCATATTCTTACCAACATTTGCGAATGAGTCACTATGATTCATGAGTGCTGGGAAACTTCCCATTTTTAACACCTCGGTCTCCATAGCCGCATTCATGGCAAAGTGATTCCATAGCCAGTTTTGCATATCCTTTATCCAACTAATTCTAAAATGGGCACTTTCAAATAGTTCTTTGACCTTGTTGTTAATATATTCAGTGCCTACCCGTGGTTTTTCCAGAAATAGCATTTTTAAAAAGCCGCCTCTAAGCCTATTATCTGCGATGCCGCCGCCTCCTCCTGGGAACCCAAAGACAACATTGTTCATAGACAATGGTGAAATCGATGATTTCAAATCTTGCCAAACGTTATTGAATATTAGAATAGGGGTGTCTCCAGCGGAAGTCGATAGTAATTGTGCTGCTTCTGGAAGTTGTTCCGTGTTGACACTCACAATAATGAGATCATAATTTGGGCTCAACTCCTCATGCAGGTTGACGTTCCAGCTTTCTTTTATTAGCTGTTTCCCTCTTCGTGCGTCCCACATTTCAAGCGCTATGTTGCTTCCGAAGGTTTTTTTTCTCCCTTTTCTAACGAAAAACTCAACTGTATGTCCTGCCTTTTCAAAAGCCCAAGCATATTGGGTCGATATTACACCTCTACCGAAGAGTAAAATTCTCATATTGCCTCCTAAATATATATATTAATCCTTGTCGATTATCAAACAACGTGTTGTATAATGTTATTGTATAGATACACTATGCGGTCATCAACCATCAGATTTTTAATATCTGTCGTATAATCGATTGAACAGAAAATGGAGGCAAATAATGAATAAGCAGCCTGAAATTACGGATAAAACAAGGCAAACATTTATAAATGTATTCTGTGATTTATATAGCCAAAAACCAATTGAAAAAATATCCATTCAAGAGATTGCTAACCAATCAGGATATAATCGCAGTACATTTTATCAATACTTTACGGATATCTATGAGTTGTTGGACTGTGTTGAAAAGCGCGTCTTGAAATCCATTAACGAGGAAATGGCAGGCAGAGAGTTTTCTACACATACTTTCCAAGATGCACTGCAATGCTTGGAAGATGCAGAGGAAATTTCAGTTCTTAAAGCCCTCTTGGGCGATTATGGTTCTGTTCATTTTATTGAACGCCTGAAAAGAGAGATTCCCTTCGAGAGATTAATTGTGGACTTTCCAACAAATGATGCCTTAGCACCATACATAATTGAGTTTTACATATCAACATTAATGTCTATGTTTCGCCTTTGGATACGCAACGGCAAAGATCTATCGTCGGAAGAATTGGTTAAGTTGGTAGATAGCCTATTTGCAAATGGGATAACACCGTATCATATCTTTGGTACGGTCAATCCACGGCGACTTGATTCGAATTGGTAGAAGTTAGCCTACCGTTTTTCGATTCTAGGAAACCATGGTAGGAATCGATTCGTTTCTCTTTTATATTGCTGGTAAGCCAGGTTATGCGCGTAACGCCGATCAAGGAACGGTACGCCGGAAACCTTGATTAGTAGAAGGTTAATCAACAGGGAACTGATTAACGCACCCCAACCACCGGGCATAGGGAGGACGATGAGTGCGATTCCCCACCACATAACAGCTTCGCCAAAGTAATTGGGATGGCGAGTATAGCGCCATAATCCGCTTGCCAGTACTTCTTCTTGGTTTCGGCGGTTCTTCTTAAATTGCCGAAGTTGCCAGTCGCCGACGGTTTGGAACATGAACCCGACAATCCATACAGCCAAACCGAGGTAGCAAGCTAAATCAAAGACGCCGAGCTGTTCCGAATGAACGCGAATGATGGGATAAGCGAGCAGCAGCATAATGAATCCTTGCATCATGAAGACCCGGAAAAAGGCGATGAGCACTGCTCGGCTGCCCCATTGTTTACGGAAGTTGGCATAGCGGTAATCTTCCCCACGACCAATAGAACGAATGAATAGATAGACCGCTAACCGAATTCCCCATATGCACACCAAGATCGTGATCAGTAATTGTCTACCGTCAAAACCTTGTTGATAGCCGAACGTCGTCAGTGCGATGATGACGAATCCTAAGCCCCAGCCGATATCTACGATCGAGTTGTCTTTCTTGACTTGCGCTACTAAGAATAATAAGGCCATAAAAATAAAGACAGCAAATCCACTGATTCCATACAATACCCACATTTACGTATTCCTCCTTGTATTTTCACCGCTAAGCATCATGGCCACGCTCACCGCTCCCTTGCCTGCATGCAGCCCGATGACAGGTGCTACTCCAGTGATGTACAGCGGGTTTTGTCCAGTCATCTGGACCATTTCTTCTACGTAACGTGCGCTGTCCGCCTCAGCTCCAGCATGAAGGATAACATAACGTTGGATTGGATTGCGGCGATGGATGAAGGAAATCATTTTCAGCATTTCGCCTAGATTGGATTGTTTATAAAAGGTTTTCCCGTAGAGGATCGATTGGCCTTCTTGATTGACAGATACAATGGGCTTCATATCGAGCCATCTTGCGATTTTCCCTTGAAGCGGGCTTACTCGTCCGCCTCTAATCATGTGCTTCAACGTCGGCACGCTCACGAGAATTTCCGTACGAGGAATGGACGATGCTAGCAAATCAAGCACATCCTCAATCGGTTTCCCTGCTTTAACTGCTTCAGCGGTTTCATGAACGATAAGACCGTAAGCGCCGGACAAAGTTCTCGAGTCTACCACATGTATTCTGTCCGAATCCATGCGTTCGGCTGCTTGTCGACATGCATCGTAGGTGCCGCTTAACGCCTTAGATAGGTGAATAGAAATAATATGGTCATAATGAGTCAATAACTGTTCATAAAGCAATGTAATGGTTTCTTGAGCAGGCTGGGAGGTAGTTGGTTGCTCGGTCATCCTCTCAAGCTTGTCATAGAAAGTATCTAATTCAAGGGTTACTTTATCTAGATAGGTGGAACGACCGAGCTGGAGATGTAGAGGAATCCTATGAATCTGGTAGTCATCCAGCCACGGTTCTGGCATATCGCAGGCGGAGTCGATCACAAGGGCAATAGATGCTTGGCGGTTGTAAATCATATCTTTCTGCCGCTTCATATCTTCAACCTTCTGATAGACGATCCAGCCGTTATTTTGAATCACTTCGGCGACCCGTGCAGGATCGTTAGTATGAATATGGATTTTGCCCTGAATACCGTCACCAACGGCTACCATCGAGTTACCCAAAGTCGCGACTTGCCCTTTGACTTCTTCTAAATTCGTCCTGATGTCGAACATAAATTCGGCACAATAACGAAACGCAAGGGAATCGGAGAGATTATGGGATGGGTTGTAAATAATGTCGTCAGAGGAAGCGAACGGTACCGGTTTCTCAAAGATCTGCTCGGCAACCGGGGATGTATCATCCAATGATGCGATAAATCCCTGCAAGAAATGGATAAAGCCTCTCGCTCCCGCATCGACGACATTATGCTTTCGAAGCACCTCCAGCTGGTGCTTGGTATTCTCCAACGAAATGCACGCCTCAGCGTAAGAGCGATGCAGCATGTCTGCAAGCCCCTCCGAAGGAGCGAGCGCTGTTTGAAGAACGTTGACCCAGTCATCCATGACTGACAACACGGTTCCTTCCTGCGGCTCTTGCACGGAACGTCGGGACATTGCGACGGATTGCTCGCACATTTCAATAAACTGTGCTATCTTCAGCTCTGGGCGTGCGGTCATATAGCTGCACATAGCAAGGATAAACTGCGAGAATATCATGCCTGAGTTGCCGCGCGAGCCTCTCAAGCAAGCTCGTTTCATACTTTCGAGCATCTCGGAGGAGGTATCGCTCCATTTCGTCTCCCGCACGAGCATTCGCATTAAGTGCGCAAGGTTGCTTCCCGTATCCCCATCAGGAACGGGGAAAACGTTGATAGCATTCAACTCTTTTTCCCTTGATATAATTTCGTTAGCTCCGGCCAAGATCATGCGGAATAACGTAGGATGATTTAGAACTTGCAAGTCTGGACCTCCTGTTGAGGGTTCGGGGGAAGGCTAGGTTTTCCGAATAAGTAGCCTTGAAATAGCCCATACCCTCGTTGTTTTAACCATTCGAAATCTTCTCTGGATTCGATCCCTTCCGCTAGCGGTACTGACCCGATGCGTAAAGCTGTTTCGAGGAAAAGTTCCGCAGTCCGCTGCATCGCCGAATTTCGTGAGACGCCATGTACATAGGAGCGATCCAATTTCATATAATGAGGCTTAAGCTCCGACAGCATTTCTATCGTACTGAAACCTTCCCCGACATCATCAAGGGCGTATTTAAACCCTTTTTCCTTGTAAAACGCCAATATACGCTTCAGATGCGCCAAGTCTTCGGTCTTCTCAGTTTCAACAACTTCGAAAACAAATAGCGAAGGGTCAATGTTCAATTTTGTGGCTAAATCGATGGTGGACTTTAAACAAAATTCGGGAGAATAAATGGACGTTGGTATAAAATTAATAAACATCTTGGCGCGAAGAGGCGCAGCTTCTTCAACTGCTTTCATCCTGCATAGTCGGTCTAAAGCGTATAGCCGACCACGTTTCTTGGCAGCCGGGAAAACAATGTTCGGATATAGCAAGGAACCGTCTTCGTCCATGAATCTCGCCAATGCTTCATAGGCATAAATCCGTTCTTCGCTGTCAACAATAGGTTGGAAATACATGAAAACTCGACGCTCAGATATTAACTTGTCGATCCACTTCGTTTCAGCAATCACCGGAAGCTCCGACATGGGCCTCCAGTCCTCTCCCGGCAGCCGAATTCTCATTTTCTCTTGATCCAGGTGATCGTTGCAAAAGTCCGCAAGCTCACGAGCTCCGAACTCTTTAATTGTTAAAGTATCTTCATTCTCAAGGTGCAGGGCGTTTCTAATATGCATAAGATTAGACACATCATGCAACAAATTCCGGTTATGGGCCCCCTCGACTTTAATTTCGATGAGCAACTCATTCAGTCCGCAACCTTGGCAGCTCATTAGCATTTCCTCCCGTGAAATCGGATTTGTCGTTAATTCAGGATCAATTTGATTTCGTTCGCTTTCCCATCTAGCTTAGTGGTGGCTTTCCCGATGTCCTGGAACTCTCCTATAGCTTGCTGGATTCGTCTCTGGCTCTCGGAAGCGTAGATCCGCGAGCGTTTCGTGCTTTCCCCGACTTCCCGGACATGGGCCTCGATTTCTTCAACGTATTTGCTTGCTTCCTTAGTCGCTTGTTCGACTTGAGCTGCGAGCTTGCGCACCTCGCTAGCGACTACAGCGAAACCTCGCCCGTGCTCCTTTGCGTGAGCAGCTTCGATCGCCGCGTTAAGGGCAAGAAGATTTGTTTGTGAGGCAACGTCTTTGATGGATCGTACGATTTTGCGAATGGAATGGGACTGGTGTTCCAATTGAAGTAGAACAGCCATATTCTCCTCGGAGCCCGAAACGACGCTGCTAACCGCTTCTTCGATTTCCTTGCTGCGAGCTATGCCTTCCTTGGCCCGATGCAGCAGATCCTCCGACATCTGTAAAAGATCCCCGGTCAATCGGGCAGCCGCTTGTTCCCGCTCATCGATGTTAGTCGCGATCTTCAACACGCCGAACGGTAGTCCATCTTCACCGAGAATCGGCATATAAGTAGCTTCAAGCCAAATAAGACGCCCGTCTTTTCGCACTCTATGGATTTTGTTCTGAAACGCCTTTCCTTGCCTTAATCCTTCCCAGAGCTTAGGATAGTGAGCACTGTTTCGAAATTCAGGCGTACAGAAAGTCGTATGTCGCATACCGCGCATTTCCGATGATTGATAGCCCATGGAGTTCGCGAAGTTATCGTTGGCATAAAGCACATTGCCTTCCATGTCGAATTCAATCATGGCAAGGGAGCTTTCAATGGCCGTCATCAATGCAAGAAGTTTCGTATCGCCATGTGTCTCTATTAAAGCCGTTGCTTGATTTCTGTTCATGGGAATGAGCTCCTCGGTTATGTATAGATTTTATAATCATAATTGTACAAAATCTATACAAAATTATCAATAAATTTTGAGAATTAATGAAAAGTTCATAAAATTGATGAAATTTTTGACAAAGCTCTCCTCATTTTGTATTGATTATGTATAATTAAGTGGGAGGAGGGGACGAAATCATGTATAGCATGAAAAAGGCGTCCGAGCTGCTTGGTATCCCAGTCGTAACGATTCGTGCCTGGGAGAACCGATACGGGGTTATAACTCCGAGCCGAAGCGGTGGCGGACATCGCCTGCTAAGCGAAGAAGATTTATCAAAGCTTCGCTTCCTTAAAAACCAAATCGAACAAAACGGCTTGAAGATTAGCGAAGCAGTGGCGAAATTGCTACAGCAGAACAAGCCTATCCCTCCAGTACAAGAAGCAGAACAAGCGGCGAGCATTCGAACCTACGACATTTTAGTCGAAAAGCTATACATGGATTTGATTCATTTCAGATCCGTCCAAGCGGACGAGACGATAGATCTGGCGTTTGCCTTGTATGACTTCGAAGAGGCGTTCCGACGCATCATTGTTCCTGTTCTATATAGGGCTGGATCGGATTGGGAGGCAGGAAAAATCGTCGTCGCACAGGAGCATTTCGCTTCAGAAACGATTATGCGAAGAATATCCGCCTTGTTCAGAATTTTTCCGGTGAATCCCAGCATGCCTGTTGTATTGGCTTTTTGCCCCGAGGGAGAACGGCATCACCTCGGGCTCATGTCGTTTAGCCTATTCTTGCGTAAACGCGGAGCCGAGGTATTATATTTAGGACCCGATACGCCTTTGAAGGATCTGGATAGCATCATTGCAAGTCAAAATGTATCTTTTATCGCCGCTTCCGTGACGGACCGACGCCATGTGGACAAGCTCTTGGAGTGGATTGAATTAGCCATACGGAACCATCCTCGATTGAGGTTTCTTCTCGGGGGGGCCGCATTCGAATTAGAGGAATGCCGCCCTGTGAAAGCTAATGTTCGTTATATGTCTGTCGAAGAATGGGAAGATTGGCACAACGCTTAAGAATGATGGGGTCAGCAGGATCGACATTTATAAGCGTGGGGGAGTAGTGACGTTCTAAAATCTGAAAGGCACCCGAATAGGGTGCCTTTCGATTATGTTGAATAGAGGTTGCGAAGCGCCAAAGTTGCTTGAAAAATGGGAAATCCAACTCAGGTTAAACGGATTCCTTCAAATGCATTTTTAACTAAATGATCAACATAGAGTTCATCCAAGGTTTCGCCTGTCACAAGTAAACGATAGAATATCGGTCCATAAATGAGATCAATGCAAATGCCAATGTCGAGATTATTTTTCAATTCCCCGCGTTGAATGCCCTTTTCCAAAAGACCTCTTGCCTCGAGTCGGCGGGGTTGGAAAAAACGGGATCGATAAGCCTCTGCCAATCCTGAATCAAACTGCCCTTCACCCAATAACTGCGTAATGATGGTCCCCTCGGGGCTTGTTAAAAATCTGGTTAAATTCGTAGCGTGAATTAGAACGTCTTTATAGGTTGTACCCGTATCCGGGACAGGTAATCTGTCCGTGGCAGCATGCATGAAACCATCCATCACCACAGCAGCTTTGTTAGGCCACCATTTATATATCGTGGCTTTGCTAACTTGGGCACGATCGGCAATTTTATCGACGGTGACGGCTTGAAAGCCATTTTCCAGCAACAATTCGTAAGAAGCGGAAAGGATCGACTTGTGAGATTCTATATTCCGCGGTCTGCCTCTTTTTCCATTCATCGTTAGTATCCTCTTTCATCCATACAAATTTGAATCCATAAAATAAACTATACGTTCAGTATACCAATTATAAGGGAAAAATAAAGTTGCCTATTTACAAAACTATACGTTCAGTATATGATTCAGTTAACCATTTAATGAACTATACGTTCAGTATTTAAAATATGGGGAGAAAGCAGGACGGAATCGTATCTGTCGTAAAGCCCATGAATGTATTGGATTTATAGAACACATTATATCTCTATATAAGGAGTTGCCTAAAATGACTGCTAACAAAAAACAAGCTATCGAGAAAAATATCCCAACGTGGTTAACTGTCCTTCTGGCTGCCGCATGCGGTGTCATTGTAGCTAATCTTTACTATGCACAGCCTTTGATTGGGGTCATTAGCTCTTCCATCGGGCTATCCGCAAGCAGTTCTGGCTTGATCGTGACGTTAACACAGATAGGCTATGTAGTCGGATTATTATTCATTGTACCGTTGGGAGATATCGTTGAAAATCGAAGGTTGGTTGTCGCATCTTTAGTTCTTACAGGTGTTGCTCTTGCCGTTACGGCAGTGTCGAAGCAAGCTGCGCCATTCTTGTTGGCTTCGTTTGTCATCGGTATAGGTTCAGTCGCCGCGCAGGTACTCGTGCCGTTTGCGTCATACCTTGCATCCGATTCTTCACGCGGCCGCGTTGTCGGCAATGTCATGAGCGGTCTGTTACTCGGCATTATGCTCTCGCGTCCGTTGTCTAGCGTCGTGGCCGACTTTCTGAGCTGGCATGCCGTATTTGCTTTGTCTGCCGCAGCGATTATTATTTTGGCGATCGTATTGTCGAAGGTGCTGCCAGAAAGAAAACCGACAAATGACACACGATATACCGCTCTGCTCGGTTCGATGTGGGGCTTGCTGCGCACGACCCCGATTTTGCGCCGCCGAGCTGCGTATCATGCATTTGTGTTTGCGACCTTCAGCTTATTCTGGACAACGGTTCCGTTACTGTTATCTGGCCCTGTGTTTCATTTTTCACAGATACACATTGCGTTGTTCGCGCTTGTCGGAGTCGCGGGTGCAGTAGCCGCGCCTGTAGCTGGAAGGCTAGCTGACCGCGGTTGGACGAAATCAGCAACAGGGATTGCACTCGTTACTGTCGTCATTTCAATGTTGCTGCCGCTTATCTTCCATACGGGTTCAATCACCGGAATTATTATTCTCGTCGTTGCAGCTATTCTATTGGATGCCGGCGTATCCGCAAATCTTGTGCTTGGCCAACGGGCACTGTTCTCGCTTAGTCCAGAAATTCGCAGTCGGCTAAATGGGCTTTTTATGGCCATCTTCTTTTTTGGCGGTGCTATCGGATCTGCAATTGGTGGATGGACATATGCGACAGGAGGGTGGAGTTCCGTATTATGGATTGGAATGGCTTTTCCCATCGCGGCTATTCTTTATTTTGCGACAGAGAAGAAGTAATGCCAGTGAGGAAAATTCCAATAGTGCGTGCTGTGGCGATCTTCAATCCAAAAGTAAGTATGGATTGCAACATCATGATAACAAAGAGCCATCCGGTTACGGATGGCTCTAAAACTTATGCCAACAAGAGATACTAACTCATAGGGTCTTGCTCCTTGGTTAAGAGGCGTTCGCTCATTTGGGTTAGAAAGGTTGACCACCTAGCTTGAAAGTCGGGATTGGTCGAATCGTATCCAGTAAGGAACTTGGTGATATTGTTGAATATAATCGGATAAATAGTTAAAGAGGTTAATGCCAATGTCAAAAGTTCAGGATCGATCTCTGGCGGAACTTGCCCATTTTCCTTTTGGACCTTCCAGTAGTCGGCATAGGATTGAAGGGCAAGTTCTCCTCCTTTATTCCAAGAGGTGGGCTCTGCCCATGATTCAAGAGCTTCCCAAGCAGCGAACCGAATAAAGTCTGCTCTTGCCTGGCTATTGACCTTGTATCGATGCTCGGCAATATGAACTGGGTTATCTGGAATTTGCGAGACCCACTCTGGTTCGCTAGTGGCAGAGTTGGCCAGAACAGCTTCAAGCAATTCTGCTTTTCCTTTGAAGTAGTGATAGATCAACTGCTTCTTTACCCCAGCGTTTTCTGCGATTGACTCGATCCTCGCCCCTTTAAAGCCCTTGTCGAAAAACTCTCTTTGTGCAGCTTCGAGAATATTCTTTTGCGTGCGTTCCGCATTGCGCACTTCTCCCATATATTGAACCTCCACACCTGTTCTAATAAGGTCATTTTAGTCCGTTACTGAAAAGGTGTCAAGTTATAACTTTACAAATATAAAGTTATAACTTGACATAAGGTAAATTATAACTTACCATTTGTTCAGTAGATATTAAAGGGAGGTAATTCGAATGACCATATTTTCAATCGTGTTTCAGAGCTTGTTGATTTTGTACTATATTTTTTCGGGTTCTGCTAAGATTGCTGGGGCCAAATACTGGGTTGATATATTCAACAATCTGAGGATTCCCCAATGGTTCCGCGTTGTAACGGGAATTGTTCAGTTGGTCGGAGCTGCGGCACTTGTTTGGGGTTATTGGACTTCGGATGTAATCGCTTGGGGTGCTATTTGGCTTGGAATTACGATGGTGGGGGCACTTCTCGCGCACTTAAGGGTTAGGGATTCAGTTGGCAAAACGATGCCTCCGCTTGTGTTTCTTCTGTTGATCATCGTTTTAACCATGATTAATGCGGGTGGGCTATCGGTGTAAATGTTTATATTCAGTTTATAAGCCTATTCTATTCTGTAATCACACCATTAAACATGGAATGGATTACAGGGGGGTACGAATATGAAAAAGAATGTCTTAGTGAGTGGAGCGAGTTTCGCTGGGATCTCAACTGCGTATTGGATGAAACAGTTGGGATTCAATGTGACCGTTGTTGAGATTGCCCAAGGTCTCAAAAAAGGCGGAACACCTGTAAATATTCGTGAAAATACGGTCGACATTGTGAAACGTATGGGGCTGCTCGATCAAATTAAGTCAAATAAAATAAATATGGAATTAACCGAGTTCAAAAACTCAGATGATATCACCGAAAAAGTGGAATTACGCGTAGACCTCGCCGAAGACGAATATGAAATTGAGCGAGATGTTTTGCTCAATCTCATGTTCGATGCTGTCAAAGATGATGTGGAATTTATTTTCGGCGAGAGCATCGTTTCATTGAAGGAAGCAAGTAACGGCGTCAACGTAGCCTTCAAAGGGGGACAGAAGCGCTCGTATGACCTGGTATTCGGCTGTGATGGTATTCATTCGACTGTCAGGAAATTATGCTTCGGCGAGGAAGTTGAATACTCGCATTTTCTTAACACGTATTTCTCTATCACGATTGTGAATAAGTTGTTGATTCGGGAGAATACCACACAGATGTACAATGAGCCGGGCAAAGCGGTCATGCTCAATACCTACAACAATAAAACTGATATCGTCCTCTGCTTCTCTTCGGAGAAGGAAATCCCTTATGACTACCGAGACGAAGAAGGGCAGCGGACTATCATTATGAATCAGTTTTCGGGACTCGGTTGGCGAACGCCGGAATTGCTGGAAGAAGTGAAGAACTCGCAAACTTTTTACTTTGATAAGCTATGCCAAATGAAAATGCCATCGTGGACAAAAGGCAGGGTAGCACTTGTCGGTGATGCGGGGTACTGCGCCTCTCCGGCTGCGGGCATGGGTGGATCACTTGCCATAGATGGTGCAGCCGCGTTGGCGGCTGCTTTTCAGAAATGCGATGGTGATTATGAACGTGCGTTCCAAGCTTACAACAAGAGTTTCCGTCCTTTCATTGAGGAAGTGCAAGCAAACGCGGCACAATTCGTAGATTTCCTTGTTCCACGAACGGAGGAAGCCATTCGCCAAAGAAATTCGCAAGAAGGGTACGATTTGTAAAAAGATTTGGTATTGTTCATGAAATGAGGAAAGTCGGGCCGGTTACCGGTCCGACTTTCTCTGTTCAATAGGCAATGTAGATTGATATTACCGCCAAAAGGTAATTCGCTCACTAGGCAAACGCACAGATTCATGACCCTCTTCTTTGGCCTTCCCGATGGAGAGGATCATGACCGGTACATACCGTTCATCATCCAGATCAAATGTACGAATAACTTTATCGCGTTCAAAGCCTGCCATTGGATTGGTGTCATACCCATGTGCACGGGCTACTAGCATCAGTTGCATGGCAAATAAACTTGCATCGATTTTGGCAATTTCGATCTTTAAATCCTTAGGTATATGAGGAAACATGCTCATAATTTGTGTCACCTGCTTGTCGCGTACATCTTTAGGCATTTTTCCTTGTTCAACAGCCGTATTATAAATTTCTTCTACATATTGTTCACTCTGCGTATCGCCCATAACAATGAGCATCGCGGCTGATGTATCATTTTGTTGCGTATTGAATTGCACAAGAGGCCGAAGTTTGCCTTTCCCTTCAGGAGAGTGAACGACGATGACACGCCAAGGCTGTATATTTGCAGATGAAGGCGCTAAACTCGCTTCTTGAATGATCGCTTGCAATTCTTCTTTTGGAATGGGAATGTTCTCATCATAAAGTCGAACGGAACGACGGCCTGTAATAATGTTGATGAAATCGTTATTTTGAATGTGTTCCAGCATGTAATCTCTCCTTTGGATGTCACCAATTGTTTTGACAGTTGTGATGTCATTGGTTATCATGTTGTTAGTATGAACTATGAACCTTGGTTCATAGCAAGCATGAATTATTTGTAAGAATAAGAAGGGGAATAGTGATGAAAGCGAATGAAGTTTCTAAGCTGACAGGGCTGCCCATATCCACCTTGCGATTCTATGAACGCAAACAATTGATTCCGGAACAGTTTCTTTCCAGGGATGAAAATAATTATCGCGTATACGATGAAGAGGTGGTTGAATATTTGCAGGATGTAAGAATGCTGCTCACGTTAGGTTTTACCATTCAGGAATTAATTGTACTCATCCATGAGAGTTCAGATACCGAGAAGAAAGCGTTGGTTACGGAGAAAATTACATATATCCAGGAGCTAGAGGCAAAATTGGAAGCATCCAAAACATTCTTAACGAATGTGTTAGAAGGTAAGGCAAAGTTTCAGACCCGATGCAACTATGAGCATTAACCGTGGCATGAAATGTTTTTGTTACTTATTTTCACAATAAGAGAGGATCTGATTCCTAGCCATGAACCAATTAATCGATCAATATAGCGATGAGATTGTCCAGATCTTCGGGGAGGCCTCGGCTCAATTGCAGACGCTGCCGGGGGATTTAAAGGAGCAAGCTTTGGCGCTTCTGGGCAAGTGCCATCCTTTGAATAGAAAGGACAACGAGGGGCCTAATATGATCAGCTACCTGCTCCCGTATTGGGTTGGAGAGACTTTGGGGAGTCCGATCGAGCTGTGTCGCGAATTAGCGGTAGGGAATTTATACGGGATGGTGTCCTTCTTTCTCTTGGACGATGTCATGGATGAGCAGAGGGAGGTTCGGCGTTCCCTGGCCCTCAGCACGCTACTAAATCAACGGTTCTTGGAGGCTTATCAGCGGTGTTTCTCAGGAGACTCTCACCTGTGGTCTTGTTATAATCGCTATTTGGCGGAATGGGCAGATGCTATGTATCGTGAGGCGGACGAGCCTATGGACCCTCGGGATCCTGGCCGATTAGCCCGCAAGGCTGCTCCGGTGAAGCTGTGCGCTGCAGCACTGTTGCTCCAAGCCGGACGGGGCCAAGAGATTGGGGCTATGGAGACGGCTATCGATTTGGCTCTTGCAGTACTCCAGCTCGCCGATGACTGGACAGATTGGCTGGAGGATTTACCGACGGCCTCTTGTAATGCTTTCCTAGTGTTGTTGCAAGAGAATCTTCAGCTAGAGGCAGGCGAAGTTTTGGATGAGAGTATGGTGAAGCGCAGCATTTATCGTGAGATGGCCTTAGGAGAGTTTGGGACCCTTGCAAGCGGTTATGCGGATCAGTTGAGCGGCATGAAGGATGCTCCCGCATCTCTCCAGATCTTCGCATCTACCATCGCACAAAGCTTGCAGTTTAAAGCAAATGAGATCAAAGATCGCTATGATAGGTTGTTAAATGATGGCGGGTTTTCAATTTATTTAGCAGCAAATGGTTAAAAATGGTACAAGCTATCTAGTTCTATGGTAATATGAAGATGCAATTACATCCTAATATTTGGAAGGTAGTGTTGTCATGTCCATCGATACGTTGAAAGTGAATATCATCAAGAAAGCTTGGGAAGATGAGGATTTCAAGGCGCGATTGCTTGCGGATCCTCGTAGCGCGCTGCAGCAGGAATTCGGACATGAAATTCCTGAAGGTATTGAGCTGCAAGTGATGGCGGTAACACCTACTAAGTATGCGCTGATTATTCCTCCGAAACCGGAGGATTTGGATGGATTGACAGTTACTGAGGGACAACCGCAGATGGTTACTTGGAGCTAATGTTGGAAACGAGGGGGAACCGGACGATGGCTTCGGTTCTTTTTTTACTATGGAATTCCAGAGTGCTCTCTCTCTAAATTTCCCTTTCGGCATCGCTCTGAGCTTGCAGCACAAGGGTTTAGGATCAAAAAGCAATTTATTTAATTAAATGGATAATGTTGGTACAAGGGATCTAGTTCTATGGTAATATAAAGATGCAATAACATTCTAATATTTGGAAGGTAGTGTCACCATGTCCATCGATACGTTGAAAGTGAATATCATCAAAAAAGCTTGGGAGGATGAGGATTTCAAGGCACGATTGCTGGCAGATCCTCGTAGTGCATTACAGCAGGAATTCGGACATAAAATTCCTGAAGGTATTGAGCTGCAAGTGATGGCGGTAACACCAAATAAGTATGCGCTAATTATTCCACCGAAACCAGAAGAATTGGATGGTTTGACACCTACTGAAGTACAACCGCAAATGGCTTCTTGGAATTAGGGTTGGAAAACAAGAGGGAATCGAAGGATGGCTTCGGTTCCTTTTCTTTTTCCACTAATTCCAGAGTACATACCCGCCATCCCTCTTAGCATTGAACTGTTGAATGATGGCGGATTTAAAATTTATTTGTCGACTTATGGTTAATAATGGTACAAAAGATCTAGTTCCGTGGTATTATGAGGATGCAGATATCCTAATATTTTGAAGGGTTGTGTTGTCATGTCCATGGATACATTGAAAGTGAAGATCATTAAGAAAGCTTGGGAAGACGCAGATTTCAAAGCACGCTTGTTGTCAGATCCCCGTAGTGCGTTGAAACAGGACTTCGGAATTGAAGTTCCTGAAGATATTGAGTTGAGTGTGCTGGCAGAAACACCAGCTCATTATGCCTTGGTCATTCCACCGCAACCGGAGGAAGTGGATCAATCGAAATCTAATAATGTGCAGTTTTCTTGGTCCTAGGATTGGAAATGAGAGGGAACCGAACGATGGCTTCGGTTCCTTTTCCTTTTTCACTATGGAATTCCAAACTACCCTCCATCACTTCAATGATACGGAAAGTAACCATCAGGCCGAGGCCAGTTCCTTTGGTTTTCGTTGAGTAGTACGGCTCTCCTAGTTTCGCTACCTGCTCTGGATTCATGCCTTCGCCGTTATCTGCAATGCGGATCACTACGTTTCCTCCCTCAGCCAAGGCGGTGACAGTAATGTGGCCTTCTTCATGAAGGGACTCAATGCTATTCTTGATGATGTTAATGAATGCCTGCTTGAACTTAGATGAGTTGCCTAGAATGATTTGAGGTTCAGGCACGTGGACCTCCAGCTCCCCATTGTTCATCAAGACCAGCGGCGTCATCATGGTTTCGATCTGTGCGAGTTCATGCTGTAAATTCAGCTCTACCAGGGTGTCTAGCTCTGGTTTCGCAAAGGTCAGAAAGTCGGATATAATGCCTGACGCCCGATCCAGCTCCTGAATGGCTAAGGTAAAATAGGACTTGTTATGCTCTACTGATTTCCCCGAGAGCAACTGCAAAAAGCCTCTTGTGACCTGAAGGGGGTTGCGTACCTCATGGGCAATGGATGCGGCCAGCTCGCTGATAATTTGCATTTTCTCTGTCCGCTGTAGTTGGTGATTGTAAAGCTCCAATTCCTTGGAATAGGACAGGAGCCGGGCATAGTCTGATGCAATGCGGCGGTTCAGGATCATCACCAGGGAAGCGATCAGAATAATGATGCCAAGCTTCCATAAATTGAATACATAAGATGTATCAATCGCGTACAAAAGTAAGATATCCGTCAAACCGGAAAGGGCAAGGATTAGAATTCCCAAGGAGAGGATAAGGGAATTGGGGTTCTGCATGGCGTTCCGAAAGGCGAGGATACTAATAAGAATTAGTTGTCCGATAATGAGCGGTGCACCCAGCCAGAAAGTTAAAAGCCCGTAAAAAAAATACAAGGGAGCTCCAATAATCTTATAACATACCATAACGGAGAAGCTAATTAAATAATAGACGACAAGCCAGTGGAACACCCGCTTGATCCATGGATACCGGCCTTCGAATATGTGGGTGACGAAGTACAACAGGGCAGGAAATAAAATATAAATAGACATATCAAATGTAAATACGAAAAAGTGCCCAAGTTCAGGGAAATAGTAGTAAGGCATAGCTGAATAGGTCATAATCAGTATGCCGCTGCACATGACGAATAGGGTAAGCGCCAGAGCGGTGCTGCGTAGGGCCCGGTTCAGGTACCAAGAGCAGAGGAGCATCAGAAGCGACAGGAAAATGAAGCCTCCTCCTAGCAACAGGTTAGGCAGTTCCTTACGGACGGCATGCCGGGAATTTTGGGGAAGCTCGCCAAGTTGGATATCACTGGTGATACCTGCCCGTTCCTTCGCCGTGAGCCGTAGATAGAGATCGCTGGCTATCTCAGTATGGTCGAGCGGCAGTTGGAGAAAGGTGCGCTCGAAGTCAAAGCTGCGATTAACCTGATAGACAGGCTTACCGTTCTCATATATCATTACGTTCATGGCGTAAAGGCGTTCAATATACAGACCAGGTTTGGACAAGTTGGACGTCGGTGGGACAGTTAGGTGAATCCACGCTCCGACCTTCTCTTTGGGAATGGTAACAAATGGTTCTCCAACCGTAGCAGACAGCCACTCCCCATCTACGTCTGGAGAGGTGCTTTCTGGAGATCCAACAGGAATCCATTGCACTTTCCAAGTGGTTATTGGAGTACTGGCGGAATCCTCTGATGAACTTAAATGGGGATACAAGAGCAATGCCAAAAAGGCAGCGCCGCCCAATGTGAGTAGTAACAAAATCAAGTGAAAACGCTTCATTTGCGCACCTCGTGGGGAACAACCCAGAATTTTCATGTCTGCCTATGAATTCGACAAAATTGTATAGTAACCCTTTCGTTGCCGACAAAATTTTACAAATCCATCGATACGCCAAAAGACCCACTTCACAACCGTATACGAACGGATAGAAGAGGGTCTCTATTTGGGTTACAGCATTACATTTTATCGGCCAGCCAGAATGGCATCAGCCAAGATATCGATTTGATTCTCGACGGCAATCGGATCATCGTTATACAAGTAATTATAGTTAACTAAGTGGACGTTTCCGTTCTTGACCGCTTTTAGGTTTTTCCAGAGAGGGCTGCTCTCCAGCTCTTTAAGAACAGTCGAAGTGCCATCAGGGTCATAGGTCGTCAAGATAATGTGATCGCCTGCAAATTCCGGCAGCACTTCGTAAGAGATCTCACGATACCACTCTTTGGCATTGCGGAATTCTTTCTCTACATTGGGAGCAGGAGTTACTTGAAGACCATCATACAACGCGTAGCCGCCCATATTCACAAACCCATATACGCGAAGTTTATTTTTCCAAATGTTGAAGATGGTGAATGTTTCATCCTTGCTAATTTTACTGGAAACTTTCTTACGAGCTGTTTCTACTTTTGCATCAAATTGCGTAATCCATTGCTCCGCTTCTGCTTTCCGCCCTAGAATATCTCCAAAGATGCGTACAGAATCCTTAGGTCCACCACTTAGTTCCAACGGAACGGTTGGAGCGATCTTGGAGTAATTATCGTATTTCGAAGCTCCCCAGGAAATAATGAGATCGGGCTGCAACTCAACGATCTTCTCCAGCGATTGCCCAATGCTCTCCGTGCCGTCCTTCTTAATGAACGGATGATTCTTGAGTACGAAATCATCTGTACCCACAGGCTTAAGCCCAATGGCAACGAGTTGGCCATAATACCAGTCCGTGACTACACGTTCTGGTTTGACAGGAATTTCGGAGGTACCTGACATATGTTTATAGGATCGAGTTTTCGCCTCTGTACTTGGCTTACTCGTTTCCTTCGTAGCGTCTGCTGCTTGATTAGTGGCCGTTGGTGTTCCCGCGGCACTGCCGGATTCTTTCGCATTACTGCAAGCGACAGTTCCCCCAACCATCATGATGACGATGAAACAAATGAACATGATTCTCTTTCTACCCATTACCTAGCGCCCTCCCATATATAATGATTCTCATTCTCATTTACAATGATAACAAGATCATTCCTCCATGTACATGTCAGATTATTCTCTGTTTCTTTGGATAATTGGGCAGAAGGTAATGGATGACATCATTTAGTTGGGCATCTAGGGCGGCGGGCCCATATCCGTACCATTTGGTCATCTCCACGGGATAGACACATTGTTGCTTCCCAGCGGTTAAGGCAAGCCACTCGGGGCTTCTCATCATGGTCACTGCACGTTGCTTAGCTGCTTGATTATTCTCAATGGATACAAAGTAATGATCGGCATCGAAACGAGTTAATTCCGGGATAGAAAACTCAGGATGCTCTAACCCTTGCGCGTACATAGAAGCAACAACGCGAGGGCGGGTCAGCTGCAAAATGTCATAGAGTAAGTCAGCTCCCATGTACCCGTACGCATAGATTAGTGAGCGATTGCTGCGCACATTGATGATGGCAACTGTCGCGTGCGGACCTAGTAGTCGACACAAAGCTTCCCGTACTTCTCCTGCTCGATGATCGAAGGAGTCCAACCAGTCGCGTGCGTGCTGCTCCGTACCCGTGATCTGGGCAACATTCATAAAATGCTGTTTCCAAGTCACACCGCGCCACGGTATCTGTATAACCAGCCCAGATTGGTGATAGTGTTCCATTTGTTCGTATTCATCGCCTTCTATTAGAGGCAGCAAAATGATATCAGGCTTGACGTTCTGAAGTACCTGCAGCCGTCTCGCATGCTCGGTTTCCCAATAGAGCGGTTGAAACGAACGTGAGCCTTGCAATTGCTGAAACTGATCATTCACCCAAGTATCTGTAATGGCTGCTGTAGGCTTAACGCCAAGTGAGAGCAAGTCCAAGGTAAAGGCATGGTCTAGGGATGCAATCGTATGCGGTTTACGTAAATAGATGGTAGGGGACACCCCTGTGACTTGCTTGAATTTACGGCTTAAATAGAACTCATCGGCATAACCCACTTCACGGGCAACTTCGTTTAACGATTGTGGGGTTTGCAATAAAATAGTCTTAACCCTATCGATGCGTATACGATTCAGATATTCGGTAAAGGTAGTGCCGGTGCGCTGCTTAAAGCTTAACGTGAATTGCCGCAGGCTTAAACCGGATAGGCGTACCACATCTTCTCGTTTGATTTTCCGCTCATAGTGCGTATGCAAATAAGAAATGACCTGACTAATACCGTCCAGCGGTTGCGTAAAAGAAAGGGAATCGGGCTGTTCAAGTGCCCAGCATGCATCAGCGAATAGGGAAAGGAATTGAGCCTGTAGAGGGAGACGCTGTGATAGGCTGTTATACAGTCGATTTTCGTAGGAATCGTATAGAGAGGACACTTGATCTAGCAGAACGGAATGGCTCAGTTTCGCCAGCATCGGCATGAACGAAGCGTCTGTGGATGAATCCTCGCAGATCCATTCGTAGTTGCAGGCATAGAAACGAAGCTGCTCGGTGGATGATGGAAGGTCCTCTATCAGATCTTCACTTTGTATATGAATAGACGTACGAGGTGGTAGGTTTACACAACCGATCCCCTCAAGCCTATGTGTTTGGTTGTTAATCGTAAGTATAACGGAACGTGCATGTATAAATAATAAACTATAAGCATCCCGATGATAGTGAAAGCCCTCGGTATGCCCAGCTTCTGTGTACAGTGACATGTTTTTGAGAACAGGAAGCCCTGAATGCTCCATAACGAGTGCCAGCTCCTTCTATGATGCGTCTTCTTCATTATTAGTATAAATGATGGATGGGTTGACGCAAAGAGCATCCAAAGAGATCATTTTATTTATTCTCTATAAAGGACAACCGCCCCTGTAAACCTTCAACAACCTCTTTCGGCATTTCTCTGATCTTCATATCTCCACCTAAGAAAAGCAGCCAATTTATGATTTCACTCAATTCATCGGAATGATGTGTATGGATGAACGTTTTTAAAATAGCGGTACTCTGATAAGGATTCGTATATGAAATTGACATATCTAACGGATGATACTTTTTGTACTGAGCTATCGCCTTTGGACCTAGTTCAAGGACAAGATTAATGGCTTTTTCCTGCTTGCTTAATAGTTCTATAATCTTCTTCTTGCTGATTCTTTTCTTCTCAGAGTACGGTGTAACATCAGTGAGATTGTCGACAGGGATAATCCGCCGCTTCTCTTCCTCCAGGTCAAAGCCTTCAATTTGCCAAGAGCTTTTCTCCCGATATAAGTGCAATACATAAATGGAATAAGTCCTTATTACGCTGCCTTCTTCGACGGAAACGACTAAGTAGCTCTCCGATAGAATGAGTTGGATGAGCTGTTCTAACATAGGAAGAGGGATATCTGACAGATCGAGCAAGTCGGGATTATGAGGGTTGGTTCCTTCAAATAGCAGGATTTGATTTAACAACACAAGATCATCTTGTTGATTGGTCGAGATCAGTCCGAGTAGTTTCTCAGCTAACGATTGACGACTCTTGAGATAGGGGAGCTGTAGATTTCTTGTGGCCATGAAGGCGATAAAAAGAGCTTTAATCTCATTATCGGTAAAGCGGACAGTCGGAAGAACGGAATTTTTCATAACAAAATAGCCCCCGTCCCTCCCAACTTCAGCGACAAGCGGCATTCCCATGGTCTCAATTTCTCTGATATCGCGGATAGCCGTAGAACGAGAGATATGAAATTCCTGCATGATTTCAGAAATGGTAAAATGGGCGCGGTTGTTGATGTACCGCATGATGATATTAATGCGTTCGACTTTTCGCATCGGGCCCCCTAAACAGTATCATATTTTGACATGATTAATAGTTATTATAAACGTATGAAGTGAAAACACCAACAAACAATCAATAGAAAAGGAGCTTAGACGATGACAACGTATACGCTTGAGGAAAAAGAAAGCTTTATCGTTCTTGGAATTGGAACAGAGTTGAAGAGTGATTACACGGACTATGTGGGCATGAATAAGGAGAAAGAAAATTTCTGGCTGGAAGTCGAGCAGGACGGAAGGCTAGACGCTTTAAAGGCAGTTGCGACGAACCCTTATATCTTTGCTGTGAACGAGGCGGTAAATCAAAAGCGGATGTATTATGCGGGCGTTATGACAGGAGCATCGACATCGGAAGAGCACAGGATGATTCAATTCCCTAAGGGACAATACCTTGTAATTTCAGGTGAAGGGAAGACGGCGAATGAATTGAGCAGTATGCTTACGGGCATTGCTTTTGGTCAAGTGTTGCCAGCAGCGGACGATTTTGCCTATGTTGGCGGTCCTAATGCAACGGTGGAGATGGGGCATCATAACGGCTTTGTATCTGGGGAAATGTGGATTCCTGTTATTAAGAAGTAAGAAGAATAGAGGAGGAATGAATATGAGTACGATCCTAGGTAATGAGAAAATGGCGAAAGTAGCATCCCGCTCTATTGGAAGGATAACCGCTTATTGGACCGTCACCATCATCCTTGCATTCTCGATTGCATTAAGTGGTGTCGGGCAACTAATGCGCTATGGGGGAAATGTTGATTTAGTGACCGATATTGGATTCCCGTTGTATATCACGAATATTCTCGGAGCTTGGAAATTACTTGGCGTCATTGCGATCGTAATGCCAGGTTTCCCGCGGTTGAAGGAATGGGCGTATAGCGGTATCTTTTTTCTAATGACGGGTGCAGCTTTATCTCATGCGTTCGCTAACGATTACGGGGATTACGGATTTCATATGATTCTTCCGCTTTTCTATGCTGCTCTTGGCATCGCTTCTTGGGCACTTCGCCCGAATAGCCGCAAACTTTAATGCGTGTAGGATCTAGTGTAAAATAAAGGTAAAATTCATGTATATAAAGGAGAATTAATCATGGCAACGTATACCCTTGAGGAAAAAGACAGCTTTATCGTTCTAGGTATTGGCACGGAGTTGAAGAGCAATTACACGGATTATGCTGGTATAAATAAGGAGAAGGAAAGTTTTTGGCGGGAAGTAGAGCAGGATGGAAGACTTGATGCATTGAAGGCTATTGCCACGAATGATTACATTTTTGCCGTGAACGAAGCGGTCAACTATAAGATGATGTATTACGCTGGGGTTATGACAGGAGCAACGGTTCCGGAAGAACACAGAGTTATTCAATTCCCTAAGGGGGAGTACCTCATCGTTAAAGGCGAAGGAAAGACTGCGGATGAGTTAGGGAATAAGCTAACTGGCATTGCATTTGGTCAAGTCTTGCCGACAGCGGACGATTTTGCCTATGTTGGCGGGCCTAATGCAACAGTTGAGATGGGACAGCGAGACGGCCTCGTCTATGGCGAAGTATGGATTCCTGTTGTTCGGAAATAAGCGAGATTCTAGGAGGGATTAGCGTGTCTCAGATCGTTGATTTTAAAAATGTGTCTACAGCTGGTTTAGAATCTTCCCCAGTTGCGGAGTCGCTTGCAGGTCTACGAGCTAATGAAGCCCGTTACTTTATGAATAAATATAAGCATGAATTTACGGTTGTACCCGCTGGCGAAAGCCAGGAGGCCCTTGCGTATGCGAACCGAGTTCTGAAAGAAGAACGCGGTATTGAGTTTGCAGCCAAACCGTTAGAAACGGCGCGTTTTCAAGTAGAAAATATCCAATTCACCTACGTCTTCTACGAGGATGGCCTTGGGATCAATGTTATGTATACGGTTGATGATCCTAAGAAGCGGGCCGTTGGTTTTAAGCTTTCGGAGGGGATGGAAGTGCCTAAAGAGTTGGAAGAGAAGAAGTTTAAATTTGCTAGACAGAAGTCCAAACTTGCTGGGACGATTCGAGGTTCGTTCTTCGTGATTAAAGGGCAGTATTAAGACGTCTTATTGGGCGCGGGCTGGGCATTTGTACAAGGGGCTACATCGCAAGGAAGAAGCTCAGTCAGCGTATAGCCGTGCGATTGGCTTAAGCGCAGATGAATCAGTTCGGCGGTTCTTGAGTCGTCAGGCCGAGGAGATGTAGAACGGATCAGGTTTTATGTAGGGGCACCCACGTAGGGTGCTCTTTATTTTACTCTGCAGCCGAGCTAGGAGGGCTTGTCATCCTATGTTCTTTTAAATACGTCATGGGCAAATTATGGTAATATGTTTAAGAGAGTATCATTCCTATTATAATCGATGGAGGCGCTTACTTATGAATCAACAGTTGCAGCAAGAGGGATACTTTGGAGAGTTTGGCGGGAGCTTCGTTCCACCAGAATTGCAGGAAGTGTTGAATTATTTGAGTGAGCAGTTCAATAAGTTTAAAGACGACCCAGAGTTTAAGGAAGAGCTTCGCTATTACTTGAGCGAGTATGTCGGTCGCGAGAATCCGCTGACCTATGCAGAGCGCTTGACCAAAGCTTGGGGAGGACCGAAAATTTACTTAAAGCGCGAGGATTTGAATCATACCGGAGCGCATAAGATCAACAATGCCATTGGCCAAATTCTGCTTGCTAAGCGAATGGGTGCTAAGCGGATCATTGCCGAGACGGGTGCGGGTCAGCATGGTGTGGCTACAGCAACAGCGTGCGCAATGTTTGAAATGGACTGTGTCATCTACATGGGAGCTGAAGATACGCGCCGGCAACCGCTAAATGTGTTCCGCATGGAGTTGCTTGGGGCAACGGTCGTACCGGTTCATAATGGCCAAGGCAGATTGAAGGATGCCGTAGATGCGGCGCTGGACGATCTAGTTCGCAATTATGCAAATACATTTTATTTGCTCGGTTCGGCAGTGGGTCCACATCCGTTTCCGACGATGGTCAAGCACTTCCAGGCTATTATTAGTGAAGAATCGAAGCGTCAGATTGTGGAAAAAGAAGGCCGTTTACCAGATGCGGTTGTCGCTTGCGCAGGTGGCGGTAGCAATGCAATTGGCGCATTCGCTCACTACATAGATGAACCGACTGTTCGCCTGATCGGTGTTGAGCCGGATCAAGCACCATCCTTAACGCAAGGTGTCCCGAGTATCATTCACGGCTTTAAATGTCTAGTGTTGCTAGACGAAGAAGGTCAACCGAAGAAAACGTATTCGATCGCTGCGGGACTTGATTACCCAGGTATTGGGCCGGAGCATAGCCATCTGAAGGTGACGGGCCGCGGAGAATACGCAACGGTCACCAACGAGGAAGTGTTGGAAGCCTTCCAAGAGCTGTCCCGCACGGAGGGAATTATCCCAGCACTAGAAAGTGCACATGCGGTTGCATACGCGAAGAAGCTGGCACCGACAATGAGTCAAGATCAGATTATTATCGTTAATCTGTCTGGTCGTGGGGATAAGGATGTTGAGCAAGTGTATCAAATGCTGAAATAATGTAACGGATGCATCAGTTAGTACAATACACGTACGCAGACTTGCATGAAGGAAAGGACGTCCAACGGGACGTCCTTTTCTCGTTTCTCGGGTGCTTCGCATTTTTATCGATTATGACGAATTGTTTGGCTGGATTAAGATTTCATCATCATCGCAAAACGAAGCCATTTTGAAATAAGCCCCTTCCCGATAAGATGAAAATAACGACGGAGAAGGGAGGGGAATGCAGCGGCTGACGACCGAGTTGAGCGAAACGAGTATAACTAGCGCAGGTGCAACCAAGTAAGTGATTTGCCAATAGGAGAGGAGACGATTGACAATGAGAAACCCTTTTTCAATCCGAATGTCCAAGCTTACGGCAACAATAATGACAGCCATTCTGCTTTCCGCCTGCTTCAATTTTTCTTCAGCCGTACAGGCAACTTCCACCTACGACACGGCAGTACTGGCTGATAACCCCGTTGGTTATTGGCCATTATCCTCTGCGGTAACAGCGGATCAATCCGGTAACGGTATGAATGGTACGTTCACCGGAAGCCCGACTGACACGACGCTGCCCAATGGGGATGCAGCTCCGGTATTCAACGGAACGAATCAATATTTTACAATTCCGGATAACGATTATCTGGAGGTTACGCGGACAGGAATCTTGACCATCGAAGCCTGGATGCGGCCGGATACGTTGCAATTTACTAACTATGAGAGCAGCGGGTATGTGCATTGGATGGGGAAAGGGACGTCTGGCCAGCATTCTTGGGTGGCGAGGATGTACAATCAGACTAACACGGAAAACCGTCCAAACCGCATCAGCGGGTATTCGTTTAATTTGAGCGGCGGCTTAGGCGCAGGATCCTATTTCCAGGATACCGTGACCGCCGGTCAATGGATTCACTACACGTTGGTGATTAATACCGTAAATACGAACGCCACATACACAACAGGTTACACCAAGCTGTTCAAGAACGGTGTCCTACGTGATCAAGACAAGCTGTCTGACTACAGTATCATACCTGGCAACGGCACGGCTCCAATGCGGATCGCCACGCGGGATCTCGCATCGTACTTTCAAGGGGCAATCGGCAAAGTTGCCGTGTACGATTATGAGCTGACGCCTACCCAGCTGGCAGCACATTACAGCGCGATGACCAATTAGCGATAGCTGCGCACAAGACAGCTTAACAGTCCAAAGGACGATCCTCCGAAGCGATTCGGTTGGGATCGTCCTTTTTTAGTGGAACCGAGCTCGCCTGAACTCGCTCGGCGTAAGGCCAGTATGCTTTTTGAACATGCGGTTGAAGGAGGCAATCGTGTAATAGCCGACAAGCGTAGAGACGTCCTGAATTTTGAGATCCGTCTTCTCCAGCAACTCCATGGCTTTATTCATGCGCACCGTATTGACGTAATCGCTGAAGTTGATTTCTGTCTTTTCTTTAAAATATGTCGACAAATAAGCGCCTGTAATGTTGAGTTTATCTGCTAATAAGTCCAGCGATAGATCGCTGCCGAAATGCTCATTGACGTAGTTCGTTACGAAACTGGTAATGTGGTCGGTCGCTTCTTTCTTCTGACGAATATCGGAGGCTGACTGTATCAGGATTTCCTTAAAAAACTGCTGGAATTGTTCAAGTGTGCGGCAATTCTTGAGAATATCCGCCGGGCTCCTCTTATCTAGCAAGGAGATCGGATTATGGCTGGAATAGAGCGTTTTAATAATCAAGTTGACGATTTCTTTCGCAAGATCAAGAATTTGCGCGTAGGAAGCGCCCCGTTTGACTGCGAGATCTAACGTTTTTGAAACGATAGGAATAGTGATTGTAGGGTTACCGGAAGTCAAATTTGCCGTAAATTCTTTCATATTAGCTGATGAGAACCAGAGATCTGGGGGGAGAATCTCTTTTTCCCGAATGATTTGGACACCTTCCCCCAGCTTCCTTTGTTTGGCTAACAGCAGTGTGTTTTCAAAAGCTTCGTTGAAAATAAACGCATTGTCATGGACAGGACTCACGGCAATGGTGACGGAACAATAGGAAGCATCCAGCTCAAATATTTTTTTAATATCAAGCAGTAGATTGTCTAATATGGAAAGCTCGGAATCATTCGTAAAAATAATCGTCAGAATTTGATCCTTCTCAATTTGGAAGGTCAAGGCATCCTTATAGGCCTGAATAAACTGCGATTGAACGAATTCCTTGATGTAATACGAGGCGCGATTAGGATCCATGTCCATGGCGGCTAACTGGTTGTCAATGTACATGAGCTGGTATAGGACGATGACATAGGGTTTATCGGAATCAATGGATATTTTGGCGTCCTCAATATCGGTGTGAATCATTTTTACCTTATTTAAGTAAGCGTAATGCTTGAGCAGGGAATTTTTACTTAGTAAGTCCCGGTTAATCGTTTCATTGGTCAGAAATAAATCATGCAGCTTCTGGCTAATGACATTGAACTCGCGAATTGGACTTACAAAAGGAGCACTTTGGTGACGATCCATCTGTTGAATGGAACTGATGATGGTGGTGAGCGGGTTGTTAAACCGTTTGGCAAAGAGAATTGAAATAGCAACACCGATGATAATGGAGAGCAATATCAGCCCAACCATAAACACATTCAACTTGAAGAATTGTTCGGAAATCGTAGCGAAAGGGACGATCAGCACGTAGGTGTTCCCGGTCACTGTCCCTTGCTTGTAGAAGTAATAGTTAGTACCTTCCAAATAATAACCGGAACTGCCCGTATGCGGCTTTAATTGCAGTGGATCCTTCCGACTGGATACGGCGTACGTTGTGCTCCCGGCGTCATCCAGAATGTAGAAGCCGGAATCTGCTTGAATGTGGCTGAAGTCCTCAAACATTTGATCACTGTCGAGCAAGGCTATGATAGCGAAGCCGTCTGTTGCGGCGCTTTTAAACAGAACGGGATTAAATTTCCCAAAACTTCTAGTAGAGAAGCTTGTACGTTCTTGAAATTCCGCAGAAGGGTACATCCGGAAGGAGAGCGAAGATTTTCCCGTTTCCGTTGACCAGAATTGTCCTGGATACGCGGTGGACGTATAAAATTTGCTGAACATCATTTGTGCATCTCGGGATCCATCTTTATCGATAACAAAGTCACGGTTCGGAAAGTAATAGATGATGTTATATAAAGAAAGTTGATTATTCGCTAACACATTTTGCAACTCGCGCTGAACCTGGCTTGAAATAATAAAGTCGAGCTTCTCCGGATTATTTTTGAGCGCTTCGGTATGGGTGTTGAAGTATAAGCTGACCATCAGGCTTTTAATTAACGAAATGTTCTTTTCATAGCTGGCCACGGTCGTCTCGAGATTCATGGAGCTGTTCTTAATAATCTCATCGCGAATGCTGCTTCGAAAGAAGGTAAAGGAGGCCACATTAAAGGATACGAGCAGCAAGATGATGATAATGAAACTGATCAATAGTCGGTAGAACAAGGAACTGCTGTATCTTTTTCTAGGGACATAGGTGGTTTGCATGGTCATCTCCTTTCGCTGGCCTGTAGTATGTGGAAATTATAGCATGGTGAAATTCAGGGTGTGAGAAAAAAATTTACAATTCCTTATATGAATTTTTATGATTCTTATTATTATTCTCGATTTTGAGAAATTTGCGAATGAGTCGATGAGGAAGTGGATAGTCGGCATGGGGTTTTTCCGATACGATGGGCATGTCGATACAGAGCCTTGATAACTGAGGGGCAACCCACATTGAGAAAAAGGAGAGATGACTATTGCGTACGAACCCATCGGCCGCCACGACACAGACGTCTGTTTCGCAAGCGAATCTCCGGTCGAAAAGAAGTACCTATCTGAAGCAGTGGAAACGAGGGAAATACTTATTTCTTCTCTTCCTGCCTACCTTGCTGTTTTATTTACTCTTTAAGTACGTTCCTATGTTCGGCCTAGTCATTTCTTTAAAAAATTACAATTTATTCAAGGGTGTCTGGGCAAGTGAATGGGTCGGATTCAAGTATTATAAGCTGTTCTGGGAAAATCCCGACTTCTTTAAGCTCATCTACAACACGTTTATGCTCGGGATCTACAGGCTAATCTTTGGCTTTCTTGCACCGATTCTACTGGCGCTGCTCCTGAATGAAGCGAGGCACGCGTTCTTCAAACGATTTGTACAGACGGTCAGTTATTTGCCACATTTTATCTCTAATGTTGTGGCGGCGAGCATGGTGCTCATGTTTCTTTCGCCTTCCAGTGGGATCGTCAACCACCTGATTCAAGTTTTCGGCTTTGAGCCGATTAACTTCATGGTGATGCCCGGGATGTTCCGTTCGGTGTATGTGATTTCGGAAATCTGGCAGCATGTCGGCTGGGAGACCATCATCTATCTAGCAGCCTTGACATCGATTGATCCACAGCTGTATGAGGCGGCGGAAATGGATGGCGCGAGTAGGTGGAGGAAAATAGCGAATGTCACACTCCCGGGCATTGCGCCGGCTATCGTCATCGTCTTTATTCTGAATGTTGGGCACGTCCTCGACATCGGTTTCGAAAAAGTGTTTCTTCTTTATAATCCCGCCATCTATGAGACCGCTGATATTATCAGCACGTATGTGTACCGGACAGGGATCGGTCAGGGCAATTACAGCTATGCGACAGCCATTGATTTCTTTACAGGGATTGTCAGTTTAGTGTTTATATACTCGGCCAACTGGATTAGCCGTAGAGTCGGCGAGACCAGCTTGTGGTAGAAAGGAGGTAGGCTTGATGAAAACGAAATTTGGCGTGGCTGACCTACTGATCATCCTTATACTGTTTGGGGTCGTTGCTGCAACGCTGTACCCCTTTGTTTATATGATGGCCGTCTCGTTCAGCGATAGTACGCACATTTTGAAAGGCGAGATTACGCTGTGGCCAAAAGGATTCAACGTGGAAATGTATAAAATTGTATTGAACGATCCGCGTATTTCCTCCGCCTATATCAATACCATTCGATATGTACTTGTCGGGACCTTAGTCTCGCTAATTATGACAGCCATGGGTGCGTTCGCGATCTCCAAGAAGGAGCTGCCGCATCACAAGCTGTTTACACTGCTAATCGTATTTACGATGTTTTTCAGCGGTGGTATGATTCCGACCTTCTTGGTCGTCAAAAGCTACGGTTTGGTAGACAGCCTATGGTCCATGGTATTGCCAACGGCCGTCAGTACGTGGAACCTCATCGTGATGCGAACTTTTTTCTCCGCAATGCCCAAAGAGTTGGAGGAATCGGGTAAAATGGACGGATTGACCGATATCGGCATTTTCTTTCGGCTCGTGCTGCCGCTTTCCAAAGCGGTGCTTGCCACCATCGGACTTTTCTATGCTGTTGGTATTTGGAATAACTTTTACTCGGCATTACTCTACCTGCGCAATCAGGATATGTTCCCCCTGCAAGTTGTTCTACGCAATATCGTCTTGCAGGGGCAGATCAACTCAGCTAATGTATCCAGCGTAGGCGGCGATAATTTGGTCGTTGATGATGCCTTGAAATTTACAACGATCCTTGTTTCCACCGTACCGATCCTCCTTGTGTATCCGTTTCTGCAAAAATACTTCGTCAAGGGGGTGATGATCGGTTCGGTGAAAGGTTAGTTCATATTCAGTAATAACAAGGCTGTGGGTCTAAACAAATGAAAAGGGAGATGGGTTCTATGAATAAAACAGTAAAAGGGTTGTCAATATGTTTAGCTTTGGGACTATCTATGACGGCAATCGCCGGGTGTTCGACGAGCACGAACGAGACATCGACGGCAGCGCCTTCTGCCAGTACAGGGACAACAGCTTCAGCTCCTGCGCAAGTGGTCAAACAAACCTTTAACGTGCTCAATTATTCGAATCCAAGCTGGCCGTACAATAAAGATAATATTTCCTGGAAATTAATCGAAGAGAAAACAGGCGTCTCCCTGAATGTGCAGCTGCCGTCTGGGAAGCTGGATGACGCGCTAAGTGTGACGATTGCCTCCGGCAATTTGCCGGATATGATGATGACGCAGGATAAAAAGCTAGCGGACAAGTATGGACAGCAAGGTGCCCTGGTCAATATTTTGGACTATGTGAACGAGATGCCGAACTTGAAGAAGTGGATGGAGAAGTACCCCGTTGATACACAAAATACGATTTCGTCAGATGGCAAAATGTATATGTTCCCGAATGCGGGAATCGGTGAAACGAATCGCATGATCTGGATGTATCGGGAAGATGTTTTTAAAAAGCTGGGGATTTCTGAGCCAAAAACATGGGATGAATTGTACGAGGCTCTCAAGAAAGTAAAAGAGGCTTATCCGAAGAGCTATCCGCTTTCTTTCCGAAACGGCTTGCAGCGTCTCTTGAATTTTGCTCCAGCCTTCGGTACCGGGTCGGATGTTTATTATGATTTTGATAAGAAAGAATGGCGCTACGGTCCACTGGAAGACAACTACAAGAAAATGATTACATATTTGAATAAATTTTATAAAGAAGGCCTGATACCGCCTGATTTCTTGTCGGCAGATACGAAGCTGTGGCAGGACCTCATGTCTACGGAGCGAGGGTTCGTCACCATTGATTACATCGGGCGAATTGACTTCTTCAATTCGGCATTGCGCAAGGATAAACCAGAATTCAATCTGGCTTTCATGGGAGCGCCGACTGGATTTGCAGGTGCGCCTGCCAAAAATGCGTTTACGCAATATTTGGATGAAGGCTTTATGATCGCAACATCTTCGAAAAAAATCAAAGAGATTATGAAGTTCATGGATTTCTTCTATAGCGAGGAAGGTAAAACGCTGGCCAGCTGGGGGAAAGAAGGCGTCACTTACAAAACGGAAAATGGCAAGAAGCAGTTTATTGAGAAATATGCGGATGTAGCGGACATGAGAAAGAAGACCGGTATTTCTACGGACGGTACCTATGCGTGGTTCGATTATGATGCTCATCTTTCTCTGTCTTCGCCTGAGCTCCAGAAGGCTTATCAAGAAGCGCCGAAATATGATAGTCTGCAGCAGCCGCGTCCGGCGTTTACAAGCACGGAGATGGAAACCCTCTCCCTCTCTGGGGATACAATTATGAAGAAACGCGATGAGAATATTTCTAAATTCATCGTTGGTGAACGCAGTCTGGATGAATGGCCGAAATATGTGAGTGACATGAAAGCACTAGGCGTTGATAAAATGGTGGACATTTACAAGAAGGCGTATGATCGTGCTTTGAAAAAATAAAAGGTAGAGGATCAACATTTACCCATAAATGAGAAACGCCGTTCCCCCTCAGAACGGCGTTTCTTGCTGTATTCAGATTGTTTATCTAAAATACTTCACCAACGCCTCAAGCTGCGGGAGCGGTACGCCGAGCTTACGAGTCTTAGCCAGAACATCGTTAGGGAAGTGTGCGAACGAAAGTGGACAAATCCTCCCAAACATTATTGAATAGGAGGATGGTTGCCTTACCTACGTGAGGGCTAATCACTTTCGCAACCTCTTCAAACTGATTATGATTGACACTGAGCACGATGAGATCATAATTATGATCACGGGTAAGCTCTTCGCGCATCTGAATGGGCCATCGTTCTTTCACTGCTACGCCCCCGCTTTTTCAAAGGCCCATCCATACTGTGCAGAAATGACGCCGCGGCCAAATATTAATATTTTCATAGGTAGGCTCCTCTGATTAGAGGGGATTGGATTCAAAGAGAAGTTGATGCAAGCTGTGGCGCTTTGTGCTCAGATGCCGAATAAATTGATGGAGGACTATTTCTCTACAGAAGCGATAGACGATCAGGTATTTGTTGAATTATTTAGCAAAAGCACGGGTGAGATTCGGATGGATATTCTAGGTGCATTCATTGAAAGCGGTAGGGAGGAAGGGGCAATTGATGCTTCCATTTCTACAGAGACGATACTGGTGTTTCTACAAGCTGTGGGCAGCATGCAGAGCCAATGGGGGACTGCTTCCGAATATAAGTCGAAGGCCGGTGAATTGTATAAGCTTGTACTATATGGGCTGATCGGACGTTGACGATAGGGATGGGTAATCTTGTTCTAGCATATTGCTTCATATTTTTGTATAATACCACAAAATAACAGTTTGGGGTGACATGGCGTGCAGAAGCGCTGGATTGAAATCATTGAAGCAGAATTGCTTCCGAATTTGCAGATTGCCAGTGAGCGGCCTTATGACCCGATCGTTGTATATAGTGTCCCTAAGCCGTGGCAGCTTGTCGGAGCAGGTAATTATGCGGCTGTGCTGATGCATCCAAGTTATCCCGATATGGTGGTAAAAGTGTACGCGCCAGGGCGGCCGGGCATAGAGGATGAGAAGGAAATTTATCGACGGCTGGGCAAGCACCCAGCTTATTCCGAGTGCCTGCATGCGGGGGATACTTATCTTGTGCTGCGCCGTTTAACGGGCGTCACGTTATATCAAAGTTTGCTACGCGGCATCCCGATCAAGCGTCAGGTGCTGAACGATATCGATGAAGCGCTGAAGTACGCGGTTAGCCGAGGACTGACGCCGCATGATGTACATGGCAAGAATGTGATGCAGCACAAAGGTCGGGGCTTAGTCGTTGACGTATCGGACTTCTTGAAAGAAGACAATTGCTCGATGTGGGACGATTTGAAGCGTGCGTATGATCGTTTCTATTTCCCATGGCTGCGTAGACTACCCGTTCCGGAATTCTTGCTGCACTTAGTTCGGCGAGGCTACCGGAAATACCGCAGATGGGCGCGACCTTCGGGTGAGTTGCACAAGAAGGGTATGTAGAATTGAGGTGAGGAGTTTTTATGAGCTATTTTTCATTTAGCGTGTCATTTAAAGATGAGCAGAATATTGATATCCATGATATAAATAAGTTTGAAAATACTCAGATTGATGAAATTAGTAATATTGCTAGAGAGTGGACACAAACGAGTTTAAGAGCTCAAAAGTATGGATTTGATCTACATACAATAGAGTCAGTTCATAAAGATGAAGTTCTACTGCTTAAGAATAAGATTGTTTTATCAATTCCATCAGTTGATTTGTATAAACAGAAAATTGTGAAGATCTCTTTTCATTCTGTTGAAAGAGTTCTACAAAGAATGGGCTCTAATGAGGATTCCTCATACATAAAAATAATTGAGAAGATTAAATCCACGGACTCAGTTTTAAAAGCACAATGGAAAGGTTACCCACAATTGTCTTACACATTCTTTGAAATTAAAGATCCGGAAGACTATAAATTTTCGCTTTCATTTATTTATAGGGGAAAAGGTAAGCAACAGGTAAAGCTAATAACGGTGATAAATGATGATGAAGATAGAGCTCCTGAACCAATGGAATGCAGATTATACGATAATTCAAGGTATTCTGATGTGTTTGCAAAGATGGAGGAACTATTTAAAAATGGTTGAATATATATAGGTAAGGGTTTATTATTGGTGATAATAGGTGAAAACTATATGTGGAAAGGGATGAAGAAAGAATGAGTATGATTCTCGGGAGGGCATCAGATATGGCTGAAGAAATTTCACTAAAGAGATTGGTCAAATGGGAAAATGCTGGTACCGAATACAAAATTCTTAATGTCCCTTATGAACTAATAGTTGCGGATGGGGAAGAATTTGTTGATTTAGATGTAGCGATTAAATTGGAAATGATTAAAGAATTAATGACGTTAGAGCGTATCCCACACATTGTGGATTTTGATCTAGTGGCTGATTTACTAATTAATATTTAGAATGAAAGATAGAACCTCTGATTTGTCGTCAGAGGTTTTTTTGTGTGTAATAAAACTGTCTGATATTAACAATAGAGAGAGTCATCTAAAGATTGGATAGGAGAGATCATATGGGAAATACAGATAAATTTGACATGATAGCGAATGTATATGACACGCCGGAAAGAATTGAAATTGCTAAGGTATCATCGGATGCGATTCGTGAGTATGTCGTTGATGCTAAGGGGAAGCATGCAATCGATTTCGGGTGCGGAACCGGTCTTGTTGGCATGAATTTGTTAAACGAGTTTAAGTCGATGCTTTTTCTAGATACTTCACCGAACATGATGAATCAGCTCCAGCAGAAAATTGCCCATCTCGATATTCAGCATGCAGATACGTTATGTTTTGATTTTGAAAAAGAAGGTCTATCTGATCCGCATGTGGATTATATATTCATGGCTCAGGTTCTCCTCCATATCCCGGATGTCGAATTGGTTTTATCCAGATTATTTGATGTTCTCAATGAAGGAGGACATGTGATCATCGTGGATTTTGATAGGAATGAAAAAGTAGTTTCCGAATGGGTTCATAACGGGTTTGATCAACAAGAGCTAACTAACATGATGGCGAAAATAGGTTTCAGGCATATCCAATCGAAAACGTTCTATCAGGGGAGCCAAATTTTCATGGGGCAAGATGCCTCTATGTTTATTCTTGATTCTCAGAAGTAAAAGTTGTTAAGCACACAAAGATGACTCAGTCCCAGTCGGGATTGAGTTTATTTGTATTCAATGGGTACAAATACCTATTAAATTGTCAAATTTTAAGATATTATAATAAAATATAAGTATAAAGAACTATATAAGCATGTATTTTAAAAGATACATAAGATGGCGGGGATAATTATGGGGAAGTGGACGGGCGAAACAATAATCCTTATTCCATCGCTTGAACCGGATGAGAGGCTGTTAGTCTATGTGCGGCAATTACAATCCTACGGATTTATGCATATTGTTATCGTGGATGATGGCTCTGGCGAAGAATATCAGTCTATCTTTCGAGAACTCGACGAGCAAGGCTGTGTTGTACTCCGACATATAAATAACTGTGGGAAAGGTGCTGCGCTTAAGACAGGTTTCCAGCATATAGAAAGGCGATTTGCAGAGGTTGCCAGTGTGATAACAGCGGATTCGGATGGGCAGCACGCTGCAGAGGACGTATTTCGGCTTGCAGAAGAAGCACAACGCCATCCTGAGGCACTGGTTCTCGGCGTTAGAAACTTTAGCGGGGGAGGAATCCCACCAAAGTCTTTGTTCGGGAACCGGATGACATCCATTATGTTCTCGATGCTGTACGGCAAGCGTTTATCGGATACACAGACGGGGCTTCGTGCCTTTGGACCGCAATTGCTTGCGTTCATGCAGAGGGTGAAGGGCTCGCGTTTCGAGTATGAATTGCAGATGCTCATCTCCTCTATGCGATCAGGCATACCGATCGTTACCGTACCTATCCAGACCATCTATGAGAATGGGAATGCTGGGACTCATTTTAAGGCAATTCGGGATAGTATCAGGGTGATGTCGGTTATGTTATCGAACTTCCTTCAATTTATTTTCTCTTCGATTGCCAGCTCCGTGGTCGATTTAGGGATCGCTTGGCTATTGCTTGATGTATTGAGGCCTCTGCTCTCGCAACAGGATTTTATAAGAATTGTCATTGCGACGGTTACAGCTAGGATCGTTTCCATTATGGTTAACTATCTACTGAATAGGCACGTCGTATTCCGTAAGGAGAATAGCGGAGGCAGCTTATGGCGCTATTTAACGCTGTGCGCAGCTGTAATCGTGCTTTCGAGCACCGGTGTTTATGTTTTCCATACGACATTCTATATGAGTGAGAAAATAGCGAAACTCATCTGTGATGCCTTGCTGTTCCTGCTGAGTTATCAGGTGCAACGGCGGTGGGTATTCGTAGCGGGGAGGTAGCAGCTTCGTGCAAAACGAGAAACAGCAACAAGTTATATTCATCATTACGATGATCTTAATGAGCATCTATTTGTTATGGCGGATGATATTTACATTGCCATGGGATCAAGGTTTGGTAAGCATCATATTCGGCATACTTCTGTTTGTGGCGGAGACTGTAACCGTGCTCACCACCTTTGAATTATTTCTTCAGAAAATGCAGAAGAAACGTATGGAGCTGGAACTTCCTACTGTTCCACCGGAAGAATTTCCGCATGTAGACGTGTTCATTGCCACACACAATGAGCCTGTTGATTTGTTATATAAAACCGTCAATGCCTGTACGTTTATGGATTATCCGGACAAAACGAAAGTGCACATTTACTTGTGCGACGACGGAGGTCGGGCCGAGGTTGAGGAGTTGGCCAGGCAATTTGACGTGGGGTATCTGGGCTTTCCGGGGAACAAGGATGCTAAGTCAGGTAACTTGAATAATGCGCTAAGTAAGACGTCTTCGCCACTTATTGCAACTTTTGACGCTGACATGATCCCTCAGCATACGTTTCTAATGAAGACGGTACCGTATTTCCACCTTCCCGAGTTTACTGACGATGGGACGCTCAGCAGAAGTAGAAAAAAACTGGGTCTAGTGCAAACGCCACAGAGCTTTTACAACCCGGATTTATTCCAATTTAATCTCTTTGCGGAACAGCAGATTCCTAACGAACAAGATTTCTTCTCGAGAGAGGTCAACATACTGCGCAATAGCTCCAACGCGGTGGCGTATACCGGGAGCAACACAATTATTTCCCGCAAAGCGATGGAAGAGATCGGTGGTTTCCCTCTGAATACGATCACGGAGGATTTCGAGACGAGTATTCGCTTGCAACAAGCGGGCTATATCACCTATGCAACCCAGGAAGTTCAGGCCGCAGGGTTAACGACGACGACCGTCCCGAGCATGATTAAGCAGCGTATTCGTTGGGCAAGAGGCATTATCCAAAGCTTGCAGAATACCCGCGCTATCTTTTCCGAGAAGCTAGGCTTCTGGACAAGAATTACTTATTTGAGCACATTTCTATACTGGTGGTCCTTCTTCAACCGGCTAATCTTCCTACTAGCCCCTATTTTATTCGCACTGTTCGGTTTCCAAATCGTCAACTCCGATTTTTGGCAAGTGCTGGTGTTCTGGTTGCCATCGTATTTCTTCTACAGCATGGCTATGCGATATTTATCGGGAAATATTCGGAATCAGCGTTGGAGTCAGATTATTGATACGATCTTCATGCCTTACTTAATCGTGCCAGTTATACTTGAGACTTTGTATATTCACGAAAAGAAGTTCAAAGTTACGAACAAAAAGAAAGGCGCTGCTCGAGGATGGCTAACCTCCTTGTTGTACGCGCTACCGCATATCGTCCTATTTGTACTTTCGGTGGCGGCGATCTTCCGATTCGTCTATGGGAAATACGGCCTGGCGCTCTTCTACGGGAGTATTATTGTATTCTGGCTCATTCACAATTTAATTGCGATTGGCTACGCTATTTTTTTCATGATCGGCCGCAGTGTGTATCGAGAATCCGAGCGTATTCGGGCGCAAGAGCAAGTAATCATTCACGACAAAGCTAGCAACATGCAGTACCAGGCTCAGACCGTTGACGTGTCCGAACAGGGGATAGCCCTGTATATGGTTCATCCTGTGTATTTGCCTCCACAGACAACGATCTCTATGGTAGTAAAGACGGAGCGCTACGAGGCGAATCTTGATGCCGTCATCGTCTATGTGAAAAAGGATGGAGAGGGCTGGCGTTACGCGGCATCGGTCAAGCCAGTCAGCGAGACGGACAAGCGGCTCTACATGCAAATCATTTATGACCGCAAGCATTCCTTGCCCGAGCAGATGAATCTGTGGGATACGGCTTATGATGATATGGTTCGCAATGTGCAGCGACGCGTTGTGGGGCCGTCGGCGGACAAGCGGAAAATGCCGAGGATTCCACTCGACAGAGACATTAGGTTTACCAACGGGGTTGCGTGTACGCTGCGCAGCTTTAATTACTTATTCTTTTCTGCAAAAGACTTCCGGGGGGAAATTTCGGCAGGGGATGTCCTTACCTTTTATACGGAGAGCAATCTGGAAGTCGTGTTGTTGTATACGGGGAAGATGACGGCCAATCAGCAAGACATGCTTCTCAAGGTCGAGAATATCGAAGATATTACGCGGCGTGGTTTTGTCGACAAGATGTTAGTCGATTTAAGATCCATGCCTGCCGAAAGTTCCGCTTAGTGCATTAGGAGAGATAGAGATGTCGGTGTTGATACAACTTGTGACGGGGATACTTTTGATCATCTCTTGTCTGGGATATATGTTAGGGGTTCGCAAAACGCTTTCACTACAATGGGAGTTCGTCCCGTTATTCACGTTCTCGTCGATCGCCTGCCTTGTCTTCTTTGGCGGTTTGGCAGGTCAACTCTTTGCGGTTAGCCTTGCCGTTCTAATAATAGGGCATCTAGCGTTTATATGGATTGTTATGCTATGGCTGCGTCAAGAGGTTTCGTTTCGCTTATCATTTTCGATGTTTCAGGCTTCTTTTATAGCCGTAACAATCATTTTCTTGCTCCTGCTGTTCAGGAATCCCTTGACGCATTATGATAATTTCTCCCATTGGGCTATCGTTCTGAAGGTGATGTTAAGCACGGATGCTTTTCCAACAGCGGCTTCCACACTCATTGATTTTAAGAATTATCCGCTGGGTACTTCTTCTTTTCTGTATTATGTCTGTCGTTTTGCAGGACATTCCCAACCGATTATGTTATTTGCGCAAGGATTGCTTATCTTTTCCTGCTTTTACGCTATGTTCGGGATCGTTACGGAGAAAAGGCGCTTTATGCTATACGCATTTCTTGGAGCGGGACTTTCCATGTTGTCTTTCTTTAATATAACCATCCGTATTACCAATCTATTGGTGGACTTTTTACTTCCGATTTATACGCTAGCCATCTTTGCGGTTCTCTATCGGTATCGGCACGATTTGAAGAATGCATGTATGGTTATTCTCCCGATTGCAGGACTGTTGACGATCGTGAAGAGCACGGGTATCCTCTTTGCCGCGATTGGATTCATGTATCTCATTTATGTAACCGTGACGTATAGGAGCAAGCTTGGCTGGACGTATTCACTTCTCGTTGCCGGAACGATCTGCGGTGCACTGCTGCCCTATTTCGGCTGGAGCTTGCGCATGGCGACGGTCTTCCAGGGAGTAACGAACAAATTTGCTTCTTCTGGACTTCAAGGTGCAAGTGGCGGCAAAACACCGGAACAAATGCAAGAGATTATTTCATTGTTCCTGAGGTCGAGTATAGATCTGGCAACACGGCCGGCGATGGGAATTGTCGTCTTCCAACTCGCAGCCATGCTGGCCTGCCTCTTTGCAGCAGTGGTGCTCAAGAAGAAATGGAACTTGTGGAAAGTGCTTATTGCCCTGGATATTGTGCTGTTGTTGTACTATGCAGGAATTCTAGGGTTGTACGTCTACTCGATGCCACTCGATGAGGCCATTTGGCTAGCTGGGTTTGAGCGTTACGCATCGAGTATTGTGGTCCTCTTCGTTGGCGGTCTTGTTCTATGTACGGCAGTTGATATAGAACGTTCGTTTCATTATAAAATAGGTGAGATGTCGGACTCTCGCGCGTTCAAGAGTATAAGAACCAAAGGGTTTTATCAGAATGGTATTTGGGCTTGCACGGTTTTTGCCGTCATCTTGTTGTTATCGGAATATAACGGTATCTTAACGATTGCTAGCAGCTACCAAACGGCGCTTCCATACAAAGTCGAGAAGGTTACTGGCGATCAGTGGTATGCCAATGGCCAGGTGGATACGAGCAAGTATCTGCTCTATGCTTCGGACACGAATGAGCAAGTGACCAACTATTACATGCAATATATCGGGAAGTATTACTTGTATGCCTCGAACGTGGATGGGATCTGTCTCTTCTATGAGGACAATATGGATAACCTATTGAGCGGTTACGATTATTTGGTTGTGATAGAAGGCGATGCCGACGGTCAACGATTGTTGCGAAAACATTATGGCGTTGACATGCAGGCGGGCACTTATCGCATTACTCGATCTGGGGAACAAGTTGTTCTGACGTTGATGTGAGTGAATGATTCCCTAACGTAAACGTTTATATTGAATTCATTTTTGGTATAATAATAGGAAATAGGGATAGAAAACGAGGGATACACATGTCGTATATCGTTGATTTCAAAAATGTATCTACGGTAGGCTTAGAATCTTCACCTGTCGTAGACGCGCTTGCTGGTTTACGTGCGAATGAAGCCCGTTATTTTATGAACAAATACAATCATCAATTTACGGTTGTACCTGCTAGCGAAAGCCAGGAAAATCTTGATTATGTGAACCTTATCTTGAAAGAACGTGATCTTGCTTTTGCAGCCAAACCGTTAGAAACGTCGCGCTTTCAGGTAGAAAACATCCAGTTTACCTATGTCTTCTATGAGGATGGTCTTAGCGTTAATGTGATGTATACGGTGGACGATCCGAAGAAGCGGGCCGTTGGATTCAAGCTTTCGGAGGGAATGGAGATTCCGAAGGAATTAGAACCGAAGTTCAAGTTTGCTAGGCAGAAATCGAAATTAGCTGGAACGATTCGAGGTTCGTTTTTTGTAATTAAAGGACAATATTAGATCTTCATAAAGTGTGCCAAAAGGTAGATATCTCACATGGACTGTGATATAGCTGCCTTTTTTTAAAATTGAAAAATGCAGGAAACTAGTCGAAAAGCATAGAATGTTAATAATTGGTAGATTTAGTAAGCAGGGGGAACGCATCTATGATAAATAAGTTTTTGAAAGTACTGCTCGGTCTCTTAATCGTAGTTTCAGGGTTGTTTATCGCACAGCCACAAGTGGAAGCAGCGTCTTATTCTTCTTATTGGTATCCACAAGGAAAAGTAGGACTGATGAAACCAACGATTGTATTTGAATTTGTCAACAGCGATATTACACCCGAGTTCAAAAGTTATACGATGAAAATCGACCAAGTCAAAGTAGATGCGCAGTGGGACATCGGTAGAATGGTCCTGTCGTATACGCCAACGGCCGATTTGAAAGCGGGAGAGCATACCGTTCATATTGTAATGGAGCTAAAAGAGGGTGGTTACATGCCGATTGAGAAGAGTTGGACATTTCGCGTTGACGACAAAGCCATCTCTGATCTTCCAGCAACACCTACAGCTCAGCAAGTAGAAGGCATTAAGGCGATTAACGATTACAGGGTTATGCATGGGCTCAATCCCCTTACTTTCAATAAGAACCTGACGTACGCGGCCAAGCTGCATGCGCAATATCTAGAAATGAATAAGGTCAGTGAATCTGGGGTATCCATGCACGAAGAAAATAGTAAGCTCCCCGGCTATATCGGAAGTAAGCTGTATGACCGGGGGATGTATGCGTCGTATGCAGGAAATTTCTCAGAAGACGTATCGTACAATGGGAATTCACAAACCACGATTACACAAGCTATTGACGGACTTTTCGATGCTCCCTATCACCGTACGCCGTTCTTAACCCTCGATGCCGTCGAAATAGGTCTTGATAAGCAAGGTGATTATACGGTGATTGAATTCGGATTAACGAATGAATGGAACTCACGCTTAGTCGTGTCTCCGGCTCCTGGCGATCCCTATGTTCCAATAGATTTCGATGGTCATGAGACGCCTGACCCGATACGGAACCACACCGGTACGAAATACCCTGTGGGCTATCCCATCATGGCACAGCTATCAGGAAGATTTGTTAGAGATGTCAAGTTAGTAGAATCCAAGCTGACGGATAGTACAGGTAAAGAGATTGACCTATTGGTGAATACACCCAAAGATGATGATCATTTGCAGACCGAGGTGATGTTGATTCCAACCAAGCCACTCTCCCCGGATACAGTCTACACAGCATACGTTAAATTGTCCGTTATTGAAGATAATCAACCGAAGGTGTATGAGAAGAAGTGGAGTTTTCGGACGGAGCCTATTGCTTCTGTAGGGAAAAGTATATTACATAGCGATTCTACGGCGTATTTGAAGAAAATGAGCGAGACTGGCAAGTTACAACATGTGGTTTCTTTTGGACTATCCGATAATACATTCATCTTGGATGACGTTAAGGTACCTATGAAGCAAAGGCCTATCATTAAAGAAGGCAGCTCGTACCTTTGGATAAGAGATTTGGCAGGAGCACTCGGGGCATCCGTCGAATGGGACGATAAACAGAAGGCAGCGATATACACGAAACAAGGCAGAACGATCACCCTCTTTACGACCAAAAGTGCCTATGCGCTAAATGGTGTGGAAGTCGCGACGGATTCGCCAGCTATTCTAGACAATGATTCTACGATTATCCCAGTGAGACTGCTTTCTGAAGTGCTAGGCGCTAAGGTGGACTATGAAGACCAAACACGAACGGTTAGAATTAGTTATTAGTTTAACCTCTCGTTATAAGTGAAACCAACCCGACCCGCATCAGTTGATGCGGGTTTTTGCGCAGCCATTTAAGTTCCATTAAAGGTTTGGGGTCTACGATATAGACATGAATTAGTTACACCATTGCTACTGTATCTCTAAACTAAGAATGAAAGGCGATGAGACTTATGTTGAAGAAAGCAAAATTTATTATAATTATTGCGTTAACCATAATCGTTACTTCCATGCTGACGGGCTGCGCGATCCCTATGTCAAAAGAATCGCAAGCGACAACCCTTGGATATGTGACGGAGGTTGATAAGAGTAAAATCATGACATTCGGGATTTCTGTAGATGAAACGAAATGGCAGGAGATGTTGGATAACGCGGCAGAGGAAGAATATATTCCAGCAGATATTACGATTAATGGAACGACGATCTCAAATGTCGGAATTCGTCCGAAAGGGAATTCCAGTCTCTCTTCCATTGTGCGAGATGAGACGACAGATCGTTACAGTTTCAAGATTAAGTTCGATGAGTATGTGAAGGGGCAAACTTGGCAGGGTCTTGATAAAATCGTGCTTAACAATAATTTCTCCGATGCAACGAGTCTAAAGGAATATCTATCGTATGACATTATGTCTGCTATTGGTGTCGATGCACCACTATTTGCTTTCGCTGATATTTCGCTTAATGGCCAGACTTGGGGCTTTTATCTGGCTGTTGAGGATATTGATAGTAGTTATCTTGAACGTGTTTATGATGATGCTGGCGAGCTGTATAAGCCTGAATCCGAAATGGGTGGCGGTGCTATGGGCGGAGGACAGCCGCCGAATGGTGCAAATGGGGAGCAAGGTAGCGCGCCTCCTGTTTCAAATGAAAGTGAATCCGCGGCTCCAACGATGCCAGATATGAATAATCCTGGGCAAGCCATGCCTGACCGACAAAATGGCGGAGGGATGAAGGGCATGGCTAATAACGGTGTCTCCCTGCAGTATACAGATGATCAGATTAGTAGTTATTCTGCTATCTTTGACAATGCGAAAACGAAAACAGATGAGGCCGATCAGCAGCGTCTGATTACAGCATTGAAAAATGTCAGCCAAGGCAAAGATCTTGAAGCGAGTGTTGACGTCGATGCCGTACTCAAGTATTTCGCTGCTCATACCGCCGTCGTTAATCTAGACAGCTATGTCTCCAATATGGGACACAACTACTACCTCTACGAGAATGAAGGACAAATCAGCATCCTGCCTTGGGATTACAATCTTGCGTTTGGCGGCTTTCAGTCAGGCAGTGCGTCAGCTGTCGTAAACTTCCCAATCGACACTCCTGTTTCAGGCGTGAGCATGGAAGAGCGTCCGTTGCTGGCGAAGCTGCTTGAAGTACCTGAGTATCTTGATAAGTATCATGCGTATATGCAAGAAATTATCACGAATTATTTTGCCGATGGTAAATTCGAGCAGAAGGTTGATCAGTTAAGTGCGATGATTTCGGAGTATGTGAAGAACGATCCCACAGCATTTTACGATTATGAGGAATTTGAAGCAGGAATTACCGAATTGAAAGAGCTGGGAGCCCTTCGTGCAGAGAGCATGCAAGGTCAGCTTGACGGGACAATACCTGCAACGACGGAAGGTCAGAAGGAGGATTCAAGTGCACTTATTGACGCATCGGCTGTAAATCTCCAGGCGCTCGGTTCTCAAGGTGGCGGAGGTGACCGCGGGAATATGCAAGGTGGTCAACGCCCGACGGGCAGGAAGTAATCTGTAATAAATTGCCGCAAGAGATCGTCGCTAGCCGACGGTCTCTTTTCTTTTTATGTAGCTCCTGGCGGACTGGAGTGACCAATGGCATAAAGAATGCTTGGACCTTAGAAGCAGGTAGATCGAAATGATAGGAGAGTTGACTCAAACGACGCACACCACTAGATGGTTCCAGCCTAATAAAAAGGCAATTTATTTACCAAAAAACTGATAAATATGGGTCAAGTGTCATGCTTTTGCGCTATGGAACTGTTCGTAGAGGTTCTTGGATGATCCTAGCAAGAGGAGAAAATGACTTAGGTCTTTGGAAACTGGCTAAACACATTGCGACTGGTTAAGATTGGAAACTATAATCCTATTACAAAATGCGAGGAGAATCGACATGGTCAACACGCAACAATTCGTATGGAGGAAACTACTCGTAGATTCCCGCTCATGTAAGCTGGCTGTTTTACTTGGATTCCTAGTAGTAGGGCTGGCCATTACATTGGGCTTCTCAGGCAAGGCTTCAGCTCATGGCTACATGGAATCACCAGCTAGTCGGTCACTGTTGTGCCAACAAGGGGCAAACAAATCCTGCGGCGCTATTCAATATGAACCGCAAAGCGTCGAAGGCAAAGGCGGATTCCCGGCATCAGGGCCAGCTGACGGTCAGATTGCGGGAGCGGGCAGCTATGGGGAACTGGATGCCCAATCGGCGGATCGCTGGAAGAAAGTTGAGATGAAGGGTGGCCAAAACTCATTCACTTGGAAGTTCACAGCGAATCATGTGACGAAGGAATGGAAGTATTACATAACGAAGATTGGCTGGGATTCGAATAAGCCGCTTACCCGTAGTCAATTAGAATCGAAGCCTTTCTGTACAGTGGATGGCGGCAATAGGAAACCCGATATGACAGTAACGCATACATGCCAAGTGCCGACAGACCGGACTGGTTATTATATCATTCTAGGTGTGTGGGAGATCGGTGACACGGGCAATGCCTTTTACCAGGCGATTGATGTGGATTTAACACAAGGTGGCGGCACGACGACACCTGATCCAGAGCCAGAGCCACCATTTGTGCTGCCGAACTTCCCAGCAAGTGCTTGGTGCTCTACACATACGGAGAGCAGCATAACGATGCAATGGACGGCATCAACGGGTTCCGCGGGGATTAAGCAGTATGAAATTAGCCGGAACGGCAGCGTAATCGGTACTACAGCGCAAACCGAATACACAGACAAAGGTTTGCCAGCCAACACTACGTTTACGTATACATTGGTAGCGGTGGACAACAAGGGCAATCGTTCCGGTTCTAGCGCACCTGTATCTGCCAGCACGCTGCCTGCGGTCGTCCCAGTACCGGATACGGAGGCGCCAACGCGACCGTCGGGATTAGCTGCCAGCGGCGTTACAGAGACAGCAGCTATACTAAATTGGTCAGCAGCAAGTGACAATATCGGAGTGACCAAATACGAGGTTTACCGCGATGGAAAGCTGGTTAGTACAACGACTTCAAGAACGTATGCAGATAGTGGCTTGAAGGCCTCTACCGCGTACGTGTACACGGTTATTGCCGTGGATGCAGCGAATAATCGCTCCACAGCAAGCACTGCGCTGACAGTCACGACGAAGTCTTCTGTAGTGATACCTGGGCCGGGAGAAGCTGCGGCTTGGGATAAGACGAAGATTTATTTGGCTGGTGACAAAGTCACTTATGGTGGCCTCGAATATACAGCAGGCTGGTGGACGAAAGGTGAACAACCAGATACCTCCGATGTCTGGAAGGTCGTTACCAAAGACGCCGCGCCGACGTGGAACAACGTGAAAGCATACAATGGCGGCGATAAAGTCGTCTATGCAGGGCTTACCTACCAAGCGAAATGGTGGACCAAAGGAGAGATCCCTGGCAAGGCTGGGGTGTGGACACTTATCAGCAACTAATTGAAGATAGAAAAGAGGCAGTTTCAAAAGTCTATGTAGACTTATTGAACCAGCCTCTTTTTTCGTCATTGATCCATACATAGTAAAGCGACTTCCCGTAATTTAACTGGATTTTTATACGAAAATAAGAACATATTTTCATTCTTGGGGGTGACGTCGGTAGTCGTCATGGGCGTTTCTCCATCTATTTGAAACGAATTTAGCGAATTCGGAGGATTAACTGTATTTCATGTAGTTAAATTCCTTCAATTGCATCGATTTTTCAAATACTATGGAATTTACCTGTATGTTTTCCATCTAATCACGAAAATACCTCAAATTCGAGCACATTAGCTGTAGTTTTTACATTTAATGTGATGCGGCGGTGGGACAGCCCTTTCTATATATGTCTGCGTGATCAAAACCGACAGATTGCAATAAACGCAGCTAACACGAAAAAAACAACGTTCACGCCAATTTCCCGATATTCCTTGCGTGAAACATGAAACAAGGCGCCCAGAAGAACGATTAGCGCAAGTCCAGTTGCCGCAATTGGTGTCAGGATCGGTGCCATATTCGTCGCCTGAGGCAGAATAAGTCCAATGGCCCCTATGAGTTCAACGATCCCAATCCCGACAACGAACGCTTTTGAGACATCTTTTACCCAACCCCAAGAAGACTTCGCCTGTTCATATTGAAATGCCTTCAACCAGCCGGAATAGACAAAACCTAATGCTGCAAGACCTTGAATGATCCATAGTGCGATATTCATGAATGGTGTAGCCTCCTTATTACTTTTCGACAACTCTACAGGTATAATAAACGCAAGTATTCATTTAAGGAAGTAGGCACTAATTCTAAACAGAGTAAATAAAAAGTTACCTAACAAAGGGAAGTGTAATTTTATATGAAAGAGTATTGTAAATTTGAATCTGCGCTAGATATTTTAGTAGGAAAATGGAAACCCGTCATTCTGCTTCAGCTCATTTCAAACGGCACGATGAGGTTCAGTGAGCTTCAAAAAGCGATACCGGATATTAATAAAAAGATGCTTACCCAACAGTTAAGAGAACTCGCGTATAACGATATCGTGCATCGTGAAGTGTATAATCAAGTCCCTCCGAAAGTAGAATATTCAATTTCCGATTACGGTAAGGGCTTAAGTAAAGTTCTTCAACCTTTGAATGATTGGGGTGCGGCTCATATCGAGCATATGAATAAATTATACGGAGAGGATCGTCCGAAGTAATGTAGCTTAATCAAATCTATAGGAATAAAGACCTATTCGCCCACATGCCCTCGTGTTATAATTTGGATAAACTTGAGGCGGGAAGCATGGTGAATACGTTGAAGACATATCTAGGGCAAGTCATTCTAGTTGCATGCTTAGTAGTTGGTTTACTGCTTAAGCTGCCACACAGTTCCAATGCGATTGTCGTACCGCAGATTATAGCGGTGGCATCAGCAACACCAGATGGTGCCTATAAAGCTGGCACTACGATTATAATTTCAGTGAAGTTTAACGGGGCAGTAACTGTCGAAGGTTCCCCATCAATTGCGCTGAATAGCGGAGGAACAGCTCCATATTCCTCAGGCAGCGGAACGGATACACTCCTCTTTACTTACACACCGCAATTAGGCGAGAATTCACCCAATTTGGACTGGTCAGCCGAAAATGCTCTCGCGTTAAATGGCGGCAGCATCACGGACTCTTCCAATGCCACACCTGCCATTCTAACAACTACCCTACCCGCACTGGGCGCTATTAAGAACATAGTGATCGACACCATAGCTCCCGAGAAGCCCGTTATTACGTTATCGACGACACTACCAACGCATGAAGTAACTGTGAGTATTAACTATCCGCCAGATACGGTGACAACAGAATATCAGCTATGGGGAGATAATCGTTCGACATACGCTGGCCCTTTCAGTTTGACCTCTAATCGAACGATTTCGGCGTATGCCATGGACACGGCAGGCAACACATCCGAGACGGTGGTAGGGATTGTAAATATAGATACAACACCACCAAATGTGCAGGCTAAAATTAAAGGGAATGTACAAGCAACCTATTCAAATGTGGTTAAGCTAGAAATGACGAGCCAATCTACGGACGTCAGTGAGATGCAATTCTCAGATGGAAGTGACATTTGGTCCGAATGGGAACCCTATGATTCGTTCAAAGTTTATACGTTGCCGTCAGGCACAGGACTGAAGACCCTCAATGTTAGGGTCAAAGATGCTGCGGGCAACCTCAGCGAAGCATATCCGGTATCGATTACCTTATTACCCTCGAGTGAAGGGATCAATCTAGCTTTATATTCGAGTATGACGGGTTATCCGCAGGTGACTGCGTCGTATACATGTTGCGGACATGGTGAAGATGATGGACAGCGAACGGTCAATGGTGTGTTCGATTATTCAGATGGCGCGCACGATAGATGGACGAACTACGGTGGCAATGCAGTGGATTCGTTGTTTTATGATTTAGGTGAGTCCAAACTATTTAATCAAATCAACTTGTATCTCTTTGACGACGGGGGAGGTGTGCAGCTCCCATCTAGTTATGATGTGTACTATTGGAAGAATAACGAGTGGGTCAGTCTGCCGAATCAAGTTAAAGATCCTGTAAATCCCACTGGTACGAGTAATAAGGCGGGGGCTGCCAAGGAAAACACCTTGAATACAGTCAAATTTAATCCCATCTCAACCAACCAAATCAAGGTAACTATGCATAATGGAAGTGCCTTTACGGGTTTTGTTGAGTTAGAAATTTATTACCATGTCACAGCGGCGGATCAAACTGCAGCGGCACCCGTTATAGCAGCTATCGATAACTTACCTCATCCGGACGCTGTAAGACTATCAGACAGTGTAGCTATTCAAGCAGCACGTGCTGCATTCGAGGCGCTTACAGAGAGTCAGAAAGCTTTGGTGACTGGAATAGATCATTTAATCCAAGCAGAAATTGCTCTGCATGAGCAAGAAGGGATGTTAACAGATCTATCCGTGGAATCAGCTTTTAGCAATAGAGCGGGAAATGAAGTTACGTTGAAAGTGGCATCCCCGTTGGATATGGAATATGCATTGGCAGCAGATCTCTTTCACATCCATGCAAATGGTGAAGAAATAATAGTTGCAGAAGCTTGGTTTGATTACAGTGATTCGAGTTATCGAACCATTAAACTCATGCTCTCCACACCTATACAAGCTGATGCAACGACAGTTGCTGTAGATATAGGCCGTGGAGCGTTACGGACTCATCTACCTACATTAAATAACCTGATTCCTGATAGACAGATCATTACGTTTAAATCAGTGGATGTTATAGCGGATGATCAGATTACTATCGAAGATATAGCTGCAATCGCTAGTCGTTCAGAATGGCATAGGGATGTTAATCGAGACGGCGTCTTTAATCGTGATGATGTGAAAATTCTGCTAAGTCAAATTCAGGGTCTAGCTGAACCTAATTACTATACGGATTAGTTCTGTTCTGAGAAATGAGGAAAACCCACTCCCGTTCGTATATTGACGAGAGTGGGTTTATTTTTTTGTTAAGTAATCAAGCTGGATTCACATGATATCGTCCCTTAGGTATGACCAAGGGGGAACCCGAAACGGGGTCTGCGATTACCGCGCTATCCAGTCCGAAAATATCTTTGACCAATGTGCTGGTAATGACTTCTGAGGGTGCTCCCTCAGAGACAAGCTTACCTTGATACAGTGCGAAAATATGATCTGCATACCTCGCCGACAAATTAATATCATGAAGGACCATGACGATGGTAGTCCCATGTTTCCGATTAAGATCGGTGAGGAGGTCAAGGATCTCAACCTGATAAGTAATATCTAGAAAGGTTGTTGGCTCATCTAGAAATAAAATGTCGGTTTGTTGCGCCAGAGCCATCGCGATCCAGACGCGCTGTCTTTGCCCTCCGGATAGCTCATCAATATTAGCGTTGGCAAGCTCAGTAATCTTCATGATTTCCATGGCTTCGGCTACTGCTTCATAATCTTTCTTCGTCCAGCCACTGAATAACGCTTGATGCGGGAATCGGCCTCGTCCCACTAGATCGGCAACGGATATACCTTCCGGTACAATAGGAGATTGCGGCAGTAGTCCTAGAACACGAGCTAATTGTTTAGGCGGAATTTTATCAATTTGTTTTCCATCAAGGGTAATATTTCCCGATTCCGGCTTAATAAGTCTGGATAATGTCTTAAGAAGCGTAGACTTCCCACAGGCATTTGCGCCAATAATCACGCTTATTTTATTACTAGGGATAACTAGACTGACGCCTTGGATGATCGTTTTGTTATCATAGCCCGAAACAGTTTGATCGGCTTGAAAATGGTGTGTCGGCTTCATTATAAATCTCCCTTTCGATTCATTCGGATTAGCAAGAAGATCAGATACGGTGCTCCGAGAATTCCGGTAATGATGCCTACGGGGAATCTGGTTTCGAAAGCGAATTGCCCGATGAGGTCTGATGCTAAAACTAAACAAACGCCTACTAGACCCGCCGGAATGACGTTGGAGAAACCAACCCCGACTAATCTTTTTGCGATCGGTCCCGAAAGGAAAGCAACAAAGGCGATTGGACCCGTTGTAGCCGTAGCAAGAGCAACCAGAAAGACGGCACTTAGAATAAGTGCAATTCTTGTCATGTCTGTGTTTACACCGAGTGTAGTGGCCGATTGTTCACCAAGTTCCAGGAGACTCAGATGTTTGCCGAGCACGACAAGGAGAGGCAAGAAGATCAGCACCGTAATAATCAGAGGCGGGAGCTCATACAGTTGGATACCGTTGAGACTGCCGGTCAGCCATCTGAACGCAGCGGGAATATCTTGCTGTGCGCCCACTAGTAGCAGATAGGATATAACAGAGTCCAGCATGGCTTGGATGCCGATGCCGATTAGAATTAATCGGCCAATCGAGAATATTTTTCCACGGGACAATAAATAAATGATCAGAACAGTAGCCAGTCCCGCAATAACGGAAGCAACGGAAACAAAGGTGCTGTTCGCATGAAGGATGAGTATGCAGAACACGGCTGCCGCACTCGAGCCAGCGGTAATGCCGATGACATTCGGGTTGGCTAGCGGGTTGCGCAACATGGTCTGAAAGGTGTTCCCTGCGATGCCGAAAGCAAACCCGGCAAAAAGACCGGCTAACATCCTCGGTAAACGTACGGTATTAATCGCAAAGGATACGCCTTGAAGCTCTTCTCCCATCAGCACAAGTAGGACATCTTTCACTGGATAAAAAGTAGTTCCTAGTAAAAGCATGGCACAACAAAGTGCCAAGGAGAGCAGGGCAAGTATGCTAGTAACAAGGATCCACCGACGGCGTCTTTGGCGTCTTCCCGCCATAATAAATGCAATAGATGTATTTGTCATAATGAACGCACTTTCGATTTCATCGCTAGAATGATTAGTATAGGAGCTCCAATAAACGCAGTGACGACACCGACTTCAAGCTCTCCAGGGCTGCCTACTAGCCGGCCGATCACATCGGATATAGTCAGGATGATGGCCCCTGAAAGGGCTGACATCGGAATAACGAAGCGCAAATCGGGACCAAGGATCAGGCGAATGACATGAGTCGAGATCAGCCCGATAAAGCCAATGGGCCCAGCGAGAGCAGTCGTTGCACCGCATAATATAACCCCTGCGAAGGCTGCAATAAAGCGTAATGTACCTGTCCGGATGCCTAACCCGGTCGCTAATTCATCTCCCAACGCTAACGCATTGAGTGCGGGGCCTGAGATTATACTGACCAATATGCCGATGATCAGAAATGGGGTAAAGGTAGCAACAGCGTCCCAAGTAGCTGATCCTACGCTGCCAACTGACCAGAATCGGAATTGATCCATGACATAAGAGCGTGGCACCATGATCGCACTGACCAATGAAGAAAGGGCAGCGCTTGTGGCAGCCCCGGCCAGGAGAAGCTTAATGGGCGTGGCGCCGCCACGCCCCATGGAGCCAATACCAAATACGAAAATTGCAGTAATTGCCGCCCCCGCTAGAGCCAACCATATATATTGATTTGCCGTTGATATGTTTAAGAAGGCAATGCCACAAACGACAAATAAGGATGCGCCTGTGTTAACCCCAAGTATACTCGGATCGGCAATCGGGTTACGCGTGACTGCTTGCATAAGCGCGCCAGAAACACCGAGTGCTGCCCCACAAAACAAACCAAAAACGGTTCGTGAGAACCGTTTTTGAACTATGCTTGCCCCGTAGGAGTCGACATTTGGGTGAAATATACCATCAAGTACATCTTGTAATTTTACCACTCGAGAACCAAAGGCCAGGGATGAAATGACGCAAACGACAAGCAAGATTAGACAGATTAGTAGTACTAATACAAAATGCTTTGGCATATGCGAGTTTAGTTGTGTGCTGTCTGAAACCGATGAACGATTCATGGGTTTATTTAACTGCTGCTGCAATCAATTTCAAGTATTCATCAATCGTATAAGAAATCGAAAGTGGGTTAGGGTTACCAGAAGCTGCAAGAGGTGTACCGTTACCGATCAGCACAACAGCACCTTTTTGAACCGCAGGAATTTTGCCAAGAATAGGATCTGCTTTAACAGCTTGCAGCAAAGCGTCGTCTCCATATCCGATCAAGATATCCGCATCGTTAAGTGCATCCGCATTTTCAGAACTTAATTTTAAGTTGTAAGCGGTAGGGTCCGTAATTTTTTTCGTAACGCCTTCCGAGTAAACCATGCCAAGCTCGATTAAGAAAGCACCGCGAGGGTCAGCAGCTGTATAGATATTAATTTTGGATAAATCCTTAGCTGAGAAGTTCGTAAATGCAACTTTTTTACCTTTCAACTGCGGGTATTCACTTGCTTTTTTCTTAATTAACTCTTCGGTGTCTTTAATCAGTTTCTCGCCTTCGGCTTTCATCCCCATGCCTGTAGCATTGAACAGGACTTGCTCGCGCCATGTCGTTACCCAAGGGCTCTTCTCATAAGCGACAACTGGAGCGATTTTACTAAGGGTTTCATAGTCTTTTTGTGTAATACCGGAGTAAGCAGCAAGAATAACATCAGGTTTGGATGCCGAAATCGCTTCGAAATTAAGTCCATCAGTATCTTGGAAAACGTTAGGTTTATCTACGTTAAGTTCCTTAAGTTTTTTAGCTGTCCAAGGCAGAAGTCCGCTCTTATCTTGAACGCCGTAATTTGCTGCTGAGAAACCTACAGGTACAACGCCTAGCGCAAGTACAACATCATGGTTAGCCCATTGAATAGTTGCAACCCGTTTAGGTTTGCTTGGAATTGTTGTCTCGCCAAAAGCATGCTTGATCACGATCGGGTATTTCGTAGCATCTGGCGTAGTACTTGCAGCAGCGGTTGCAGCAGCAGTCGCAGCGGCACTCACAGCCGTGGTTGGTGCAGGTGTTGAACTGGATTTCTCCGATGCACAACCAACTAGCGGAATCATAATTGCGGCCGAAATAAGTAATGTTTTAAAAGAAATTTTTTGTTTTGTCTTCATGTTGTAGCCCCACCCTTATTATAAAATATATTTTTGGTAGTGCTGATGAGCAGCACTGAGTAAACTTATTTACTATTATGATAATGATTATCAGTATCAAATATAAAGCTCATTCATTGGGTTGTCAATGTTAAATCTGATTAAAGTGATAGCAGAAATAAAGTTTAAAGTTTAAATCTTGAACTTTAAAGTTCAAATGTTAAACTCTAAAAGCTAAATTTCATTTCCTCTCCACGTTAAAATTGTTAAAAATTCCTAATAACCGTCTTAAATCCGCTCTATCAACCGAATCTATTTATAGTATTTCAATTAGGTTGGGAGAGGAAATAGACATGGCAAAACATGATATTCTTACCACAACTATTCATTTATCCATTGATAACGGCAGCAGTCATATTAAAGGCATCTATGACGATTTGAACAACAGTTTTATTTTCCCTAATGTTGTGGCACAGCCTTTTGGGGAGCGATTTCTATTGATGGAGCAAGGAGATCCCTTGGATTTCTTAGATGTGCAAATTACATCGCCGGCGATTGATACGGAGCAATACCGTCATGTCTACGTTGGAAATTTGGCTATCGGCGACGAAGGAATTGTCCATGAAATTGTGGGAGATAAAGCGGTACAAAAGAAGGCCCAGCGGCCTGAAACTATGGTTACGCTCCTAACAGCTACGGCATACGCCATAGCTACGAAGCATGAGGATGCCATTAAACGCGGTAAGAATCGCATTAAAGCGACGGTCCAGTTAGGAACCGGATTGCCCATAAGAGAAATTACGAAATTTAGCGAAGAGTTTGCACAGAAGATAACAGGAGGCGTTCATTCCATTACGTTTGTGACGACACCGATATTTAAAGGCGTAACAGTGGAAATGGAGTTTATGCTGCCATCGGGAATTAGCATTGACGACGTATCAGGTGTTTATGATATGGAGGCTACAACGAAGTCACAGCTTTCACATAAAGGCTTTGGGATAGCAGATGTTGGCGGAGTCGATATGGATATTGCTTTCTTCAGACCAGGGCTTGATCTGGATCAACGGCATTCAACGGGAGCTAAAATCTACTTAAACGATGCGCTAGAAAGCATACGGAATGAAATCAATGCCCAAGGCGAAGAGTTAGTCTCAAGCACTGCGGAATTGACCATCATGTTAGTTAACAAGGAATATGAAATTTATGCTGAGGGTAAAGTGGCTTTTGACATGACGAACCTCGTAAACCGTCACATGCGAATCTTAGCCGAAAAGGTGCTGAAATACGCCCGCAACTCTTGGAAACACGTTCGCTATGCCAACGAGTTCTGGTTTATCGGAGGCGGGGCAATCGTTCTTCAACCGTGGATCGAGAAACTAAATGCCGAGTTAGGCTTGCCGATCCGATTTGATAAGTCAGAATACAGCCAATTCCGTAATGTGCGCGGCACTTTCTTTTTGCTGGAACATGCCCTGAAACAATCGAATTATGAAGCAGCGGCAAGCATGGAATCCCAGACGGAGTCTGGGGCTGGGAGCGGAGCGGATTGAAGAAACGGAGATCGACTGTTATGGTGAGCCCGGGTAAAGACGTCACGTTATACATCCCGACAGAAACACCGCCAGAGGTCATTGCGTACATGAATCAGTTGAAAGCCGAAGGCATGTTCAGTCATGGTATTATGGACATTTTGACAAAACATATCCTTCGTGAACAATCGCTAGCTAAGTTGGTAACCGAAGGGGAGCCACATCAGAATATGCAGTCGTTCGTCGAGGACGATATCTTGTTTACCGCACCCATAGAACACCAGGAATCTATAGATACCCCGGTTTCTAACAGTCAGAAAAACTTCAGTTTAGAAGATATATTTCGGCAAGCTGGCCGTAATGCTGGCAAGCTTATGTAGGATGTAACTGGGTGGGGTGAACTCCAATCATAATGAGAAGGAGGACATCGATATGTCTAACGGAGAAACAAACGAAGGTACACGGAGTTTTGCGCTATCGGATGATATTTTTCGCCAACCAGGGTTGGATCTTCATTCTCAAATGGTCTATATTATTTTGAAAAGTTTTGGCTCCGAGTCTAATTTCCCCGCACTATCAGAGATTGCGATTCTTGCGAGAATGACAGACAAGCAGATGATGAAGGCGTTACAAGACCTTGTAGATCTAAAAATCCTTCCGCACAAACTGTTCCGCCGGATGGTTGGCGATTTCCAAGATGACCGACTCTCATGGGCAGCTAAGGGATTACTTATTTTTTGCAAAGAGAATCCACATATTCATTTACATGACTTGCTTGAATTAACGAGCCAATCTGGCGAGGACGAGCTTAGCATTCGCAATTCCTTACAAGAGTTAAGTCAGCACGGTTACTTGGATGAGTACCCCCAGTGGCAGCAAATCGCGAACTGAGCGGATCGAGGATGATTGGGAGCCAAATGAGACACACTAAAGCGTATGCCAAGGCTAATTGCGTTTGGCAACTAACCATAAACGCCAAGGAGTGATCATGTGAGCGGAAGAAACAATAAGCCAGATAATGACGGCCCAGCAGGGCATCCAGGCAGACTTGACCAGTATGGTGACAAGCTGGGATCGAGCAATGAGGCGGAGTTTGAAGCGGCAGCCAACCAGGCATGCGATGTTTCCCCTACAGAGGATTTGAGCGATCTGGGGCAAACGCACTAGCACGAATAAAGGGCTTCGATAAGCAGAGAGCGCTATCCATTCGGGTGGCGCTTTTGTTTATTTCTTGTTACACTAAGTTTATGATTGATTAATCACTCATTACCTATGAGGGGAGCTTTTCACATGGCAAAAGACGACAACATTTCGGTTAATCGCCGAACTGATATTATATCGGCTGCAATTGCGGTTTTTGCTGAAACAGGCTATTATCGTACGACAACAGCGCAGGTAGCGCAGCGAGCAGGCATTTCACAGCCGTATGTGTTCCGCTTTTTTTCAACTAAAGAAGCATTGATGCTCGCGGCACTGGAAGCCTCTTGGGCAAGAATTGCAGAATCCTTCTGCAAAGTCATCGCCACTGCTTCACCGAGTGGATTGGAGCAGGAGCTAATCACTGCCTATGAGGAAATCCTGACTGCCCACAAGCAGGAGATGTTGCTTCAGATGCAGGCTCAAACCATGCAGGAGGAACCGATTCGCGAGGCGATGCAGGCTGGTTTTCGAGAGATTCGAGGCATTGTGCTCGAAGCCTTTCAGAAGAATGCGATCCCGGATTCGGAAGAGAGGACGCTGCTTTTTCTTGCACGGGGCATGCTTTGTAATATTTCTATGGCATTGGGCCTACCAGAGCTTATGAAGAGTTAAAAGGCTGCAAAGCCGAAAAATTTAGTTATTGATCAATCACTAACTATTTGGTATAGTAACAACATTAAGTTAGTGATTGATCAATCACAAACAAGTTAAGGAGATGCTGTAATGAAAAAAGCGATTGTTATTGGAGCAACTGGCGGAACCGGTGCTGCTGTCACGGAGGAATTAGTGAATAGGGGAATTCCCGTCATTGCATTTGGGCGTTCGCTTGCGAAGTTAGAGCAGTTCGCTGCTCGGTTGGGACATCCTGCAAATCTGACGCTTGCCATAGGGGATGCTTTCTTGGCAGATGATGTGGCAGCCGCGGTGGGAGATGCCGATGTGCTGTTTCATTGCGCAAACGTTCCTTATCATGAGATGGCTAAGCGGCTGCTTCCGCTGGGAGAGGCTATTATGCAGGCAGCTGATCGATTAGGTCTCAAAGTGGTCGCAGTCGATGGTATCTATCCCTATGGAAGAAGACAAATGGATGTAGTTACTGAGAATCACCCCAAACAGCCACACACACGTAAAGGGCAAATTAGGCTGCAATTTGAACAGATGGTCTTCGACAAGCGATGGAAGCAAGCACGCCCGTTGATCGCCCGTCTGCCCGATTATTATGGTCCAACAGCCAATCAGGCCTCGTATCTAGGTTTTACTTTAGAAGCCATCGCAGCTGGCAAGATGAGTTTCTTCATCGGGAACATGCATGTGCCACGTGAGTACGTGTATTTACCAGATGCTGCTAAAATGCTTGTGGAACTTGCGATGAATGAGCATGCCTTTGGTCAAGAATGGAACATTCCTGGTGGGGGAACGATTTCTGGCCATGATATTGTCCGCATCGCTCGCCGTGCTAGCGGCACTTCCAAACCTGTGCTCTCCCTAGGGAGGATTGGCCTTTCTTTGATGGGATTATTCATTCCCGTCATGAAAGAAGTCGTCGAGATGCTGTATTTAACGACAGAGCCGCTCCGCCTTAGTGCCGAGAAGTACGAACGTTGGATAGGGCATGTCCCAGCCATCAGTTTCGAGGAGGGCATTACGGTTACGATCCATCAGTTGAAGAGGTAAGCAGGGATATTCACCCATCCGTGCCGGTGTGTTGGGCATTTCTTAGAACAATACAAATCGTTTGCAAGGCTTTTCTTTTATTTTTTAGTCGTATCAAATTCAGCGGACTGCTCATAATAAACTCGCACTACCTTAAATCTATATTTCAAGGAGCGTGAGCAGCATGTCAGGTCACAAACAGCAAGGGCAATCCAGAAAAAATACAACCACACGTACACAGGACCAAAGCAGCAACAAGGGCGGCAAATAAAGGCTGCCTCATCACGCAAGAACATAACCCTAAATAAAGAAAAAGGTCCTTACCTCTTCAGAGGTGTGGACCTTTTTTAAGTTAACCCTTTGTCATCCGATTGAGATCGGATGTAAGCTTATCGAGCTGAAGGAAGCTCTCCATAATGTCGCGGATGCGGCGATCCTGTGTCGTCATGCTTGCGGACATTTCTTGGATGGAAGCCATGTTTTCTTCTGTGATACCAGCAATGGTAACGATCTGGTCTGTGATGCGCGTGTATTGTTGGTGGAGATGATCGGCAGATTGTTCCACATGAGTAGACTGGCTTTCCAGGTGGCCCGCATCGGTCGCCAGCGCATGCATGGCTTGTACGACTTTCTGTGCGGCGTCGCTGCCATTCGCGACAGATTGCTGCCCGTGTAGGACTTGCGCGGCGGCTTGCGTTGTCTTCGAGCGAATATCCTCGAGAATCTGCTCGATCTGTTCAGTCGATTGCTGTGAAGTCTCGGCCAATTTGCGAATCTCGTGTGAAACAACGCCGAATCCTCTGCCATGCTCGCCTGCACGTGCGGCTTCAATGGCTGCGTTCAATGCGAGCAAATTCGTCTGCGTCGAGATATGCTTAATCGTTGCAACAATATCGCTAATCCGCGAGTTCTGGCTGTCGAGATCGTTCATTAGCTGAACGGAAGAATCCATCGTTTCGTGAGCACTTTTCATTTGAATTTCTAAAGACTCGGCTTCCTCACTACCCACCTTGGTCAGCTGGGCAGAGCTTACGGAGAGACCTCTCATTTCGGCTGATCGGTCTGCCAAGGATGTGACGGATTGTTCAATATGGCGAATGGATTCACTGATATCACTAATGCTAATGGTTTGCGTTTCGGTGCTTGAGGTAATTTCCCCGAAGGCTAAGGTTACATCTCTAGAAATAGAACCCGTAGCTGTTGCATTCTCCCTCAGATCCGAGCTGAACTGCGTTAGTGAAACTAATGAGGTAGAGAGAAGGTTAACCAATTCGACGGATTTGTTTTTCTCTAAGACAGCTTGCTCGCGCTCAGAGAAGATATCCTTTTGCAATCGCTCGCTGAATTTCGTAGAAACGAATAAAGGAACAGCGATCAACGCAAGGTACATGTACATATTGACTATATCGTTATCTCCGAAAAGTTCTGTTTTGTAAGAGCTTATGTAGAAGTAGGCTGTCAGAATAGCACCCATGAAGCTAGAGAATGCAATCGCACGTGAACTGCCATACAACGTCATAATTGCTAAATTGACATAGACAAGAAGATAGGTTGTGAAGATAGGTCCGGTGGTAATCAGCAACCATGTCAGTAGTGTGATAATGGCGGATATAATATACATGATGTAGTTGGTAAGCCAGCGTTTGTAAGTAAGAACAGTTGCCAATCCGCTAGTCAATGTGCCGACAACGAGAAGGACCATAATCGAATCCATTCCTGCAGCAGTCAGGAAATCGACAGCTATGCCAAGGGCCAGCATTCCCCAAATAATATTCACAAGCAGTTTGTTGCGGCGGTGCAATGTCTCGATATTATTCATCATCCGTCCACCTTTTCCATATAGTGTTACGTTAAGATGATAACATGAACCGACAAATTTTTACATAATTTTAAGGAGCTAATCCAATGCACTTCTCCACTGGTTTAGCAGTTTTTCATGCAGCTGAGCAGCTAGATCGAAGCGATACGTAGCAAGGAGATTCTCCAGCTTCACTGGCGCAAGAAGCGGATTCACAGGAATATTAGGTGCCACCGGAAAGGAAAACGCCGTATTCATATAGTCCGTTTGAACCTCTTTGGACAACATGAAGTCAACAAGCTGTTTGGCTGCGGCTGGATTGTTGCCTCCCTTCAGGATGGAAACAGCTCCGATCTCCCAGCCTGCTTGGGGTGGAATGAACGAGCTTATATGATAGCCTGAGTTTTTGAAGCGCAGCTGGTCGCTTAAGAAGGAGACGGCCGCCGCCACTTCACCCTCCGCTAAATGCTGTGCGCTCGTGTTGCCGGCAAACGTCATGGAGGCGCTTTGCTTCTTCAGCGCTTGCATGAGATCAATGGCCGCGCTATCCCCGCGCTGCTGGGCAACAGATGCGAGCAGCGTGTAGCCTGTCCCCGACGTTTCGGGGTCGGGAATCTCGATCTTGCCCTTGAGCTCAGGGCGCAGCAGATCCTCGTAACGCTGTGGCAGCGGAAGACCTGCCAGTTGGGGATCTTGCTGCCAGACGGTTTGATTGACGCCAATGGCCAGTGCCCCCATGTAAATACCAGTCCAATAGCCATCCGGATCTTTATACTTGCTCGGGATGTTGCTTGCGAAGGCAGAGGAGTAACGAAGCGATTTACTCTTATTTTTGAGCTGCTCGTGTAGATCAGCTGGACCACCGAGCACGACGTCAATACCCGTTTTGCCTAGCGTCAGCAGGTGGTAGCTCGCTTCACCACTGGACATCCGGATAATATCATACGGTTGACCTGTTTGTTCCTTGAACGTCTCAAGCAGAATTTTCCCTGCATCCTCCTGGAAGATGACGTACACTTTAAGAGGCTGGTTACTTTTCTTCTCCCCCAAGACGAGATACCCAAGATACACACCGACACCAATTATGAGTATGAGTAATCCTTTTTTCCACATGGCGAAACTCCCTTCTGAACAGCCAAAAAAGGAAACCAAAGTTTCCCTTTTCAACCCGCTGCTATTTCTTATGTTCAACTACCTTAGTTTAATCAAATGAATTTTATCATCGGCTGCACTAATCGTGACATTCCCTTGGTATCTTGTCAAACCGATATCATACGCATCGACGATCCATTCTTTCATATCATCATCGAGAATGAAGTAACGTTCCTTCTCGCCAAGGAACATGGACGATTTCACGAAGCCGCTCACTGTAAATTCGCCGGCATTCGTTGCCTGAATCCGCATGGATTCTGGTCGAATACTGAGCAGCACCTTTTCACCTGCTGTCACAGTTTCATCGACCGTTACGCTTGCGGTACGTTTACTCGTACCGTACTCGACAGTGGCTTTGCCATTGGCATAGTCGCGCACAACAGCATCAACGAAATTCGTTGTCCCGATAAAATCGGCGACGTAAGGCGTGCGAGGTTTGTAATAAATATCATGCGGCGTGCCGTATTGATCAATCGCTCCTTTGTTGAAGACAACGATATGATCGGACATCGATAAGGCTTCGAGTTGGTCATGGGTGACGTAGATAACCGTTAAACCAAGCTCTTGTTGAATGGTGCGCAGCTCGACACGGACTTCTTCGCGGAGCTTCGCGTCCAAATTGCTTAGCGGCTCGTCGAGCAGAATGATCGGCGAGTTCATGACGAGGGCACGAGCCATCGCGACCCGCTGTTGTTGTCCTCCGGACATTTCGTGCGGATACCGCTCCTCAAGTCCCGTCAGTTTCACTTTGGCCATCGCAGACTTCACGCGCTCCTGAATTTCCGCCTCAGGGCGCTTCTGAATATCAAGCCCGTAAGCGACATTATCGAATACGGTCATGTGCGGGAATAGCGCATATTCTTGGAATACCATCGGTGTTCCGCGTTTATAGGGAGGCAGATCGTTGACGAGCTGGCCATCAATCCGAATTTCACCCTCATCAACCGAATAAAAGCCTGCAATCGAGCGCAACAGCGTCGTTTTCCCACATCCACTGGGACCGAGAAATGTAATGAACTTCCCGCGTTCAATCTGCAAATTAATCTGTTTGAGAACGTGATTGCTGCCAAACACCTTACTTACATCTTTTAAATCTAACAATATGTGTGAACTCATGATTCTCACTCCTTAGGACGTCAGTGTTACGCAGTTACGTATAGTTAGAAATCGAATATTTTGACCTTCGAACGGAAAATGAGCTTCATCACACCAAGCGTAGCCAGTGTTGTTCCCATTAAGCCAACGGCAACAGCTGCTGCCCAGTAATACGTGCCAGTTTCGGCATAATTGAAGATGGATACGGCGGCGACCACCCATTTGGGCGTAATAAGAAAGACGATGGTGCTTAAGGTGTTCATATTTTTCATAAAAGCATAGACGAAGTTCGCAACAATGGTCTTTTGTAGCATTGGGAATACGATGGTTGTTAATGTGCGGCGGCTGTCTGCACCAAGATTCGTCGCGGCTTCCTCAATTGATTTATCTACCTGCTTGAAGGAAGCGGTGAGTCCGCGATAGCCAACTGGCATCTGCTTGAGCAGCATGGCGACGATAATGAGAATGGCTGATCCTTGCAGCATGATCGGTCCATTGCTGAAAGCGACGATCAAGGCAAGACCAACGAACGTTCCAGGCAGCGCAATTGGCAATACGGCAGTGAAGTCCAGCAGTTTTTTGCCCGGAAACGGCTTGCGTACAACGACATAGGCCAACACAAGGGCGAAGCCAACAGCCAGAATGGAACTAATGAGCGATAAGACTAAGCTGTTCATGACAGCAGGACTGGAGGGGTTAAACACAATTTTGAACATATGGTCCAGCGTAAAGGTGTTGTCACGTCCGAAGTTTTTGGTAAACGCGAACAGGATGGTAATGGCGAACATAGATAAAATGAAGAGTGCCATGATGCTGTTGAATATGAAAAGCAAGATATCTGTCTTGCGGGAAGTTTTCACCCGGTTAAGTCCAGAAACAGGCTTTCCAGTAATGGTTGAGTAAGAGCCTTTGGCCAGCAGTCTGCCTTGAATCACGAAGACCAAGAGGGCAGGAATGACGAGAATGAGACCCATGACGGAAGCGAGCCCAGGCTCGTTATTAATGATTTCACCGTAAATTTCAACAGCTAAGAGGGAATAATTGCCCCCAATTAGCTTGGGATTCCCAAAGTCGGCAAAGCAATTGATAGCGACGAGTAGAAAGGCATTGATAACGCCGGGAAGCGCTAATTTAAATGTAATGGTACGGAAAAGTTTGAAGCCGCGTGCGCCTAAGTTCTGGGCAGCAATTTCTAGATTCGGCGAAATGGAGCGAAGGACGCCAGTTATGGTCATGTAGGCAAGCGGGAAATACGAAATCGTTTGTACGATCCAGAGGCCAGGCAGCCCGTATAAGTCCAACTCGACGTTAAACCAGGCTTTCATGGTTTGGGAGACCATACCACCTCTGCCGAATAGCAGCAGGAAGGCAAGGCCGGTCATGACAGAAGGCGCGAGAATCGGGAGGAAGGCGATAAAGCGGAAAAATTTTTTCCCCACGATATTACTGTAATGAATCGAATACGCATAAATAAAGCCGCAGACCGTTGCAGTTAGAGCGGATAGGGAGGAGCTGACAACGGTATTAAGCAGAGCCTTCGCATACCGGCTTTTGCTAAAGAAAGTTGTCCAATCCGTCGCTCCTGGAAGCGCAATCACATAAATGAGTGGATAAATAACGAAGAGACAGAGAACAGCGAAACTGATGAGAACAAGGATCAGCGATGATGGATCTTTCATCAGTCTGCCGATCGACGAACCCATACCCTTTTTTTCTATGATCATAAGGGGTTCACGACCACCTTCCAAATTCATTGTATAGGAGGGCATTGATTAGCATAAGAAGCATGCCTCATGACTTCAATGCCCTGTACATAGGCTTTTCTATTATTTAAGATCTTTCAGTGCATCTTGCAGCTCTTTGCGCTGTTCGGCAGCTTTCCACAAGCTGTAAGTCGTGTTATATTTCGTTGCTTTGATATCGATGCCGCCTTTAGGAATCGGCACAGTCGGTTTTACGGAACTTGCAAAAGCAGACTCGGTGTACAGTAGTCCAGGTTCGTTGGTTAACATGAAATCCATTAGTTTCTTAGCGCCTTCTGTGTTAGCGCCGCCTTTCACGATAGCCAATCCACCAACCTCATAGCCTGCGGATTCTGGAACGATACTAACAATCGGGTTGCCTTGATTCTTCATCTTCAACTGGTCGCCAAGGAAAGTAATGCCGATCGTGTACTCGCCTTTGGCTGCCTTCTGAATCGGCTCAATGCCGGATTTCGGTCTTTCCTTTAGGTTCGGAAGCAGCTTCGCCACATAGTCCAGCATCTTCTCTTTTCCCCATACTTGCGCAAGAGATGCAACAGCCGTGTAGGCTGTACCTGAGGTTGCTGGGTCGGACATGCCGATTTCACCTTTGAATTTCGGGTCAAGCAGCTCTGCGAAGGTCTGCGGGTAAGGAGCTGCAGCATATTTCTCTTTCCAACGTTGTTCGTTGATACCAATGGCGATAGGATTTAGATAAAATCCGGTCCAGAAGCCTTCTTTATCTTTCATGTTGTCTGGAATATCTTTGGCATTCGGCGAAATGTACGCTTCAAGCGCACCGGCTTTTTTCAGTACCTCATGCGAATCAGCAGGTCCACCCATCAGGAAGTCGGCTTGTGGTTTGCCCATTTCATTTTGTACTCGGGTCACAGCCTCACCGCTTGGCAGACGAAGGACGTCGTAGTCGATCCCCGTTTCTGCTTTAAATTTATCTAGGATCTTACGGGCTTCTTCTTCTTGGAAAATGGAGTACACCGTAATCTTACCTTTCGATGTCCCGCCAAAAACACCGGATTTGTACAGGAAGAATCCTGCTATGAGTACGACAACAATGACCGACACGATCATAATGGAACTATTACTTTTCTTTCTAGCCATTTCATCAACCATCCCCTCGGGTATGTTAGGAGGTATCACTTAACTTGAAATAGGCTTTATGGTTGGTTTCATCTAACAAATCGAATACGATGAAGTAAGCGTTATCATATCGGTCAAGATGCAGCCAATGCTTTCCGTTCACCGCTTCGTCGGTTAATTGCACGACATAGTGGCTGCTAGGCTGTTCAGCCATGAAGTCGAAATGACTGAAATCGATCAGCCTCGCTGCGGATCGCATCTGTGTCGTTAGTGCAGCCCGTTCCGCCTCAGAAATCGTTGTAAGGAGGCCGTCCTGCAAACGGAAGACTTGATGATCTTGATTTGCAATAACGCCGCCTACCGTTTCTGCTGTGAGCGTCTTATCGATGAGCATATTCTGCAACTTCCGAATTTCAGCGCTAATTTCCAGTGAGTTGACCGAGTCTGTTCCGAAGCGAAAGCCGCTGGTCCCAATTTGGAAAGGGATGTCCTCCTGATCCAAGTAGGCAATGGAGCCCGTTAGCAGCAAACGTGAAGCGTTTGCACGCGTCTGCGGCTTTCCCCCGTCAAGTATGCGGGTAAATGATGCTTTCCACGCAATCAGCTCTTTCGGGTCATCAATGGAAATCGTACCAACGCCAGGATACGTCACGTTCATGCGCATAGGGACACCATCGAACATGTCACGGCTATTGGCTTCCTTAGGGACGATACGCACTTCGTCCACGCCGATACGGAACATATAGGCAAAAATGCCGATCAACGTACAACCAATCACGATTTGTAGTAAGATGAGACGCAACCATGAAAGCCCTTTCTTCTCCTCTTGCATGTAGATTACTCTCCTTTTATCTCAGAAAAATCATCGATTTGTATCAATTTTGTAACAAGCCTTGCGTGAGGGTAGGTTCGGTTTGGAATACCAGAATCACTTCAGTGCCCATTTTCTCTCGGCTATGTACCGTGATGTTGCCGCCTTGCAACTCCATTAACTGCTTGCAGAGAAGTAAACCAAGCCCATGGGAATGCGGCGAAATGGGACGATTCTGATTGAGTTCCGAAGAGGCTAGAAACAATGCGGCTGCTTCTTGCTCGCTTAATCCCTTGCCGTTATCCGAGATACGGATATGGCATTGGTATTCCAGCTGCTCTAATCGAATCGTGAGATGTGTACATTCACTGTGCTTAATCGCATTTTCAATGACATTAAATAGAACCTGCTGCGTGCGCTTGGGATCAACGTAGACCTCGCACGGCTCAGCCTGCAGAGTAGTTGTGATGGATGATTTGTGCAAGGTCGGTTCAAGAATGCGCAGACTATCGGTTAGGATTGCCGCCAGATCTGTGCGCTCAAGCTGTACGCGCCAAGCTTCGTCGCCTTTGAGCGATGTTTGCAGCAGCTCCTCAACCATCTGTAACAGTCGCGTGCTTTCCTTGCGGATGTAGACATTGCATGTTCGAATATCTTCGACGCGCTCCATTTTGTCTATCAAATCGGAGAATCCAATGATGGAGGTTAGCGGTGTTTTGAGCTCATGGGTGACATTATCATAAAATTTCTTCTGTTTACTTTGTTCGTATTGAAGGAGCTCGATATGCTCTTGGAGTGCTTCTGACATCTGATTGAAGTCATCGGCAAGTTCCCGCACTTCGTCTTGGCTGGTGACCACAATTTTACGGCTGAAATCACCAACGGTCACTTGCTTCAGTGCCTGTTGAAGGGCGTGCAGCGGTTTCATGATGAAGAACGAGAAGGAATAACTCGCCAGCAATGCGATGAGCAAGCAGCCGAGTGCTACGCCAATAAACCAAGAACGCATCTCCGATAGTGTTTCTTCATGCTTATTCAGATCCAGCAGATAGCGGAATCCGCCTACGATTTTGCCCTCATAGGTGAAAGGAGAAGCATAAATAAGAATTTTATTGTTCTCGCCTTCGGTAATGACGGTTGCCGATTGTCCAGCCAATGCAGCGTCAATATCGCTTCGTTTCATCAAATCTTCTTTGTTGCCGCTATCCCCGATAATGGTACCCTCTGGATCGAATAGCTGTACCTGGAAGTTGCTGTTCGCTGCAAGGTGTGAGGCAATCAGTGGCGCATAAGTCCCAGAAAAGAGCTGTTCAATACTAATTTTCTTATCATTGACGATTTTCAAAGCTTCAATGCGGTGCAGACCGTAATACTGGTCCAAGGTTTGGGTATCCCGCTCAATCATGCTTTTGCTCAGGGTATAATTCACAACCACATACATCGAGGCAAGCAGCATGATGATCGTTATCGAGTGCTGGATGAACAGCTTGTTGCGCAGCTTCATGGCTTAAACCTCCAGTTTATAGCCCGTACCATGAACTGTGGCGAGCACGTGATCGTGGGGTTTGATTTTCTCCCGTAGACGATTCACCATCATATCGACAGACCGTGTCTGTCCGTAATATTCGAATCCCCATACTTGGTCTAGGATGTGCTCACGCGTAAAAACTTTCTTCGGATTCTTGCACAGCAGCCAGAGGAAATCGAATTCCTTGCTCGTTGTCTTAATAGGCTTGCCAGCCAATTTGAAGGAGCGCTCATTTCGGTCAATTTCGATGATGCCAATTTGAAGGACGTCAGCCCCTTGTGCAGGCGTATCTGATGTGACACGGCGCATGACAGCGCGAATGCGCATAATAAGCTCTCGTGTTTCAAAGGGCTTGGTTAAATAATCGTCGGCTCCGAGCTGGAAGCCTAGTATTTTGTCATTCATCTCATTCTTAGCTGTGAGCAGAATCACGGGGATTTCTTTATGGATGTGTTGGAGTGTCTTCAGCAGCTCGAACCCAGACTGATCGGGCAACATGAGATCCAGCAGAATGAAATCAACAGGCTCTGAGGCGAGTACATCAAGACTGGATGCGACTGTGCCTGCTACGATAGGATGAAAGCCCTCCACTTCAAGGCTTAATTTGAGCAGCATTTGAATACTGGAGTCATCTTCGATAATTAAAATATTCATAGGAAAAGCTCCTTCCTTTCCGGTCGCATTGTGCTTACCTCATTCGCCACATATGAAGTGTGTTCCTTGTGTATCCATTCTACACAAGGATGACGACATGTAAATACGTGAATGGAATGTGGCTCTCTGAAAAGGGTACCCCGCGTGCCGCGGTTGCGGCGGGGTAGAGGCAGGAATAGCGCCCGAAAAGGGCGCTATCGTAGTGGTCGGGGCCAAAAGCCGAAGGATAAGGCCCTTTTTGGGTGTTACAGCCCCGCGTCGGGGCTGCGGCGGGGTGGAAGCAGAGATAGCGCCCGAAAAGGGCGCTATCGTAGTGGTCGGGGCCAAAAGCCGAAGGATAAGGCCCTTTTTGGGTGTTACAGCCCCGGGTGCCGGGGCGGCGGCGGGGTGGAGGCAGGAATAGCGCCCAACAAGGGCGCTATTGTAGTGGTCAGGGCCAAATGGCCGAAGGATAAGGCCCTTTTTGGGTCTTACAGCCCCGCGTGCCGCGGTTGCGGCGGGGTAGAGGCAGGAATAGCGCCCAAAAGGGGCGCTATCGTAGTGGTCGGGGCCAAATGGCCGAAGGATAAGGCCCTTTTTGGGTGTTACAGCCCCGGGTGCCGGGGCAGCGGCGGGGATTGCCGAGCTACTCTCACAGCGTGTGCTATGAATTCTAACGCTGCTTCCATCCGATAAGCTGCTTAGCTCCCAAATAATTATCTAGGAAGGCAGCTGTACATAGAATGACGTCAGCTCATGCTGCACGCTTTTGGCATGAATTTTCCCCTTATGCTGCTCAACGATGGACTTCGCTATGGCTAATCCAAGCCCGTAGCCGCCGTGCTTGCGTGAACGCGAGGGATCCGCGCGGTAGAAGCGATCGAAAATCCGCTCCACATGCTCAGGCGGGATACCCTCCCCCGTATTCGTTATGGTCAGGAGCGTGTCACTATGATGCTTCTTAAACGAGAGCGTGATAGCGCCCTTCGAGGGCGTGTATTTGACCGCATTATCCATAAGAATCATGACGACTTGCTTGATTTGCTCGCTGTTGCCGTGAAGGGTTAGGTCTGGCTGAATCTCGTAATCCAGTGTAATATCCTTCTCGAACACGACGGCTTCCATGGTAAGAAGCACGCTTTCCACAGACTCACTCACGTTGAATTCGCTATACAAGATTCCTGCTCTGGAATCATCCATTTCTGTAAGGTAGAGGAGATCGTTGGTGAGCGTCTTCATCCGTTCCGTCTCGGATTTGATCCGATGCAGCCATTTCGACTGACTCTCGATGGTATCCTCACTATTCGCTAAGAGAACATCCGCATTGGTTTGGATAACCGCTAGCGGTGTCTTCAATTCGTGGGAAGCATCTGCAATGAATTGCTTTTGTTTCTGGAAAGCTTCGCGGACTGGCGCGATCGAACGATTCGCGAAAAAACGGCTCGTAAAGAAAATGACGATCAGCATCACCAAGCCGACGAGCGTGAAGGTATACACCAGATTCGTCAGAATGGTCTTCTGTGCCGTAATGTCGAGATAGACGACGCTATACCCAGAGGCAGTCTTTTGCACAATATACGCCCATTGGTTGTCATCCAGCGTAAACTGGCCGATATCCGACTTGTTGGAGGAGACTTCCTGAACGGCCTCTTCGTAGAACGTGGTGTCCATGTCAAAACGGGAATTCGTTGCTGTAATGTTCCACTGGGCATCCGTCTGTAACATGAAGGAAATCGATCGTTCCGGTGGGGAGTCGTTGTACCCCTGAGGTTCTTGCTGGTGATACCCGCCCCCGCCATCAGGTCCGGGCTTCATATTCCCCTTTTTCCCGTCAGGTTTGAGATTGAAATTGGCTACACCATGCAGCTCCATATCGATGTCGGCTTTCACATTCTGATAGGTGATAAAATAGATCGTCGCGAAAGATAGGAGCATGATGCAGGAAATGATGACTAGGTTCACGATGAGAAATCGGTTGCGAAGCTTGCTGAACATCAGGAAGTCACCTCTTCCAGCACATATCCGACGCCTCTAAGGGTTGAAATGCGGACCGCCGCGTGTAGGAAAGTTAGTTTTTTGCGTAAAAAAGAGATATACACTTCCACGTTATTATGCTCAACTTCAGAATCGAACCCCCACAGCTTCTCAATAATCTGTTCCTTGGAGGTGACGGCTTGCTTTCTCGTCATTAATAGCTCCAAGAGCTCGCTTTCTTTTAAAATCAACTTCAATTCCTTCCCCTTGCAGGTCAGCTTCAGATTTCCGGTATGCAATTCGATGTCCCCGAACTTAAGCGCATCCTCAGGTACCACTTCACCCTTTCGCCTTAACGCCGCACGTATCCGAGCTAACAGCTCCTCTGTTGAGAACGGTTTGGCCACATAATCGTCGGCACCGTAATCCAATCCCGCAATTTTATCTGAAATTTCACCCTTAGCTGTAAGCAGAATGACAGGTGTTGAAATTCCCTTGGCCCGCAGCGTTTTGAGGATCGAGATTCCGTCCATTTCAGGCAGCATGATGTCGAGCAATAGAAGATCATATATACCGCTTAATGCATTATCCAGTCCGGATTGCCCATCGTGAACAACGTCAACGGAGTAATGGTGTTTTTTTAAAATTTGAGTTAACGCTTCTGCTAAATGTACTTCATCTTCCACGATTAGAATTCTCATGGTCGTCTCCCCCTTAGTGCCTCAAGGTGCTTTCGAGTGGCATGGCTTCATTATAGGCATGCGAACCTTTAGTGAACCTTAATAGTAGCACTACCTGTGCGGATTTACGAAAAAAACATAATTCATTTCACATTTAAGTTTCACTAAAGGTTGGAGGGCTAAGATACAGTCATGGAAGCGGAGAACAACACGCAGCATGAATAAGAAGGAGGCGCATCACAATGGCGATTGAAGTATTTAATCGGTATGAAAACAAGTATCTGATGGATACGAAAGCCTTTTACACAATTTATAATCGACTGCTCGAATATATGGAAATGGACGCGTACAACAAGAATGAACAATTCTATTCGATCAGTAACATCTACTTTGATACGGAACATGATTCATTAATAAGAAATTCGTTGGCGAAGCCGAAATACCGTGAAAAACTGCGAATAAGGGCGTACGGAGTTCCGGCTGGGGATGCGAAAGTATATTTGGAACTGAAGAAGAAAGTATTCGGTCTCGTGAATAAAAGAAGAACAGCACTGAAGCTGAATGAGTCGTATGATTTTGTACGAACAGGGCTAGAGCCGGAATTGCAGCCATACATGAACAAGCAAGTGATCCAAGAGATTAAATATTTCTTAGGCCGATATGATCTGGAGCCGAAGGTATATCTGGCGTATGACCGGATTGCGATGTTTTGCAAAAATAATCGAGATTTGCGGATCACATTCGACACGAATATCCGTTCCAGACGATATGATCTTAAGCTCGAAAGTGGCGATCATGGGGAACAGTTGATGGGCCGCGGGCAATGGCTCATGGAAGTGAAGGCGGAAAAAACGATTCCGCTCTGGCTATCAAGGATGCTGTCGGAGCACGAGATGTTTCGAACAAGCTTTTCGAAATATGGCAACGAGTATAAGAAAATGCGAAATGAACAACTAGCGGGGGAGAGGATTCAATTATGATCGATTCCATTTTTGCACAAGTCACAGCAGGTACAGAACTAACATTAATGAATGCTTTATTAACCATCATAACGGCCATTGTACTAGGCGCGATAATCAGCGTTACGTATATGAAAACACAAACGAATTACACTCAAAGCTTCACGTTAACCATGATTGTTCTGCCCGTCATCGTAGCCATTATTATTCTATTAATCGGCAGCAACATTGCTAGAGCATTCAGTCTTGCAGGAGCATTCTCGATCATCCGATTCCGAAGCGCTCCGGGAGATCCGAAGGACATTGCGTTCGTCTTGTTCACGATGGCGGCAGGTCTTGCCTGCGGCGTGGGATCATTTGGTTATGCAGTGCTTTTCACAATTATCCTATGCGTATTGATGTTTGTTCTGAAAGCGACGAATTTCGGAGCTAAGAAGGCTGCACAGAAGCTATTGAAAGTAACGATTCCTGAGAGTCTGGGATATGAAGAAGCGTTTGATGAAGTTTTCAAAATGTTCGACATTACCTATGAATTGAAAAAGGTAAGAACGACCGAATTAGGCAGCTTGTATGAGCTAGTTTACGTTGTGACGATTGATCATTTGACGAGTCAAAAAGAGTTCTTAGACGCCATTAGATGCAGAAATGGCAACTTAGATATCACCTTAACGATGAGCCCTACAGCGGCTGAATTTTAAAATCAGGCAAGTGAGAAAGGAAGAGATTTCTATGAAAAAACCTTTGAAAATGAAGGGTGCAGGTGCCTTATTATTATGCACGGTTGTATTGGCAGCATGCAATGAAACGACAGATATAACTTCAACGACTACGGAGGCTACACCGGCAATAGCAACGACTGCAGCAACGAAGGGAGCGACAGCTTCAACAGCTGCAAGCGGGACAGCAGTGACCACGGATATCATCCAGAAGGTTGAGTATGCGGCTGATGATGCTTACACGGATTGGGCTTCTGCGAATCCGACGAAGATTGCCTTGACGGGTGCGAGTGCAACGATTGAGGGGAAAGGTGCAGAGGCGAAAGACGGGAAGATTGCGATTACAGCAGCAGGAACGTATGTTGTGAGTGGTGAATTGACAGATGGTCAAATAACAGTCAACGTGAAGGATAAAGGCGTTGTTCGTCTAGTGTTAAATGGCGTGGACATTTCCAATAGCACGTCTTCCGCCATCTTCGTCGAAGAAGCGGGCAAGGCGATCATCTCTTTGCAAGAAGGAACCGAGAACATCGTTTCTGATGGAACGAAGTATGTGTATCCGGATGCTGCGACGGATGAGCCGAATTCGGCGATCTTCAGCAAAGACGATCTGACGATTAATGGATCTGGAAAGTTGGTCGTGAAAGGGAACTACAACAACGGGATTACCAGCAAGGATAAGTTGAAAATCACGGGGGGCACGCTGGATGTTAAAGCTGTTGATGATGGCGTGATGGGCCGCGATTTGGTTGCTGTCCAAGCAGGTACCTTGACGGTGGATGCAGGTGGGCACGGCATCAAAACGACGAACGATAACGAGGGTAAGGAAGGTTATATCAGCCTTGCTGGCGGAACCTTCACGATCAAATCCGGCGAGGATGCGCTGCATAGCAGCGGCGGGCTTGATGTGAGCGGTGGAGATCTTCACATTAACGCTGGCGATGATGGCATACACGCCGAGGTATCTCTTGCTATCGCCGGGGGTACCATCGATATCACGCAAAGCAATGAAGGGATCGAGGCGCCTGCGGTGCTGATCTCGGGTGGTACAACCAATGTCGTCTCTACGGACGACGGTGTGAACATCTCCAGCGGCAACGCTGAGTCCGCTGAGGGTGGCGGCGCTCCGGGCGCGGCGACTGGCGGAGCAGGCGCAGGCCAAGCTGGCGCAGGAGCGAGTGGTCAGGCAGGTGCTGCGCCTGCTGGTAGAGGGCCTGGCGGCGGCGGTGGAGCGCCGGGCGCATCTGGCGCGAATTCCAGCAATATGTTGACGATTACCGGCGGCTTCCTATCCGTCGACTCGAAGGGCGACGGGTTGGACTCGAACGGATCCATCACGATGAGTGGTGGGACGGTCGTAGTCAATGGGCCGATCGAGAACAACAACGGCTCTCTCGACTATGACGGTACGTTCGTTATGACAGGTGGCTTCCTTGTTGCCGCGGGAAGCTCCGGCATGGTGCAAGCCACGTCCGACAAGTCCACGCAAGCCGGCGTCCTAATGACGTACACGAAGACCCAGCAAGCGGGCGCGCTAGTTCATCTTGAAGATAGCGCAGGCAATTCGCTAATCACCTTTGCGCCAGCGAAGAACTATCAGTCGGTGTTCGTTAGTTCACCGAACTTGAAGCAGGACACTTCGTATACGCTTAGCTCGGGAGGCACTTCAACAGGCACAGCTACAAAAGGCCTTTTCGAAGGCGGCACGTACCAAGGCGGAACGAAAGTTGTCGACTTCAAGACATCAACCATGATTACATGGTTGAATGAAACAGGCGTAACCACCGCTAGAAGCGGGATGATGGGTGGCCCTGGCGGACAAGGCGGAGGTGGAGGCGGCATGCCACCACAAGGTGGTGGGCAACGTCCACAACGCGCAGCACAGTAGAATGAGCCAATGATTATGTTAAAGAGCTATCTTCACTAGGTCAACTATGTGAGGATAGCTTTTTGTTTATCGTGTATTTTACAGGAAAGGACTGCTGTAATACTTAAAGGTGAGGTGAAGGTAGAAGTACAGGTGGAAAACCGGCACAGGCGAAGGTAGAAGTAAAGTTAATGATAGAAGTGGAAGTGGAATTGTAGAAGCAGTAGTAGAGTATGATTTGCTAAGTAATTGAGTGAGTGGTTTAAAGGTTCGTAAATCTACTAGCTCAACGCAAATAGATGGATTTTATGTAGTTAAATTCCCGAATTTTCATATCAAATGAAGATTAGATGGAAAACCTACTGTTAATTTTGCATAGTTTGGCTAATTTCATACAAATAGGTAATTTTAACTACATATTTTACAGTTAAATCTCTTTTGGAGCGAATTCCCTGAAAATAACTGTATATTTTCCAGTTATTACAAACTTGAAGTGTTATGCCGTTCATCCCCGTGTCCCCACCACTCGCAACGTCCCCGTCTCGCCCCCGTCCATCCACGCCTCCAAAAAAGTCATTGACAATTCACAACGATACAAATATTCTTATAGTGCACTAGTTCAATAGTGCACTGGTTTGCGGTGTAGAGGAGGGTAGGACGGTGCAACTTAATTTTAATAGCCCAAAACCGATTTATTTGCAGATGGTCGACGAGGTCAAGAAAGCATTGGCGAGGGGCGAGCTATCCCCAGGTGAAAAAATTCCGTCGCACAAGGAACGGGCGCAAATATCACAAGTGAATCCCAATACGGTGATGAGAGCTTACCAAGAGATGGAGCGGGTGGGTTTGACGGAAACGTTACGAGGACAAGGTACTTTTATCAAGAATGATCCAGCAATGCTGCTATCCATTCGTTCCGAAATGGCGCAGGCTGCGGTTCATCAGTTCATTGAAGAAATGCGCGGATTAGGCATTGAGCCGGACGAAATGGCGTACATGCTCCGCAACACTTTACATATAGAACGCAAGGAGGGATAGACCGTGTCGAGTGAAGAGAATCCGTATATGATCGAGCTCAATGGCATTCATAAGAAGTATTTGTTGAAGAAAGCGATAAGCGGCATCGATCTTCAGGTCAAGAAGGGTACGATTGTTGGTTTGCTTGGGCCTAACGGGAGTGGGAAATCGACATTGCTCAAGATGATGGCCGGTCTCATTTATCCAACTTCGGGTACGATTCTCGTAGGCGGCAGGAAGCCGGATGTGCATAACAAGCAGCATGTCGCGTACTTGCCTGAGATTGATAATCTGTATGGGTGGATGACGGTGAAGGAAACGCTGCAATTTATATCGGGGTTCTACAAGGATTGGCAGGCAGAGAGAGCGGCGGATATGCTTGTCAAAATGGAGCTGAATGAGAACCAGAAGGTTCGGAATCTGTCCAAAGGGATGCGAGCACGATTGAAATTGATTGCCGCTTTGTCGCGGAAGGTGCCGCTGATCTTACTGGACGAGCCGTTCTCTGGTATCGACCCTTCGTCTCGAGCGAAGATTATCCGCTCCATCATCAGCGAGTTCCAATCGGAGGAGCAGACGATTGTGCTTTCAACCCACTCGGTGAATGAATCTGAGCCCATGTTCGATGATGTTATTTTTCTGCAGAATGGGCAGGTTACAATATTCGATTCCACGGAAAATTTGCGCGAGACGTACGGCTGCTCGTTAGAGAACATTTGGGAGAAGGTGTACGGGTAGATGGCACTCTGGAACCTATTCAGGAAAGAAATGAAAAGTATTTTCCCACTATTCGGCTTTTTCGCAGTGGGTGTTGTTGCGCTGCACATCATCGTTTTGTACAAAAGCGCTGAATTCGAAATGGATGCGACCATGGTGCTGGTGCTCATTATCCCTTACTTGTTTTTGGTCGCCTTGGCGATAGGGACAGGTTACTATCAACTCCATGTGGAGTGGAGAACAAACTCGATTTACCTTCTGCTTTCCTTGCCTATTCGCGGGTGGAAAGTTCTAACGGCGAAGCTAGCGGCAGTGCTATCCCTTCTGATTGCAACGTCCATCGTGATTGCAGCAAGCTTTGCGAGCTTGTTACTCCGTGTGATGTGGGAGGAAGTAAGCACAAGCCAAGATTGGTCTGAGCTAGGGCCCAGCCTTATAAGTCTAGTGCTCAATTCTTACTGGATCTGCCTTTTCATCATGTTGTTCTTGTTAATCGTCGTGCAATTCACGTTCCTATGCGGGCAGCTTGTGGCTAAGTTCAAATGGGTTGTGATGGTCAGCGCGTTTTTTGGCATCATTTGGCTAGTTCTTCGAATCAGCCCGTTGTTATCCGACTTACTGGTATGGACACCAGAGATCGTGATTGGACATCAGGATTCAGATATGGCTTTCTTGCATTCGGGCCCCTTTATAGTGCTCGGCTTACTCTGCGTAGGACTAATTACGCTAAATGGTTTCATTTTCGAGAAAGAAGTGGAGGTGTGAGGATGTTTTTTCGGCAAAAAAGAAGTATTCTTCTCATCTCCGTAGTGATGCTATTCCTGCTCTCGATTCTGGATGTTTCCATTCGTAAGGAAGATACCCTTCAAGCTTTCAGTGAGCAATTCGTGAATAACGAGAAGGCAGATGCTTATATGGGCGAGAGGCGAGCTGTAACGGCAACCGCGCAGCATCTAACAGAAATCAATAAGCCAGAGATAAAAGAAGTGCTGCTAACAAGCCAGCGGGGAAAAATATCCGTGCAACGTTCAGAGACGTCCACGATTCAGTTAAAGTATACGGTAACTGTTTCAGCCGCGAATACAGAGATAGCTAATCGCAGGAGAGAAGCTGTGAAGGTTGAACAAGAACTTCAGAATGGACAACTAACGTTCGTAACGACTGCCAACGGCAAGTCGATTGATCCTGACTATGTATCCATCGATTATGTACTGGCTATCCCCGATGGGATGACATCGACGATTCAGAATGAAGACGGCGCTGTGAGAATGAACGGGATTAACGGAAACGTTACAGCAACTTCTACAAGTGGTCTAATGGAAATCGTCAATGTACAGGGAGATCTCAAGGTAGAATCCTCCTATGGAAGCCTATATCTGGCCGATATTAAGGGGAGTGTTGATCTCGTCAACCGATCTAGTACTGTCAATGTGGATCATACGCAAGGGGATTTGCTCCTCGATCATCAATCGGGCCATACCGATCTAGCTGATATGACAGGCAAAGTTACAGGAAATACGATACGGGGATCCGTGTTCTTTCGTGAAATGAAGGGCTCTATATCTGTTGTAGGACAGGGTGCTGATATGAAATTCGATCGTATTCAGGGTGACATCCAAGTTGTATCGAACAACGGCGGCAATACGACATTCATTATGTCCAAAGATGAGGGGTATACATTGGATGCTGCGGTGAGTGCGGGACGTATTCTATCCCTACTTCCTTTACCTATTCAGAAGGTAACCAACGACGAATATGGAACCCGCATGAACGGTGTCTTGGGTAAAGGGACACAAAAGATCGTAGCAAAGATGAAGTCCGGCGACATGATTTTTCAAGTTAACTAAATCGAGAAGGAGGCTTATCCATGAGCAGTGAACCTATTGTAAGTCTGCGCGGGGTTACGAAGCGTATCGGGCGAGCAACCATTATAGATAATCTAACGTTTGATGTGCCGCAAGGTGAAATCTTCGGATTCCTCGGGCCCAATGGTGCAGGGAAGACGACAACGATTCGGATGATGGTCGGATTAATGGCCATCACGCAGGGCGAGATTATAATTAAAGGGAAGAACATTAAGCATGACTTCGAGCAAGCAATCCGTCATGTGGGCGCGATTGTTGAGAACCCGGAAATGTATAAGTATTTAAGCGGCTATCATAACCTCATACACTATGCACGGATGGTACCTGGAGTGACGAAGGAACGCATTGATGAAGTGGTCAAACTGGTGAAGTTGGAGACGCGGATACATGATAAGGTGAAAAAGTATTCGCTGGGCATGCGTCAGCGACTTGGTGTCGCCCAGGCGCTGTTGCACAGGCCGTCACTGCTCATTCTGGATGAGCCCACGAATGGCTTAGATCCTGCCGGGATACGTGAGTTGCGTGATTACTTGCGTCATCTGACGCGTTCCGAAGGGATCACCGTCATCGTCTCCAGCCACTTGTTGAGCGAGATGGAATTGATGTGTGATCGCGTTGCTATTCTTCAGCAAGGCAAGCTCGTTGATGTGAAGACGATTCAAGATTTCATGGCAGACTCGCAGGATGGGACGCAAACGTACTTGATTGAAGCTACACCTGCGGAGCTGGTGCACGCTGCTATTGTCGGTAGGACCGGCGTGAAAGATGTGAAACTAGTTCCCCAAGGCGTAGAGGTTGTGACAGAGAGAGACTGCATTCCTGACATCTTGGCAGATCTCATGCGTAGAGATATCCGGATCTACGGTGTTCAGGTGCTGCGACAATCACTAGAAGATCGGTTTTTGGAAATGACGGGTGGTGAGCAAGTTGGTTAATTTGTTTCTGAACGAAAATATGAAGCTCTACCGTCGTGTACGTACATGGATTATGGTCGCCATCATGATTGGCGCCGTTTTCTTAGGCAGTTTCATGGATTGGTATTATGATGACAAATCGGGAGAGGTCGATGCGTGGCGGGATCACGTAATTGAGCAGAAGCAAGAGCTCGCAGATGCGCTGAAGGAGCCGAAACGGAGTGCGGAGAGCAAAGCCAGCATCGAAAAACAGATTGCCAGGTACGACTACCATCTCGAGCATAATATTCACCCGGAAGGGGGGACCATGTGGAGCGGGATTAACGATTCAGCGCATATGATTATCCTAATCACATTGTTCACTGTTATTGTGGCAGGGGACAGCTTGGCTGGCGAATTCACGACAGGAACCATTAAGCTGCTGTTGATCCGACCCGCGAATCGCACGAAAATTCTAGTGTCTAAATATATCTCCATGATTGCGTTCGGTTTGTTCCTGTTAGTGATTTTGTTCGTTGTGTCTATTCTAGTAAACGGGATTCTATATAAATTCGGGTTGATTGATCTGCCCCTAGTGACCGTGGATGCAGCAGGCCAGATTGTGGAGAAGAGCATGATTGCTAACCTGTGGAAAACATATCTGCTGAATGGCGTGTCTACGATTATTTTCGTCACGATGGCTTTCATGATTTCTTCTGCTTTCCGCAGCAGTATCATGGCGATTGGATTCTCCATTTTTGCTCTATTTGCTGGGACGATCTTCTTGGAGCTTTTACAACGTTACGAGTGGAGTAAATACCTGTTGTTCTCTAATATTGATCTGTCTCAGTACTTGAGTGGCCGCCCGTATCAGCCAGGAATGACACTTGAATTCTCGATTATCGTGTTGAGTATCTATTTCATCCTGTTTAATCTAACCGCGTGGCTTGTATTTACGAAGAGAGATGTGGCTGCGTAAAAAGTTGATAATGAATGAAGAGGCACCCGCTGGGTGCCTCTTTAACGTAATCAGCCTAAATGATAGCGGCGTCACGATCTTAATAATAGTCTTTTATAAAGGTTACAAGCTTCCCGATTAATTGTCCTTTGAAAGCTTCTGGAATAGATTGACCTGTTGGGTTTGAATAATGGTAATTTGCCATCTCTACATGATAAGAAAAACCTAGTGCGACTAAGAAGTCATGAAGTTCGGGGGGAAACTGATAGAATCCTATTGTGTTCTTATAATAATCGGTAGCGCTGATAGTTACCTCAATATCGCCTTTTCCAGTCGTGAGACTTAAGATATCCGTAGGGTCTTGTAAAATCCATTGACCTTTCGAAAAAATGGATAACCTAGGATTATCCAAAGTAGCGAGTGCTGTTAGATTAACACCGAAAATATCATTGACTAGAGTTCGAATCTCCGCTCCTGTTATCGCAGGTCCATAGGATAACAGATATCTGTCCATAGCTTCTACCTTCGTCATAGACATGATTTCAGAATCGTGATCCGTAGAGGCAAGGTCTATTCCAAGTGATTGCCTCATATGCTTCATGATTTCGAGCGGGTATAAGGCTAGGATACTGCCTTCACCTTTAGCGGAGATGTCATCTAAGCTAATGCGATAAACGATTTCGATAATTTCTCTAATCTTATGACCTGTTAGAATTTCGCGATGGGAGGCCAAGTGGCTGTCCATGACCGCTATCTTCGACATCGTACTATCCTCTTTTCTTCACTTCGTAAGTTTAATCCAAACTAAGTAATCTAGTAAGAATAGGCGGAATTTCTAGCGGATCAACCATTACCTCGATGACCGTAGCTGTATTGGACTGCAAAGCTAACTGAACTGCGTTCTTAACGTCAGCTTCATTCTCACAGCGGAACGCCACTGCTCCCATAGATTGGGCAAATAAGCTAACATCCAGCGGCCGCTCATAGATAGCGCCAACGGATCGTCCCGTGTTATAAGACATACCCTTTTCTACCATATCTAACCGACCGTTATTCAAAACAAAGAAAATAACCGGAATCCCATGGTTAACTGCTGTGGATATTTCTGTGCCGTGCATCATCATGCAGCCGTCGCCGGTTACACAGACGACAGGGCGTTCGGGCATGCCAATTTTCGCGCCGATCGAAAAGCCGATCGCTGCCCCCATGGTTATGAACATTTCAGCTAAATAGAATGTCCCAGGCTCGATGATTTCGAAATTTTGTACAGCATGGAAAGAATGACTCCCAGCATCCCCGAAGATAACCGCCTCTTTCGGAAGCACAGACCGCAAACTTCTGAACGCTGCCCCCGCTGACAATGCGGATTCCGTTGGAGCGGTCGTTGCTGCCACTTGTGCGCGAGCTGTTAGCACTTCATGCTCTTGGAGGGATGCTCCGCTTTGCAAAATGAGTTGATTCAGGTTGTATTCGATATCGCCTAGGATGACTTGCGTCGGTGCTTGAATGGTTTTACCTGCGAACGTAATGTCATATTCAAATTGCAATACCTTCTCTGGCTCCATGTCAGCTGTAAATCCAGACAAGGACATGTCGCACAATTTGCTGCCAACAACGATCATCAAGTCAATGCCGGATTCCATATATTCTGTCGCATATTTGGAACCGCCGAGGCCATATCCGCCCAAGTATAAGGGATGGTTAGTGGAAAATGCCCCTTTCCCACCCGTTGAAGTTACGACAGGAATCCCCCAATGTTCGGCAATAATCCGCACTTGGCTGTATGTTTCAGCCGCGACGGCGCCTTTGCCCAGAAAGAGGACAGGTCTCTTAGCTTCATTGATTAGGGAGATGGCTTTATCGATATCAGGGGATACAAGTGGTGAAATGTGGTCTGGCAAAGGTAAGTAGAAGGAATCCACTTCCTCCATCAGCACATCAAATGGAATACAAAGATGAACTGGACCTTTTTCACCTGTGTAGGCTTTTTCCAAGGCATGTTTAAGGTATAGGTGAAGAAGATCAGCTCGCTCGACGCGAGCACTAAATAAGGTTACAGGTTCGAACATTTTAACCAAATCTACTGAAAACTGGCTTGAATCCTGACTTAAAGCACGTCCAGTCTCTTGCATTGAAGGCTGTCCCGTGATAAATAATACAGGTAACTGGAACTCTTTGGCATGCCCCGCACCTGGAATTAGATTCGTTCCTCCAGGTCCGGAAGTGCCAATCGCGATTCCCATCGTTTTTTTCGCCAGAGCATACCCAGATGCTTCAAACCCGCAGCCAGCTTCGTGGCGCCCTAGCACATACTCGATCCCATAATTTTCGAGTTCCAGCATCAGCGGAGATATGGACTTCCCCGGAATGCCGAATACGTGAGAAATACCCCAATTTTTAAAATGCTCGACTAATAATGTATATACTCTCTTTTTCATCATATCACCTTTACAATTTGGTATCGATTTCCATTGTCTTCATCAACAACTGCTCAATTTGTTCTACAGGTAGAGGTGGATGATAATAAAAACCTTGTACTTCATGGCAGTTCTGACTACGCAGAAAATCCAATTGTTCCTTCGTTTCTACACCTTCTGCGATCACATCAATGCCAAGGTTATGAGCCATAGCAATTATTGTAGCTACAATATCTGCGTCATTCGAATCCGTCATAATATCCCTGACAAAGGATTGATCAATCTTTAACCGATCAATGGAGAACAATTTTAAATAGTAGAGATTGCTGTAGCCTGTCCCAAAGTCGTCGATGCAAATTTGTATACCTAATTCCTTCAGTTTTCCGAGTACCTCAATCGCGACTTCAACATTCATCGTCATCGACTCTGTAATTTCGAGCTCTAGGTATTGGGGATCTATATTGGTTTCGAGTAAAATCTCAGTAATGGTCTTTACCAAATTCTGCTTCGAGAATTGGCGGGAAGAAAGATTGACCGATACGCTCATAGGAGCATATCCTTTTTCTTTCCATATTTGATGTTGAATGCAAGCGGTTCTAAGCACCCATTCCCCAAGGGGGACAATGAGTCCTGTTTCTTCGGCGATCGGGATGAACTTAGCTGGAGGGACCAAGCCGAGAGTTGGATGATTCCAGCGAACGAGAGCCTCGGTACCAATAATTCGCCCTGTCAGAATATCGATTTGGGGCTGGTAATATAACACGAATTCCTCTAAGCGCAATGCCTTGCGGATCGAATTCTCCAATGTAAGCCGTTCAATACCGCTGCTGTTCGGGCTAGGTTCGAAGATGGTATAACTGTTCTTTCCGTCTTCTTTCATACGGTAAAGAGCGATGTCAGCGTTCTTCATCAGCATCTCGCCATCCTTGCCATCTTGCGGATAGAAGGCAATACCGATACTAGCTGTTATATAGAACTCATAGCCGTCCACTGCAAATGGTTTCTCGAACGCTTTAATAATCACTTCCGCAACATGAATGGCTTCCATATGATCCGTTATCTCTTGCATGAGGATTGTGAATTCGTCCCCACCCATTCTTGATACCAATTGATTAGGAGCATGGCAGCAAGTTTTGAGACGCTCGGCAACTAGCTTCAACAATGCGTCACCGTTGTTATGACCCAGCGTGTCATTAATCTTCTTGAAGCTGTCCAAATCGAGAAACATGACGGCAAAGATACTTTGTTCTTCTACCCCGCTTTTCAGCAATTCATCAATATGCCGGGTGAAAAATCTTCGATTCGGTAAACCAGTTAAATCATCATGATAGGCCAAATAATTGATCTGTTTTTGCGTATGATAACGTTCTGTGATATCCCTAAACTGCGCAAATGCACCCATGATCTGCATATTTTCATCCCGGATAGGAAAGGCGTCGAACAGGCAAACCAGCTCGTCTTGCCCCTTCTGAGGGGGAAGAATCAATTCCATATCTTCGTATTGTTTTCCTGTTTGTAGGACCTCTTTAATGAAATCATTTGTTTTGGCATCGGGAATAGGTTTATTAATGACATCCTGCTTTTTGGAACCGGTTAAAATTTCCGCAAACTTATTAAATTCGGTAATGATTCCATCCCGATCAGTAATAATAATGCCGTTTCTTGTTGTTTCGATAACCACCTGATTCAAAATGTGCAGTCGGCTATTTTGCTTTTTCAGCATTAATTCTCTTTCGATCGAATCTACGACTGTGCACAGCATCGCCAATAGAAATGGATTATGCTGATCAATCGCTGTCATGATCGATATCGTCCCGAGCAAGTTGTTGACATCTGTATATTTGAAGGGTACGGTATAACAGGCAGAAGCTCCCAAAAATTCGTAATAGTGCTCGTTCCCAATTAGTTGAATGGGTTGACGATGTTCCAAAACTAAATTAACGCAGTTCGTTCCCGCTTCATGTTCGTTGAAGACGAGACCAACTTTGATGCCCGATTGCTCAATCACACTCTTAATCGCTTCATCGCCGGCCATTTCCAGAATGCAGCCATTCTCATCAGTGATTAAGATCAGGACGGGTATCCCTTTCATGAGCTCTAACATCTTATGAACAAAAAAATTAATAACGGATAATATTTCTTCGTATTCAGCCCGCTTTAGATTCAAATCGACTTGTGATAAAAAGTTAGAAAAGGTGGGAGTCCCCCGTGGATTAATCCCTAGCTTTTCACATCTCTTTTTAGACTCCGAGATTAAAGATACGTTGGTCAAAGCAATCCCCCTTCACTACTATGAAATTGCAACAAATTATAGTTGAAAAATCTAGAGTAACCCCATTATAAAACGTTTCTATTTCATTATGTCTATTGATCTCGTTTTTTGTCAATTTTTTTCTAGTTGTTTTAAGGAAACAAAAGTAAAACAAAAGTATATACAAAGATAAGGCACAATTCCGCTAAGAAGCTATGATTTTATTGGTTTCTTTACTATTAAAATTCGATAGTTTTCTATAGAATCCTACTACGAATGAAATATAGTACTTATTACCTAGTCTTTTAACTTTGGAGTTATTTCTATTTTGCTGGACGATTCGCTTTCCTTACGCTTCTTTTTCAATTTAAATGTTGAAATTAACCCTAAAAACCAACAAAATTCATGGGAAGTTTGATAACATAGGAAACGAGGAATGAAAGAAGATTCCTGAGTGGGGGCTAGAGCAATGAGTTATAATGCGTATTTATCCGTTCTCCTAATTGCTGCGACCTGCTGCTCATTGGTCATTGCCTATCTTTGTTGGAAAAGAAGAGAGCTTCCCATTGCCATCAGCTATGGTTTGGGCGTGTTATCGGGGGCGTTTTATACTTTCGGCTACGCCTTCGAAGTCGTTAGTACATCGATAGAGCAAATCCAGTTCTGGCTGCGTATTGAATATATAGGGATTCCATTTGGCACCATCCTGTGGTTTGTACTCGTTTTACAGTACACTGGCCGACAAAAATTTGTCAGCAAATGGGTTGTTTCTCTCCTTATGATCGTACCTATGATCACATTTGTTTCCCATAATACGAATGAGTGGCATCATTTATTTTATTCAAGCATGACATTAGATTACTCCGAAGGCTTCCCTCTCGTTACATTGGAAAAAGGACCTCTATACAAACTGCATGTTGCGTACTCCTATTCATTTTTTGTAGTTGGCATGGGCATGTTGATCCAAATGTTCCGTAAATCTACACCTCGAATGAAGAAACAAATCGCGTTTATGATTATTGGTTCATGGGGTCCGTATGGCTTTACTCTGATTTACTTAAGCGGCATTATTTACATGCCAATTGATATTTCACCGTTCGGATTTATTTTCTCGGGTGTTTTCTTCCTATGGGGTATTTATCAATTCAATATGCTAAGAATAGCTCCCCTAGCGTTGCAGAAGGTATTCGCATCGATGCAGGATGCGGTTATGGTTTTGGATATGGATAACATCTTGACGAGCTTCAACCAATCCACTAAGCGTGTTATTGCAGGTATTGATCCGAGTTGGATCGGGCAGTCTGCTGTTCAGGTCTTCGCCCAATATCCCATCTTGTTAGAGAGAGTAAGAGTGGGACCATCTATAGATAGTAAAATTCAAATTTCGAGTAAGGCTGATCAGCGATTTTATAATATCCACATGTCTTATATTCATGATCATGCGCAAAAACCTGCCGGCAAGATGCTCCTGTTAACCGATGTGACAGAAATGGTGCGCTCAGAAGAGATTCTGCGCAATAATGCCAGGCAATTAAGTGAACTCAATACCTTCAAGGACAAAATGTTTAACGTTGTGGCGCATGATATTCGCGACCCATTGGCTGTCCTAATCAATTTAGTAGAAATTATGGAAGACGATTTGCAGAATGCCGAGGGGGATTATGAAGAGATTGTATTAGAAATGAGCCAACAGATTCAGAATACGTTTACGTTGGTAGAGAGTTTACTGGACTGGTTTCGGAGTCAGGGGGGTGGCATGATTTTCAATCCCGTCGAACGAGACTTAGCTCACACCGTACAGATAAACCTGCGCATGATGCAGGTACGCAGTGAGAGTAAACAGCTAGAGATGATTAACGAAATCCCTATGGGTACGTTCGTGTATGCAGATAAAGAAATGCTCGATCTCATTATCCGCAATCTGTTATCGAACGCAATTAAATTTACAGGAATCGGTGGCACGATCCGGTTGCAAGTAGCCTATGAATCAGATGCCGTCATTGTATCGGTGAGCGATACAGGGGCAGGCATGACATCCGATCAGGCGAGTACGTTGTTGAAAGAGGCCTATCCAGCTTCGTCAATGGGAACCGCTGGAGAACGAGGTGTCGGATTTGGGTTAACCCTATGCAAGGAGTTCGTGCACTTAAACGGTGGGAAGATCTGGTTTGAGAGTGTACCCTTGCAAGGAACTACGTTTTATTTCACCATGCCAACACGGCCTGAGGCGACAACAAGACTAGCAACTCATGAGGGAGAGCGAGAGAGATGAAAGTCATCATGATTGACGACGAGAAGGCCATGCACCTCATCATGAAGCGGATGCTCGCCAAAATGTCAGACATCGAAGTTGTGGGTTGTTTCTCAGCGGCGAAAGAAGCTTATGAGTACTTGATCACGCACGAAGTGGATATGGTTTTCGTCGATATTAGTATGCCGAGGGAAAATGGTTTGGAGTTTGCTGAGCGTGTGAGGGAAAAAGGGAGAGATACCAAAATCGTGTTCATTACCTCTCACAAGGAATACGCCTTATCTGCCTTCGATGTATATGCCTTCGACTACATCGTGAAGCCTGTTGTGCAGGAGAGATTATATAGAACGGTGGAGAGGGCTCGTGCGGATATCGTTCCTAACGTAGTTAAAGGGCGGACCCCGTCAGAGGCTCTAATCGATCCTCTGACGAATCGGGAATTAGATATTGCATTAGCCATCGTAGATGGGTTGTCTAATATGGAAATTGCCAAACGCTTCGGACTAACGGAAGGCACGGTAAAAGGACACATTAATCGCTTATATGGAAAGTTAGGCATTAAGCGACGCGTACAAACCGTTGCTAGAATGAAAGAGTTAAGAATGCTGCCTTAATAGGTCCAGCCTCATAGGAATAAAACGCCCATACATGTCATGAGTATGGGTTTTTCGACATTTATTTTAAAAACTATAACTTTAGTTACATTTCATTTATAGGTCCAAAGTCTATAATTGCCAGTAGAAATAGAGTTTATGACAAAATCGATAGGAATGAGGTTGTTCCATGTTAAAGAGGAATCAGGGGTTTAGGAAGCTAGTGTGGGGAAGATTATTATCTTTTCTGCTCGTTTTAGCGGTGGTTATTTCGCCGTTTAGTGCGAGTTTTTCGGGGAAGGCTTATGCGGATACCGAGACAGAACTTGCCTTGGTGAGCGCTATTGCTAGTGATGACAATTCGCAGGTAGTGCTAACATTCGACAGAGATATATCGTCCGAAGGCGGTTGGTCAGACAAGATCGAGTTAAAAGGAACGTATGATGGTTACTTCTATGATGATTTTTGTTATGCAACAATGAATGAGAATACGGTAACGTTAAACTTGGACTCAAGTTTGGTTGGAGATAAAAACCAAATTCGCATCAAGGCAGGTGCTTTTGAAGGACAGAACTCCGATATCATCAGTGACGTGTTTGGTGTTCATGATCTGAGTACACCAGAAGTTATTAGCTCGGTGATCAGCAGTGATCTGCATAACGTTACGTTGACATTTAACGGGGATGTTCAATCTGTGACGCAGTATGTATATGAATCTATTGAAGTGAAGCCTAGAAGAGGGAGCTACACGCCGCTAACTGCAGTTAATAATGTTACCCTTACAGGAAACACAATGAGCATTTACTTCCCTGACGTGATCAGTGGAACGCCAACCATTAAGATTGCAGAAGGTGCTTTGCATTTTGTTGGTGGTAATCAGAAAAATAATGCGACACTTTGCATCCGATTGAATGCAAATCCGATCGAATTTGATGGTTATGAGCTAAACGATGGAGATACAATAGCGAACTCAGAACTAAACGTATATCTTTCTCAAGATGTTATTAGTACAGGTAATGCAGATGCCTTGAAAGCAGCCGTAACGATAGCGAAATATGATGCTATCACGAGTGCATTTGGTGCGTATACCGCATTAGCTCTGAATGATACCGTTTCTTTAGATACTAACGGCAGCAATTATATCTATACTCATTTCTTTGAATCGTTGACGCCAGGCAGCTACAAAGTGAAAATCGCGGCTAATGCCTTGAAAAATAGTAGTGGTCTCATTACTGCTAATGAAATTACCTCCGATGAGATTGTTGTTAGTGATCGTAATGCACCTGTTTATCAAGGTGTTGAGGTAAGTGGGGATCGTAATGTCGTGACGTTAACATTTGATGAGCCGATTAGTTTAAATGAGAATGAACAAAGCTGTGGTTGGCATCCATTTCCAAACTGGACCTGCGTAACAAAACAGTTAGCTGAGTCTGTTTATTTTAAAACAGGTGACAATGGTTTTCAGCTACTAACAACAGATTACGGGACTGTGCAGATAGCAGGTAATCAATTAATTATCACCTTAAATTCAGCACTATCAGGAGCTACAAGCAAAATCTTCATTTCCGAGAGAGCACTTAGGGATGAAGCAGGCAACGTTCTAAACACAGGGGTCACAACAAACTATATTGATGTCACGGGCATTGGTGCTCCGCAGTATGTTCGTTCAACTATTGACAACTTGAATCACGATTGGAACTTATATTTTGACAAAAATATAAAAATTAATTCTGCATTTGTAGGCGATCTTAAAGCAGCGATTACCCTTTCTAAGGATGGTCAAGCTCTCACACCGATAAATACCGTCACATCCATTACGTATAGCGAGAATAAAGTAGTAATGCATTTTGCAAACGCGTTTGTTGATAGCAATATTCAGGTTAATGTACCAGCTGGTGCGTTTGTTTCTGAAAATAATGTAGTTCTGACAGATGCAATTACAACGGAACCAATTTCGCCAAATAGTTATTACGAGCCTCAAATGTACTATCAATTCTTGGTATCTCAGCATTCAGTTAAAATATATTATTCAACTCGGCAAGGACATCTGGTTGACAATACAATCAATGGAACGGGTTCTCATCTCAAGGATTATATAACGTACTCAACGGATAAAGGTGTGACGTTCTTACCTCTTCAGTCGGAGGATAGCGTTATCCTAGATGAAAGTAGCATTAATGTCTATTTTGCACATGTCATCGAAGGCAATTTGCAAATTAAAGTTGCCGCACAGGCACTTAAAGATTCAACTGGCGTAGTATTGACTTCAGATACAGTTACGGAAGATCTGAATACAACGAATTATCCTCCTTATTTAACGGGATCGTTCTTCAGCAATGTTGGTAGTGTTCTAACGTTTGAAGATAACGCAACTTGGAGAAATAAAATTCAACGTGTTGTATTAGCAGAGAGTGCCTATAACTGGTCGGAACGAACGTTATCGCCAAGTGAGTATACGATTAGTGCGGGGAAACTAATCATCAAGCAAGGAGTCTTAGAGAAAGATTCGTATTACCAGATCAGAATTTACTCAGACGGGTTTAACACAAGCTATTCAGATGGTATAGATGTTATTAAAAGTCAAGATTCCTACTATATAACGCCAGTGAGAATAGATACGACTAGTGGAATAACGGCTAAAGTGAAGATTGCAGAAAATCGGTCTAATCGACATTTGCATGTCATCTTCCAATTGATGAATGATCAAACACCGGTAAGCATTGTTGCTGCAGAATCTGATTATTTCAGAGCAGGAACATTCACAGCCAACTTTAATGTAGCTGATGCAGCAACAAACGCAAAGTATACGGTGAGAGCTTTCATAGTAAGTGAATATAGCAATAGCCCGTTGAGTGTAGGCGCCAACCTAGCCACACAAATTTCCGATGCGGAATATGATTTGATAAGCAACCGAAATGAACCATAGTAACTAAATAAAATCACATTGAAACTGCCCACGCGGGCAGTTTCAACAGTTAAAGAAAGTGAGGAATGAACACGGTGAAACCTTTAAAGCTTATTCTGAGCTCATCCATAGCTCTATCTATAGCACTGGCTAGTACAGCCATAGCGCCTTTAGCCGCACTAGCAAATTCAGTGCCACAAGTTAGTGTCGCAGCAATTCCAGCGGTAACACTAGGCGGAACGGTAACAATTTCGGGTACTTCCCTGAATGGGGAAATCATCTTGAAGGTAATTGGTCCGACGGGTAGTGTCTTCTTCTTCGATGTTGTCAAAGCCACGAACGGCGCATTCTCCGATACTTTCATCGTGGGCGCCAACGAGCTAACGGGCACATATAAAGTTGTTGCTGGTTATGGGGATACGGTAGATACGGAAGACTTTATTGTTAAAGCATTACCAACTGGAGGAACTGGTGGTACTGGAGGAACTGGTGGAACTGGAGGAACTGGGGGAACTGGTGGTACTGGAGGAACCGGAGGTACCGGAGGTACTGGTGGTACTGGAGGAACTGGAGGAACTGGTGGTACTGGAGGAACTGGTGGTACTGGAGGAACCGGAGGTACTGGTGGTACTAATGGTACAGACAGTTCCACAACGCCAACCAACATCGTAACAACCAACAATGTACAAATCAATCCTGACGCCATCAAATCGAATAAAGTGACTGTACCTGACGGGAAATCGACCACAACCGTGACGATTGATAATAAATTTTTAACCGATGCATTTGTTCAGCTTAAAGATCAAGGGAAGACGGAAGAAAAGCAAATTATCGCGATCAAAATCGGTGCGGTTGAAACTAATGGCAAAACAACGATTGATATTCCAGCTTCTGTGCTTGTAGAAGGCATGAAGAGTGCGCCTGATGCGCTAATTCGTATTTATTCTGGTAAGGAATCTTACTTACTTCCACTATCCGTGTTGGATCTTTCGAATATTGCCAAGTCTTTAGGTACGGATAGTTCAGGTGTGATGTTGCATCTTAACATTTCGGTTATGGGAACGGACATTGAGAAACAAATTCAAGAGAGCGCGGGGGAAAAAGGCGCTACCTCGTTAGGCCACTCGGTCGATTTCAGCATTACTGCTGAAAGTAACGGAAGAAAAGAAGATGTGAACGACTTCGGTAACGTCTACGTGGAGCGACAAATCGTGTATTCAGGATCGATTAAGTCTGAGAATGCAACGGGAGTTCTGTATGATCCAATTACGGGAGAAATTTCTTTCGTACCAACTGTGTTCACGGTGAATTCGGATGGAACGACAGATGCGAATATCAAACGAAATGGAAACAGTATTTATTCCGTGATCACATCGTTCAAATCCTTTGATGATATCAAAGGACATTGGGCAAAGTCGGACATCGAATTGCTAGCTTCCAAGCTGGTCGTTAGTGGTGCAACCGATACAGGCTTTGCGCCAGAAGCGAATATCACTCGCGCTGAATTTGCAACGTTGCTCGTACGTGCGTTGGCGTTGACGTCGAATGCAGGAGCAGCCTCATTCCATGATGTGGATGCCACGGATTGGTTCGCAGGAGCCGTTGGTGCTGCTGTGAAGGCCAACCTAGTGAGTGGCTTCGAAGATGGTACTTTCCAGCCGAACGCGCCGATCACGCGTGAGCAAATGGCGGTTATGGTTGCGAAGGCATTGAGCGCAGCTGGCAAATCGGTTGAAGGACAAGCGGAATTGTTGAGCAAGTTTAACGACAACTCGGAAATTAGCAGTTGGGCTAAGACTTCTGTTTCACAATCTGTGAAAGCGGGAATTATCTCCGGTATGACAGATAGCACATTCGTTCCAACAGCTAATGCTAGCCGCGCACAAGCGGTGGTCATGTTGAAGCGATTGCTGCAATATGCGCAATTCATTAACTAATCAGACATAGTAAAAAAGGTCATCTTCACAGATGACCTTTTTGTCGTTTCTATTTTGAGGGACGATTTGCTTTCCTTACGCTTCTTTCTCAACAACAGGCTCCTCGGTCGGTGAAGTCTTTTTGATGAAGAAGGCCAGCACCAGCGCGGCGAGCGTCATCCATGTTGCAATTTCGAAGGAATAGTTAATTCCAAACACCGTAGCATGATGCGTAACATCGGCCATAGCTGCCGCGTCCTTCGGATCGATTTTGCCTGCGATGACAAGGTCTTTCGCGTGTGAAGTCGCTGCATTAGTCATAATTGTAACCAGAAGCGCAGCCCCTAGAGCCCCTGCGACATTTCGCAGCGTCTGAGACATCGCCGAACCGTGAGCATTCAAGCGTCTAGGCAGTTGATTCAAGCCTGCCGTTTGAATCGGCATCATAAGCATGGACATCCCGAACATCCGAAGGGTGTAGACCAGCATGAGATGAGCATACGTAGAATCGACGGTAAGCTTACTAAATTCGTACGTCGTAATTGTTGTAATCGCTAAACCGATGACAGACAACCACCGAGCCCCGATTTTGTCGAAAATGATTCCTGTCACAGGTGACATAATCCCCATTAGAATGGCACCAGGTAGGAGCAACAAGCCTGAATCCAATGGTGAGAATCCGCGGATGGTTTGCAAGAATATCGGCAATAGAATCATACCTGAGTACATGGCCATGGTGATAATGATATTAATAACAGTGGTTAGAGAGAACATGCTGTATTTGAAAACACGAAGCTCGAGAAGCGGTTTCTCCGCTGTAAGCTCACGCCATACGAAGAGAGCCAAGGAAATCGCACCGACGATCAAGCAAGTCACAACGGTTGTACTGCCCCAACCATCGGTACCAGCGTCACTTAATCCGTATAACAAGCCACCAAAGCCGAGGGTGGAGAAGATTACACCAGGGACATCGAATTTAGGTATCGATGTCTTAATGACATTTTTCATGGAGAAAGCGCCGAAAATGAAAGCAATTAATGATAATGGCAAGATGATATAAAACAGAACACGCCAAGAATGATGCTCAACAACCCAGCCTGATAGCGTAGGGCCGATCGCAGGCGCAAGGATCATGGCAAGACCCATGAGTCCCATCGCTTTACCACGTTCAGCAACAGGGAATATGGTCAGGAAGACAATAGACATGAGCGGCATGAGAATACCAGCCCCCACAGCTTGAACGAGACGGCCCACGAGCAGAAGCTCGAAGCCAGGAGCGAAGGCACAAATAATCGTACCCACTGCGAAAAATCCGGATGCAATCAAAAATAGGTTTCGGGTCGTAAAGCGCGTGATTAAATAAGCGCTGACAGGAACGAGCACGCCGTTCACGAGCATGTAGCCATTAATTAACCATTGAATGGTATTTTCGGTGACATTCAAATCTTTCATCATGCTCGGCAAGGCGACATTCAATAAGGTTTGAGCTAATAGGGCAACAAAAGCCGCAATCAGCAAGGATGCGACAATCGGGCCTCTCCGTAGGGTGTTCGAAACTGCATTACTCATACGTAGAATCTTCCTCCAGTTCTTGGTGCAGGATGCGCACAATTTTTTGATGAATACGAAGCAAACTGTCGATTTCATCATCGGACATTTGTAAGAGCGGAGACATGCGCTCCACTTGGTTTTCTCGCACGCGTTGAAGCAACTGCTCGCCCTTGTCTAGCAGCTTAAGAGTAACTGACCGGCGATCTGTGCTGGACTGTTCACGAGACACCAGTTGATCTCTAACCATGCGATCAATAATGCCGCTTGTCGTGCTTTTGCCCAACTGAATGCATTCGGCTAGCTCCGATAGCGTGATGCCAGGTTTCTCGCTCAGCTTGCGAAGTACGAATGATTGAATCGGCGTGATATTCAAATGCTGGTAAGCACGACTCATCACTTGATGAAAGGCTTGTTTGACCTCTCGTGCGGACTGAATAATCTCGAGTGTACGTTGTTGCTGCTGATCATTCATGTTCATTCATTCCTTCAATTAAATTTCGCACGCGAATAATTCGTATACGAACTATTATAGGAGCAATGGCAAACTACTGTCAAACTGATAAATATGGTGGTTTGTCCTAGTTTGTGCAGATCTCTCAGCACCATGCAGTGCATATTTAGTAGTTAATTCCTTGTCGTAAGAGCAGATTGGACATGAATTGGCATCGAATAACTTATTTATTGTAAGTTAGTAACTTTGTTTTAATAATTTATCTAGATATTTAGATAAAGAATATTGTATAGTTATAAAGAACTACTATTCGACAAAAAAATTAATTATATGGGGAAATAATAGGTCTATGGATCTATTTAACATAAATTGGAATTGAAGATGAGAGGGGCGTTCATAAGGGTGTTAAAAGATGGAAGTCAAAATTATAAGAAGTTGGGAATACTATTTGTTTTGCTCATTTTTCTGGCAGGGATGTTCATCCCTGCTGCAGAGGCAGCAGTAACCACCAATGTGGTCGACATTAATAGTAATGCAATGAATTTTGGCACACCAACTAAGATATCAGGCACAGATGGTGCACAAGGAGCCGTATATCAGTACACGAATGTTATTACAGTGGGTAGCATTCAGGTGGACGCGAAAGTAACGATCGCTGAAAAAAATGGAGCCACATTAGCTAGTAACGTTTTGGATAGTCCAGATACAGGTGTGTTAAATAATCGCTTGAATCCTAACGTTACGACAAGTAATGGAACTGGAAGTTTGACCCTGAAGTTCGATTTTTATGATCATAGTACAGGAAATGCAATTCAGCTCAAGAATTTTTTTGTAACCGTAATTGATATTGATGGTAATAGCGCTACGCAAAAGGAATTTGTAGAACTAAGTGGTTTTGCCAGCTACACGGTTAATAATCCAACAGGGTTAACAGTGAGTGCTAGTACGGATGGCAGAACGAGATTTACGGGGCTTAGTACTTCTTTGGATGGTAGAGAATTTGAGAATACCGCGTCAGTTATTCTGAATTATACCGCACCCATTAGTACAATGAATGTTGTTATAGGTAATATTGGAACGGTATCAAGCAGACAGTTCTCCATTAATTTCGGTTCAAAGGGCGGAACGTTTACAACGGAAAAAACGACGATTAATAGCTCCGCCCCTACAATTAGCGTAGATATTGATGATGGCGGAGATGGCAAATTATCGCCTAGCGAAATATCAGCTGTACAAGTATCTGGCTCTACAACAGCAGGAAACGGTAGGACTGTTACACTTACAGTGAAAGATTCATCAAATAAAGTAGGTTATTACACAACAGTTACTAACAATGGTACTTATACGTTGTCTTTGGACTTATCTACATACGCCTACGGTACAATTACCGTCAATGCGGATATAACGGATAGCTATGGCAATCCTGCAACGACGGCAACGGACTCGACGATCCGATCCAACACGAAACCGGTGGCTTCGGGCAGCAACAATGCAACGCAAGTAGACACCGCGGTCACCGGTACAGTTACTGCAACGGATGCTGAGAGTCAAGCATTAACGTATTCGGTTGCTACCCAACCTGCCCATGGTTCTGTCGTAATGCAAACCAATGGAGGCTACACCTATACACCGACAGCAGGTTATACAGGTTCAGACAGCTTCACATTTAAAGCAAATGATGGAATTCTCGATTCCGACCCTGCGACCGTGACGCTTACCGTAACATTAGGTAACACGGTTCCAACGGCAACGAGCGCAACGTATTCCGTTGAAGCTAATCATGTGCTGACAGGAACGTTGGGAGGCTATGATGGAGATGGCGATTCTTTAACTTATAGTGTCGTTACTCAACCAACCCATGGAACGCTAACGCTTGATGGGAACGGTTATACTTATACACCGACAGCAGGATATAGCGGTCCGGATAGTTTTAGTTATAAAGTGAATGATGGTCAAGTAGATTCTGCACCAGCAACGGTGACACTTACGGTGACACGAGCTAACACGGTCCCAACGGCAACGAGTGCAACGTATTCTGTTGAAGCTAATCATGTGCTGACAGGAACGCTTGGAGGGTATGATGCGGATGGCGACCCATTAACGTATAGTGTCGTTACCCAGCCAGCCCATGGAACACTAACGCTCGAGGGAAATGGTTATACTTATACACCAACAGCAGGATATAGCGGTCCAGATAGTTTTAGTTATAAGGTAAATGATGGTCGTGTGGAATCTGCACCAGCAACCGTGACATTGACGGTAACCCCAGAGAACACGGTCCCAACGGCAACGAGCGCAACCTATTCCGTTGAAGCTGGTACCGCGCTGACCGGAACGCTTGGAGGATCTGATGCGGATGGCGACTCGTTAACGTATAGTGTCGTTACCCAGCCAGCCCATGGAACACTAACGCTCGATGGGAACGGTTATACCTACACACCGACAGCAGGATACAGCGGTCCAGATAGTTTTAGTTATAAAGTGAATGATGGTCGTGTGGACTCTGCACCAGCAACGGTGACACTTACCGTAACTCCAGCTAACAATGCCCCAACGGCAACAAGTGCAACTTATTCCGTTGAAGCTGGTACGGCGCTGACCAGAACGCTGGGAGGGTATGATGCGGATAGTAATCCGTTAACGTATAGTATCGTTACTCAGCCAGCCCATGGAACGCTAACACTTGATGGGAATGGTTTTACCTATACACCGGCAGCGGGGTATAACGGTCCCGATAGTTTTAGTTATAAAGTGAATGATGGACGTGTGGATTCTGAGCCTGCAACCGTGACACTGAATGTCACATTGCTCGAAGGCTGGGTAGGTGGGCGAACCCTCTTAGGATCTTCAGCGAAATGGGTCGTGGCACCAGATAGTCCATTAAAGTTGTCTGCCATTACAGCTTTAGAAGCCACTTCGGTGGAAGCTGCATTTGATTTTGCGCTCAATGAAAAAGTAACGCTCGTACTAGCGAATCCGACGAGCTTCAATACGGATGGTTATAAGTTGTGGGAAGCAGTCACATATCGTTTACCTTCAACGGTAACTTCAGGCTCCCATAACGCAATCTTTGTTTCCAAGAAGAATGGTCTTGATTTACCGGCAGAGCCGGAAGCGAAACTGGCGAACAACCAGTTTGAAGTTGTGAGTGCAGTAACGATCGCTGGGACAGTCACAGACCGCGATACGCACACGCCTATCGTAGGTGGTAAAGTTTCACTCTATGACCCTACGGGCACACATCTAGTGAAAGGTCCGATTGACACCGATGGGAACGGGCACTATCAGTTTACGGATGTACCGACCGCACACTATCGCGTTGTCGTAGAGAAGGATGGTTATGCAGCACGGAACCGAATTATTGATGCGCTTCCGACAGTTGCAGGTCAAACGACAGTTACAGCAGATTTTGAACTTGTAAAATATATTCTTAAACTAAAAGCAAACCCTAGCTCCATTGTTGGAGATGGTCATACGAAATCAACGCTTTCAGCGGTTCTGACAGATAAGGATGGCAATCCGCTCCAAGGCGTCGAGGTGACGTTCACGGCAGGGTTTGGCACATTTATTGGCTCGCCAACTGTGCTCACAGATGTCGATGGCAAAGCAACAATCCAATACCAATCAGTGAAAATTGAAGGGATTCTTTCGCAGAATATTCCAGTTACAGCAACTGCGAACGATGTAGCCCGCGAAATTTATGCGCAGGAGCAAATTATCGTTACTTTTGAACCTGCTTCCATATCTGGTATTATTGCCACAACGAAAGATGGCGTGCGGTCTATTGTCCCTGGTACACGTGTAAAAGTGACAAAGGATTTTAACGGTGACGGCACGATCGATTTCGCTGCAGAAGCTGTTACAGATGAGAACGGCAGCTACAGCATCGCTGTTCCTAGAGGTGACGTACAGTACGACATCGAAGTTATTAAGTCCGTTCAAATAGGGAATGAGACTAAGGATTTCTCCTTTAAGCAAAAAGTTGATGTTGGTGCTGTAACGGGTAATGGTAGTGAGGTGTTTGAATCCAATAAAACACTAACGGGTATCCTTGTGACGCAACAAACAAATGGACAGAAGAAAACGTTAGATGAGAACAACGTCAATGATCAAAACTATGCAAATCAGATCCGTATTAAGCTAAAAGATCCAGTTACGAATACTTACGTTACGGTAGACGGTCATAGCTCATTCCCTTTAACGAATGAGGGTGTCTTTAACGTCCCGGGTCTGACCAGAGACAAGGTGTACGAACTTGCCATTGTTTATATGATGCCAGATGAAGAAAATCATGGTGCTGACAAGGAAATTATTATTAATGTGCTTGATAATACGGGCACATTGCCTACAGTGAAGGTTTCCTCTGATGGTGAATTGAACATTCTGGATGAGTTAATTGATCCTTACGGAGACATTACTAATGCGGAAACGCATGCCTTGATTGATGGTGCTCATGTTATTCTCTACTATGCGAATACACCGAGAAACGTGACCAATCATATCGTACCGAATACACAGGTTGTTCTTCCAGCGATTCCAGGCTTCGCTCCGAATGATAATGCGAATCCTCAAACAAGTAAGGATGGCGGACAGTATGCCTACATGGTATACCCGACAAGCGATTATTATCTGGTTGTAACAGCACCTGGTTATCTGACTTACACAAGTCCGACGATATCGGTTGAGTATACAATCGTACGTCATGATATTGCGATGACCCCAATTCCAGCGGATACATCCTCTGGCAGTGTTTATGTGAAACCTGAGTCAGGCAAGCCGAATGTGATTGTGAATGCATCCATAACGCAGAGCAGACAGGAAGAGAACAGTACAGGTTTTGTCAAAGTAGAATACAAGAACGATGGTACTTCACAAGCGAATAACGCCACGGTTACGTTAACACTCCCAGAGGGTACAGTCGTTACAAATGCAGCCGGCGGGGTAGTAAATGGCAACATTGTGGTGTGGAATGTTGGAGATTTAAAGGTTGGGGATCAAGGCGTATTTAATGTTCAAGTGAAATACCCAGCGATTAAAGAGTCCGAAGTATTGGTGAAAATTAAAGTTGCAGGAAAGTCAGCAGATAAAGATCTGCTTGATCCTGACACAGCGCAAACATCCCTACAATTATTGCTATTCTCCAATCGTGGAGAGCACTTAGATCACACGAGATTTATTCTTGGCTTCCCTGATGGACAGTTCAAACCTAGCAAAACGTTATCGCGTGCAGAACTTGCAGCTATTATTGCGCGATTAGTTAATGGTGGAGAAACGAATCAGAAGTCGCAAGCGAAGGATGTTCCAACAAGCCATTGGGCAAGTGGTTATATTCAAATTGTAACCACACAAGGCATTTTTACTGGGTATGATGATGGCACATTCCGCCCAGATATAGCCGTATCACGTGAAGAACTCGCAGTTGTGATGACGCGATTCTTGAAGCTGGAAGTTTCACGTCCGATTACACCGCATTTTGCGGATGCACAAGGACGCTGGTCTACTGCAGCCATTGAAGGATTATTCCGTAATGCGCTAGTGAACGGTTATGAGGATGGCAGTTTCAAACCGAGTAGTCCGATTGTTCGACTTGAAGCAGTCACATTGATCAACCAACTGCTTTTCCGTGGAACACTGGATAATGCGACGCCATCTTTCCCAGATGTGACCAAGCAGTCATGGGGCTTCGGGCAAGTAGAGGAAGCGACACATTCTCACATATCTACACGTAAAGCAGATGGTAGCGAAAGCTATGTAGAAGCTAAAGCAGATCACATTAACTAATAACGAATAGAAGGCTGGGCCGCACGTAGATCATTCTACAGCGGCCCAGCCTTTTGATTTTTGCAGGAATCGTGCGACAATGCTCTACAACTGACTCCTGCGCACACCCGCGTAGGCCATAAGAACCCCGATCGTGAAGCATACCAGGGCTGCCAGCATAAAGACACCATAACCATCTTCGACAGAGAGGTTATTGACGATCACCATCGAAGCGTTAGCGAGAACGAATGCGCTCACGATTAGAGCGGGCATCGTCTTCCGAAACATGCCGAAGTATAGCGGGATTAAGGACACACTTGCACAGGTGAAGGCGAAGATGAGCATGCGAATCACCTCTGCGATCATCCGATCATGTGTCAGCGTGTCGGTCATGTAATGATAATAAGAGTTCGTAATCAGGAGTGAGATCACCACGAATATATTGTTGAGCAACTCTGTGGCGAAGGCCCAAGACCCGATAATAATCAATTTGGCCAAAAAAATCATATTTCGAGGCACGGGGTAAGCGAAGAGCAGCGTAATCGTTTTGTTCCGATACTCATCAATGACCATGCGGGACATAAGGACGGAAGCGAAAATGATGAAGGTAATACCGGAATAGTTCATAATACTTTGGAAAACGCGGTCATAGGTTCTGACTTCATTATTAGGAACATCACTGCCAATGACCCAGAGTGCTACTAGGAGATTAGTGATCACGGCGCCAAGCAATAGCCCACGCCATTTTGTTTTCTTCAATTCGAGCTTAATGAGCTTCCAAAGCATCACGGTTGCCTCCTTCGATGACCCCGAGGAAATAGTCTTCGAGCGAGCGGGTCTTCTTATTCAGCGCCTCGACGCCAATCTCATGCTGCACGAGTAAGCGATTCAGCTCTACAGGTGCAAGGCGGGCATCATAGATTCGTATGGTGTTGTGGTCCATAATTTTATAGTTAACGATAGCGAGCTTATCCTCCAGAACAAGCACAGCCCGCGGCACATCCGTCACGACAATCTCTGTATATTCGTTATGCTTTCCACGAACCTGTTCCATGGATACCTCTTCGAGCAGCTTGCCATGGTTGATGACACCGATCGTATCGGCCAATTGCTCAATTTCTTGTAAAATATGACTGGAAATAAGCAAGGTCATGCCAAATTCCCTGCTCAACATGCGAAACAGATCGCGGATTTCACGAATCCCCGAGGGATCCATGCCATTCACAGGCTCATCGAGGATGAGCAGTTCAGGCTTCGTACAGATGGCCCTGCCAATGCCTAGACGCTGCTTCATACCCAGCGAGAAATCCTTCACCGGCTTATTACCAATGTCGGGTAGTCCAACGAGATCTAGTGTTTCGCGGATAGCATTTTTATCATAGTAGCCCATATATTCGCAGTGCAGCTCCAGATTCGCGCGTGCCGTCAGATGGTCATAGAAGATCGGATATTCAATAATGCTGCCCATCCGTTTCATCGTTTCGTAAGAGTGGGGGGTAAGTGGGGCCCCGAACAATTCGATCTCTCCACTAGTCGGCGCGATGAGATTCGTAATCATCCGCATGACCGTTGTCTTGCCCGCACCATTGGGACCGAGGAAACCATAGATCTCGCCACGGCGGACGCGCATGTTGACACCGGAAACAACTTCGGTCTTTTTGTACCGCTTAGACAATTGTTTCGTTTGTAGAATAAAACTCATCACATAAGGTTCCTTTCAAAAGCGGATTGTGGGAAAACGGACCGTAAACACGGTCTTCACATTGGGAATGCTATGCAGGGAAATGCTCCCCTCCATGAGTTCAACTAACCGCTTCGTAATCGTCAGACCTAGGCCGCTGCCTTGATAGGTCTGGTTCCTGGAATCCTCTAGCGTGTACAGCCGCTCAAAAACATTCAGGCGATCTCGCTCGTTGATGCCCTTCCCTTGATCCCACACGTCGATATAGACGCCGTCTGCTTCTTGTCGCAGTGTGATGCCAATCCTGCCGCCATCGTATCCATAACGTATCGCGTTGGACAGCAGATTTTGCAGCACACGCCCGAGCGCTTCTATGTTGCCGTAGGCATAAATCGGCTCCTCCGGAATCGCCACATCAACCTCGAGACCTTGTGACTCAATTAATTCGTAGTAGAATAGAATGCCGTTGCGGCAAGCCTCACTCAGATTGATTTTAGATAAAGGGATAGGGCGATCACCTGATTCTAGACGCGCTAGATCGAAAAACTGGTTCGTCAGATTAAGGATATCGAGCGTTCTTTCGTGAACTTTGCGGGAGAGTCGCGTCCGTTCCTCGTCGCTGGCAGTATGATCATGTGCAAGGGTCTCTGTCAGGCCAAGCACTACGGTAAGTGGTGTTTTCAAGTCATGCGACATGTTGGAAACCATTTTCTTGATCGCATTTTCCTTACGGGTATAGTCGGCTTCGACTTTGCGATTCGCATCGAGGAGTCGGTTTATGACAATGAGTAAGCGTTGGAGCTGGGTGGAATCGGTATGGAGATGAACTTTCTCGGAAGTTTCCTGATCGAGAATATCGGTTAGTTTCGTTTGCAGATAGCGGAGATGACGTGATTGGTTAATTCTGAACTTCCATTGAAGGCAGATAACGATCCCGAATAGGATACACAAGCAGGGCCACGCAACGTGCATATTAGAAATCCCCCATTTTGTAACCAATCCCCCATACGGTCTTGATATACCGCGGGTGCGCAGGATCGTCTTCAATCTTCTCCCGCAGCCGGGAAATATGGACTTGAATCGCATTTACATCGTCATAATAAGCGTCATTCCAGACTGAACGATAGATTTGCTCCTTAGAGAAGGCGCGTTTGGGATGGGACATCAGCAGTTTTAAAATAAGGAGCTCCTTCGCGGTGAGGTTGAGTGGCGTATCGTTTTTGGTCACGAGATGCTCATCAGGATGAAGCGTAAGCTCATGAATGCGCAAGAGGGCTTGCTCAGCCTGTACAGCAGAAGGACTGGCGTATTGGGAGACCCGTCGCAAAATCGCTTTGACACGTGCCGACAACTCAATAAGGGAGAATGGCTTCGCCAAGTAGTCATCTGCTCCAAAGCCGAGACCTAATGCTTTCTCAACATCACTATCCTTCGCGGACAAAATGAGAATAGGCACCGTACTTCCGCTCCGTATTCTACGCAGTACCTCCATACCATCGACTCCAGGCAGCATCAGATCCAGCAGTATCATATCAAAAGCTTCCTCGGCAAAGAGCCGCAGCGCTGCCTCCCCATCAGGGGCATGCCTAACGGTGAGACTCTCTTTGGTTAAATGGTTATGGACCATTTCAGCAATAGCCGGGTCATCTTCTACAAGCAAAATGCGATTAGGCATGTCATTTCCACCTTTATGTCATATGCTTCCAGTATACTGCTTTGTCCGCTCATAATGAAACGGCCCCTTATATCGAAACATCACGCTTTGCGAACACATACCAAGCTAGAGCGAGGAATAACAGCTGGTAACCCGCCAATATAAGCAACGAAAAAGATAAAGACATACTGGTCATAAGCGGCCTGCCATCTATATAACTCAACAAATTCGTATTGGCGAAAATCAGAAATTTGGACCACTCAAACTGTTTAAGCACGTAGGCTAACTGCCCGCTGGTCAATAAGAAGAACAAGGAAATCCCGATGGCCATGGAGCTTGCACGAAACACAGAGGAGAACATGAAAGCAAGTGTGACCATGACGATCAATTCAATGCCGCTGTAACCGATAGCTTTCCAGGAGTAAGCAGCATTCGAGAAGGCAGCTCCAGCATGAAGCTCGGAAGCGCCATCCCATCCGAAGAACATGCCACCTGTAAGCATCGTGGTTACTAACAGCAATAGTGTAAGGCCTAACCCGAATAAGAGGACGGTCGTAAACTTGGATAGTAAGATCGTGGAGCGGCTGAAGGGGCGAATCAGCAGTAATTTGACCGTTCCGCCAGAGAATTCGGAAGCTACAATGCCCGCGGCCACAATAATCGTAAACAAGGTGACAATATCCATGAGATTAGGGATCGCAGAAAGGCACAGATCTAAGAACTCCCACACATTGTTCACGGCAAGTTCCTCTTCGTTCGCATACTTACAGAGAAGGGCGACTGCGATAACTAGAATCGGAACGAAGGCAATCATCACCCAGGTTCCGAGTTTGGTGAGGATCTTAATGCCTTCATTTTGCACGAGTTTGGTGAAATTAAGCATAGCTGGCAACCTCCGTTAACCTGATATATTTCTCTTCGAGTGTCAGTGTATCCGTCTGGGACTGTAGATCTGCAAGCGAGAATGTCGTGCGCAGCCGGCCGTCTATGACGACGCCGAAGCGGTCGCACAGGAGCTCCATCTCGGCGAGCAGATGGGAGGACACCATCACCGCGAGGCCTTCTTCCGCGGCTAGCTGGCGGACGAGCTGGCGCATTTCGCGAATGCCTGCGGGATCAAGCCCGTTGGTCGGCTCATCGAGGATGAGCACGGAGGGCTTATGGAGCAGAGCCTGGGCGATGCCTAGCCGCTGGCGCATGCCGAGCGAGTAGGTCTTGACCTTATCGTGAATGCGGGCAGACAGCCCGACGAGTTGCACGATTTGGTCGATACGGCTCTGCGGTACATCTCCCACCATGCGAGCGAATTGTTTCAGATTTTGCATCCCGGTGAGATGCTTGTAGAGCTCGGGATTCTCGATAATCGCGCCGACGTGCCGAATCGCTTCGCGGAAGCTTGTGCGAATGCTGTGGCCGTTAATCGCGACATCCCCGTCGCTCATGCCGATGAGGCCGACCATCATGCGGATGGTTGTCGTTTTGCCGGCGCCATTGGGACCGAGGAAGCCGAATACCTCCCCAGGGAAAAGTTCAAAGCTAATCTGATCCACGATATTCCTATGTCGAATCCGCTTCGTCAGATTACGTACTTCGACTACGGGTTGTATGTTCAACTTGTTCATATTGCTCATATGCGCTACCTCCGATTACTTTGATACACTTATCTTACTAGAGACATCATGCAGGACTCTTTCCTAAATCTTACGAAAGTCTTTCGATGCGTTGGCAGGGCGGTGGGGGCGGGTTCTAAGGATGCTGAGGCTTCTAAGGAGTCTGTGAATATTGAGTATAGCTGGGGATTTAAGGCTTCTAAGGAAACTGTGAGTTCTGAGTTATATGCTTAGGATTCTTACTACTCGCTGAGAGTCTCCGCACCCCACCCGTCGCATCTTAATGGAAAAACTACAGTTATTTCCGCTGATTTCAGCCGATTTCGGCGTTTAATTGGAAAACCTACAGTTAAATCGATGCCATTTGCGCTAACGTGCCGAATATGGAGGAATTACCTGTATACAATCCATCTAATCATCCATTCGAGGTTCTACCGCCGAAAATAGATGGAGGTTTTCCAGTTATTCACCTTCAGCAACTTGCTACTCACCGCCAAAACCATGCTCCGACATTTACAAATCGGCCCTTATCGCTCGCATCTACGTGGAAAACCTTGCATGTGCATCTCCCACGGGGCTCATACTAACGGGAAAGCGTTCCTCCTAGCGGGAGAATGCACTCTGTTTAGGAGGTGAAGCTATGCGCCAAAGAAGCTGGACGCTCGGTTTGTTGGGCTTAATTCTTGTTTTTTGCTATGTGATGCTGCAATTTCTCATAGCCACCGTGCACATGGGCAGACTCGTTGGGCAGATGGAGCCGCCTAGCGAGGCAGAGGAGCCGTTCAAACACGTTGTGCTCATCGCGCAAGAGCTGGACAACCCATTCTGGCGAATGGTGGAGAGGGGCGCGAGCGAAGCTTCAACGAGCCTTGGTATGAAGATTGATTATCTGGGTCCAATTCGTATCAACCCAGATGAACAAACAAACCTGTTGGAGAGGTCAATTGCAGCTAAGCCAGATGCTCTTCTTGTGCAAGGGATCAAGGAGCCGCAGTATGACATGTTGATCAGTAAAGCGATGGATCAGGGCATTCCCGTGATTACGTTAGATGCGGATGAGCCAGGAAGCCGCAGATTGACCTATGTGGGTACGGATAATCGGGAAGCGGGCAGGCGGATGGGAGAGCTGGTGGCTGGGGCCGCAATCGGCAAGGGGCGAATCGGCGTTATTATGGGAAGTGAGCAGGCGGAGAATCAGCAGCAGCGTTTAGAGGGATTCCGCGCTGCTATTGCGAACAGGCCAGACTATGCAATTATAGATATCCGCGCATCGAATATATCCCGCATTCAGGCCGCGAAGCATACGGAGGCCATGCTGAGGGAACATCCCGCTATAGAGGCCATGGTGGGGTTCAGCTCCTTGGATGCCGCAGGCATCGTGGAAGGGGCGAAAGCAGCGCATCGGGATGGTCTGCTTGTGTTCGGCTTCGATGATATCGCAGCGACGAGGCAGGGGATTAGCCAAGGGACCATCAAGGCTTCTATCGTGCAACAACCCCATGAAATCGGGTCGGTAGCTGTACAGCTGCTAGCTTCTCATTTTCGAGGCAACACGTTGCCACAACAACATGTTACAGGCACCTACATCCTGGATACGACGACGCTAACTTCCGTGAGTGGGAGTTCCCCGTGAACATACGTCGCATGCTGTTTATTGTGCTGCCAGCGTTGTTTATTTTGAATAATGCCGTGGCTTATTTTATCTTTCATAGTGGCAGATCCGTACAAGGGAGCTACAATGTTATGCTGGCTCGGGTATTGTTATACAAGCAAATCGCAGAGCAGACGCAGGGCAATCTCCGTGCTATGAACGGCTACTTAGTGGACCGAAGCGAAGACGGCCGAGTGGCCTTCTTACGGCAGAAGGAGGGGCTTCAGACACTTCAGCAGAAATTAGCTTCGCAGCTGACCCTCCCAACGACTGAACTTACTTTCCGCAGCTTCGCCCATATGATCGACACCTTCATGATGCAAGAAGCAGGTGTGATCCAAGCAGCTATCAACACAGATACGCTAGCGTATACAGCCTTTTATGAAGAGGCAGAGCGGACAGCGGCATTCATACAAGAGGAAGGCTATCAGTTGATTGATTTGGAGCTGAGCTACTATCAGCCACTCTATCGGCAGATTCTGATTCAGACGGAGGGAATGAACCAGTGGGGTGTTGTTATTTTCATCCTCACGACCCTGATCAGTATTGTGCTAGCCTTTCGCATTTCATGGGGCATCTCCAGACCGATTGGGCAGCTGGCTCAGGTGGCGCAGCACATGTCGAATGGTGATCTGCATGCTCCCATCCCTTCATTGCCGGCAGAGCATGAGTTTGGCGTGTTAGCGCGAGCTTTTGGACATATGCAGGAGAACCTCAAAGCGCTGATTGTGAAGGAAACGGAAGGGTTGGAGAAGGATAGGCAGTTGAAAGAAATGGAGCTCGAGGTGTTGCAAAATCAAATGAATCCGCACTTCCTCTTTAATTCCTTGAATGTGCTGTCCAAGCTTGCCCTGTTAGAGGGCGCTGAGCAAACGAGTGATTTGACGGTCACCATGTCGAATTTGCTCCGCTATCATTTGCGAAAGCTGGATCGGCCTGTGCGGCTTAGGGATGAGGTGGAGCATGCCAAACAATATTTTACCATTCAGCAAGCAAGGTTCCGCAATCGCATTCAGTTTGTAACGGAGATTGATGAGGGCGGACTGGACGTTCCTGTACCGGTGCTGACATTGCAGCCTATCCTCGAAAATGTGTTCGTGCACGGTATAGAGGGGATGGAGGCAGGAGCTGTCATACAGCTCACGATTACACAAGGGGACGACGAAACGCTTGTCGAGATATCGGATAATGGGGTTGGGATGAGCGAGGAGATACGTACAGCGTTGCTTGATGTAGACGGGGAAACTCAGATTTCCCGCGAGGACGGCCAGTCCACAGGATTAGGAACACGGAATGTGTTCAAGCGTTTAGCTTTATTTTACGGGCAAAAGGATCTCGTCCACATTCAAAGTGAACCTGGCCGAGGGACGAAGGTTGCGCTGCGGCTGCCTGCCACAGGAAAGGAAGTTGGAGATGTATCGCCTACTGATCGCCGATGATGAAGCGTTAGAGAGAGAAGGCATAGAATGGATCGTCGGACGGATGATGCCAGATACATTCGAAGTCATTCATGCAGAGAATGGCCGCACTGCGATTCAAAAGGCGGACGAGCACCGTCCCCACATCATCCTGATGGATATCCGTATGCCGGGTATTCAGGGCTTGGAAGCACTCAGAGAAATCAAGGCGGGACATCCTCAGACGAAAATGGTGCTAGTAACCGCCTACGAGCAATTCGAGTATGCCAGAGAGGCTCTTTCCTTAGGAGTTAAGGATTATCTCGTCAAACCAGCCAAAAGGGATGAGATCGTTGAGCTCCTACAGCGCTTAGTTGCCGAAATTGAGCAAGAAGGACAGAAGCGGGATGGGGAACTCGCGATGCGAGATAAGTATTTCCAGCTGCTACCATTGGCCGAAACGGAAATGGCTCTGGTCATTATGTCCGATCCTGTAAATGAAACGGACGCTGGGTATTTAGCGGATATTCTTGAGTTATCTATTGAACAGGGGTGCGGGCTAGTCCTTGCGCTGCCTGAGCTTGGGTATACCACCGACCAAGAAATAAGCACTGCTAAGAAGAAAATCTACGAAACCGTGAAAACCTTCACGAAAGCGTATCTCAAGAATCGCGTCGGTTGTGTGGTCAGCTCGATGGTGCATTGGCATATGGCTATTTTTCTAGTGGATCGTGCGCAGCTGGATAGCGAAGTGTTGCGGGAAGAAGCTGCTTCCCTGGGTGCGAAGCTCTTAGAACATCTGCGGCAGGTACGCGGCATTGACGTGAATATCGGCTTAGGTTCGATTCGGCACGAGATAGAGGGGATTCGAACGTCCTACTTTGAAGCGGTATTTGCTGCGACGTATGATAAAAGGTGGGGCAACCTGCGGTCCTTCGAGGAGTTGAAAGGACGCCCAGCGGAAGGGCAGCGAGGCTTGGCGGATCCGCGTACCACCGATAATGCGTCGGATCGTACCTACGTGGAGCTCGCCATTCGGCGCATCCGCGAGGAGCGTGAACACCAGACGTGGACGGTGCTGGATCGGGCGCTTAGCTACATTCATGAGAAACTTCAGGAGGATATCTCACTTGAGGATGTTGCGGAGCTTGTCCACCTGAATCCCCATTACTTCAGTAAGGTGTTCAAACAGCAAACCGGCGAAACGTTCATCGACTATGTGACACGACTGCGCATTGAGAAGGCCAAGGAGCTCATTAGCGAGGGTCAGTTTAGCCTGAAGGAAGTCTGCTATTTAGTCGGTTATAAGGATCCCAATTATTTCAGCCGCGTGTTCAAAAAGGTGACAGGTGTGACCCCAACGGAATACCGCACGGGGCTTTAAGGCCGAAATAGCTCCTGCTGGTGCAAGGACTATTTTGCTATTTCCAGACAAGAATGTGCTAGTCAGAGGTTAGGTAGAGGCGTGAAAGCGGCGTGAGCCTGAGGAGAATTATTTTAATGCTGGTATACCACAAATAAGTGCAGGGAAAGGTTCCCCAGCTGTCTGATTGCCCATGCTATAATGAGTCTCGCTTCACACGAAATGTAAGATGAAAGACTCGCATATAGTTGCGGCAGACGTCAGAAGGGAGCATCATTGTGGGTGTACAAATAGATCATTCAAGTCAGCAGGCAAACATGAAATTCGTCACGCTAGTCTCTATCGTTGCTGCGCTCGGGGGGCTTCTATTCGGCTTCGATACAGCCGTCGTATCAGGTGCTGTTGGTTTCATGAAAGAGCGCTTTACGCTTAGTGAAGTGGAGGTAGGTTGGGCGGTTTCCAGTTTAATTATTGGGTGCATCGTAGGTGCGGCGGCATCTGGTGTCCTAAGTGATCGATTCGGTCGGAAAAGGGTGCTCATTGCAGCTGCGCTGCTGTTTATCATTGGCTCTATCGGCTCTGCAATCCCGGATACATTCACGGGGTATATTATTGCACGTATCATTGGCGGACTCGGCATCGGGATCACCTCTACGCTTTGTCCGCTGTATAACGCGGAAATTGCACCCGCCAAATATCGCGGCCGCTTGGTCGCATTGAACCAATTTGCTACAGTGACGGGAATTTTTCTCGTGTATTTCATCAATACCAGCATTGCGAATCATTCCGATGAGGTCTGGAATGTTACGACAGGCTGGCGTTGGATGTTCGGCTTCGGGGCTTTTCCTGGCCTAGTATTCTTAATTCTACTTTTCTTCGTACCCGAGAGCCCGAGATGGTTGATCAAGCAAGGACGTGCAGCGGAGTCACTTCCGATTCTGCTTCGCATTCATGGGGAAGAACTGGCTAGAAAAGAAGTGATGGAGATCAAGGAATCTTTTAAACAAGACAATGGCTCCATTCGCCAACTGTTCAGCCCAGCGCTGCGACTTGCCTTAATTGTCGGCGTCGGCTTGGCTGTTCTGCAGCAAGTAACAGGTATCAATGCGGTGATGTACTATGCGCCTGAGATTTTCAAACAAACCGGCACAGGCACGAATGCTGCGCTGACACAGACAATTTTGGTCGGACTCATTAATTTCCTCTTCACCATTCTTGCCATCTGGCTCATTGATAAAGTGGGTCGGAAAATGCTGTTGCTAGTGGGTTCCGCTTCTATGACAATCTGCTTAGCGGTGATCGGTATTGCGTTCCACACAGGGCACACATCAGGCAATCTAGTACTTGTCTTTATCTTACTTTATGTAGCTTCCTTCGCGGTCTCCTTAGGGCCTGTTGTTTGGGTGGTCATGTCCGAAATTTTCCCGAATCGTATTCGCGGCAAGGCAACAGCCATCGCTTCGATGGCACTGTGGATCGCTGATTATGTGGTCTCACAGACGTTCCCGCCACTACTTAGCTCTGCAGGTCCAGCGATAACCTTCTGGATCTTCGGCATCCTCTCCTTAGTGACGTTCGTCTTCACGATGCGAGTTGTGCCAGAAACGAAGGGCAGATCACTGGAAGAAATCGAGTCCCTATGGTCCGTGAAAAAAGCATAAGAGCATGAACAGAATGGCCGGGGCCCTAACCTCGGCTTTTTTGCTATTTCTTGATTTGAACCCGCCTATACAGGTAAGATGAAGCTAGGACACTCGGTTGTACTTTAATAGGACAAAGTAGAGGAGGCATCATATGATAGCTGATCTTCAATCTGCCCAAGGGGGATATTTGGCTCGTTATGAACGTCATTGGCAGCATGATGTGAAAGAAGTCTGGTCATGGTTGACGGAAAATGACAAGATAACCCAGTGGTTTCCCGAGTTAGAGGTGGGCGAGCTTCGAGAAGGCGGTGTGATGAAGTTTAACATGCCTGACGGGACAGTCATTCCCATGGACATTCTTGCGTGTAGCCAAGATGAGGTGTTGGCTTTTACATGGGATAAGGATCATGTTCGTTTCGAGCTTCATAAGGAGCTAGACGGTGGATGTCGTCTCGTGTTCAGTGAGTATTTACATCAAATCACGGAGCACACGCCAAGAGATTTGGCTGGGTGGCACGTGTGCCTAGATGTGATTGAGGCGTTGCTGGCAGGTAGAACGATTGCCTCTCGTAAGGATATGTGGAACGGCTGGTATGTGAAGTATAAGGGGCTGACAGATACCGTTCTGACGAATCAGACGTAATACATATAGGAATATGGGGATAACGGAGGCGAAATCATGAAGGCACTATTTATTGGCGGCACGGGCACCATTAGCTCGGCGATTACGAAACAATTGCTAGAAGCGGGCTGTGAGCTATATTTGTTGAATCGCGGTACGCGCAATGCGGATTTGCCAGCAGGAGCGCACATCCTGCAAGCGGACATTAACGATGAGGAGCGCGTGGCTAATCTGATCGCGGAATTATCGTTCGATGTTGTTGCGGATTTTATCGCTTTCGAGCCGTCCCAGCTGGAGCGGGATTATCGACTTTTTCAAGCTAAAACAAAGCAATTCATCTTCATCAGCTCGGCTTCCGCCTATCAGACACCATTATCGGATTACCGGATCACGGAAGGCACGCCATTATCCAACCCCTTATGGGCTTACTCCAGAAATAAAATCGCCTGTGAAGAGTACTTAATGAAACAATACCGGGAGCAAGGCTTCCCGATCACAATTATTCGGCCGAGCCATACGTATGATGAGCGTTCTATCCCGCTTGGTGTGCATGGTACGAAGGGGAGCTGGCAGGTAGCGAAGCGCCTGTTGGCGAATAAACCCGTCATTATTCACGGCGACGGAACGTCTTTGTGGACGATGACGCACAACAGCGATTTTGCCAAAGGATTCATCGGCCTCATGGGCAATCTTCATGCGATTGGGGAATCCGTTCATATCACATCGGATGAGACATTGACGTGGAATCAGATTTACGAAGCGATCGCAGATGCGCTAGGTGTAAAGCTTCACGCGGTGCATGTCGCGTCTGATTTCCTAGACGCTTGCAGCGCACAGGACTACCGTGGCGGCTTGCTTGGGGATAAGGCGAATTCGGTTGTTTTTGACAACGCGAAGTTGAAGCGGCTTGTGCCCGATTTCGTGGCTACAACACGATTCGATCAAGGGATGAAGCGGACAGTCGCCAATATCCTGGCCAATCCTGAATTGCAACGGGAAGATCCAGAATTCGACGTGTGGTGCGACAAGGTTATTGGAGCACTGGAGTCTGCGAAGAAAGCGATCCTCGCTTAAATCGACCATATCGAGAAGGAAAATATCCGATCCTAGATATCCCATCCCGATTAAATGGAAAATCTACAGTTAATTCCCTCGAATTCTTCCGAAATCGACGATTAGATGGAAAATATGTAGTTAAATCACTGATTTTCACAAATATCCTCTGAAATCCTTCAAATTAGATGGAGAATTTCCAGTTAATTCACTATTACACGAACTAGAGGCGCAAATAACTGTATAAAATACAGGTATTCTTGTTTTGTCTTGAATTGTATTGGCACAAGCTGCTCGCCTCATAAGAATGCCAAATAATCGGCTGCAGTTGGCTGCATAACAAAAGGGACGTACTTGTTAAAGTACAGTCCCTTTTCTCATGTACGGGTCTATATCCGAATATCCAACGTACCGTTAGGATTCGTGTTGATTTCCTTGCTTGCAGCGTTGCTCGGCCCGTTAGGTTTGTTAGGGTCCATAGCGCCGGCGTCTTGCTGGCTAGAACTGCTGTTAGATTTCGAGCGCGCCTGCGCGATCTGCTGATCAATCTGTTGGATCTGTTGCTGAATGAGCTGCACTTTGCGCTCTTTTGTTTTCTGATCCTCTTTGCTCTGCTGTTCCTTCGTTAGTTCAATTTGCAGCTTGGCCTTTTGCTTTTCGAGGGCGGCTGTGTCCGTTGAGCTAGTAGGGGAGGAATAGGAGCTAGTGCTTGATGAGGATGTCACACTGGATATATTCATGCGGGTCTCAGCCTCCTTTCTAGCTTCAATTTGTCAGTATGCGGAAGCCCACAGGTGATTATGTCATGCCAAATTGAGGAAATGCTGAAGGCGCACTGAGGATTTGCTTAAAATGAGAGATGGGGGAAGGCTAGCGGTAATTTACTCGCCAATCTCCAAGTGGAATCCGTATAATGGAAATAAACGAACACGGATTTGAAAGGCGGATAACGATGTCGAATTTCATTAGAATCGGACTCTTTTCCAAAATCGCACAGGTAACCATACGCACTCTGCGCCATTACGATGAGCGGGGCCTACTCAAGCCTGCTTATATCGACAACGCGACTAGCTATCGGTATTACACATATGAACAGCTCACTCGGATTCATCATATCGTGGTGCTGAAGGAGACTGGTTTCTCGTTAGATGAGATCGCGACGATGATCGATCAAGCACTCACCATGGACGATATGAAGCAGATGATGTACAAGAAGAAAGCAGAGTTAGCGAATCAGATCGAGGAAGCGGCACAACAAATGGCTCGCATAGAGTCAAGATTGCATCAACTTGAACGAATGGGTGAGAAGCCTGCTTATGAGGTTGGGATCAAGCAAGTACCAGCGCTCTACATGGCCGGGCTTCGCCGAATCGTACCACGCGTACTAGATATGCCCGTCTACCGCTGTCAAATGTTCGAAGAGCTCGAGGCGGGACTGGGAAGCGGTGTACTAGATAGTCATATGCAGCAAGAGTACATGCTGTATCATATGACGGAATTTATTGAGGAGAATTTCGATATTGAAGCGGGGGTTAGCTTGGATTCATTAGCTCATCTACGTCCAACGGGCCCAATCACGCTATATGAAATTCCAGCAGAGCCAATGGTGGCAAGTCTGGTTTACAAAGGGCCTTTCATGGGCGTTGGGGAGGGGATTCTGGCGCTTTTTACATGGCTCGGGGCTAATGGATTTGCACAAACAGGTCCTGTTCGCGAGCTGCACCTATTCGGTAGAGAAAATCATGTTCAGGATTACAATAATGTAGTCGTGGAGCTTCAAGTACCGATATCTCCATAGGTCAACTAATTTCTGAATGTCTCTTGACTCTCTCGTTACGGTAGACAATATCGTTAAGGTATTGAAGCTGAGGGGGCATGAGGAATGAGTAAACACGTGCATGTGATTGTTGGAACGGGGCCACTAGGGATGGCGGTTATGAGGGAATTAAAACGGCGCGGGGTCGAGCACATACGCATGGTGAATCGCAGCGGCAGAGTGTCCGAGGCGACAGGGGTAGAAGTGGCCAAAGGGGACGTTTCCCAACTTACTGAGGCAATTGCGCTGTGCAAGGATGCGGCAGTGGTCTATCACTGTGCGCATCCCGGATATACGAACTGGCCGACGCAATTTCCCGGTCTTACTCGAGGCCTTATGGCTGGTGCAGCTGCTGCGGGTGCGAAGCTTATTTATGGCGACAATCTGTATATGTATGGTCAAGCAAACCAACCCATGACGGAGAAGTTACCGCACCTCGCTACTGGCAAAAAAGGACGTACACGCGCCCAGATGGCGGAGGAATTGCTGCTTGCGCATCAATCGGGGAAGGTCCGTGTCGCGATTGGCCGCGCCTCGGACTTCTATGGCCCAGGCGTGAAACAATCCTCCCTGGGAGAACGAGTCTTTGGCTTCGCCTTGAGCGGCAAGCCGGTAAGTCTGCTGGGTAATCTGGATATCCCGCATACCTTTACGTATATTGATGACTTCGCTAGAGGACTCGTGACCCTTGGTCACGAGGATCGTGCGCTAGGTGAAGTCTGGCATATACCAAGTGCGAAGACGCACACGACCCGGGAGATGCTTGAGCTGATTTTTGATGAGCTAGGCGCCACCAGCAAAATTAGCACATTATCCCGTGGCATGGTGACGATGATTAGTCTTTTTCATCCGATGCTGAGGGAGCTCAAAGAGGTTCTCTACGAGTTTGAACATCCCTTCATCCTGGATCACAGCAAATTTGAGGCTGCATTTGGCCCGCAAACGACGACCCCGCATGAGGAAGCGATCAGGCAAACGGTGCGGTGGTATAAGGAAATGATGGGGGAACAGCGGGCCCAATAGCAGGAGCTATGCCACTGCATGTACAAGGGCTGCTTGTATGTGCTGAGAGGGATTGGAGCGCAGTTAGTGATGAAAAACATCACTAACATACCTCACAGCGAACTGCACCACCTCGCGCTCCCATAATAGAGAAAGGCACCCATCCAGGGTGCCTTCCGCAATTCAATACCCGTCCGACCGCTGCCCAGCGGTCTCGGCTAACTCAGCCCCCGCCTGCGCGGCGGCTGAACCCAAGTGCTCCAGCTCAATCTTCGCTTGAGCGAGCCCCTCAGCCACACGCCGTCCGTAATCCGGATCGGCCTGCTCGAAATAACGGATCATGTTCGCCTGTATCACAGGCTTACAGATCTTCAAAGCATCGACCAAATTCGCGATCAACTCATCGCGCTCCCAATCCTCGAACTTGCGGTACGTATCGCCCGCTTGCCCAAAATCATTCGTGCGGCTGATCTTCTCCCTCACCAAACGATCCGTGTACATCGGCTGATGCTCTTTGCCCGAAGGTGCCGCTTCCTGCAATCCGCCGAGCGACGAGGGCTCGTAATTGACATGCGGGTTCTGCCCAGGAGCTTTGTCCACCATCAGCGTCATCTGCCCATCCCGCTGGTTCGTCGCGACAGGCGATTTCGGCGCATTGATCGGCAGTTGAAGGTAGTTCGTCCCTACACGATACCGCTGGGTATCCGAGTAGGAGAAGGTTCGACCTTGCAGCAGCTTATCGTCCGAGAAATCGAGGCCATCGACGAGAACGCCAGTTCCGAAAGCGGCCTGCTCCACCTCCGCAAAATAATTTTCCGGATTGCGATCCAGCACCATTTTGCCTACTTTGCGAAAAGGAATCTTCTCATGATCCCACAACTTCGTCGGATCCAAGGGATCAAAATCGAGCTCAGGGTGTTCATCGTCACTGAGAATTTGAACGCACAGTTCCCACTCCGGATAATCCCCACGCGCTATGGCTTCGTATAGATCCTGCGTGGCATGGCTAATATTTTTACCTTGAATCGCCTCGGCTTCAGATTGTTTCAGGTTCTTCATCCCTTGCTTCAGCGGCTCCCAATGGTATTTCACAAGCACCGCGTCGCCGTTCTGGTTCACCCATTTGTACGTATTGACGCCCGACCCCTGCATTTGCCGATAGTTGGCTGGAATGCCCCATGGCGAGAAGAGGAAGGTGATCATATGCGTCGCTTCTGGCGAATTGGAAACGAAATCGAACATTTTCTCCGGGTTCTGGAGGTTCGTGACAGGGTCTGGCTTGAATGCATGCACCATATCGGGAAATTTTAACGGATCGCGGATGAAAAAGATTTTCAAATTATTGCCGACTAAGTCCCAGTTGCCATCTTCCGTATAAAATTTCGTTGCGAAGCCGCGCGGATCCCGTAACGTTTCTGGTGAGTACGTGCCGTGGACCACGGTCGAAAACCGCACAAAAACAGGGGTGCGCTTCCCCTTCTCCTGAAAAAGCTTAGCCCGCGTATACGTTGAGACCGGCTCGTCACCGACCGTACCATACGCTTCGAAATACCCGTGAGCCCCCGCACCGCGCGCATGCACGACACGCTCTGGAATCCGCTCCCGGTCAAAATGGGAGATCTTCTCGATGTAATGGTAATTCTCAAGTGTCGAAGGGCCGCGATTGCCAATCGTGCGGATGTTCTGGTTATCCGTGATCGGATGGCCTTGGCGGTTCGTTAAGGTCATATTCGTTTGTTCGTTCTTTCCATTTGGTTCATGGCTCATATCGCTGAAGTTCCTCCCAACCGTAATTAGAAGTAATATTTGCCATTGAAAAGGGAATTATTCCTAGCAAAAAGCCCTTCCCTCTTTCCGAAGAAAGGAGGCAGGGCTTTGGTTTCATCACCATGTTGGGTTAAAAATCAAAATTATCCGGATCTGGACCAACACGCAGATTCTGATTCATCGCATGGATCGCTGCCATGTCTTCGCTTGTAAGTTCGAAATCGAATAGAGAGCCATTTTCGAGAATGCGGTGCTCTTTCGTGGACTTCGGAATGGTGACGATGCCACGCTCCAAATCCCAGCGCAGAATGACTTGGGCAATGGATTTGCCATGACGTTCAGCGATCCCCTTCAACGTAGGGTTATCCAGAAGCTGACCCTGCATGAGCGGGGACCAGGCTTCTAACTGGATGCCATGCGTTTTGCAGAAATCATGTAAATCTGTCTGAGCGAGAAGGGGGTGAAGCTCCACTTGGTTAACCATTGGTTTAATCGACGAGGTACCCATCACATCCTCCAAATGATGAATTTGGAAGTTGCTCACACCAATCGCTTTGACACGGCCCTCTTGATAGAGTGTCTCAAGTGCTCGCCAAGCCTCTACATATTTGCCTTGAACAGGCCAATGAATAAGGTAAAGATCGAGATAATCTAAGCCTAGCTTCTCCAAGCTTGCTTCGTAGGCTGCAATCGTAGACTCATAGCCTAGATCGGCATTCCACACTTTTGATGTGACGAACAGTTGATCTCTCGTTAAACCCTGCTCCGCCATCCCTTCGCGAATCCCTTGGCCTACGCTGCTTTCATTGCCATAGATAGCCGCGGTATCGATGCTGCGATAGCCGATGTGCAGGGCTGCTTTCACGGCTTGCACGACCTCGGGGCCATCCTCTACTTTAAATACGCCTAGACCGAGATAAGGCATAGTTACGCCATTGTGAAGTGTAGTTGTGGTTTGTAAGTTGTGATTCATTGTGTTATTCCTCCTAAAATAGTTGGTTGCAATCGTTCCGTTTGATCTGATTTTTCAAGCTTGCGGCTCCAGAGGGTGAGGAGAACAGCTCCGAAAACCATCGCTCCGCCTACCCAAGTGGTATGAATGAGGCCGATGGAATCGGTAATGATACCACCGAGGAATGCTCCACCGGCAATGCCCGCGTTAAAAGCTGCAATGTTGAAGGCAGATGCAACATCTTTAGCCTCTGGGGCGAATCGTTCAGCGAGCTGTACGACATAAATTTGCAAGCCAGGTACGTTCATGAATGCGAGTAATCCCATGAAAAAGATGGTGATTAAGCCTGCGGCTTTGTAAGGCGCTGTCCACATAAAGAGAAACAACACGAGCGCTTGTAAAAGAAACATGATCAGCAAAGCTTTGCTTGCGTTGCGGTTCGCGGCGCGGCCTCCGATGATATTGCCAATCGCAATAGCAACCCCATACAGGAGTAATATCAACGCTACTGTATGTTCTGCAAATCCTGTAATCTCATGTAACAGTGGAGATAAATAAGTGAATACCACGAATGTGCCGCCGTAGCCCAAAGCCGTAATGGAGAAAGCGAGCAGCAGTCGCCCATTGGTGACCAGCTTCAGCTGTGTACCCAGCGGTGTCCGAGTCCCTTTACGCAAATTGGAGGACACCAAAATCAAGTTCGCGATGAGTGCCACCACGCCAACCGCGACAATGGCGAAGAACGCCGCCCGCCAGCCCAGCTGCTGGCCGAGGTACGTACCGATCGGCACACCGGTTACGGTGGCGACGGTTAGGCCCGAGAACATAAGCGCAATCGCGCTGGCTCTGCGGTTCTCGGGAACGAGATCAGCGGCGATGGTCGAGCCGATCGACATGAAGATCCCGTGCGCTAGTGAAGAGATGACGCGAGCGATCAGTAGAATGACGATGCCACTTGCCGTGGCAGCCAGTAGATTGCCTGCGATAAACACGAGCATGATCCAGAGCAGCAGTGTTTTGCGCGAGACGGTTGAGGTCAGGGAAGTTAAGATGGGTGCTCCTAAAGTAACCCCGAGTGCATATAAAGTAACGGTTAAACCTGCGCCCGTGATGGATATATGAAGGTCTTCAGCAATGAGCGGAAGGAGTCCGACACTGATAAACTCGGTTGTGCCAATGGCGAAGGCGCTAACTGCAAGGGCAAGCAGCGCAAGTGTATTTCCTTTGGTTTCTTGTTTCATAGCTATCACTCCAAACTTGTATGTCCCGGCCGGTAAGTGCTATTATCAGACATAATAGTCGGATTGACCAGTACGTACTTTTAAGTACGGTAGGTACTTTTTAGTGCCTATAGCAGGGAATGGAGGTAAATCATCAGATGGCGAAAAAGCTATACAACATCTCGGTAGAAGCCACGCTAGAAGTGATCGGGGGGAAGTGGAAATGCGTCATTCTCTGTCATTTGACCCATGGTAAACGGAGAACGAGTGACCTCAAGCGACTGATGCCTAGAATCACTCAGAAAATGCTGACACAACAACTCAGAGAGCTCGAAGACGATGGGATCGTGGAGCGAATCGTGTACAATCAAGTGCCGCCAAAAGTGGAATATGCGCTAAGCGAGTATGGGGCAAGCCTGAAACCGATTTTGGATTCTCTCTGCAATTGGGGAGAAACGCATATCATCAAAGAATATGGAGATAAATTCGTTGTTCTTGAGGAAAATGTGTTAAATAAAAGGGACGAAGAGGTCCTCGTCGACGAACTTAGGGAGAAAGAGGTAGAACTGATATGAATACATCGATTAATCAGAGGGGCGATTCTCAGGTAGCGATCGTCAAGAGCACGGACATTCTCATCAGCAGCGAGCAAGATGCACTAGACTTAATGGCTTCCGTGAATTACCTGACGGGTTGCAACAAGTTTATTATTAACCAATGGAATGTGACAGAGGATTTCTTTGAGCTCAAAACGAAGCTAGCCGGGGATGTTCTCCAGAAATACACGAACTACCAGATAAAGATGGCCGTTATCGGTGAATTCGAGCAATACAACAGCAAAAGCCTCCGCGATTTCATCTACGAATGCAATCATGGCAAGCAATTCTTTTTTGTTGCAGATGAGCGGGCGGCTTTGGATGCTTTGCATGGCGTGAAGTAAGGGCAGCACAAACACAACCTATCGATAAACCGTAACCCGAAACATCAACAAATCTAGCTACTCAAGTGATCGGATGCGGGGCAGACTTAACCAGCACCAGCACCAGCACCAGCACCAGCACCAGCACCAGCACCAGCACCAGCACCAACGCTAGCCTAGCCCCCGCGCCCCCGCGGCTATAAAATAACTGGAAAACCTACAGCTAATCTGGCCGTTTCAGCACCAAAATACGATTTAACTGGAAATTATGTAGGTAAATTCATGTTTTCAAGCTAGATGCGCGCAAATTGTTGAAATTAACTACAGGAAATCCAGTTAAACGTATTTTCGTCGCGAAATCCACTGATTTAGCTGTACTTTTTACATCTATTTTAGCAGTGGCACGTGCATGGAATCTCCCAGCACCACTTTATTATTTCCCGAACTGGCCGGGCCGCACTTTCTTTACTTCAAACATACTTACATTCGATGAAATAACGTATTCAGGACGTTCCTGTCCCTTGCTATTGCGGTGGCCTGCAAGATGCTCAGGGCTTTTCTCCCAGTTTTTCCACGCTTGCTCGGACTCCCAACGGATGAAAACGACGACCTCTTCGTTCTCTTTACTCCGTTTGTTGACCATAACGGTCACATCGATAAGCCCTTCCATGCCGTCCAACGGCCCTTCCTTGCTAAAACGTTCCACAACTTTGTCGCTATTACCAGGTTGTACAATAATGGTTCTCTGTTGAATAAGCACGAAGATCAGCTCCTTTTTAACCATGAATGAATATGAGAATCATTATCATCCAAATCGGAGGAGACGTCAACACGTGCTTATTCTGTTTATCCAATGTTCGATCCCGAAGCCTCTGGTCGTCGGAATGATTCACTTACCTGATCAACTCGGTCTACCCGTATTATTTTTTGCCTACCGAGTCACTACCCTCGATTGCCTCCAGCAACATTTGCAGCGACATTTCCTCCAAACTCCCGACCATGCGCGGCTCCCCGTCAAAAGCAAGGAACTTCGTAACCGTGTTCGGTACGACGATGTAGTGCATACCCGCGGCTGCCGCAGCGCGAGCACCGTTGGGTGAATCCTCGATGGCAATCGCCTCAGCGGGCTGCACACCAAGATCTTTCAACGCGAGCTCATATAGCTCGGGATGAGGCTTTACTAAAGCGACATCTTCAGCGGTGCGAATCGTTTCGAAATAGTCACGGATCCCCAGCTGTGACAGATACGTATCGATCCAAGCTCTTTTCGAGCTGGAGGCTAGCCCAATGCGCAGGCCTAAGGCTTTGGCCCCAGCCAAGTAATCAAGAATCCCAGGACGGATACCTTCCTGGGCCATCCTATTCGTATGTCTCGTGTGGACATGCTTCCCAAGCGTTTCACGATCCAGAGGTAGCCTTTTATCCGTAATCAGATAGTCATAGGGATCAAATACATGCAGGGAAGTGCCGATGCATTGCCCGTACATGTCGATAGTCAGTTCAATATCGTGCTCGAGAGCAATCTCTCGAAACGCCTCATACCAAGCTGTCTCCGTATCTAGAATCGTGCCGTCAAAGTCAAAAATAAGCGCTCGAATCGCTGACATACTTCTACAACTCCTTTTTCCTGCAATCTCACGATCGCCTCAATCAAAACAAATTCTAAATAAAAGTGGGAAGGGTTTCTAAGAACTTTGTCGAAATCTAGAAGACTAGCCTACAAGACCTATATGTACTAAACCGCTGTGCTGTAAAACTCTGGAGGTGCTTTTGTCAATCATGTCACAAGCTAATACACAAGGCAAGCAAACATCTGTAAGGTTTTTTCGATCCCTTTCATTCAAAATTTCAGCTTGGACTGCCGCCTGCTATATTGTACTTTGCGTGTTGCTAACCTTCGTTTCCTATCAACAGCATAGGCAGCAAATGTCGGATAACTTGATCGCACTTGAAGGGATTTTCCACGCGCCCCTCGTGCAGAAAATAGATTACATTGAGAAATCGAAGGAAGAATTAAAGAAAAATAAAGAAGCTTACAAGTACGAGCCTGCCGTTATGAACGTACAAGAGGATATGGACCGAGTCTCTCAAGGGGATTTGGTCGAAAATGCCTACTTATTTTACCCCGAATGGACGACATTGGATGGAGAGCCAGCTCTTCTGAATTTGTTATCCAATTCGGAGCTATACGTTGATGAGAAACCCGCAGATCCTTATGCACCCGTTCCTGAGTTGCTCACAGCGCTGAAGCAAGCAGAGAAAACAGGTTTCGGTATCACGGGAGTCTACCAAGATACATTAGGAACTTGGGTGAGTGCGGTGAGCACGATTCGAGATAAAGATGACAAACTTGTTGCTTTCGTGGGATTAGATTTCGATTATGGCGTTCTACAGACGCAGATGAATACCTATACGCTTCAATCGATATGGACGGGATTAATCGCTATTGTGATCGGAACTCTTTTCATCGTCTTCATTGTACGACTGTATCTGCGTCAGATTAACCCATTATTAAAGCTGGCACAGTCGGCAGCTGCAGGGGATTTATCGGATGCATCGCTAGTCAAAAGTAAAAGTAGTGATGAATTAGGTGTTCTGGGCAACCACTTGAAAGATATGGTCGGGAATCTTCGCGGCTTAATCGTTCAGATCGCACAAGCAGCGCAGCAGGTTTCGGCAGCATCGGAATCGCTGCAGACGGGTGCTCAGCAGACTAGCGAATCTACAGCTTCTGTCTCGGAGATGATGGGCCAGCTTGCTTCACATTCGGAGCAACAACGTCAAGGCACAGAGGAAAGCAGTCATGCCATGAACGAGATGGCTGTCGGGATTCAACGCGTAGCGGAGTCAGCAGGTCATGCAACGGATATTTCAGGTCACGCACGCGCTCATACGAGCGAAGGCAATGCCCGGATGGGGCAGAACATGTTGCAGATTACAGAGGCGCTGCGCTCCGTCCAGGAGGCTGTACAAGCGATTCAGAGCTTGAAGTCGATGTCCGAGGAAATCGGGGAAATCACAGTCCTTATCACGCATGTGACTAGGCAAACGAATTTGCTTGCACTGAATGCCTCCATTGAGGCGGCGAGAGCAGGCGAGCACGGCAAAGGCTTCGTAGTTGTTTCCACGGAAATCCGCAAGCTTGCGGATCAATCTCGACTGGCGACAGAGCGAATTGCTGAGCTCGTAGAGCGCGTCCAACACGAGACGGGAACTGCTGTTATCGCGATGGATCGTGGTCTTGGAGAAGTAGAGGCCATGCAGGCTGTTGCGCAACAAACGGACAGTACGTTCAAGGATCTCTCGGGTACGGTTCAAGAGGTCGTCGATCAGATGACCGATGTATCTGCCGTTTCGGAGCAAATGTCAGCAAGCTCAGAGGAAGTATTAGCGGGAATCGTGGAAATTGCAGCGTTAACTCGCATGACAACGGAGCTTACTCAGGCTGTCGCGGCAGCAGCGGAGCACCAACTAGCGACGATTTCGGAGGTGGCCAGAACAGCGAACGAACTCAACGGAATGTCGCATGAGCTGCAGTTGGCTGTGGCTCGGTTTAAAGTATAAGCATCATAATAGTTGGAAGAAGTAGGATGCCCTAGGCATCCTATTTTTGTACGAAAAACCTTGACATTTTTATTGATAATGATTATCATTTTTAGTTAATGGGTATAAATTAATCAATCATTCAACTTTATATACATATTGATAAAAAGGGGATGTCCCTCATGGCAATAGCGACGAGAATATATACCGAACAGCTGCATGTTTCTTATGATAAATTGAAAATCATCAATGATTTGAGCATTGAGATTCCAACAGGCAAGATCACCGCATTAGTCGGTGCGAATGGTTCGGGGAAATCAACGATTTTGAAGGCAATGTCGCGATTATTAAAACCTACGGAAGGCACCGTATTCTTAGACGGTCATTCCATTCATCATCAATCAACGAAGGAAATTGCAAAGAAATTAGCGATTCTACCGCAATCCCCATCCGCTCCAGAAGGCATTACTGCCGAAGAACTAGTCGGATATGGCCGCTTCCCGCATCAGCGCGGTTTTCAGAAGATGTCCAGCGCCGATCGCGATATCATCAACTGGGCGTTCGAAGTGACAGGGATGACTGCGTTCAAGGATCGTCCGATCGATCACCTATCAGGCGGTCAACGTCAACGAGTATGGATTGCCATGGCACTGGCGCAGCAGACGGATATGCTGTTCTTGGATGAGCCGACGACATATTTGGATATGGCGCATCAGCTTGAGGTTCTCTGTTTGTTGAAAGAAATTAACGAGCGTCACAATACGACTATCGTCATGGTTGTGCATGATTTGAATCATGCGACGCGTTATGCTGACCATTTGATCGCGATTAAATCAGGGAATGTCGTCTATGAAGGCGCACCGATGGATATTGTAACTCCGCAGATGCTACTCGACGTGTTCGCTATTCATGCGGATGTTATCGTGGATAAACGTGCTGGCGTGCCACTCTGTATCCCATATGGCTTGGTATCGGACGATGAAGTTCCGGCAGTTGAAGAACGTAAGGTAGCAGTAACGAGTGCTTAATTAGCGTAAATGAGTCAGTATAAGAGGTGCCCCCGGATTGGGAGGTGCCTTTTCTTTGTGGAAATGATAGGCTTCCCTTGTGTTCAGGGAGGATTTTTGGCACAATATGAACTATATGGTACGCTTCGGCTGCTTAGAAGAACTGGACTGCATGTGATAGTCTTGAAAAGAGGATAACGGAATGAAACTTTCGTCCATTTATGGATTAACTTTTGATCAACTGGTCGCTTGGCTAGCCGAAAAAGGCTACAAAAAGTCGCGCGCCCTGCAAGTATGGGACTGGCTGTATCGCAAGCGGGTTGCTTCGTTCGCGGAAATGACGGACGTGAAAGAGGATTGCTTGGCCACATTAAGTGAGCACTATGCGATTCATACTTTGAATGAGCATACGCGGCAGGAGTCAGCGGACGGCACGATGAAATTCCTGTTCAAGCTCTCGGACGGCAATTTGATCGAAACGGTCCTGATGCGGCATAAATTCGGCTTGTCCGTCTGTGTGACGACGCAAGTAGGCTGCAACATTGGCTGCAGCTTCTGTGCGAGTGGCTTATTGGCTAAGAGCCGCGATTTGTCCGCCGCGGAAATCGTGGAACAAATTATGAAAGTCCAATTTCATTTGGACGCTATGGGCAAAGCGGAGCGCGTTAGCCATATCGTGGTGATGGGGATTGGCGAGCCGTTCGATAACTTCGTGAATATGGTTGATTTTATCCGCGTTGTGAAGGATCAGAAGGGTCTGGATATTGCGGCACGCCATATTACCGTATCGACTAGCGGTCTCGCTGGTAAAATCAAGGAGTTCGCGGACTCCGACTTGAAAGTGAATCTAGCGATTTCCTTGCATGCGCCAACGAACGAACTTCGTACACGCATCATGAAGATCAACAAAGCGATTCCAATCGAGACGTTAATGGAAGCGATTGAGTACTATTTGGAGAAAACGAATCGTCGTATTACGCTGGAGTATATTTTGCTCAAAGACGTGAACGATGGCAGAGAACATGCCCTTCAACTAGCTGAACTGATTGGGCATATCCGCCAGCTGGCGAATGTGAACTTGATTCCGTACAATCCGGTGGATGAGCACAGCCAATATCAGCGGAGTGAGCGCGAATCGGTGCGTGCCTTCTACGACACGCTCAAGAAGCAAGGCATCTCTTGCAGCGTGCGATTGGAGCACGGGACGGACATTGATGCCGCATGTGGACAGCTGCGAAGCAAACAAATCAAGAAGTCCACAGGGGATAGCGTTGTGGCGGGATAATAGAGGGACCTGTGAATGAGGAGCATTCACAGGTCTTTTTGTATGCCGAGTGATTGGCCACGGCCGCGGCGCAAATAACTGGATTTCCTGCAGCTAATTCAAGCGAAATCGCGGCTTTTTCTGAAATAACTGGATTTCCTCCAGCTATTTTCGGCCAACCTCGCGAAAAGGGACATATCCGGCGGAATTAGATGTAGAAAATCCAGGTAAACTCCCCGAAGGCTTGTTTTGCTCGAAAATAGATGCAGAAAATCCAGCTAATGCTCAAAACTCTAGAGCTGGGAAGCCAAAGGAACCCAGCAGAAAGGAGGAACGAGCACTTCCATGAGACGTTGGGGGTGCTTTTTGCTTACATTTTGATGCTGAGGTGGACAATCGTGGCATACACTGACTATATACGATCCATAATGTCATCCTGCTCTGTACAACTTCTTGAAAGTGACTAGAAGGGAGTGGTGAATTTGAACAAATGGTTGCTCGCTATAACCTGTTGCGTGGCATTATTCACTGCGACGGCTGTCTTCGCATCCGATACTATTCAGATAGGCAGGCAAGTGAAGGTCAATGGCAAAGTGCTCGACACTCAAGTCGAAGTTACCAGTGACGGGACCACGTTAAGCTCAACTCGGGCGATCGCGGAAGCGCTTGGTGCCAAGGTGTCTTGGAACGAATCAAGGAACACGGTTGACATTCATCGCGCGGATAGTACGATGACGTTCGATGATAACCAAGGGACGTACGCCAATTATGTATCCTTGCTGCTTCAAGGTAGATACAGTTTGAGAGTTGAAATGATTGGAAAGAACCTCGGGGCTCGTTCAGATACGATGGTCGTATTTGCAGATGGGTATGTGGATGTACCGGAAAATACGGATTATCAGAAATTGTTCCTCTTACTGCTAGCGGATCAATTAGGGGATCTACCATTAGGCAACAAGCAAGTCGAGTTCTGGTCGAATAAAGAACTTGCCCAAACTTATGTAGCTGGGAAGTATAAGAATGATCGATTAGAAGGATGGTCGGGGATGGATGCTAGGTTTGGTCTGTTAACGAAGGAGGGAGGCAACCTATCGCTTTCCCATATTCTGAGTGTTCATGAGCGTGACAGCGTCTCGATTGGCAAATATAAGCCCCAATAACACCAAAAGCCGTCCTTGCAGGGAACCTGCGGACGGCTTTCTCATTGCGATTAGTTGCGGCTGCGTACGATCATCATAAGGCCGCCTACGACGATCAGCCCAATGGCGATGATGGAATTGTTATGGAAGAGCGTCCCGAAGATGGAACTGATGGAGAAGATCGCGAAGAACAGCAGCGACATCACGGTTAGGATGTTAATCGGAATAAGCAAAAACTTATTACGACCGCCGAACCAGTACAGTTCGAACAGGCCGACAGCCACAGCGAGCATGAAACCTGGCCACATCAAGTGCCAAATGTCAAAAAGCGCGGAGATTTGGCACACGATACCTGCCGTTAGTAGAATACCGCCTGGAACTAGCACGCCTACGCCGCGTCGTTGCATGATGAAGAAGTACAACCAGTGGAAGAACACCCCGACGGGAATAACGAAAAGTGTCGGCCAGAAGTATTCGAAGATAGTGCCTGAGCTGAACGATACATCCCCTTTTAGAAACATAAAAACACCTAGCAGAATCAGGATCGGGCCTAGAAAGGCGCTTCGATTCATATTCATAGTCAATTTGTTCACTCCTATTATTTGGATTCATTACTCTAAGAATACCATGATAGGGTACAAGTGTCTTCCGACTATAGGGAAGGTCGAAGATCGGTCTGAGGACTGATTTAACTGGAAAAAGTACAGCTAAACTTGCCGCTTTCCTCGCTTTCGGAACCTTAACTGTATTTCCTGTAGTTAATTGGACCGTATCTAGCTGCCTAGGCACGAATATGGCGATTTTAACTGTAGGTTTTCCATCTAATCGTCCAGCTGGAGTGAAAATCGCGGAAATAGCTGGAGGTTTTCCAGTTAATCCTGCTGGTCGACTACAAAGTTGCTGCTAGGAGGAGGAGGAGATGGCCATTGAGGGGATCCCCGCCACCAAAAAAGCCCTCCTTCCACGGCGTGGAGGAAAGGCTTCTAAACAAGGGGCAGAAGCCCCCATATACGCTTACTAGAAGAACTTCACGAGCTCATCCTTGATCTCGTCGTTCGAACCGCCAACCACCTTCTGGAACTGTGGTTTGTCGAACAGCGCTTGGATTTGCTCCGGATACGTCTGAGCAATTCCGCGCAAGCGGATCGACTCATCGAACTTTGCCGGATGCGCCGTGGACAAGGACACCGTTACCTCGCCAGCGACGGCGAGCTTATCGGCAGCTGCGACACCGCACGCGGTGTGCGGATCAAGCAGGTACTCGTACTTCGCGTGGTAGTCGCTGATCGTGTCGAGACACTCGTCGTTCTTCACGCCGTACGCAGCGAAATCAGCCTGTACAGTCTTCAGCTTGTCGGCTGGGATGACGACGCGGCCTTCGGCCTTGAACTGCTCCATGATCGCGTTAACAGCTGCAGCGTCTTCGCCGTAAAGATAGAACAAGTAGCGCTCGAAGTTACTCGCGACTTGGATGTCCATGGACGGGCTATACGTACCGCGGAACTCGCCTGGTTGATACACGCCTTCTTGTACGAATTTCTCAAGAATATTGTTTTCATTCGTAGCAAGAATAAGCTTGTTGATGGGAAGCCCCATTTTCTGAGCTAAGTAGCCAGCGAAGATATCGCCAAAGTTCCCCGTCGGCACGCTGAAATTCACCTTAGCAGCCTGCCCCTCTTGTGGCAGTTGGAAATAAGCGTAGAAATAATACACCGTTTGTGCCAAAATGCGGGCAATGTTGATCGAGTTAATCGCACGCAAATGGTAGCGATGCTTGAACTCAACGTCTGCGAAAAGCTCCTTGATAATGCGTTGGCAATCATCGAAGGTACCTTCAACGGAAAGATTCAATACATTCTCGTCATTGACGGTTGTCATTTGAAGTTCTTGTACCTTGCTGACCTTTTGGTGCGGATGCAGGATACAAATGCGGATGCCTTCTTTACCGCGAACTCCCTCGATGGCCGAAGCCCCTGTATCACCGGAAGTGGCTCCGAGGATGTGGATGATGGAATTCGTTTTGCGTGAAACGTACGAATATAGGTTACCAAGGAATTGCAACGCAATATCCTTGAACGCAAATGTAGGTCCGTGGAACAATTCTAGCACGTACGTGTCATCGCTTAGGCGCTTGACGGGTGTAACCGCTTCGTCACGGAACGTTGCATAGCTTTCATCAACGAGCTTCTTTAGCTCATCGCGTGGAATTTCGTTGTTCACAAACAGTGAGAAAATTTCGAGCGCTAGCTCTGAGTAGGAGAGCTTTGACCAGCTTTGAAGTGTGTCAGCAGATAGCTGCGGGATGTGTTTCGGTACGAGTAGACCGCCGTCATTGGCCAATCCCATCAGGATCGCATCGATGAAGCCGATAGGTTCTACTTTGCCGCGAGTGCTAATGTATTCCATAGGAGTCCCCTTATACGATTGAATTTTCAGTTATTGTACCAAAAAACGGAACATTTGGACAGTGTACATCCATCACATAGGCGTCCCCTTCCAAACAAAAACAGGCTGCCCCACAAGGACGGCCCGAAATTTTTACATATAAGTGTGTTCGAATTCTACTCTTCTGTAGCAGCTACAACGATTTTCCAAGCGTTGCTAATCGGCGGCAAGCTTTTGGTCATCATAGGCCCATAAAATCCGATAACGTTCGCGCCTTTAACCAACGCGGATTTGTCAATGGGGATACCCTTACCGTCTACGATGGCTGTGTCTGCACCCACTGTAAGAACAACCTCATCTGGCGCATCTTCCGTAAGTCCCTCACCTTTGACAAGAAGGCTGCCATTTTCACGTACAACTTCTATGACGCCAGACGTACCTAAAGCACCCTTATGAGCTGCCGTATCAAGCACTGTGATGTTGGAAGCAGATGTCTGGGGTGGCAAGCTCAACGTCATTGCTAAGGAATGATCCGCAGTAATCGTTAATCCAAAGTGAAGGTCAGCAAATGTCAGCTTCGTGCCGTTAAGCATTTGGTAGGTGGTATCAGGGCCGACATTGAGAACAATTCCATCTACTCCTGTACCCTGTATGTGAATTTGTGCGGTATCTCCCGTTGTGCGAATGGAGGTAATGACACCGGTCGAGTGCATTTGCTTAATGGCTTCTTTCATTGCGCTCCCGCTAAGGTCTCCTACGGCTGTATTGGGCTCCATTGCTTCTGTAGTACCTGCATAAGTTGCTCCTATTGTCAGCATGCTGGATAGGGTGAGGATCGCTAGTGTTTTTTTCATCAATTTCATCGTTGTTCTCTTCCTTTCTATATGCGAATATGGTAAGATTCTGTTCTCATGATGTTCGTATCTGTGAGGAGGTTGCAGACGAGCCAGAAAGTTTCTTTTTAACAAAGGTCGGGTGTGGACTTCACTTCGCTTAAACTATAGAATCAATGAGTGTGCCAAGAAATTGTAAAGAGGTGGTAATGTTGTCTTTTGTTATGAAGCTTCGTTGGTTTTTCAAAGAGAGATGGAAGTATTATGTGCTCGCAGTCTCCCTCTTAATCGGTGTTAATATCTTAGCGACGATTCCGCCAAAAATGATCGGGAATATCATTGACCATATTCGTGTGGGGAATTTAACAGCTTCCGGGCTTCATTATACGGTTTACCTGCTGATTGGGCTTTCGCTGCTTCTGTATGTCATGACCTATTTGTGGATCACGAACTTATTCGGCAACTCCGCTTTGGTGGAGAAGCTGCTTCGTGGGCGCTTATTAACGCATTTGTCCAAAATGTCGCCGCCCTTCTTCCAACGCAACACGACGGGACAGCTGATGGCGCTGGCGACGAATGATATCCTAGCCATTGGTCAAACCTCCGGGTACGGGGTGATGACGCTCGTCTCTACCATCGTGGGGGCGTCCGTTGTCATCATTACGATGGTGTCGCTAATCTCTTTCAAATTAATGCTTGCGGCGTTAATACCGTTGCCATTTCTAGCTGTCATGATTAATTTGTTAGGCAAAAAGGTACGTGCGCGCTTCCTGGCGGCTCAAGCTTCCTTCGGTGCCATGAATGATCATGCGCTGGAATCGATCTCCGGTATTCGAGTGATTCGTTCTTATGTGCAAGAAGCGCACGATTTAAAAGCCTTTGATGAAGTCACATCGGATGTGATGCACAAAAACCGCCGTGTCTCCATGCTCAATGCACTGTTCCAACCCTTAACCTCGTTGATCGTTGGACTCAGTTATTCAATCGGCATCGGGTACGGGTCGTATCTCATGTTCCAAGGTGAAATCACGCTCGGACAGCTGATTTCCTTCAATATTTACCTCGGTATGCTCATCTGGCCGATGATTTCCTTCGGCGAGTTTATTAACGTTCTGCAACGCGGCAGCGCCTCGGCAGATCGTCTCGATAAGGCACTGACGCAGCAAGCGGATATTGTGGACGCTGAGCAGGTTGTCCATGTCGCTGTGCCTGAGCGCATCGAGATGAACGATCTGACGTTCACCTATCCAACTGCGAATCATCCGAGTCTTGTTCATGTTTCCTTCGAGTTGACGCGGGGGCAGACGCTTGGGATCGTAGGCAGGACGGGAAGCGGGAAGTCTACACTTCTGAAGCAACTGCTTCGCCAATATCCGATTGAGCCAGGAAAGTTAACTATCTCAGGTGTACCCATTGAGCAAATCGCCATCGATCAAATCAAACGTTGGGTCGCTTACGTGCCACAGGAACATCTACTGCTGTCCAAATCCATACGCGACAATGTCGCATTAGGCAAACATACGGCTTCGCCAGAAGAGATTGCGCGCGCCGTGGAGATGGCTTCTTTTACCCAAGATATTGCCCAAATGCCAGATGGTTTAGCCACCATTGTAGGTGAGAATGGCGTGATGCTATCCGGCGGACAGAAGCAACGTCTAGCGATTGCGCGTGCGCTGTTGATTGATTCGGAGATTTTGCTGCTCGATGACTCGCTTTCTGCGGTAGATGCACGTACGGAAAGTCGCATTCTCCAGCATATCCGCAAGGAACGTGCAGGGCGTACGACGCTCATTTCCACACACCGACTCTCTGCGGTGAGCCATGCGAACTGGATTCTCGTTCTTGATGAGGGCAGAGTCATTGAAGAGGGCACCCATGAGGAGCTCATGCAGTTCGGTGGCTGGTACCGTGAACAGTGGGATCGTCAACAGATGGAAGCCAGTCTCGAGGAATGAGAAAGGAGGACGATTATCATGTCTAAACCGACCACGGCCAGACGACTTATGTCTTACGCACTCGTCTACAAGTTCAGAATTCTCGGAGCGCTGCTCATTCTTTGCTGTTCAGTAGCTGCCGAGCTGGGCGGGCCTTATATAACGAAAACGATTATTGATAAGTATCTCTCCACCGGTGTGCATGAAATGGCGCCAGTGCTTAAGCTGCTCGGCCTCTATATGGGCCTTTTGGTAACAGCTGGACTATGTAATTACTCTCAAGCGTATATCCTGCAATCTACGGCTTTGCAAATCATTAAGAACATGCGGATGGACCTAATGGGCCACATTCAGCGTATATCGCTGCGTTATTTCGATAACACGCCGATCGGGCAAGTCGTATCTCGTATCGCCAACGATACAGAAGCTGTTCGTGATCTGTTCATGAGTTTCATGGCCACATTCGTTGTCAGTATGCTGCAACTGATCGGGATTTATGTTGCGCTTTTCCTGCTGGATTGGCGTCTAGCTATGTTCTGCTTGGTATTGCCGCCGATTTTTGTGGTGATTATGTATGTTCATCTTAAATATTCGAAGATTTTCATCACCATCATGCGTGCTAGACTTAGCGATATGAACGCGATGATCAACGAATCGATCGTTGTGATGCCGATTATTCAAGCTTTTCGCCGCGAGAAAGTCACGCTGGATGAATTCGAAGTACTGAACATGGATCGTTATGTGAACCAACGGAAGCAATTTCAAATTTACGGCCTTTCCACACGGAATGTGGTTGGGACGATCGGCAGCTTGGTGACGGCGATGGTGATTTGGTACTTTGGCGGAAAATCCTTAGAGGCCGCTATTTCATTCGGGGTGTTTTATGCGTTCATCGATTACTTAGGTCGGGTTTTTCAGCCGATCATTGGGATTTTCGATCAGTTGACGAATGCGCAGCGGGCTTTTGTATCCGCGGAAAAGGTGTTCACGATTCTTGACATGGAAGGTCAAGATGTAGAGAAGGTTGGCCACGTACAGCGCCCTGAGGGCATCGTGAAGTTCGACCATGTCACCTTTGCTTATAAGGAAGGGGAGAACGTCTTGAAGGACATCTCCTTTGAGGCGCGAAAAGGGGAAACGATCGCTCTTGTCGGGCATACCGGCTCTGGCAAAAGCTCGATTCTGAACCTGCTCCTGGGCTTCTACGAGCCCGCTGAAGGCGCGATTACGATTGATGGCCACGACATCAAGGGGATGTCTAAGCAAGCGCTGCGCAAGCATATGGGGATCGTGCTGCAGGATCCGTTCCTGTTCGCAGGGGACATCAAGTTCAACGTCAGCTTGTACAACCAGGATATCTCGTTCGATAGAGTGAAAGCTGCGCTGCACGATGTTGGCGCTGCTGGCTTCATCGAGCAGCTGCCGAACGGCTACGACGAGCAAGTCGTCGAGCGGGGGAGCACGCTGTCCTCCGGCCAGCGGCAGTTGATCTCGTTCGCGCGCGCGCTGGCGTTCGATCCGTCGATTCTGATCCTCGATGAGGCGACAGCCTCCATCGACAGTGAGACGGAAGGACTCATCCAGCGTGCACTGAAGGTTGTAAGCGAAGGGCGGACGACACTCGTCATCGCGCATCGGTTGTCCACGATCCGCGATGCGGATCAAATTCTTGTGCTGCACCGCGGCGAGATCGCCGAGCGGGGCAATCACGAGACGCTCATGGCGCTAGGCGGGCGCTATGCGAAAATGTACCAACTGCAGAAGGGTTCATCTGCAGTTGTAGGGTAAGGAAAGGCGCTTCCTCGGTTGCTGAGGAAGCGCCTTTTGGTATGTGGCGTGCCGCGGGAGCTTAGGCTAGCCTATCTCACGCAGGATGCGCTATACTCCTGAGCACCCCAATTCCGCCTGAGGATGATCATCTCCGAATGAGGGTGACCTGGCCTCACACCGTAATCCGTGACAAATTGGATTAACTGGAAAACCTCCATCTATTTTCACGATTTTTGCTCCAATTGAACGATTAGATGGAATACCTCCAGTTAAAGTTGCAGGTTTCGAGCTACACAGCTAGATACGGTCAAATTAACTACAGAAAATACAGTTAAGTTATAGAAAGCGAGGTAAATGGCGAAATTAGCTGTACTTTTTACAGTTAACATGTGGGGAGTGGCAGAGTCAAGGTAGGGAGGTAGGGGAAGTAGTAAAAGTAAATGATGAGTAGAAGTAGAAGTAGAAGTAGAAGTAGAAGTAGAAGCTGAAGTAACAGTACCAATGGAGATGCTTCTAGCTGAATGGAGCGAAACAGTCTTAATGCTAATTTGTTTAAAACACGTATCTCAACAGAGCTCTAACCCACCAATTTACGATATCCAGTCGAAACATGGTAACCCACTATATACACCAGCATCATGATCAATTCCGCTAACATCCGGCAACCATCTTCTCCACGTCTACCAGTATCACAATCCTATAACACCCTGCTATATCACAACCCGACTATACAATCCTGTACCTCTCTGCTGCATCACACCGCCACACAAGCCTGCTCTTACTATTTTCGCATAATTATTCCCCTTAATTACAACGCAAACCTGGTTCAAAGTTGTTTTCAGATACCGTCCTTAACCGTCGATTGCGCAGAAAGGATGTAATATTTTACAATTTTTGTTTGACATGCAACTAAATTGTTGCATATAATAGGCGCATGGACAAACTGTTTAAAGCACTTGCAGACGGAACGCGCAGAGAATTATTAGACATCTTGTTCGTGAGTAACGGACTATCCTTAACAGAGCTCTGTCAGCAAATGACGATGAGTCGCCAAGCGGTTACGAAGCACCTTTTGCTGCTGGAGGAGGCAAATCTGGTTACAGTCACCTGGCATGGCCGCGAGAAACTTCATTATCTGAACCCGGTACCGATCGGGGAGATCTATCATCGCTGGATCGGAAAGTTTGATCAACGTCGCATTGAGGCGTTAACCAATTTGAAGCTAGCCTTAGAGGAGGATTCGAATCATGAATAAGAAGTCTTTCGTTTATGTGACATACATTGCAACAACGCCAGAGAAGCTATGGGCAGCCTTAACGAGCAGTGAGTTTACAAAGCAGTATTTTTTTGGTCGTGAAATCATTTCAGATTGGCAAGTAGGTTCGAGCTTCCACTTAATGAATAAAGACAAGACGGAACATTACGGTGAAGTTCTTGTCTATGAGCCTTATAGCTTGCTCGCGATTACGTGGAGCGTCAAGGATGCGGACGGCGATCGGATGTCCAATGTGACATATGAATTAACACCATTGAACGGTACGATCAAGCTAACACTCCGCCATGAGGAGCTGTTAGAACAGGATATTCGTAAGGATGAGGGTAAAATCGAAGGATTTAACAACGGCTGGCCTGTCATTCTCAGCAATTTGAAGAGTCTACTCGAAACAGGCAAAACGCTGCCAGCGTTCTAAAGGAGGACAAGAGATGAGCATAAATCAACTGAATTACTCGGTTAGTAACGCAGGTGCATTTTCTGAATTTGCAAGTGTAACGAAAGGCAGCTTAAAGGGTAAAGTCTTTCTAAAAGATGCCCTACAACTGACGAGTATGGAAGTTTCACTTAATCACTTACCCCCGAAGGGGGAAGTCCCCTTTTATCACAAGCACCAACAGAATGAAGAGCTCTACATTTTTCTTCAAGGACAGGGCCAAGTACAAGTGGACGGAAACGAAATAGATGTGCGCGAAGGCACGTCCGTTCGCATCGCACCTGATGGTGTGAGAGGGTTGCGGAATACGTCGGGGACAGAAGGTCTGCATTTTATTGTCATTCAAGCCAAGGAGAACAGTCTCACACAGTGGGTGGAGGCAGATGGAATCATTCTGGATCAGCCCGTCGAATGGGATAACAAGCGTTAGTTGTTTACAATAAAAAATCAGCGGCAAGCTAAGACTATATGATCTAGTCCTAGCTTGCCGCTGATTCATTACTACACCTTGTGGTCCCGCAGGTAAGCCCACAGCATCAACACAAAACCCGCCCCGGTCAATCCAGCACCGATCCAAGGCAACGAAGACAAACCGATGTGCGTAATCGCCCAACCGCCGAGGAAAGCACCGCCCGCATTACCGAGATTCAACGCAGAATGCGTTGAGGTGGCTGCCAGCTCTGGTGCGTCTTTGGCCAGATTCATGATACGGATCTGCAGCCCTGGCAAAATCCCGAACGCGGCGATGCCCCATATGAATATGGTGATAATCGCAGCTACCGGGAATTGGTCCGTATATGCGAATACGGCTAGAATTAGCGCTAACGCTGCGAAGTTGCCGATCAAGGACGGCATGAGCTTCCAGTCTGCCATTTTGCCACCAACAATGTTGCCTAAGGTAACACCAAAGCCGAACAAGATGAGAATCCACGTTACGCTGCTCTCTTTAAACCCTGTGATGTTGATGAGGATAGGCGCGATGTAGGTGAATACGGCGAACAAACTGCTGCATCCTAACGCACCGATTAGAAAGACAAGCAGTAATCGCGGCTGTAATAGAGCGCGAACCTGCCGCATAAGGCTGCTATCCGTTTTCTGAGTAATCTTTGGAATAAAGATGAGGATACCAATGAAAGAGATAATCCCCATAATCACGACGGAACCGAAGGATGCCCGCCAGCCGAGATGTTGACCGATGTAGGTGCCAAGCGGTACGCCAAGAATATTCGCGATAGTTAGTCCCGCCATCATGACCGAAATAGCACTGGCTCTCTTCTCAGGCCGAACCAGATTCGCCGCGATCACAGAGCCGACTCCGAAGAAGGTTCCGTGAGCCAAAGCAGTGATCAATCTAGCTACGAGTACGATGCCATAAGACGGAGCTAGCGCAGCTAAGCCATTGCCTAGGATGAAGATGAGCAACAGTATGAGTAGAAGGCGCTTCTGGGGAAGCTTATGGGTCAACATAGCGAGGATCGGAGCACCGAATGCCACGCCAAGTGCATAGCCCGTGATCAATTGTCCCGCTTGCGAAATGCTAACATTCAAGTCATCTGCCACATTGGGCAGAATTCCCATAATAACGAACTCCGTCATACCGATGGCGAAGGCGCCGACCGTTAGAGAGAAAAGGGAGATAGGGAACCGCTCTTTCACGGTGGCTGTCCCTTGTAAAGCTTGTGAAGTATTCATAATTCCGTAGAACCCACCTTTCTATCTTAAAGGTTTAATCATACCACGATACGTGCGGGAAAAGATGTGACAGTCTGTTCATGATTTTTCCAAATATATAGGAAGGCTGACAAGGGCACACTAAATTAGCCTATATAAGGATAAGTTTTTTTCAAAAATACCTGTTGACTTTTATCTTTAAATAAAGTATCTTTAAATTAAGATAAACGAAGCAAACAAAAAGAAACGAGGTGAAGCGACATGAGCGAAGCAAGAAATCATTCTTTAGATCTCTACATTGCCCTTTCTAGAGCAAGTGAGTGGGTGAACGCCCACGGGGATCGAGATATTCGCAAACATGGACTGAACCGCACAGAGTTTGGTGTACTCGAACTGCTTTACCACAAGGGAGCGCAGGCGATTCAACAAATTGGCAGTAAAGTATTGATGAGCAGTGGGAACATTACCTATGTTGTCGATAAGTTAGTCAAGAAGGAATTCGTTATACGCAATACTTCGACGGAAGATCGCAGATTGATTTTTGCTGAAATTACGGAAAAAGGGAAACAATTTATTGAGGATGTTTTTCCTAAACACACGGAAGTGATCGAGAGCGCAGTGGCAGGATTAACAGACGAAGAGAAGCAGTTGGCAAGTCAACTGTTGAAGAAGCTTGGCAGGCATGCGCAGGAAGGTTTCAAGTAGTAATGAGCGGTAGGCAGCTCAGTACGAACGGACTTCCATGTTTGAAATAGCAATATCGCACGCAAACTATCTTAAAATAAAGATTCTTAAATATGAAGGAGTTGGCTATTATGACAACAACACAACAACAAACTGCAGGTATCCACCACATCACCGCTTTCGTACAACACGCACAGGCAACTGTCGATTTCTATGCAGGTATTCTAGGACTACGCTTGATCAAAAAAACAATCAATTTCGATGCACCAGAAGTGTACCATCTTTATTTCGGTAATGAAGCAGGCAGCCCAGGTACAATCATTACCTTCTTCCCTTACGCAGGATCCCGCAAAGGTCGGGTCGGCGGCGGTCAAGTCGGCATCACAACGTATGCCGTGCCAACAGGCAGTCTATCTTTCTGGGAAGCACGCCTAAGCCAATTCGATGTTGCTTATGAGAAAAATTCCCGATTTGGCGAAACGTATGTACAATTCAAAGACCCAGACGGTCTACGACTAGAGATTGTTGAGCGCGAGCAAGGTGCACCAAGTCAGTGGGCATTTGGCGGTGTGCCTGTGGATAAAGCGATCAAAGGCTTCGGCGGAGCTGTTCTCTACAGCACGGCACCTGACAAAACTTCGGCACTGCTCGTGAATGTCATGGGTCTGACAAAAGTAGGGCAAGAAGGCGCCTATGCACGATTCACTTCTTTCGGTGACTTGGGTAACATCATCGATATCAACGTAACGCCAATGGACTACGGCGCGGGCGGTGCGGGAACAGTCCACCATATCGCATGGCGGGCCAAAGACGATGCTGAGCACGCGCTATGGAGAAGCCACGTAGCGAGCAACGGTTACCACCCTACACCAATCGTGGATCGTCAATATTTCAACGCGATTTACTTCCGTGAAGAAGGCGGCATCCTGTTTGAAATTGCTACGGATCCTCCAGGATTCGCAAGAGATGAAGCACCAGAGGCGCTTGGTGAAAAATTAATGCTGCCAGAATGGTACGAAGCAAGCCGCGATCAAATCGTGAAAAATTTGCCGCCAATCGAAGTGCGGGTATTGGAAGGTGATGAGCAATGAGACATATCTTTCAGCAAGGATCTGATGTGACTGCACCCGTGCTCGTTCTGTTTCACGGAACGGGCGGGACAGAGCAAGACCTGCTCCCGTTGGCGCAGGCGATTTCACCAACTTCCTCCGTACTTAGCGTACGGGGGAACGTCCTAGAGAACGGCATGTCGCGGTTCTTCCGGCGACTGGCTGAGGGCGTCTTCGACGAGGAAGATCTTATCTTCCGTACGAAGGAAGTGTATGACTTCCTCGACGCCGCTGCCGTCGAGCATGGCTTCGATCGCAGCAACGTCGTGGCGATCGGCTACTCCAATGGCGCGAACATCGCGGGCAGCCTGCTGTTCCATTACCCGAATGCGCTTCGCGCAGCCATTCTGCATCATCCGATGGTGCCGCGGCGTGGCGTCACGCTTCCTGATCTGACAGACACCCCTGTATTCATCGGGGCTGGCAAGAACGACCCGATCTGCTCCCCTGAAGAGTCGGAGGAGTTAGAACGCCTGCTAAGCAATGCGGGATCGGATGTTCATGTGCACTGGGAAAATGCAGGCCATCAATTGACGCGCTCTGAGGTTTTTGCAGCAGCAGAGTGGTTCCAAGGAATCTCACTCTAATAGGTGAAGAGGGGGAATCGTCATGACCGCCATGCTAGGCATTGATCCATCCGCACAAAGCGAGCGAGAGAACTATAAGCTGCTGATTGGCAGCATTATTCCGAGGCCGATTGCTTTCGTCTCGACCTTATCTGCGGAAGGCGTGCTGAACGCTGCGCCTTTCAGCTATTTCACCATCGTGACGGCAGATCCGCCGATGGTTGCCGTTTCCGTGCAGCGGAAGCAGGGTGTCCGGAAGGACACCTCCCGCAACGCAGTCGATATAGGAGAATTCGTCGTGCATATTGCAGACGAATCCTATATCGACCAAATCAACCAGAGCGCCGCTGCGCTGCCGCCGGAGGAGAGCGAAGTGACGCTCGCGGGGCTAACGCCCGTCGCGAGCTCCCAAATCGGCGTTCCGGGCATCGCCGAAGCCAGCATCCGCATGGAATGCGTGCTGGAGCAGGTGATTCCGCTTGGCGGAACGCCAGATACACCTGCGGCAGATTTGTTAATCGGGCGTGTCGTTTATTTTCACATCGATGAAAACTTAGTTGACAACGGACGGATCGATCCGCAGGAGCTAAGGCCAGTAAGCCGATTAGCAGGCAATTCTTATGCGAAGCTTGGCGAGTTGTTTGAGATAGATCGCCCCGTATAAAGTAGAGATGAATCACCTTCGTTCTCGTGCAGAACGAGAGGCGATTCGTCTCTATTTTTGTTGGTGCGCAACGAGACGGTAAGCAGTGGGTGCGCACATTAGCGCTATGAAAACACTCTATTTGCTAGTCTAGAAGAGAAAACAGCAGAATAACGTTATCACTTAGCGTTATTTGATCTAATAGCCGTATTTCGCTCGTTTTGACAGAAATAACGTGATTTCACCACGCTATTTCTACGTGGAACCTGCCAAAGTAGGTAATAACGTTATGCCACCCCTCTATTTAAATTCAATCGTCATAGGAGCGCGGCATTACCCTGCTTAGTTGGGGGAGCGGCTGGCAGGCATCTGGCAAGTGAAGTAGCATATAATGAATGCTGTGGATGTTGAATGAAATGTGTCCGACCTGTGATCATTTAGCGGGTGGGGCCCTTTTTTTTATCCAAATAGCGTTGAAATGCCCAAGTGGGCACTGTATAATCCATCTATGACGTCAAAAAGTGAACAGGTGTTTATTAATGCAAATTTTAAAAGATGAAGTGAAAAACAGCATCCGCCAAGCAGCCTTGGCCGAGTTCAAGAAGCATGGCTACTTGAAAGCCTCTATTCGACAAATTGCAGATGCCGCAGGCATCACACCTGGCAACATCTATCGCTATTTCAAGAGCAAGGATGATCTGTTCGATGAGCTCATTCAACCTATTCAGGAGCAATTAGCTGAAGTACTGCGGGTGTGCAAGCAAGAGGTAGATAATACCCTGTGTACGGCCCTATCCGATCATTTGCTAATTCTGCGCCGAATCGATGCCTCGCTGATGCTGCTCTTCAAGGAGTCCAGTACGGAGCTTACCATTCTGCTGAATTTGAGCGAAGGCTCTCAATTTGCTTCGGCGAAACAAGACCTGATTACGCTGGTTCATCAGATTATCTCGGAAGTATTTACAGCGGAATTGGCACAAGCAGGCACACTATCTAACAAAGATCGGCTATCCGCACAGATGATTGCGACGATGATGATTGAGAGCATTTGCTTGATTTTGCGTGACCATGAAGATGGCGATACGATCAAAATGCTCGTTGATGAACTGTTGTACCTGTTTTGCGCGGGTATTTCAGAAAAAATAAAGTTAGCACAAGCATAAAATTTTTTGACTCAATAATGAACGCTTGTTTACTAACAGAGTGGAGGAGAAAAGAGAGATGAAATCCATTATTAAATGGCGTTGGGCGATTCTAGCCGTGTGGTTGGTGGCGACCGTGTTGCTGACGGTTTTCCAACCTAATGTGAATGCGATCCTGGGACTAAGAGGGCAAGATCCGCTGCGCAGTGACGCACCTTCCAAGGTGGCATCAACGATCCTGAACAAAATTAATGGGGTCGAGGGCACGAGCGATATCGTGGTTTTCCATAACCCGAATAAGCTGTCAGATGCGGATATGAAGGCGATCGAGGCAGGCATTACCAATATGAAAAGTCATCAAGACCAGCTTGGCTTCAATCAGTTGATTGATCCATTTACCATGCCAGAGGCGAAGTCTTCGCTAATTTCTGAAGATGGCACGACGTTAATGGCGAGCTTTTCGTTGGACAAAAGAGGGCGTCACGTCGAGGACATCAAGGTAGAGTTTGAAGATGTGCTGAAAGACGTGAAGGTCGAGTATTACCTCTCAGGAGAGGACTTCATTCAGGATGATTACATTAAGACTTCCGAGTCAGGTGTTGAAAAAAGTGCCGCGTTAACGGTTATTTTCATCCTAGCAGTCTTAGTCATCATGTTCCGTTCCGTTATTATTCCGGTGGTTTCCTTGCTTGCGGTAGGTATTTCGTACCTCGTGTCCATGGGGATTGCCGCGCAGCTCATCGATAAGTTCAATTTCCCAGTGACGAGTGTCACGCAAATGCTGTTGATCTTAATTCTTTTCGGAATTGGGACCGATTATAACATTCTCTTATTTAATCGATTCAAAGAGGAATTATCCCATGGTTTATCCGTGGATGAAGCGATTATTGTGACCTACCGCACAGCGGGTAAAACGATTTTTTACAGCATTTTGACCGTGTTTATTGCGTTTGCTGCACTGACCTTATCCGATTTCGGTATTTATCAATCAGGTAACGTGGTTGCGATCGGTACGGCGATTCTCTTGCTCCAAATCGTAACGGTGACGCCATTTTTCATGAAAATGCTCGGGAATAAGCTCTTCTGGCCTTCGAAAGGAACAACGGGGCATAAAGAGAGTAAGTTCTGGGCGGGCTTGACGAAAATTGCGGTGAAAAGACCAATTATTACGACGGTCATCATTCTTATTATCACGATTCCACTAGCGCTTGCGAATCATCAGAAGCTATCGTTTGACCAGTTAAAAGAGCTTGGGAATGATCACCCATCTACCAAAGGATTTAGCCTTGTGGCGGATCATTTCAGCCGTGGTCAGGCACTGCCAACGATGGTTGTTATTGAAAATGACAAACCGCTTAATACGAATGAAGGTTTAGCGGCCATCGATAAGGTGACGGAGAAGCTGAAAACCATTCCAGGTATCGATATGGTATCCAGTGTGACTCAGCCGCAAGCGAAACAGATCGATGACCTCTATATTTCGTCTCAAACGAAGACGGTTGCCGATGGCATTACGGCCTCGCAACAAGGTGTTAATCAAATTCGTGACGGACTTACTTTGATGCAAAGCAAACTGGAAGTACCAGATACGTCAAGCGTTGGTCAACTGGTAGACGGCACAAGTCAGGTGCAAGATGGCTATAGCAAGCTGACGACAGCGCTGGATCAGGTGGCTAGCGGTATCTCACAAGGTGCTGGCGGTGCAGGAGAGTTAGGTGCGGGGATTGCTGCACTGAAAGATGGCATGACTCAAGTCGCAAGTAACACGGGTAAAATCAATGATGGTTTGACGCAGCTTGGGCAAGGCTATAGCGCCATGGCAGATGGATACAGCCAGATTGAGGGGCAACTTACAGGTATACAGCAAGGACTTGTTGGGATGAATGGCCTCATTGGCGGGCTTGGCAGTAAGTACAGCCAACTGGCGGCAGATAGCGACTACATCAAGTTAAAGCAAACGGGTGAAGGTCTTGCTTCCGGCCTGACGCAGTTGAGCGGAGGACTTGGGGAGCTTGGCAAGAACGCAGCCAAGCTGAACAGTGCTTTCACCGATGCGACGCAAGGCCTCGCGCAAGTGAACGGCGCTCAGGCGCAGCTAGCAGCGGGACTTGCGCAGCTGGAGAGCGGAGCAGCTGAGCTCGCGCAAGGGCTGAAGCAAGGCAGCGCGGGCAGCCGCGAGATCGCTGCGAACATGGTGAAGCTGAACGCTGCGCTAGGCAGCGTCAAAGACGGTCAGCAGAAGCTGAGCGACGGCTTGTCGGGTCTTGGCAGCGGCATGGGCCAGCTGAAGGACGGCCTTGGTCAGAGCGGCAACGGACTCGGTGACGTGTCCGAGGGGTTGGGCAAAACGAGCCAGTTCCTGACGCAGCTGAACGGCTCGAAAACGTTCTTCATCCCGAAAGAAGCGCTATCGAGCGCAGATTTCGCGAAGTCCTTGGACAGTTTCATGTCCAAGGATCGGACGATGACGAAGATGATCGTCATCTTGAAAGATGATCCGTATTCATCGGCGGCGATGGATACGATTGAAGCGATTAACGCGGAGCTGGCTGCCAGCGTGAAGGGCACAGTTCTAGAGCAAGCGAAGGTCGGCGCGGCAGGACCGAGTTCGACGACGTACGATACGAACAAGGCACAGCTGAAGTCGTTCAATTCCACCGCGATTATCGTAGTCATCGGTGTGTTCATCGTCTTGTTGTTCGTCATCCGTTCCTTCTGGCCAGCGGTTTACATCATCTTAAGCCTAGTGATTTCTTACTATGTGGCGATGACGGCGACGAATGTCGTAACGGATAAAATCATCGGTGCCGATGGGGTTTCCTCCTTCGTACCATTCTTCTCCTTCATCATTATTATTGCTGTCGGCGTCGACTACAGCATCTTCCTGATGATGCGCTACAAAGAGCTTGGCGACCTATCGCCTTCGAAAGCGATCGTGCAAGCCGCCAAGCACATCGGCGGCGTGGTCATCTCGGCGATGGTCATCCTTGGCGGAACCTTCGCCACGCTCGTGCCATCCGGCCTCGTGCTGTTGATCGAGCTAGCGGTGGCTGTCATCGTCGGCCTCATCGTGCTCTGCTTCGTTTTGCTGCCGATGCTGCTGCCTGCCTTGCTGGCTATGCCAGAAGCATTACGTGCGAAGCGTGGCGTGAGCGCGCACAAGGTGTCGACGGAGAGTCGCACGGCGTAATAATCCTAGTCTACATCCATAAGTGCCTTTCCACCTATTGTGGGAGGGCGCTTTTTTTCGTGTTTTAAGTTAAACATAAAGTGCTGGTTGGATAAAACTAGAAGTAAAAGCAGAACCTACTCGTAAAACAAATGGGGGATGGCTATGATTTCTCTGATTGTTGCTCTTATTCTGTTTGTAATCGGCTATCCCAAAAAACGTGCGCGCCAGCAAGATCATAGAATTGTTCCTGCTTATGTTACCCTGTTGCTGATCGCTCTCATTTTTGCTGTCCTACATGCAACCGGAACCTCTTATGTTCTAACGACTGCTCTACAAAATGCAATGAATAGAATTATGGAAAAGGTAGGCGGATAGTTTGTCATTTTTGGGAAAACTCCTCAAAAAATCAGCATCAGGTTCATTATACGGACCGCTGTCTGAAGCTGTTGCGCCATATCTAGCGGAGCAACAATTAAGCGGTCAATTAGAGAAGGACTTACAGTTGATCCAGTCATCGACTCAGAATCCCTCCGATCTAATTGTTCGCGAACTTCTCCTTCAGAAGGGAGATGGCTCAGAAATCCGCGCAGCCGTTCTCTATATTGATGGACTCGCTGAAAAGGATATTGTACACCAATGTGTCATTCTCCCTCTGATGCAAATAGGTCATCATAATGAGGTTACTTTAACGTATATCGAGAAATTTGTGATAACAGCTAGCGGTATAAAGCGCGTAAACTCGCTTGCCGAGAGTATTAAGGGACTGCTTTATTCGAATACGCTTGTTTTACTTGATGGGGTTGCGGAAGTCCTGCTCGTCACATCGGAAGGGTGGGAGCATCGAATTGTAAGCAATCCGACCAGCGAACCGATTATTCGGGGGCCACAGGATGCTTTTAATGAAGTGCTGCGCACAAATACTGCCCTAATACGAAGAAAAATTAAAGATCCTAAATTAGTTCTCTTCCCGATTCAGATTGGCACACGTACGTTGACGGATGGGGTTATCGCGTATCTGCAGGACGTAGCCAATCCAAGCATTGTTGATGAGGTGAAGAGGAGACTGGCTGCCATCGAGACCGAGGGAATTCTAGATAGCGGTCAACTGGAGGATTATTTGGAGGATTCGCCACTTTCGCCATTTCCTCAAATTAGCTCGACAGAGCGGGTGGATAAAGCAGCGGCGGCCATCTTAGAAGGTAAGATTGTCGTTCTTGTAGACGGCACGCCATTTGCCTTATCCATGCCGATCACCTTCACTGAATTTCTATTATCTACAGAGGATTACTACACGAGCTATATCGCAGCTACGATGCTGCGTTGGGTGCGATTCTTAGCGATGATGATGGCACTTATGCTGCCATCCATCTATATCGCGATTACGTCGTATCATCAAGAAATGATTCCGACGGAATTGATGCTTGCCATTGCGAGCAATCGCAGCGGCATTCCATTCCCTGCCTTTGTGGAAGCGCTGATTATGGAAATCAGCTTGGAGCTTCTGCGAGAGGCGAGTCTGCGCCTTCCTGGCACGATGGGCCAAACGATTGGTATCGTCGGCGCGCTCGTGATTGGACAGGCTGCGGTTCAGGCGAATATCGTCGGCCCTGTACTGACGATTATTGTCTCCTTTACGGCAATTGGCGCCTTTGCCATACCGAATTACAATGCATCCTTAGCCATCCGATTGCTGCGATTTCCGATTATGGTACTAGCCGCTGTTTTCGGTATTTTTGGTATCGTGTTCGGCACTAGTGCCATACTCATCCATATGATTCATCTGCGATCTTTTGGCGTCAGCTATCTAGCTGCTTTAACCCCGCAATCGTTAAAATCAGTCGATGACTCCATTGTCTTCAAGAAACCGGGACCATCGCTCAAATATCGTCAATCGTTTCTTGGTCTTAAGAAGCAGAAACCTTAAGTGAGAGGAGGGATATCCTTGTCATCTGCCCATTTAACAACGAAGCAAATTATGATTCTTCTATGCTTTACTGTGTTTGGTACGATTTTTTTTACAATTCCGCGCACGCTAACGCAGGCTTCAGGGCACAGTGGATGGGTATCGATTCTACTCGGCAGCCTGATGGTTATTCCCCTTCTCTGGTTAATCACACAAATTGGTTCTTCTATGCAAGGGATGAGCATTATCGCTTATTGCCTTAGCTTATTCGGACCCTTCTTTGGCCGGGTATTTGCGCTTCTTATTTTGCTGCCGCTGCTATTTCTTTCCGGGACCTCAATTAGACTTGTTGCAGAATTATTCGTTACGCTCATTCTTCCAGAAACGCCGCTCGAACTGATTTCTATCATGCTTATTGTCCTTCGCTACTATTTGGCGAAAGGAGGGATGGCATCTATTGCACGTTGGGGAGAAGTTGTTATGCCTGGTGTTGTTATCTTCCTTATTATTATGTTTGGACTATCCTTTCAAAAGGTGGATACGGAACGCATACTGCCGCTTTTGAATGCTTCCTATATGGATGTGTTTAGGGGGGCTCTGGCCATTTGCAGTGTTTTTTCTGAAATTAGTGTGCTGCTGTTTATTTATCCGCAAATCAAGAACAAGAGCAACATGTTCAAGAAATTGATCTGGATCCTGATTATTGTGATGTTTCTATTCGAGATTATCTTTTTAGTTACGATAGGAACCTACGGCAGTGCGTATACACAAAGGCTTATTTTCCCTGTAGTGGAGTTAATCAAAGATATTGCGATTTTTGATTTTATTGAGCATTTAGAGAGTATCTTCTTAGCGCTTTGGGTGTTCATTAATGTGTCCAAAGGGGCATTAACATTTTATGCCTGTTGTATTGGGACACGGGATTGGTTCGGAACGCAAGATTATAAGGAACTGATGCTGCCTCTTTCTGTGATTATGTTGTATATCTCGTTATTACCCGGCAATATTTACGTATCCATTGTTAATTTTGAAGTCGCGAAAGGAGTCACTTTTTGTTGGTATGCCCTCATCCTTCTCGTCATTGTTTGGATAGCGGGTAAGTTGAAAGCGAGGAGAACCGTGAATGAACAGAATACTTAGAACGGTACTTTTGCTGGGCTTCCTATTGAGCATAAGCACTGGCTGTTGGAATCGCCAAGAACCGGATAAAGTCGAATACGTCCTAGCCGCAGGTATTGATCTTAACGATAAAGGTCAGATCGTTCTTACCGTGCTTACACCTGTGTTAGAGGCTTTGAAGCCAATGAGCGGTTTGCAAGGGGAGCAGAAGAAGACTTTGAGTGTCGTAGGGAATACGACGTTCGAGGCTGTACGAGCTTACATAAAAATAACAGGCAAAAAGCTGTACTGGTCTCATTTGCAAATGCTATTAATTGGGGAATCCGCCGCGAAAACAGATGCGCGATATTACTTTGATTTCTTCTCATCGGATCCCGAACTTCGGGGTACAGCTTATATCGCCACGGTGAAAGGACGTGCGCTGGACATGCTGGAATCCAGTCCAGACATTACAGCGTTATCATCGAATTATCTGAAAGAAATCATCACGAACTCCGATTTGGAGGGGAAAGCTGCCAAGGTGCATCTATCTGAATTTGCTCGAAAGCTTGCACAACCAACAGGTGCTCAGCCCTTCAGTTCGGTTCTTCGTTTAATGGATCAAAGCGAGTATGTCAAGACGGTTGTTGGAATGAAACCCTATGGAGCGTCGGACACACATCAATCTACCTTATTTTATGCAGCGGGAACAGGTGTTTTCTCTGACGGGAAAATGGTAGGGACATTGAATGGTACGGAGACAAGGGGCTTTTTATGGGCAATGGGGACATTAAAAACGGCAATTGTTGTCGTGCCCTGCCCGGATGAAACGGATTGTCACCTATCATTGGAATTATCCGGTGAAAAGGTTAGTAAAAAAAGAGTGAAATATGAGGATGGTAAAGCAAAGATCCATCTTCTAATTACGGTGGAGTTCAATATTGGTGATAAAGCGAGCACCACGTTCAAAACAAATCTCGAATCGATCGCCTATGTAGAGGATCAATTTGCCAAAACCGTTCAAAATGAAATTAAACTGGCTTTTCACAAAGTTGCTGTAGACTATAAGTCTGATATATTTGCTTTCGGCAACAGCCTGGAAGATCGAAATCCCAAACAGTGGAAGCAAATTAAAGATCATTGGGAGAAGGAGATACTGCCGGAGGCCGAACTGGACGTAGAGGTCATCTCTAAGTTACGCAGAACGTCAAGAACGCTCTATTCGCCTTGGGTGAAGGCTGATCATTCTTAACGAGATGTAAGTGAAGGGGACGAAAGGATGCGGTTATTAAGCATGATCGTCCTCTTTGCTTTATTCTCCAAAAACTAAAAAAAACACAAGTGAGTGAAAAGCCATTCCATAGTTGAAAGCGCTATATCAGGGTACGATAGACCCATCACATCGACGAAGATTAGTGAGGGGGGCCAGAGGATGGCGGTCAACGCACAAGCGGTAAAACAGATGAGTGGACGTAAGCAGATAAGCAAAGGCAAGGCCTTGCTGCGAGCGTTTTGGAAGTATAAGGCGTTATATTTGATATCACTGCCGGGCATTATTTATTTCATTATTTTCAAGTATGTTCCTTTGTTAGGTTCAGTTATTGCCTTTCAGGATTACAACATTTTCGACGGCATCACAGGCAGTAAATGGGTTGGTTTTGAGCATTTTACCCGAATGTTCGCACACTATGACTTTCTCAATATCTTAAAAAATACCGTACTCATTGGCGTATATGATTTGCTTCTTGGTTTTCCGGCGCCGATTATTCTCGCCCTGCTCCTGAACGAGCTTCGCGTAGTGTTGTATAAGCGTGTGCTTCAGACAATCGTGTACATGCCTCACTTCCTGTCCTGGGTTATCGTGAGCGGGATCGCGATCGGTATTCTTTCTCCTTCTACAGGGGCTGTGAACCACTTTGTTACGTGGCTGGGCTTCGAACCGATTTATTTCTTAGGCGAAGAATCCTGGATTCGTACGGTATTGATTGGTTCAGGGATTTGGCGAGATTCGGGTTACGGCACGATCATTTATTTGGCTGCATTAGCGGGAATTAATCCCGATTTATATGAAGCTTCGGAGGTTGACGGGGCGAACCGCTGGAGGCAGACGATTTCCATTACACTTCCGTCACTGTTGCCGACGATTATGATTTTGTTCCTTTTGCACATTGGGAAATTCTTAGACTTCGGCTTCGAGCGTGTGTATGTATTCTTGAATCCGCTTAATAAAGAGAATGGTGAAATCTTAGATACGTACATCTATACCGCAGGGTTGCTCGGTCAGCAATATAGCTACACGACGGCGATCGGGCTATTCAAAGCTTTGGTTGGTGTCATCTTCATTGTCACGGGTAACGTATTAAGTAAAAAAACAACGGGTGAAAGCTTGTACTAAGACGGAGGTGAACGCTTTATGAATCGCAAGCCGACAGCCGGTTGGCAAGTGTTTAACGGCTTTAATGTCATATTTCTAACGGCAATTTCTCTCGTGATGCTTCTGCCGTTCTTAAACGTACTGGCTCAATCCTTCTCTTCATCAGAAGCGATCGTAAAGGGAGAGGTTCTCTTCCTGCCGGTTCATTTTACGACAATTAACTACCAATATGTATTCAGTGATCATGCGATCTGGCGTTCCTTCGGGGTAACCGTGTATATTACGATCGTAGGAACACTTATTAATTTGATTGCTACAGCTTCCCTGGCTTATCCAGTTTCACGTCCAGAGTATATGGGTCGCAAAGCTATTGTCATCATGGTTTTGATCACAATGGTGTTTACCGCGCCGCTCATTCCTAACTTTATTTTGATGAAAAACTTACATTTGACGAACTCGCTTTGGGCTTTATTGATTCCTGGTGCGATCAGTGCTTTTAACTTTTTCATTATGCGGTCGTTCTTCCTTCAGATTCCAAGTGAAATCATTGATTCGGGTCGTATTGACGGCACATCCGAAATGGGGATGATTTGGCGAATCGTGCTGCCGCTATCGAAGCCGGTCATGGCGTCACTCGGTATTTTCTACGCGGTAAGCCACTGGAATACGTATCAAAGTGCGATTTACTATCTCAACAAGCCGACGTTATGGCCGTTGCAAGTGAAGCTGCGTCAGTTAATCGTGTCCGACGATATTACGATTGATCCGAATGCCTCCCAATTCAGCGGACTTGCTCACATGGATCCGGAAGGGATCAAAATGGCGACGATTATTATCGCAACGCTTCCGATTATCATTATTTACCCGTTTTTACAACGGCATTTCGTTAAGGGTATGATGGTTGGATCGGTTAAGTCCTAAAAAAAAGACAATTCGAACTAAAGACAGTCCATATTCGCTAAATGTAAACGCTTTTACAATGGAGATATGAAAGTGTTAGTTACCTAGTCGATATGAAAAGAGGGGTAGAAATGAAAAAATGGATTCCCACGACAATGGCTGTCGTATTAATGGGCAGTGTGCTGGCAGCTTGTTCTTCTTCCAAGACTGAGGATAAACCGGCATCTAGTGCTGGTGCGACTACAACTGCTAGCACCAAGCCGGCAGAGAAAACGAAGTTCTCGATTTCCTTGCGTACACTAGCTTTCGGACACGTTGAGAAATCGCCTGACATTAATCAAGATAAATGGGTGAAGAAGCTCGAAGAATTAACAAACACCGATATGAATATCGTACTTGTTCCTCACAAAGAATATGAACAAAAAATGATCCAAATGTTTGCAACGAACGACATTCCAGACGTTGTACAAGGCAGCGGCGGGGTGAACGGGAAAGAGATGGCAGGATCTGTGAAGGCGGGCGTATTCCAACCGCTGGATGAACTGCTGAAGAAGTTTGGTCCTAATTTGCTGAAGAAAGTTCCGAAAGATGCTTGGGATAATGTGACGTACAATGGCAAGATCTATGCGATTCCAGAGTACTTGTCCAATCCATCCCGCCGCGCGATCTTTGTTCGTAAGGATTTACTGGATAAAGCAGGCCTAGGCGTACCGAAAACGGTTGATGAGTACATGGCTGTACTGCGCAAGTTCAAAGAAATGGGCGTTGAGAACCCCTACATGGGCCGTGAGAACTTCAAGTATGCCGATTCTTTCTTCGGTGCTTACGATGTGTATCCGTACCTGTCGATGTTCGAGAAGTCTGGCGATCAAGTTCTGCCGAAATTCTTCGATTCGGAGAACATGATGAAAGCACTGACTACGTACAAAACGATGTTTGACGAAGGCTTGATCAACAAAGAATTCGCAACAATCAATGCGACCGTGTTCAAGAATACGATTCTTTCAGGTAAAGCTGGCATGTGGTCCATGAATGCGAACGAAATGCTGCAATGGGAAACGCAACTCAAAGCAACAGTTCCAACGGGCGATATTGAAATTATTGCTTCCCCAACAGGGCCTGATGGCAAAGGTGGACACTACTTGTATGGTCCAGCACCGCGTGCGTACTTCATCAACAAGAACGTGAAAAATGCGGAGCAAATTATTAAGTTCTACGACTGGATGATGTCCGACGAAGCGGAGAAATTCTTCACATTCGGAATCAAAGACGACACGTACACAGAAGTAGATGGCAAAATCAACTACAAAGCGCCAACCGATCCTGCTGCTGTAGATGAAGAGCGTTACCGTCAATCTTTCTTGTGGCTTGTTCAAGATACCACGTATAATAAGGGCACATTAAGCTTGACAGATGAAGGTAAGAAGTTAATGAACGTGTATGACACAACGTTGAAGAATGAAGGACGCGATGGGTTGAACTTCGAGCCTCGTCTAGAATCTTTGATGAAAAATCCTGATATTTCACCGCTTTCTGATCAAGCGCCTCCGGTTATTCTTTCCCACATGGTGAAAATGGTTTATGGTAAAGAACCGATTTCCGACTGGCCGAAAGTATTGGAAGAGTGGAAATCCAAAGGCGGCAATGAAGTAATCAAGGAAGCAACAGAGAAATTTAATAGTAAAGATTCCGGTACGACTGTGTCGATGCCGCGTAAATAAGCTCAAGTATTGAGCATGCCGCCTCCTCACGTACCCAACGGTGCGTGGGGAGCGTGCATTTCATCCCATTATGAAAGGAGAGTTTCTCATGTACCGCATACTCATTGTCGATGACGAACCGATGATACGCAGAGGATTACAGAAGCTTGTGGAACAATCGGGGCTGCCCATTGAAAGCTTGCGAACGGCTGAGAATGGCGTTGTCGCAATGCAGCGGATTCAAGAGGAACGACCCCACTTTCTTTTTACAGATATTCGCATGCCGAAGATGGATGGTTTGGAGCTGTGTGCGCAAATTGCCGAAATGGATGCCGATATTCAAGTAGTTGTGATCTCTGGCTATGGAGATTTCGAGTATGCCCAGAAGTGCGTGTCATACGGGGTCAAGGAATATTTGTTGAAGCCAGTCAGCATCAAGGGGTTTCAGCTCGTCTTGGAGAAGCTCATTCTGAATAAAAGCAAGGTGAGTTCAGAGTCTTTCGTCGCTGTGACGAAGCTGGAGAGCTGGGCAACTCGATTGGAGCAGGCGGTGTGGATGCTGCGGGAAGAGGAGCTTGACCAAGATCTCGAAGAGATTCAAACGGAGCTAGTGTCCTATAAATTAAAGCTCAATCGTATGAGCGATATCGTGCAGGAGATGTACACGCTTGTTCATGGGCGGCTGACTGTCCGCGATGTGTATATGATTCAGGAGGAGCCTCAGATTTCCCCTTCGTTAAGTGAGGAAGAAGTGTGGCTGTGGTTTACGTCCTCTGTGAAAGGGCTGCTGCAAGAGCTCAAGAACAAGCGCAAAGGCAAACAGAAGGACCCTGTTGAGGAAGCGAAACAGTACATGGAGAAGCATCTGGCGGAGGAGGTTTCCTTAGAAGAGGTAGCTGAATTCATTGGACTCAATCCCTCGTACTTTAGCCAATTGTTTAAGCAGAATACACAAGAAACTTTCGTTCAGTATCGGACACGCAGGCGGATGGAGAAGGCGAAGAAGCTGCTTCAGCAGCCGCATTGGCGAATTACCGATATATCCGGTGAGGTTGGGTATGCGGATCATCCGCATTTTACCAAAACGTTCAAAAAGTATGAGGGTTGTCTCCCCTCGGAATACCGTCAGCGAATGGGGATCCGATAATGAAGAGGAAGTCGCTATCCCGTCAAATCTATGCGTATTTTCTCATCGTGATCGTGCTCTCGTTGGTGTCTGTTGGGGCAGTGTCCTACTGGCAATCCTCGCGAGCGCTGGATGATCAAGTGAAGCAATATATGATGCAGATGGTCGATAGTGCCAACTATCAGACGGACAGCTACTTGCAGGCGTATGAGCTGCTCAGCAATGCCTTTTCGTCGAATTCGGACGTGCGAGCGTTCATGGAAATTAAGCCGGATGATGCGTATGAGTACTATGAATATTCGGATAAAATCAAGAAATTTGCTTTCGCTTCGATGGAATCCATCGTTACGCTGTATAAGCAGCTTAATATGATTTATGCGGCAGGTCAGCACGGTCGTTCTGTTGTTTATGAGAATCAGAACCTGTTCTTCAATTTCGATCCTGTGCTAGTGCAAGAAAAGTTTGAGTTTTTAATGAAAAAGACGCCTGTTAATGGCAAAATCGTGCTGCTCAATATGAGCATACGCCAAGCGGATCAAGGTTCTGTTGTCACCATGGCTCGCACGGTTAGGGGCCCATCCTATAAGGAAGAGAATCGCGGCGTTCTCGCTTTTGAAATCAAGTTAGACGAGTTAGCGAAAACATGGGATCGCGTGAACTTGGGGAAAGACGGCTTTTTTTTCATCGTAGACAATGCAGGTAACTACATTTACCCACGTTCGATGAGTGAACGAAAACCGAATGACGAACTTGCTTCTCAAGTGCTTACGAGCGGCGATCAAACGTTTTTATCCAAATACAACGGGGAAGAGCGTATGTTCGTATCACGCAAATCAGGCTACTACGATTGGAATCTTGTTGCTTCTATGCCTGTGAAAGAGCTTCGTCGCCCAGTTAACACCATCCGGACCACGACAATTATTGTCGGTCTGATCACCTTGGCAGCAGCGTTGTGGCTGGCTTTCCGCTTTGGCCGCTCTATCGTCAGGCCGATCCGGGAGCTCAAAGACAGCATGAGGGAGACGGAAAAAGGGAACTGGCAGTATATCGAAGACGCAGGCCGAAACGATGAGATGGGTGGACTCATTCACAGCTATAACCTGATGGTGACGCGCTTGTCCGATATGATCGAGCGGGTGTATGAGGCCGAGCTAGAGCAACAGAAGAACGCGTTGGAGCTTGGCGAATCGAAGCTCGAACGTCAGAAGGCTGAATTTCAATCTCTGCAGCTGCAAATTAACCCGCATTTCTTATACAACACACTGGAAACGATCAATTGTTATGCGATTGTGCAGGATTCAGGGGAAATCACAGAGATGGTTGAGGCGATGGCTTTCATGCTTCGCTACTCCGTCCAGACCAATTTAGAGGAAATCACAGTTGCGAATGAGCTGAATCATGTGCGGAACTATATGATTATTCTGCAGCATCGGACGGAGCGGGAATTCGAGATTGATGTAGCGATCCCGCCAAGCTTGTTGCTGGAGAAGATGGTCCGCTTGACGTTGCAGCCGTTGATTGAAAATATTTTTCAACATGCTTTTCCAGAAGGTGTGGAAGAAAGGCATAGCATTCGCATTGACGCCCGCAAAGAAGGTGGCTTGTTCCAAGTTTTCATTGAGGACAATGGCACAGGCATGATGCCGGAACGACTAGCCGAGTTGCGCAGAAAGCTGGAGGAGAATCGCTTGGCAGAGCCGGAAGAAGCGAGTACGGGCACCAAGCGTGGAGGCGGCATCGGTCTGATGAACGTCCATCGCCGGATTCAAATGGTGTTCGGCGAAGCCTACGGGCTGTCCGTTGACAGCGAGTGGGGGCGCGGCACCTGCATGACGATGACGATGCCGGAGACGACACGCCCTCGGCTGCGCGGGTAATGGCCGCAGCCTTCGAATTCTTGAGCCACAGACAGGTAGTTACGCTGCACAAGCAGCGATTCAAATACAAAATAGATGTATATCCATGGGAGGATACCATAATGAACATTAACTTAACGGGGAAAATTGCACTTGTAACAGGATCGAATGCGGGGATTGGACGCGCAATTGCGCTAGCTTTGGCTAGCAATGGTGCGAAAGTAGGCGTGAACTGCTTGAGCAATGTAGCGCAAGGCCAGGAAGTCGTTGCTGAAATCCAAGCATTAGGCGGGGAAGCGGTACTTGTACAAGCGGATGTCACGAATGTGGAGCAAATCGACAGACTTGTTAGCGAAGTGGAGCAAGTATTGGGTGGAACGATTGATATTCTTGTCAACAATGCAGGCCACTTGATACAGCGCGTGCCTAATGCCGAGATGTCCGAAGAGATGTATGACCGCATCATGGATGTCAACTTGAAAAGCACAGTTTTCGTGTCCAAACGTGTGCTGGCAGGGATGAAAGAAAAAGGCTGCGGCCGCATCATCAATATGACTTCTGTTGCCGCACATAATGGTGGCGGACCCGGAGGAAGTGTGTATGCAGCGAGTAAAGCAGCCGTGCTTACTTTCTCCAAAGGCTTGGCGAAAGAAGTTGCCGCTAGTGGCATCACCGTGAATAACGTTTCACCAGGTTTCATCGGCAATACGATGTTCCACGCGACGTTCACGACGGATGCTGCGCGCCAAGCAACCATCAACGGCATTCCGCTGCAACGTGAAGGAACACCGGATGATGTCGCTGGGGCAGTTCTATACCTAGCTTCCAATTTAGCAGCTTATGTAACAGGTGAAACGATTGAAATCAACGGCGGGATGATGATGCGATGAGTACCGCGATCCCATTGGCCGCTAAAGTAGAGACATTGACGTGGGCCGGTCACACCGCCCGCAAACTTCAAGAAGAAATCGACAGGCTGCAGCAAGCAGGCAGCCTGGTCGTTCCCGAAGAACCTGGTGGTTGGTGGCACCAGTATGTTTGTCCACACCATCATACCGAACTGATGTTCGATGAGAATCGTGTAGATGCTTCAGAATTTCTATGTCCACATGGCTGCGTCATCACAGGTGATGCTTACCGCGGTGCGTGGCTCGTGTTTAAGCACCAATCCTTGGCGCGCGTGGCGTTGCAATCAGCCGCTGTTTATGCGGCTCTAGGTGACGTCGCTTATGCGCAGATTAGCAAGCGATTACTAGTCGAGTACGCCGAGCAGTTTCCGCTCTATCCCGTGCATCCAGAAGCACAGAGCTGGATGCTGAAGGGCCGCGCGTTCCATCAAGCACTGACGGAGGCAATTTGGTCAACAACGCTGATTCGCGCCTATCTGCTTCTTCGCGATGAGGGTGTTACCTTTGACGCGAAGGAACAGGTAGCCATCGACGTGTTCCTAGACATGTTGGCTGGAAGCATGGAGGAGTACCGCCATATCTTGATTCATGAGCGCAATAATGCGGAGAACAACTATACCGCTTGGCTGAACGCGTCCTTATCTTGTGTATACGCAGCTCGAGGCGAGCAAGCCGCGTTGGAAGCGCTGATTGAAGGCCAAGGCGGCTTCATTCATCATCTATCGATCGGCGTGAAAGCCGATCAATTCGAATTCGAGGGAAGCACGTACTATCACGTCTTCGTGCTTCGTGCCTATCTCATCGCTGCCGAGATGGCGCAGCGCTTCGGCATTGATCTCTACGCCACGACGGGCGCAGAGGGGCAATCCATGCGCGGCATGCTCGAGGCGTTGGCCGACTTGGCCGACGACCAGGGCGCCTTGCCGGCCCTGCACGACGGGCCGCTTGCGCGCGGCCCTTACGCCCGCGAGATCGCTGAGATCGCGGAGCAGGGGCTCGCGATCTACGGCCTCGCCGGCCTCGCGCCCGTGCTGTGCGAAGCGTACCAGCAGCTAGGCGCTGCCGGCAACGAGCAGCTCGAGGCGCTGCTCTACGGCGCTGACCGCGCCGCTGGTGACGCTGAGCCTCGCAGTTCGCGGCTCTGGCCGGACGCTGGCTTCGTCATCGGCCGCATCGCGGGGAACCCGCTGTCGTTCCTCGCCGATTATGGCGAGCACGGCGGTTCCCACGGCCACTACGACAAGCTGCATCTGACGTTGATGCACCGGGATCAAACCCTAACCCCCGATCTGGGGATGGTGCCTTACGGCTCGTCCATGCGCAGATCGTGGTTCGCCGAGACAGCCAGCCACAACACCGTTTCGCTGGCGGGTCAATCGCAGGCGCCGCATGAAGGGCGCCTGCAGCACTACGAAGCAACGCCAACATCCGTTTACGCTTGGCTGCAATCAACAGAGGGCTACGAAGGCTGTACGATGAATCGCCATCTTCTGCTCACAGGAGAATGGCTGTTGGATTGGTTCCAAGTGGAGCTTTCGGGTGATCAACCGCAAGCGATTGAATGGTGGATGCATCCTGTCGTAGCGGTAGAGGCACCACAACAACCACGTAACACAGAGGCTTCCTATTCCTTGTTTATTGCTGAGAAAGTGGACGACGTTACGACGCTCAAAGAGCAACAACTGCCGATTATCAGTGAATTTGTACCTACTTCAGGTGTACTGCAGGCTTCGTACAACCTTACGAACTCAGATGCTGTCATTTACCACGCTGCACGGGTTCAACCAGGCGATGAGATTGTAGCGGTTGGGACGCCAGGCGATGCCGTGGATCCAAGTCGCTCACTTACAGCCATGCTTCATCGTCGTAATGATCGTAGAGCAGATTTTATCCATGTGTATCGTGCGGGGAGTGCAGTTCAGCTATCACAAATTACGGATGATGAAATCAACATAACCATTCCTAACGCTACAATTCGTGTTAAAATGACAGATAAAGGATTGCAAATGGTGTGATTTGTCATTTACCTGACTGATGGCTTCCATATCATGAGCGGAGGCATGTTTGTAACAATAGCGTTGTTAAAACACCTTATTTTGCTAGTTTGGAAGCGAATTTAGGGGAATAGCGTTATAAGATCGCGCTATTTGACCCAAATGGCCGTATTTCGGCTTATTTTGATCCCGTTAACGTTATGTCATCATCCTATTTTTACGTAAAACCCTCATGAGCTGCAAATAGCGTTATCGCATAGCGTTGGCTTTTATTTGCGTTACACGCTTATTTTAAAACAGACGTTGCATCTTTCATTCCTAGTAGAAGCCTTACAGAACCGAGCCTGGAGGGGAATTATCCATGTCATTATCGCCACTTTACGAACCGCAGAGCGGTGTGTTAACCGTACAATATGAGCCGAACGAGAAGACGGTGCTGCTGGAAAACCCGCCTCGCTTCACGTGGATTCCGGCACGGCTGGAGCACGATCGTTATGTGCTTCAGATCTCCGAATCGGAAGCGTTCTCACCGACAGAGACCCAGACCGTGCAACCAATTCCTTATAACTTGTACACACCTGAAGCTCCGCTAAACCCAGGCACATACTACTGGCGTTATGCCTTGCTAGAAGAAAATGGCCAACATACCGTATGGAGCCGCATTCGCTGCTTCGAGGTGCCGGCAGATTTGCCGGAAACGCCACTGCCAAGCAGAGCCACGCGCTATGCAGAGGTTACGGCTCATCATCCGAGATTGTGGCTGCAAGCTTCGGAGGTAGAGGCTTTTCGCGCCGAGCTGACGATGAACCCAAACTATTGTGAGTGGGAAGTGTTCTTCGAGAAGTCCGTTCAACCATGGATCGAAAGAGATCTAATTGCGGAGCCGCTTCATTACCCAGGAAATAAACGGGTCGCCAAATTGTGGCGTCAGATGTACATGGATACACAAGAAGCTTTGTATGCGGTGCGTCATTTGGCCGTAGCGGGCAAGCTGCTTAATAATGCTGCGCTATTGGATCGCGCCAAAACGTGGCTGCTCCACATCTGCACATGGGATATCAGAGGCACCACGAGCCGGGATTATAATGATGAGGCTTCCTTCCGAACGGCCGGCGCCATCGCTTGGGGCTATGACTGGCTCTACGATCAACTGTCCGAGGATGAGCGGAAGCAAATTCGTCACGTTCTGCTCGAACGTACACGCCAGATCGCACAACATGTTATCGAACATTCCAAAATTCATCACGTACCGTTCGACAGCCACGCCGTGCGTTCCCTATCCAGTGTGCTTGTGCCTTGCTGTATCGTGCTTCTGCAGGAAGAGCCTGAGGTTCAGGAGTGGTTAGACTATACGCTTGAATATTACGCATGTCTGTACTCGCCATGGGGTGGGCCGGACGGAGGTTGGGCCGAAGGTCCGATGTATTGGACAACGGGGATGGCGTTCGTTACGGAAGCCATGAATTTGTTGAAGAAATATACAGGCATTAACTTTTATAAGCGACCGTTTTTCGCCAAAACAGGCGATTTCCCACTGTATGCGTTCAGCCCTGACACCTTGCGTGCAAGCTTTGGTGATCAATCCACATTGGGGGACCCGGTCAGCTTGAAGACGGGTTTCAACATTCGTCAATTTGCAGGTGTCACAGGAAACGGATTGTATCAATGGTATTTTGAGCGTGTCCGCGAGATCGATACCGATTCTGAGATGAAATTTTACAATTACGGCTGGTGGGATTTCCGCTTTGACGAAATGGTGTATCGTCACGACTATCCGCAGGTTGAAGCTATCGCGCCTACCGATGCGAATATTCAGTCGGTCAAATGGTTCCGTGACATTGACTGGGTCGCCTTCCATTCCAATATGGCCGATCCGGAACGTCACATTATGCTCCTCACGAAGAGCAGCAAATACGGATCCGTCAGCCATAGTCATGGCGATCAGAATGGCTTCTTGCTGCATGCTTACGGTGAGCCGCTAGCCATTGAAAGCGGGTACTACGTGGCGTTCAGTTCCACGATGCATATGAATTGGCGCAGACAGACGCGCTCGACGAACAATATTTTGATCGACGGTCTAGGTCAATACGCTGAGAAAAACAAAGTGCTGAATATGGCGGCCAATGGTTTTGTCGAAGTGGCTGAGCAGCGCAAAGGCTACGGGTATTCCCGCAGCAACGCAACCGCGGCATACCAAGAATACGTGCCATACCTGGAGCGGTATGTGCGGGAACTTTACTTCTTCGGCACCTACGTTGTTGTCGTCGATCATATCGATCTCGCACAGGCAGGAACCGTAGATTGGTTGTTCCAAACCCTTTATGAGATGAAATTGAATGGACAAACCTTCAAGGTCCAAGGCCGTAAGGCCGACATGGACGGTCGTTTCGTCTATTGCTCCTCAGGTGAGCTAGAGCTGTCTCAGCATCAGAGCTTCACCGACATCGACCAGTCGGAGATCGAGGGTTTGCCGCCGCACTATCATTTGAAAGCAACCACACAATCTTCCCGAAGCCATCGTATCGCAACCTTGCTTGTCCCGATCAAGCATGGTGAACCGAAATACGTATCCTATTTCATGGACGATCAAGGCTTTGACGTTCATATTTACTTCACCGAAGACGGTATCACAAACCGCGTAGAAGTGCCCAAGGCCTACTAAATATCCCAATTAACCAAGCGATTTCCAAGCCAGCGAGAGCTGCCAAGGGGTCGCTTTTTTCTTGTTAACTATCCGTAAGCTCATAAAAAAATGCTCCAAAGGGAAAGTTATGTGAGCAGATAAATCTATAGAAATCAAACATGATACCTAAAGTTCCTGCATTGTAAGGGGTACCAAAAACACGGCATAATAAGAGCATAAAGAACATTCACTCAAACGAGGGGGATTTACATTGGTGAAAAAATATAAATCATTACAAGTCGTTGCGGCGAGCTTGCTAGCTATTAGTTTAACAGCGTGTGGTTCAGGTGGAGACAAAAGCACGAGCACAGCATCACCAGCAGCAGGAGGAGCGGCTTCAGCGACACCGGCTGCCACGAAAAAAGAAAACATCACGATCACGTTCCAAAACATATATCCAGATCCGACGGATCCGAAAAACGGTATGTTGAAGAAAATCGTAAACGACTACCAAACGAAGAACCCGAACATCAAAATCGAGCTTGATTCCTTGAACACGGATCAACAAAAGCTTAAATTGAAAACGCAAGCTGCTTCCAAAGAAGTTCCAGACATCACTGTCGTGAACCCAGCTGCGCAAATGCAACCATTCGTTGATGCAGGACTATTCGCTCCATTGAACGATATGGTTGAGCAGAACGGACTGAAAGCAACGTTCCAAGAAGGTATTCTTAACTGGTATACATTCAAAAATAACATCTACGCATTGCCAGACGGTAACAACATCGCAGTTGTTTACTACAACAAAGAGCTTTTCAAACAAGCGGGTATTGCTGACGTTCCAAAAACATTCGAAGAAATGGTTGAGGACGTAAAAATCTTGAAATCCAAAGGCATTCAGCCAATGGCGATCGGTGAAAAAGATTCCTGGACAGGTTCCTTCTTGTTCATGAACGTATTGCTTCGCACTAACGGCGGCCCTGGCTTCTTGCAAGCTGTTGTAGACGGCAAGAAAACGTTCTCTGATCCAGCGTTCACAGATGCAGCTAGCTCTTTCCAAGACTTGATCCAAGCTGGTGCATTCCAAGAAGGCGCAACATCCTTTGATTACAACGCAGGTGAGAACTTGTTCAAAACAGGTAAAGCAGCTATGTACTTCATGGGTAGCTGGGCAACTGGCGGTATCGAAACGTCCTCCGTTAACGGTAAAGTCGGCGTATTCCAATTCCCAACAGTTAAAGGAAAAGGTAACCCAGATGAGTTCATGTTGGCTCCAGGATCCGCATTCGCTATTTCCGCGAACAGCAAGCATTTGAAAGAGACGAAAGACTTCTTGAACTTCTTCATGTTGAACTTCCCTAAAGAAGCTTTCGCAGTAAAAGGCGCTGTAGGTATCGCACAAAAAGTAGACGGCGACTTCAAAGCTGCTGGATACTCCGATATGGCGATGGAAGTACTAGGCTTGTTCAAGAAAGTTAAAGGCGGCGACCTTGCGTTCGATAACACAATGAACCCAGGTACAGCACAAGGTCACTTAACTAGCGTTCAGAACCTTTTCGTGAAAAAGACAGATCCAGCCGTTGTAGCGAAAGAGCACCAAACCGCTTACGATACGAACAAGAAATAAGTTGATGTCATAGCCCAATAGGGAATTTGCTTGGCGTGCCCCCAAGGCACTCCAGGTAAGTTCCCCTTAGTATATTCCATGAAGGAGGCGAGCCAAGTGAATGTGTTAAGAGTCTCCAAGTGGACGATTGCCATGTTTGTACTGCCCTGTCTATTGATTTATGTGTGTCTCGTGTTTGTGCCGATACTTGTATCGATGTATAGCGGATTGCTCGATTGGAACGGGATTGGTGCATCCAAATTTATCGGTCTTGCGAATTTCCGCACCATGTTGTTTGATGATCCTGTATTCTGGCCATCCGTAAAACGCACTTTGATGTTTGCTGTATTCTCTATGTGCGAAATCCCAATTGCCTTGGGTGTAGCCATTCTACTCAATCGTTTTATCAAAAAACCGAATTTCCTCGTTTCTGCTTACTTCTTACCTGTTATTCTATCTGTCGTTATTATTGGGCAATTATGGAAAACAATTTACAATCCGGCTTCGATGGGCGGTATGCTTAATCAAGTTCTAGAACTGCTTCACCTGAACAGCTGGACGAGATCATGGTTAACTGATCCTGCGATCGCCATGTATTCCCTCTATTTCGTAGCGCTCTGGCAGTATCTGGGCTATCACACATTGATCCAGTTTACTGGCATTCAGAACATTCCTGCTGATATTTATGAGGCTGCGCGTCTCGATGGGGCAGAAGGGCTGAAAGCTGACTGGTATATCACTTTCCCTATGAATATTCCGATTTTCAAAATATCGATCGTCCTTGCTTTTATCGGTTCCTTACAAGCGTTTGACATGGTAATGGTTATGACTGCAGGTGGTCCTGCCCATGCGACAGACGTGATTTCCACACTGATGTACAACAACTCCTTCCTGTCCATGAAATATGGCTACGGAAGCGCGATTGCCGCATTCTTGGTTGTTATTTGTCTACTAGCTACTGTCTTGATTAACTCGGTGTTTAACCGATTAGAGAGAAGATTTTCTTAAGGAAGGGGAGTGTCACCATGCAGCACGCCAAGGAAGCAGCTTCGGCTAAACCTGCCATTTTACGGAGACGCAAAAGCTTCTCTATCCTCAAAATCATTGTCATTGCCTTCTTATCCATACTTGTGGTAACACAGGTGTATCCACTGGTTTGGCTGTTCATTTATTCATTAAAGACCAATGAAGAAATTCTCTCCGGGCGGTTCTTCGCCTTGCCGCACGCGCTTCAATGGAAGAACTTCTCCGATGCGATTGAAGCCGGGAATTACTTCAAATATCTAAAGAATAGCTTGTTCGTTACCTTAGTCACGATGGTGAGCGTTCTGTTCTTAAGCTCATTGACAGCCTTTGCGATTACACGGTTCAAATGGAAATACGGCCAATTGGTCATGGTGATTTTCCTTATCGGGATGATGGTTCCGATGCAGGCAACGCTGTTGCCGCTGATGATTATTTTCAAGAACATGCACATCCTGAACACGCATCTTTCCATTATCTTGCCTTACATTGCGTTTCAGACGCCGGTTGCCGTCTTTATTCTTAGCGGCTTCATGAAGTCCATTCCGGCTGAGATTGAAGAGTCTGCTGTCGTGGACGGCGCAGGGGTTTTCAAAATCTTCAGCGGGATCATTCTTCCTATCTCGGTTCCTCCGATGATGACAGTCTGTATTCTTACTTTTATTAATATCTGGAACGAGTACATCCTCGCGGCGACATTCATTTCGTCCGAGCGACTCAAGACGCTTCCTTTCGGGGTAAACAGTTTCGTGAGTCAATATTCCGTTAACTACGGAGCGATCGGCGCTTTCCTCGTACTCGGTGCGTTGCCGGTTATTCTCGTGTATTTCTTATTAGCGGATAAAATTACAAAAGGTATGGTAGCGGGAGCGGTGAAGGGTTAACTTCACCCCTCTCTTTTTTTCATTATGAGATAGAGCTGTGGTAAAATAGCGAATACCGCGTAACGAAAGGGGATGTGTAAACAGCGTGACACGGGGCTTTAATTCCATTCATAACCGACTATTCTTACTATTTATTACCTCGATGCTTGTTCTCGTGGTGCTCGTTAGCGTCTTATATTATCAGAGGACGACTCAAATCATACATAGCAAAATTAGCGATTTAGCTCAGAAAAATATTTCACAAACCGTAGGCTTATTTGATTTGCTGCTGCAAGGCTATGATAGTATTACGAAATCATTGAATAGTAACTATGAAATGCTCCGTTTAATCCAAGACCGAGATACGAATCCCGATATGGCGGCAAGTATATTCAATGAGCGAACGATAACGAATATTTTGGGAGCCATCTACTACTCGCGTGATGATATCATCGGTATTCATGTAATTACGAATGCAGGCAAAAACTATAATTATGAACGCGGCTTTGACAGTGTAATCAATACCAACTATTCAACTGCGAGCTGGTATCAGAAGCTGCAGGATTCGTCAGGTGAAATGGTGTGGTTAGGGCTGGTTGAAGGGTCGGTTATTAATCAGTTCCAGCGGGCTCCGCTCTTCGTATTTGGCAGAAAGCTGTATGACCTCACAGACCACCGTGTAATCGGTATAATGTTGATCGAAACGAATCCACAGCCGATCTTGGCCGCACTCTCGAACGTGACGATTAGTCCGAACAGTCGGGTGTATATCGTCGATCGCGAGCATCATATGATTGCTACGACAGCGGAAGATAAGGAAACCGTTCCGTCGTTCAGCAGCCTTCCTCGCCCTGTAGATAATGAAATCATCGTGGATGATCGTACAGATCAGTTAATGGTAGCCGCGAAAGCGAAAATGTCGGACTGGACCGTCATCGGCTTAACCCCCAAAGGGGATATTAATGCTGAGGTTGTCAAAACAAGAGAATACTTATATTTCGTTGTCGTGGTTCTTATTATTTTATCCACGGCGCTAGCCAGTTTGATTTCACGCAATATTTCTTCTCCGCTGAAGTTGTTGATTCGCGAGATGAAACAAGTGGAAATGGGTAATTTCAAAGGCTCGGTGACGGTTAGATCCTTCGAGGAAATTAACTCACTCGTCTCCTCCTTTAATCGCATGGTGAATCGGATGGATGAGTTGATTGAACGGATAACGCTGGCTTCCATGAGTGAAAAGAATGCCGAACTGCAGGCGCTGCAGTCACAGGTAAACCCCCATTTCCTATATAACACCTTGGATATGATTTATTGGATGCTAGATGAGCGTGAGAATGATCGACTCGGCAGAGTCATCCTGGCCCTATCTCATATGTTTAGATACAGTAGTGACTGGCAAGAGGCTTCGAAGACGACACTCCAGCAAGAGCTGGATCAAATGCGCCATTATATGACGATTATCGAGAATCGCTTAGAGGGAAGGGTACGAACGGAGATCGATATTGATCCCGAGTGGATGGATGTGGTTCTGCCCAAAATGACCTTGCAACCCATTATCGAAAATGCGGTGAAATATGGGCTGGAGCCTCTGCGAGAGCTTGGTGTGCTTCGCGTATTCGCTCAAGTGCAGGATCAGGAGCTGCATATTGTGGTCTCTGATAATGGTGTAGGGATTGAGGGAAATCTCCTTCGTCAGATGCAGGAGAGACTGATTGACGATGCGCGGATGATAGGTGATCCATATACGTATAAGGCGGGTAATACCATTGGTGACTTAGCTCCCGAGGACGGCAAATCGACACGAAGAGGCATTGGTCTTACGAATGTACATCGACGTATTGTCTTGCTGTTCGGTGAAGCTTATGGACTTCGGATACAGAGTAAACAAGAAGTAGGAACTACGGTTATCATTGCGATGCCGCTTCCTCGCAAGGGGGTATAACAGACCATCATGGATATTCTTATCGTTGATGACGAAACCATTATTTTGCAAGGCATTCAGCGTACGCTGCAGAATCGCTTTCCTGAGCATACGATTCATCTGGCTTCCAATGCGGAGCAAGCGATCAGCATCCTTCGCAGTCAGACGATTCATATCGTGCTGACGGACATTCTGATGCCGGGGATGACAGGGTTAGAGCTAATGAATATGTCGCGCAGTCGTCATCCCCACGTGAAGTGGGTCGTGATTTCGGCGTATTCAGAGTTCTCCTATGCGCAAGAAGCTGTGCGCCTTGGGGCGAAAGACTATTTGCTGAAACCGATCGGCAAAGAAGTGTTGAGCGAAATGATTAGGAAGCTGAGCGACGAAATCGCCCATGATACCGAACTGATTGAGGAAGCGGAGCTGCTCAAGACGAATCGCAAATACCTGCAAGAAGCTGTGTTTCAGCGCTGGGTACAAGGTCTGGATACAGGGCGTATCGACATGGGGCCGTTCATGGAGCAACATCCTTATTTCTATCTCATCATGGTCAAAATGGAGACCGACAAGGCCGTGTTTCTGGAAAATTTCATTATCGAGAACGTCCTTTTAGAGCTGATCGAACGCTACGGTAAGGGTTTCGTGACGGTTCACGATAGCAAGAGCTTGCTCGGGCTCGTCACGCCTCCTGAAGGAACGAGCATCACACAACTCGTTGAGGAGCTTCGCAGCCATCTCATTAAATATTTGAAAGTACCGTTCCAGATCATGACTACGGAGCGTATTCAGCAGTTTCAGTCCGTGCCTGCCGAAGTGCAGCGGATGCGGCAAGCGTCAACCACACAGGTCTATGAGCATCATGCCAGCGGCAGTGATCGATCTGTTGAAGTGGCTTTGCAATACATGCGCACGCATTATCAGGAGGACCTATCGCTCGAGAAGGTGGCTTCCATTGTGTATTTGAACCCCGTTTACTTTAGCCAATTATTCAAGCAGAAGACGGGTCAGGGATTCAAGGAGTTCGTCATTAACTTGCGGCTTGAGCAGGCGAAGCAGTTGCTGCAGAACCCCAAGATGAAGCTGGCAGACGTTGCTGAGCGCATTGGCTATCAAGATATGAGGCATTTCTCACAAGTGTTTAAGAAGAAATATGGGGTGACACCCTCAGAGTTTCGGCAGGAACATTCTGGCGATAAAGCGGATTCATTGGTGTCAAGAGATTGAGTCTCAGCGAATTCTCATGAAATTCTCAGAATAGAGACTATGATTAGGCGTGATGCGACTTTCCTCCTTTGATGTTAAATATTAGGTTGTTGGGCTTGTGCTATGGTAGTAGCAGGTCCAACCAACTTAGATATTCATACCAAAGGAGGAAATCAATCATGCTTTTTGTGAAGAAGAACCGCCTGACTCATTCTGTTGTAGGTCTTAGTCTTTCCTTGTTAGTCGCTGGAACCGCGCTCTTAAGCCCGCAAGCGGCCTCTGCTGCCACGGCGACGACCAATTTAACCATATCGGCCACAGCCATGAGCACGTCCCGTGCAGACAGCATCGTGCGTACAGCGAAGTCATACATCGGAGATGTGACCTACCGCTACGGTACTAGAAATGTTAGCCGTCTAATCTTAGACTGCTCTGCTTATACGCAACTTGTTTTCGGTAAGAATGGGATTAAGCTCCCATGGGGATCTGCGGCGCAAGCGAAGCTGGGAACTCGCATTTCGAAGAAGACAAGCCTCCAAAAAGGTGACCTTGTCATGTTCAGTGTATCGAAACCAGGTCGAGTTAATCATGTGGGGATCTACGTCGGCAATGGGCAGTTTATCAGTAATACCACCAGCTCAGGTGTCGTTATTAACTCCATGAACTCAGGCTATTGGAAAGACCGTTTTATTATGGGACGTCGCCTGTAATCTCGACATGTAGATATTGACCATTGCTCCCTCCAAATGGTATATAGTAGGAAACTATAACCTTGTTAAGGGAGATCACATACATGACATTAAAGTTAGCATTCGAAGCTGTGAAAAAGTTTCATGAAACGTTTGAGCACCCAGTGGGCGCATCACCACAGCGCCTTTCCCCTGGGCGTAAAGCCGCGCGTTTGGCGTGGATGCAAGAAGAGCTCAATGAATTCGAAGAGGCAGCTACGCTAGAAGATGAAGTAGATGCGATGATTGATGAATTGTATTTTGTTCTAGGAACACTTGTAGAAATGGGTGTTGAACCTGGACCGATCTTCGATATCGTTCAGCATGCGAACATGTCTAAAGTTTGGCCCGATGGGAAGGTTCATAAGAATGAAATGGGCAAAACCATCAAGCCGCCAGCCTGGGAAGACCCATTCGACAAAATTAGAACTGAAATTCATAGACAAAAAAATAAAGAAAGTTGAGGTGAGGCGATCGTGGCCTTCCACATCCGGCTCAAGGAGCTGCGGCAACAGCATAATCTCACTTTACGCAAGCTTGGCGAGAAAGCAGGAGTCAGCTATTCCATCCTCAATTCCATCGAAAATGGTCGAATCATTCCGTCGAAAGATGTCGCATTAGCACTAGCTATAGCACTTAAAATTGAGGACAGAGAATCCTTCATTGCTTTAGCAATAAATCCCTCTCAGGTATAATTGCAATACCTAATATAGTGTGGTACAGTATTAATAGTCTTAAGGGAAAACCTGAATTGCGTATTGCAAAGGGTTATCATTTTAAGTAAATGAAACCTTTTCCAATGTGTAATTTTTTTGTTCGAAACAAGAAAAAAGACATGTTAATAAAACTTTGGAGGTATTACCCATGGCAGTAGGAACAGTTAAATGGTTTAACGCAGAAAAAGGATTTGGATTCATCGAAGTTGAAGGTGGAAACGATGTATTCGTACATTTCTCCGCAATCACTGGCGAAGGTTTCAAATCTTTGGACGAAGGCCAACGCGTTGAGTTCAACGTAGTTCAAGGCAACCGCGGACCACAAGCTGAGAACGTTGTAAAACTGTAAGCTTCAGCTTGCACATATAGCATTCTCCAGAAAGACTCTTAACTTCGGTTAAGGGTCTTTCTTTTGTTTTGTCACAAGGGTACGGTTAGCGTTAGTCAAGAACTAGAGCGAATTTTTGTAGACAAGATTGTCATGTCAAGCGTACAGTATTCATGGAGTTCGTATAGCTTGGGATGTTTGCATAGCATCGCGCAAGGAGAGTAGATCATTCGTGGCCATTAAAGATATGGAGATGTTTAAGGATTTCTCTAACATAGAGTTAGCCAAGCTTCTGGGTAAATTAGATAAGGTGAAGGGGCAGGCGGGAGACATGCTGTTCGAACAAGGTGATCCTGGAGACAGTATGTACCTGATTGAGAGCGGCAGGATCGAACTGTTTTCTCGGAAGCAAGATGGTACACGCCAATCGCTCGCGAGCTTGCAGGACGGGGATACGCTGGGGGAAATGGCGCTGTTAACGAATGAGCCAAGATCGGCTACGGCTATCCTAGCAGTAGAAAGCGTTCTCTACTACATAGATCGAGAAACGTTTGATCGGTTAGTCGTTGAGCAGCCGCAGATCTCTTCCTATTTCATTCGTCTGCTATCACAACGTTTAGTATCAACCAATGGTCGATTGCAAGCTTCTAAAGAAGCGAAGGCACAATGGGTACTGCATGAGGTGGAGTTGCTGCCGGCACTTATTCGGGATTTTCTTTTTGCGTGTTCCTGCTTGCCCAATATGCGTGCAGGGTTGCTGGAGCATCTCCTTGGCATGACCATAGATGAGGCTAATCAGGCGTATCCTACACTAGGGCGATTCGTCCAGCAGGACGTGGAACAGGATTCCGTGCAGATTCGTCCTGAAATCGCTCGCGTCATGCTGGACATGCTGCCTCTGCGATATGGCGAGCAGAAAGAGCAGTTCTGGGTGAGTCAAGCTTTGACTTACTATCAAGCAGAGGACGATTGGGCAGCGGTAGTTGAAGTGCATGCTGCGCGCAATGCATGGGAGCAAGCGCTGGATGCAGCGGTCATGGCTGCAGGTGAAGTGGAGTCGGAGCAAGTAAAGGCGACGGGACATGTCATGCAGGCAGAGATGGCAGCAGAAGCTGCCCTGAGCAAGTCGGAGCGGCAGCAGCGAGTGATCGGCCATGCGCTTCGGCGATGTCCGGACGAGCTCCTCGTCGCGCGCTACGCGGTCTTGTGGGCCTATGTCCGCTACTGCGTGGAACACGCGCCCGAAGCGGGCTTGTCCATTGTTGAGGCGGCGCTGGACCAGCAAGGCGCCGCCTATTCGGCGCAGCAGCTCACCACCGTCTACGAGTGGGGTGCTGATCTGTGCCGCAAGCTGGGGCGAAAGCAGCTTGCGCTCGAGTACTTGCAGCTAGCGGAGTCAACCGCGCTGTCGGGTTTGGGCTCTCCGCGCAAAGGAGAGCCAAGCTTCGGCCTGGCCAAGCAGATGCTGGCCAGAAGCAAGAGCGAGCGCCTCGCCGCAGGCGCGGCGCGTCTGGGCGACCGCAGCCGCTGGCTAGGCCTAGCGGCTGTCGTCTTGGCCGTGGCATCGATGCTCGGCTTCCACATGGCCGAGCCCGTCGCGGGACTGTCCCGCCACGGCATGGACTTCATCGGGATCGGCTTAGCCGCCGTGATCCTGTGGATCGTGAACATCATGCCCGACTACATCGTAGCCTTGGGCATGGCCATGCTCTGGGTGCTCGGCGGGCTCGCCCCGCCCGAGGTCGCCTTGTCGGGCTTCGCCTCGCCGACGTGGCTGTACATGATCTTCATCATGGCGATGAGCGCCGTGATTACGAAGTCGGGCTTCTTATACCGCTTCTCCCTCCATGCCCTGAAGCGCTTCCCTGCGACTTATCGCGGGCAGCTGTGGGGCATCGTGGCCGGCGGTATCATGTTAAACCCGATGATCCCTTCCTCTTCGGCGAAGGTATCACTTGGCGTGCCGATTGCGCAGACGCTGTCCGAATCTATGGGCTTCAAAGCCCGCAGTCACGGCGCAGCAGGCTTAGGCCTTACTGCCATGCTTTTCTACGGTTTCACAGCGCCATTCGTGCTCACAGGCTCATACACGAACGTGCTAGCCTTTGGACTTATCCCAAATGCTTCACCTGTGAACTGGATTCAGTGGTTCATCTATGCCTTACCGGCATTTATCATATTTAGCGCTGTGCTGCTTGCGGTTATCTTCATCATGTTCCGCAAAACCGCATCATCCAAGCCAATTGCCGCTGATGTCTTGGATGAACAGTTACGGCTGCTAGGTCCGCTGACGCGGGAGGAGCGCATTGCCGTCACAACCGTTCTCAGCTGCATCATCATGTTGGTGTTACAGCCGCTTCACGGCATCGACAGCGCTTGGGTTATGCTGATTGGCTTTGCCGTACTCGTCATTAGCGGCGTGTTGGATCGCAAAACCATTTCAAGCGGCATCGACTGGACGTTCTTGCTGTTCCTAGGCGTGGCCTTTAGTTTCTCAGCAGTCGCGAATGAACTGGGGCTCGTCGAAGCCCTGTCTTCTTTCCTTGGCCAGCATATGGGTGTCTTCGTAACGTCACCGTTCTTCTTCCTTGCAGCGGTTATCGTGCTCTCGTTCATTGTCACGTTGATCGTTCGGGATGATCCCGCTGTCATATTGCTAGTCACGGCGCTCCTGCCGTTGGCTGACCAAGCGGGTGTGCATCCGTGGATTCTCGTTTTCGTTGTGCTCTTGTCGACGGATCCGTTCTTCTTCGCGTATCAATCGCCGACGTATCTGACGGCTTACTATAGCTCCGAGGGGAAAGCATTTAGCCATCGCCAAGGCCAGAAGATTGCATTTGCTTATGGTTTAGCCGTGTTGCTGCTGGCGCTTCTGTGTGTGCCGTATTGGCAGTGGTTGGGGCTTATCCATTAGGCGATTACTGCCCTTCATTGCCAATATAGCTGTAAAATATGTAGGTATTTCGCTATAAAACTAGCTAAAAAACAGTATTAATGGAAAGCCTCCATCTATTTTCATGCAATCTCCCTTTTCGCCTAATGTTGCTGAAAATAGCTGTGGATCCACAAAACCCCCACGAAATCCAACGTGGGGGTTTTTGATCTGCGCTATGTAACTCAGCGCAGGTTCGCCCTCTTCAGCAACCGCTGAATCGAGCGGTTCGCCTCAGGCAGGACGATGTCCTTATCAACCGTCCGCATAATGCGGTTTTCCATCACGATCCGACCATTGATGATGGTCGTTTCCACATCAGCGCGCGTCGCCGAGTAGACGATGCGCGAGATCGGATCCACGTCGTGAGACGGATACGTGTGGAAGTTATTGAGATCGAGGATCGCGAGGTCGGCTTTCTTGCCGACTTCGAGACTGCCGATCTCATCTGCCATGCCCACTGCGCGAGCGCCGCCGATGGTTGCCATGCGGAACACCGCTTGCGCATTCATCGCTGTCGGCCCGTGCACGGGCTTCTGGATAAGCGCAGCGAGCCGCATCTCGTTAAACATGTCGAGATTGTTGTTGCACGGCGCCCCATCTGCTCCCAAGCTGACAGAGATGTCCAATTTGAGCATCTCTGGGGTTTCGGCGATCCCTGAAGCCAGCTTCAGGTTGGAGCCCGGACAGTGGCTGACGTGCACGCCACGCTCATGAATGATGCGTTTCTCTTGCTCATCGAGCCAGATGCAATGGGCCAGAATCAAACGCTCATTGGCTAAGCCGAGATGATCGAGGTAGACAACGTTGCGCATTCCCGTTTCGGCTTGGACGATCTCGATTTCACCGAGATTTTCAGAGGCATGCGTGTGAACTTTCACGTTGTACTGTTCGGACAAATTGCGAACCTCACGCAATAGCTCCTCTGTACAAGAGATCACAAAACGTGGCGAGAACGCGTATTGAATACGACCGTCGTCGTGCCCATGCCATTTTTCGAGCAAATCCACGCTTTGTTGCAGCGAATCTGCTGTATTTTCCTGCAGAGCGAAAGGAACTTCGTCCCCTTTGTCCATCATGACCTTACCTGATAGAGCTCGAATGCCGCTCTCTGCAATCGCTCGAAACGCAAAATCCGTGTGATGCACCGTCTCCATATCCACAATGGTGGTGGTGCCGCTTTGAATCAGTTCACCAATCCCAAGCATTGCGGAGTAATAAATGGATTCCTCGTCATGGGAAGCTTCCAACGGCCATATCCGCTGTTTCAACCAATCCATCAGCTCGAGATCGTCCCCTTTTCCACGGAACAGCGTCTGACAGAGGTGGATATGGGTCTGGATGAATCCAGGAATTACGGTGCGATTCTTAGCATTGATAATCTTATCCGCATGTGAAGCGTCTAAGTTCGGCCCAATCGCGGTAATACGGTCATTTTCGATTCGTATATCTCCTGTTAGGATGTCTCCGTTCTGATTCATGGTCACGATCTGAGCATCTTTAATTAAAATCGTTGTCATTGTTCCAAACCCCCTACGCTCTAATATATGAACATCTAGGCACAAAAAAACTAGCCATGAAAAATATGCCTGTTACTCCGTGCACATTTTTCGTAGCTAGAAATTTACGGTTTCTAAGTAGAGACCCTTAATCCAATTATTAAGGTTATACGAAAGAGGTCATATGCAATTTGTCTTGCCATCTTCTTTTAGAGTAAACTGCGTCGGTGTATTTTGTCAACGGAGTGTAAGTAAACATGACATGCCCTCCCTCTTTTTTGAAAAAAGAGCGGTTTTCATTTGAAAAAAGTGGTGTTTAACGCGAATTTCATTACTATTGGATGGATATGTGATCACTTCTAAGTGAGTCAACTCTAAAATGTATTCTTGTCTACCGTTTCGTCTTGTTGAACCTTCCTAACCTCAACCTCTCTCCTTTCCAGGTATGAAATCACTTAGAACGCTACCTTGGTGTCACCGAAATCTTATTTTACCTCAATTTTGGTAAAAAATAGAAAATGCGCTTTATGGGCATTTATACCTAAAAATTAGGAATTAATTTACATTTTACGAACTTAATAAAATAGGTACTTAAACCTATTGAAAAGAATGAATTTAGATAAATGTGAACGAACACAAATTTATAATATTTAACATTTTGCTGACTCCTGCATATGCCTTATATAATATCCTTCATTACCAATTATTAATCTAAGTGTGGGAATTAACTGTGTTTATGGCTGAAAACGAGATGAAGCCAAAGCGAAACCGCCCAACCAATTGGCGGGCGGTCATTGCATTTCGAAGAGTAAGAACGGTCAGTTTGAGCATCTATAACTATTTGTTGACAAAATTAAAAGTAGTTCTTTATAACTAAAATATAAAATAGTTGAAATTGGATTTTTATAGGTAATTAGAACTACTGCTTTCTGCATTACTCTGGATGATTCTGTGTGCCACTTCCAACCGAAAACGGCGTTGTAACTCCTTCATACATCAAATGCATCGACATCCCGGCAGCAGCGTGCACAAGATTATGGCAGTGATCCATCCATAGCCCAGGATTATTAGCAACGAAAGCCACTTCATATGTTTCCCCAGGCTGAACATCTAGCGTATCCGACCACCATGGACTGCCTGTCGAAGGCTTGCCATTGCGTGAAAGGACGAGTACATGATGACCATGTAAATGCATCGGATGCTCAACATTTCCGCGATTGATGATCGTTGTTTTGACCAAATCGCCTTCCTTCACCATGAACATCGGCGCATCAGGAAATACTTTTCCATTTAACGTATAGAGGAAATCGAAATTTCTGTTATAGAAGCCTAGTTTATTATCTAAAATGAGCGTGAAATCCCGATTGAATGAGCTACTCGCATCAAAAGGCGTGGCCTTTGCGCTACCGTAAGCAAGCGGATCGAAAGGTACGGTTTGCGGCAGCTCAGGAACGTTTCCTTGGCCATCCTCTGACAGCAGAATGCCACCATTTTTATTCGTCCCCACATGTAGGTAAACAGGATGATCTGGCATTACAAATGTGAGATCGAATCGCCCGCCAGTTGGCACAATGACACGTGTGTTGGTCAAGAGACCCGGCTTATTCAAATCGGTCCCATCGATAGCAGCCACTTCAAAAGGAGTGCCCACAAGTGTATAGGTTTGATTGACCCAATCATCTGTGTTGATGAGTCGCATCCGGACAGGTGTACCAGGAGCAACAATTTGACGATCGAGCTCATCATTAGCGCCGATAGCGAACGTATTCTTCCAACGATGGGTCATAACCGTGATATCTTTGACCGGAATTGTAAATGTTGTTGGATCTGTCGTTTCCTTCGGCTCCACGATCAATGAGCCAAAAAGCCCCTTGCTAACCGCTTCTTGTGAGTCCTGATGGGAGTGGTACCAGAAACTGCCCACCTGTTCAGCCCGGAAACGGTATGTGTAAGTTTCACCGGGCATTACCGCATTTTGCGTAGCGCCAGCGACGCCATCTTCGGCGTTAGGTACATCTAAACCGTGCCAATGGGCGGTTACGCCAACATCGATATCTTCATTCGTTAGCGTGACTTCAATAAGTTCGCCTTCTTTCATACGAAGCTCAGGTCCAGGGATTTGACCGTTATAGGTCCAAGCATCCACGGTTTTGCCAGAGCTTAGAGTGACCGTTTTTTTCTGCGCGACAAGTGTAAAATGACGATCCGGCGTTCCCTCTTTCGGGCCCGTTAAGTCAGCTACAGAGATCATGCCTGCCATGGCGGTCATGTCGTGATGGGCATGCCCTCCGGCAGCTCCGCCGCCGTAATCATGCGTTCCGCTGGCCATATCGATCTCATCCGGTAGTACGCTTTTATCCATGGCGAAGTTAAATAAATAGAAGCCGATCGCTGCGATCACGATGAGCACGCCTGTCATGGCGCCAAAGCGGGCCAATAAACGAGGTGCTTGATAGTTAGTTGCTTTACGTACTTGCTTGGCACGAAGGTTATGCCGCAACCAGAGACTGGCTGCAAGGACAATCAGGATAGCGATTGGAATCGTGGTCTCTATCCATAGGAAAGGAACTGAAGGCACTAAAGTGAAATAAAGGGAAACTGCAGCGCTAAGCGCGGTTAATTGATAAGGGAAAACAACGCCAGGACTAGCGGCTCTATGGAACATAGCAGGCTCAATTGTGGCGCCACTCTCGACTAAGCTTACCCTGGTTAGGGAGCGAAGTTTCAGCAGTTTAGGAACAGCTACGAACCATATGCTCAAAAGAGGAATAACGACAAGCGGTGCCTGCAGGAAGATCCGATCCCTCCAGAATATTGGATCCATGTTCATCTGCAGCCAGACGATGGCAGCTACCACAGCTGCCGCAGGAAGAATCGGAAACCAGGCCCAGAATAGCAGCTTGCGCGTTTTGCCATGCAGCTTCTCTAAGGTTCCGCTGTACAATAATCGGGACGCCTTGACGCCTCCGATCCAACTGAAAATAACCAGTAAAACACTTGCTGCTAATATTGTTTGAATGCTTACGTTATACACGATGAAAACCCTCCTAGACTCGATACCACAAGTATAGTTCCCCTCCCCTGCGCATCAAACCGTCTGTAGACCAAGAGGCAACCTAGACTAAAGTTGGGGAGCCTTTTTAAATTTTATACTTGTAAAGTTTGGAAATAGTTTGCGTTTTCATAAATGGTGTGTTATGATGAATCCAATCGACAAATAGAACCTGAATTCACATATTGTAAAGGGTTTTCATTTTTGTTAGTGAACCTTATACAATGTGTGAATTTTTTCTCTTTGAAGAATAAAAAACATGTTAATAATTTTTGGAGGTATTTCACAATGGCTACTGGTACAGTAAAATGGTTTAACGCAGAAAAAGGTTTCGGTTTCATCGAAGTTGAAGGCGGCAACGATGTATTCGTTCACTTCTCCGCAATCCAAGGTGAAGGTTTCAAAACTTTGGACGAAGGTCAATCCGTTGAATTCAGCGTAGTTCAAGGTAACCGCGGACCACAAGCAGAAAACGTTGTAAAACTGTAATATAATTAAAAAGACTGCCTTTACTTAAGTAATGGCAGTCTTTTTCAATTTAAAGCTATCTGATACTTAGTACTCTAAGGAGGTTTATCCATGTATTCCAGAAAAAAGTCGCTTGAAGAGATGCCTCTAGAAAATGTGACGGTATGGTCTTGTGAAAATGAAGGCTGTAAAGGCTGGATGCGAGATAATTTTGCATTCGATCATGTGCCGACATGTCATTTATGTCAGTCCACAATGGTTCGAAGTGTCAAGTTACTTCCATTAGTTAATAACACGAATAGTGACCAGAAAACGCTCAAGAAGGGCGTACAAATATAGCATTATCGAACCCGAAGACATAGCTGTCTTCGGGTTTTTTGTGTTACCATGAGAAGAGTGAATTCAGAGACGACGGCCTGTAGTAAGAGGACAACCCTCGTCATCCTTGGGGAGGTAGGCATGTCTGTGAAACCTAGAAAACGGCGCCAATGGCCACTGCTAGTCGGTGCTTGCATCTTAGCTGCTGGTGTGGTCATTTTCATTGGAGACTCACCATTTGAAACATCAACCTCTTCGAAGAGGGAGGCCGCCGACATCGTAGTCGCAACGCCAGTGCCTACCCCAACCCCTCGCGAAGCTTTGGAGTTTCGGATGCTTGATCTCGATCGAGGCTGGGTGAAATATGCGGACGGGATGGCGCATACGTTAGATGGCGGTGCCCATTGGCAGGAAGTGACGAGTACGGAAGCCCTGCCGACGGATGAAGGAGCGGCTGTGAATGGATTGGAAACGATCTCTAGGCTGCTGAGTTTGGAGAACGGAACAGCGAGTGTAGCTAATGGGGCAACAGGAGCGACGTCCACAGGAAGCCTAAGCGTGGATAGGGTTACGCTGAACGGGACGATGTATGATGTGAAGCAGTCACAATTCGTGACGCCAAAGATTGGTTGGGCGCTATTACCCAGCACAACGAATAGCAAAAGCCCACTCGTACTCACCGTGGATGGTGGACAGAGTTGGATAGATGGCATGACGGAGGACGCGAAGACAGTTATGCAAGGGGTTAAGGCCCATTTGGCGGAGCTCAAAGCCGAGGCTCTGCTCTATAAAGACGACGCTGGCGCAAAGGCAGTCATGGGCGCAAGTTGGAAACTTATTCCGGAGCAGGCCTCGCCAGGAGATATCGTACTTGTGCGCCATAAGGAGCCAGGCAGTATTGCTTGGCAGGGCAAAACCTACACACTTGAACCTTATGAAGCGGGATATTTTACGTATTTGCCAATCCCGATGAGTACGAAGGCTGGCACTTATCCGATTGGTGATCAGACGCTGACCATCAAAGCGAAGAAGTTCGAGACACAGTATTTGAAGGTTACGGAACAAATGGAAGGTATGAAACAGGATACGGTGCGCATCAATGCCGATCAGAAGAAGATCGATCTGGCGCGGAGCAAGTCGGAGCCGAAGTTTTTGTTCAGCGGGCCGTTCGTGAAGCCGATCGAGGGGATTTTGACCACGCCGTATGGGTACACCCGTTATGTGAACGGGAAATACGACAGCGCGCATATGGCCCTTGATCTAGCCGCCAAAGAAGGCACGCCGATCAAGGCTACGAACGATGGAGTTGTCGCGCTAGCGGAACTCCTGTATTTGACCGGCAATTCCATCTATATCGACCATGGGATGGGGCTGTTCTCGCAGTACGCGCATCTCTCCGAGCTGCGTGTCAAACCCGGTGACCGCGTCAAGCAGGGCGACATTATCGGGCTTGTCGGCACGACCGGCTTCTCCACCGGGCCGCATCTGCACTTTACTTTTTGGGCGCATAATATTCAGGCTAATCCGGACTTGTTTTTTAATACAACCCCGTTTCAGTGGGGAAAATGATTGTGAAGTGAGACGTCGCCAAGACGACATTACCAGGCAATATCGCAAGTATTATTGCAAGTAAACATCAACAAGCCCCCTTTGGCGCATGAGATATGCGCTAAAGGGGGTTTTTGGTGTGGAGAAACAAGTTACATCCCCCACTTCACTCGTCCTAACCGCCTGCCAAACTCAAATAAATGGAAATTATACAGCTAATTTCGCAGTATTCTCTCGAATTTAGCGATTAGATGGAAAATATACAGTTAATTCAGAGGTTTTTGAATGTTTACTTGGATATACTCCAATTTAGATGGATATTTTCCAGTTATTTTGCTAGATGGGAGCTGAGAGAGGAGATTAGCTGTAGGAAATCCAGTTATTTTTTGTGGGCGGGGGGCATATAGGGGGAACGGAAGCAAAAGGACCAACTTCAGTGTGTGCAGAAAGGGGACTTGTAGTGTTTCAAAGGTACGCATGGTATAATAAGGAACAAATGTTCTAATGATGGAGACGTGGCATGCTACCTCTTGTTCAGATATCAGTTCGTTCGCTTGTGGAATATGTGTTTAGTAGTGGTAGTATTGATACGGAGTTTCGGTCGAGCAGGGCACTCAGTGATGGCACGAAGGCGCATCAGAGATTGCAAAAGCAATACGGCGAATCCGATCAGCATGAAGTGTATGTGTCTGCCGAGATTGCGTATGAGGGGTTTTTATTTGTCATAGATGGGCGTTGTGACGGGCTGCTGGTCCAGGCGGATAGCGGTATGCTAACGGTAGATGAAATCAAATCGACTTCAGGTGATATTGCGTTGATCGAAGAGAATTCATATCCTGTGCACTGGGCACAGGCGATGTGCTATGCCTACATGATTGCTCACGATCGTGGGCTGGGTCATATGCGAGTTCAGATGACGTACACACAGGTGGATACGGAGGAGACGCGGCATTTTGTGAGGGAAGCTGCTTACGAAGAGCTTGAGCGGTTTGTGCATGAGGTAATTCAGAGCTATTATCCGTACGCACAATTGAAGCATGACCATGAACAACGCAGGAATCAGAGCATTAAGGAGTTGCCGTTCCCTTTTCCGCAGTATCGAGAAGGACAGCGCAAACTCGTTGGGGCAGTGTACAAAACTATCCAGGATGAGCACAAGCTGTTCGCTAAAGCGCCAACAGGGATTGGCAAGACAATGTCGACCCTGTTTCCTTCGGTGAAAGCGATGGGTGAGGGGCTGCTCCAACGGTTTTTCTATTTGACGGCGAAGACGATAACACGTACGGCGGCTGAGGAAGCATTTTATCTGTTGCAGGAGAAGGGCTTGCAGCTGCAGGTGGTTACGCTAACCGCGAAGGATAAGGTGTGTTTGAAGGATGAGGTCAAGTGTACGCCGGCACATTGTGAGTTCGCGAATGGCTACTATGATCGGGTGAATGAGGCGGTACTGGATTTACTGAGGCAGGAAACGGTCATGACACGTTCGGTAATTGAGACGTATGCGCGGAAGCATCGTGTGTGTCCGTTCGAATTTTCATTGGATGTGGCCTATGCGGCAGATGCGGTGATTTGTGATTATAATTACATTTTCGACCCGAGGGTCAATTTGAAAAGGCTGTTCGAGGAGCAGAAGCGCAAAACTACGCTGCTAATTGATGAAGCACATAATTTGGTGGATCGAGCACGGGAAATGTACGGAAGTGAGCTTCATAAATCGGTCTTTCTTACACTGCAGAGGGATTTTAAAGGTGTGAGCAAGGAGGTTCATGACGCGGCGAAGGCGATCAATGCCTACTTCATAGCCCTCCGCAAGCAAATCGGGGATCGCGAGATGATGGTAGAGTCTGGTTTGCCGGAGTCGTTGTTGGTTCAGGTGGAGGCCTTTATAGCAGTAGCTGAAAAAGAATTAGCGAGATCGGCCGGTGGTAATGGGACGAGTGCGACACTTCTCGATGCTTATTTTGGTGCGCAAAACTTTGTGCGCATCTCGAAGCTCTACGACGAGCGGTATGTGACGCTGGCTGTGAATGACCGGAACGAGTTCAGTATGGAGCTCGTATGCTTGGATCCATCTCATTTGTTGCGGCAAATGGGGAAGGGATATCGGGCGCATGTGTTTTTCTCGGCGACGTTATCACCACTGTCCTACTTCATGGACACGTTAGGGGCAGGAGAGGATGATTACTCTGTGACGGTACCATCGCCATTTGCGAAAGAGCAGCTGGAGGTATTCGTGCAGCCGCTTTCGACTCGTTACCAGGACCGAGAACACAGTCGTACGCAGATTGCGCGTTCCATCTATGAGCTAGTCTCGGGACGAGCGGGTAATTATCTCGTGTTTTTCCCCTCATATGCTTATATGAGCAGTGTGTATGAGGCTTTCACGGATCTTGTGGGTGAGGAGGCGGACGATTCTCAGCTCAATGTTCTCGTGCAGCAAGCCAAAATGACGGAAGAGGAGCGAGAGCACTTCCTTTCGGCTTTTCAGGCGGGGACAGAGACGACGTTGGTGGGGTTTGCGGTGATGGGCGGTATCTTTTCGGAGGGCATTGATCTTGTAGGCGACCGCTTAACGGGTGTTGTCGTGGTGGGTGTTGGTTTGCCGCAGCTAGGTGCGGAGCGTAACCTTATCAAGGACTACATGGAGCGCACGGGCAAAAACGGGTACGACTACGCCTATGTCTATCCCGGCATGAACAAAGTCCAGCAGGCTGGGGGTAGGTTAATTCGCTCCGAAACGGATCATGGCGTGCTGCTGTTGATTGATGATCGGTACTTGCAGCCACGCTATCAGCGCCTGCTGCCGGAGGAATGGCGCGACTATAAGGTGCTGCCTGTGCAACGCTAAACATATAAAAGCCGTCCCCAAGGTTGAACGACCTTGGGGGCGGCTTTTTCATACTCGCTATGCTTATAGCGACATCTGATAAATCTTCACGACATCTGCGCGAGTCAGCTTCTGGAAGTTGCCGAAATCGCCGTAAATCATAGCTTTATCGGCCATGAGCTCGATGCTGGACTCGTCGATATTGTAATCTGCCAATCGGCTAGGTGCGCCGATGCTGATGAAGAACACGCGCAGTGCCGCGATGCCTTCTTCTGCAACTTGTTTATCGGATTTGCCGGAGGCATCGATGTCGAAGACGCGCTGCGCGAACTGCTTGAAGCGCCCCACATTGGCATCGAGGTTGTGGGTCATCCAGTTCGGGAAGAGGATGGCCAAGCCGCCGCCGTGCGGGATATCATGGACAGCAGAAACCGCATGCTCCAGATTGTGCGTCGCCCAATCCCCGCGGATCCCCATGCTTAGCGTGCCGTTCAGCGCCATAGTGCCGCTGTATAGGATCGTTGCGCGATGCTCCAGGTTGTTCAGATCGGCAAGCAGAAGAGGAGCCGTGTCGATAACGGTACGCAGAATCGTTTCGCAGAATCCATCCTGCACGGGGGTGTTCGTCCCATGATGGAAATATTGCTCAAATACGTGAGACATAATATCAACCATGCCGTATACGGTTTGATTTTCGGGCAAGGAAGTTGTATGAGCCGGGTCGAGGATAGAGAATTTAGGGAATGAAAATGGACTTCCCCAACCAAGTTTATCTTGCGTTTCCCAATTGGTGATGACAGAGCCAGAGTTCATTTCGGAGCCAGTCGCGGCAATCGTCAGCACGGTTGCTAAAGGAAGTGCCCCTGTTGCTGCTGCTTTGCGGGTTGCGATATCCCAAAAGTCGCCATCGAACTTGGCGCCAACGGCAATAGCTTTCGCACAGTCAATTACGCTTCCCCCACCAACTGCAAGGATGAGGTCGATATCGTGACTACGGCACAAGGCAACGCCGCGGTGGACGGTCGTTAATCGCGGGTTGGGCTCAACGCCGCTAAGCTCTACGATGGTTGCTTCTAGTCCTTGCAAGAGATGAACAACTTTGTCATAGAGGCCATTGGCTTTAATACTGCCGCCCCCATAGACGAGTAAGATATTTTTTCCATACTTAGGTACTTCGGTTGATAGTTTTTCTAATTGACCTTGTCCGAAATGTAGGGTGGTTGGGTTATGGAATGTGAAGTTATTCATGATCTTTCTTACCTCCTAGAACTTAACTGGGGGCACCGCACCTTGATGCCCCTCTTACTATTGTATAGTAACCATGCGTTAAAAACAAAATTAGAGCGAATTCGTGATTCGAGTGCTTAGAAGAAGGACAAATGCACAATGTATAGAATGAATAAGGAGAAATTTCTTCTGATTGGGATGTGGTTGCGGCATGGTTAAAATTAGAAAATCTGACCATACCTTAGAAATTGCCTATAGTTGCGTACGTTGGTTTCTTCTTGTGACAGCATCTTATGTGTATCTGCACTATTACTATAGCTCCTCGCAGGGAGTAGTTCCCTTTTGGACAATGCTCGTAGTCGCTATGCTGTATATGACAACTACCGAGGTGGCTCTGCATTTTACACCGATAGCTTCTAACTTCTATCGTAAAGTGACGCGACTCGGTGTCGTTATGGACTATATCTCTTTTATTGCCATCATTTCATTTACGGATGGGACACATAGCCCACTTCTCCCGATTGCATACTTGGTTATTTTGCACGCTTCGTTGTACTGGAGTTTCCGTGGATCTATGGTGGCGACCGGGATGATTGTCATTGGATACTGCTGCGTAGTTGAGTTAGTGGATGGAGGATTTCATATAGATGATCTCCCCCGACACTTTTTTAATTTTGCTTTTCTGCTTATCTTTGGCATCATCGGGGGCATCCTTGTAGCGAGGGAGCGGAAGCATTTCGTCGAGAAGGGGATTTATGAAAATTTAGCAAAACAGGATTACCTGACGGGACTTTATAATCATCGAAGTTTTCAAGAACAGATGAGAGAGGTTATTGCAGGTAAACAACCGATCACTCTGATGATGGGGGATATTGACTGTTTCAAGCAGATCAATGATCGCTATGGTCACCAAGCTGGAGATATGGTGTTAAGGGTGATTGGCAGCCTATTAGAGTCGTCGATCCCAAGTACGCATGGCCGTGCTTTCCGTTATGGTGGTGAGGAATTTGCGATTATTTTGTATACCGATGCACAGCAAAAGGTGATGGAGCTTTATCAAGTATTTCTGGATAGGCTGCAAGCAGAAGTATTTGAGCATGGTAAAGATGCCTTTCAAGTTACGATGAGCTTCGGGGCGGCAAGCCGTGATCGTGGGCAAAGCAAGTCGGAATTAGTCGCCGCAGCCGATGAGTTACTATATGAAGCGAAGTCACAAGGCAAGAATCAATTGCTGTGGGCTCGTATGGAAGGGATGAAATAATAGCGATGGCAACCCTATCTCCTTATATTTATAGTGCCGATGCAAGGAAGCAGGCTGACTTCTATGTGGGCGTGTTCAATGGAGAAATTATTAGCATCCAGTCGTATGGGGATTTACCTGGGATGGATGAGTCGAAGAAGCACCTGGTTATGCATTTGGAATTGCAGGCGTTAGGTCTGCGATTCTTCTTAGCTGATGCAGGTGCTGACGCAAACAATCGTGGCATGGGCATGGACCTGGCGCTCACCTTCAAGGATGAGGAGGAGGCACGCACGATTTATGATGGCCTAGCAGCCGATGGCGATGTCATTATGCCATTTGAACGGATGTTCTGGGGCACGATGCTCGGACGTGTACGAGATCGTTACGGAGTTATGTGGCAGGTGGCTACTGAATCATAATGGAACGGTGGTGCTCGTGAGAGAACAAGAGTGAGTTTGGGCGTGTAGAAATGGACAAGAGAGTGAACAAGAGAGTGAATAAGAGAGCTCCTTCGAGAGAAGCCGTTCGGCTAATCGTGAGGTGGGCTTTTTTGATACGGAGAAGCTGCTGAATGGTGCGCCACCGCCCCGCTGTAACGTTGAAAAACACCGTTACAGCGTGAGAACCCGCCGAACGATGCATCCCGCGCTGCTGTAACGCTGAAAAACCCCGTTACAGCGTAAGAACCCGCCGAACAACGCACCCCGCTGTAACGTTGAAAAACCCCGTTACAGCGTGAGACCCCGCCGAACGCCGCGCCCTGCTGTAACGTTGAAAAACCCCGTTACAGCGTGAGAACCCGCCGAACAACGCGTCCCGAATCGCCGTAACGCTGAAAAACCCCGTTACAGCATGAGAACCCGCCGAACAACGCATCCCGCGCTGCTGTAACGCTGAAAAACCCCGTTACAGCGTGAGAACCCGCCGAACAACGCGTCCCGCCGCGCCCCCCTCACCCCTCCGCCCCCGGACCGATTACAACGTGTTTATATTCTGTTTAAAATTGGGGAGTATGATCATATCCAATGGTAGATAACAAACAATATTCACACGGTATCACATCCGATCGGGTAAAGGAGTAGAGATAGATGAGGACAAAGAACGAAGAACCGAAACAAAAAAGCAACTGGCGGGGATTTATCCGCCTAGTCATGGGGGCGAATCCACCGAAGCTGCTGCTGGGGATTGCATTAGGGTTAAGCGTGATTGCCACGCTAGTCTCCTTGGTGATCCCACTTTTTACGAAAAATGTGGTCGATAATTTCTCCATTTCCTCACTGAACTGGTGGCAAGTTAGCGGGATGGCGCTTGCGTTCATCGCATCAGCGGTAGCTTCTGGCGTAGCGACGTATCTCCTTAACTTTTCAGGTCAGCGCGTAGTGGCAGGTATCCGGGATCGCTTGTGGAAGAAGCTGCTCGTGCTGCCGGTTCGCTACTATGACAATCACCAAACAGGAGATACGATCTCCCGGATGACGAACGACACCGCCATTATTAAGGGACTTATTGCTGAGCATATGGCGGGCTTTATTACAGGCAGCATTTCCATCATTGGGTCAATCGTCGTGCTTTTATATATGGATTGGAAAATGACGCTGATCATGTTCAGCATATTCCCGATTGCTTTTCTTATCCTTTTTCCATTGGGTATGCAAATGTACAAAATCTCTAAAGGCATGCAAGCCGAAACGGCCAACTTCACGTCTGTGTTGAATCGGGTTTTATCGGAAATTCGCCTCGTGAAGGCTGCAAATGCGGAGCCAGTGGAATATAAGGAAGGTAGCGCAGGAATCCAAACATTATTCAAATTCGGGCTAAAAGAAGGCAAAATTCAAGCATTGATGTCACCACTAATTATGTTTGTTATGTTGATGATGTTCGTCGTCCTCTTCGGATATGGCGGTACACGTGTTGCGTCTGGAGCGATTTCTGCGGGGCAGTTGGTGGCTTTCATGCTGTATTTATTCCAAATTGTGATGCCGATTACGCAGATTACACAATTCTTCACGCAAACGCAGAAAGCGATGGGTGCAACGGATACCATTCTCAAGGTGCTGGATCATGAAGAGGAGGATCCACATGCAGGTTTAGCCGTCAAGGATGCTTCCCAGTCCCTGCATTTCGATAACGTATCTTTTGGCTACAAAGAGGGCGAGTCTGTTCTCAAAGACGTAAGCTTCACGATGGAAGCGGGGAAGGTTACAGCGATTGTAGGTCCGAGTGGAAGTGGAAAAACGACGATGTTCTCGTTGCTAGAGCGTTTTTACTCACAGCAAAAAGGTAACATTTCACTAGGCGACGAAAGGATTGGCCAATACTCGCTCGTCTCCTGGCGGAGCCAGATCGGTTATGTATCACAGGAAAGTCCGCTCATTGCAGGGACGATTCGGGATAATATCTGCTATGGCTTGCAGCATGAAGTATCGGAAGAGGCGCTGAAGCGGGCTACCGAGATGGCCTACGCCGATGGTTTCATTGAAGAACTTCCGCAGAAGTATGACACAGAAGTCGGAGAGCGCGGGATTAAGTTGTCAGGCGGACAACGCCAGCGGATTGCGATTGCCAGAGCGCTGCTTCGCGATCCGAAGATTCTCATGTTAGACGAAGCAACGTCGAGTCTGGACAGTAAATCGGAGGTTGTCGTGCAGCAGGCGCTGCAGAATTTGATGCAAGGACGGACAACGCTAGTCATTGCCCATCGGTTATCCACGGTCGTGGACGCAGACCAGATTGTGTTCCTTGACAAAGGCATCGTCACAGGCCGCGGCACGCATCAGGAGCTCATCGAGTCGCATGAGATGTATCGTGAGTTTGCTACGCAACAGTTGCAAATTCAAGAACAGCTGATTGCGGAGCATTCGCCAATGGCATCTGAATTAGTACCGCAGACCCAGCAACACCATTCTTAATAAAAAAGCCTCTACACCTACGAATTGGCAGGTGTGGAGGCTTTTTATTTCGCGTTAGGAGCCGCTTAGTTTCTCTCTCATTAGCACAGCAACCTGCCGCTCCAGATCACTTTTTTGCTCCAACGCCGTAATAATACGCTCTTGACGCTCGACTGGCTGATTCTGACTCAGCTTGGCCTTGCCTTCGATGCTAGTCATTGCGAGACGGAAGGCTTGCACACCATGGCTTAATCCAATAAGAAAGTGAGGATCAACGCTATCTAAGTCATAGGGGCTGTCGGATCTCTCGTACTTGCATGTTTGCTGCCGCAAGATACGCAGAACTTCCTGATCGTCGTGAATGAGTTCGACTGTGCCATAGACATGAACGGCCGTATAATTCCACGTGGGAACTGCGGCTGGCGTTCCATACCAAGAGGGTGAAATATAGCAGTGAGGACCTTGGAAAATCACCAATACCTCTTGCCCCTCCAGATCCTTCCACTGTGGATTTGAACGAGCGAAATGTCCATAAAGACACTGTTCTTCTGCACGCAACATGAGAGGGATATGGGTCGCGAAAGGACGCTCCTGATGATGCGAAACGACCGTAGCGAAGCTATGTGCTTCTATCAGTTTGTACATCTCTGTCAGGTCTTCTATTTTAAAATGGGAGGGTGTGTACATGGCTTCACCTGCTTTGTTTTAGCGTTAAGCAACAGTATAGCAATTGCTGTGGTACATAGAAAGGTCCACTTATTTCGTATTTGAGTAGACCATTTCGGTTGATCCTGCTCTAGGTTCATGTTACTTACATATTCCTCACAGGAGGTCGCAGCTATCACGTCGAATACCTACCAAACGAAGTAGTTAAAAGGAGGCAATAACAGATGGAAAAGGTTCGTTGGGGAATTATTGGCTGTGGAGACGTGACGGAGGTCAAAAGCGGCCCAGCCCTGCAGAAGGCAGAAGGCTCGGAGCTAGTCGCTGTTATGCGCCGCAATGGGGCACTAGCACAGGATTATGCGCAGCGGCATGGCGTGGCAAAATGGTACGACAACGCTGAAGCGTTAGTGAACGATCCAAATGTAAATGCGGTCTACGTTGCAACGCCGCCAGGATTTCACCACGAATATACGGTACTCGCTGCCAAAGCTGGGAAGCCCGTTTACGTAGAAAAGCCGATGGCTAGGAATCACGCCGAGTGCCAAGAAATGATCGTGGCTTGCGAGGAAGCGGGCGTTCCTTTGTTCGTAGCGTACTATCGCAGAGGGCTCCCCAAATTCGTAGAAATCAAGCGTCTGATTGATAGTGGTGCAATTGGGGAGGTTCGTTTCGTACAGTCCACGTATTTGCAACCGATGAGAGATTATGAAGAGGGACTAGAACCGTGGCGCATTCAGCCTGAACTGTCCGGTGGTGGACTATTCGTGGATCTCGCAAGTCACACATTAGATATTCTCGATTACTTGTTGGGGCCGATCGGAGAGGTCAAAGGCTTTGCAAGTAATCAAACGGGTAAGCAAAAGGTTGAAGATATCGTGACAACGAGCTACGCCTTCGAATCCGGTGTGATGGGTACAGGGGTATGGAGCTTCAACGCGTACACACGCTTAGATATGAATGAGATTGTGGGTAGCCTTGGCAAACTATCGTTCTCTACATTCAGTGGTGATCTGCGCATTGAAACCGCTGACGGTGAAGTTCAAGAATTGGATATACCTAATCCTCCGCACGTGCAACAGCCGCTCATACAGAAGGTTGTGGACGATCTCCGAGGAATTGGGCAAAGTCCTAGCACAGGTGTAACAGCCGCACGTACGAATCGTGTGATGGATGAATTGTTGCGCGACTTCTACCGCGCATAACCAAATAAACGAAAACCCCAGCTCAGTGTGAATGCCGCACACTTGGCTGGGGTTCTTTAGGTATTAGGCTTTTGGGCTCGGCGTTGCTACAATAGGAGCAGGTGCCGAAGCTGAAGGATTGTCAGGTGCTAAGGAACGCTTGTTAAGGAACAAGCTGAGCGGTAAAGCGACTAGTACAATAAATGTTGCAAGCAAGTATACGTCGTTGACACTCATCGTGAATGCATGAGTACCGATTTGCGCTTTGTCAGTCATTCCGCCAGTAGCTAGATCCTTGCTATGTGTTGCCGTTTGAGAGGACAAGACGGAAGTGAATAGGGCAATCGCGAAGGACCCGAATACGTTACGAACCCAGTTATTAATGGATGTTGCATGGCCAGAAAGAGTTCTTGGAATTTGCTCCATCCCTGCATTACTTGCAGGCATCGTAGCGAAGGCAATCCCGACGTTCCGAACGATCATCCAGAAAACGATGTAGCCGCGGGAAACGTCTGTACTTAGCCAGCTAAGTGTAAGTGTACCAACAGCAATTAAAGAAATACCGATGAAAATTAATATACGAGGCCCGACACTGCTGTACAACTTACCTACAATTGGCATACAAAGTGCCATTACAAGGGAGGCAGGTAATAGAATTAATCCTGTGTCCAATGGTGTTACATGCTGAATGTTTTGCAAGAAAATCGGCGTCAGGAAGGTACCTGAGTACAAGCTTATTGTAACAATACTGGAAATAATAAGAGACAGCGTGTATCTCGAGTTTTTCAACACACGAATGTTCAACAGCGGTGAATCAACCTTAAGTTCTCTCCATATGAATAGCAGAAGAACTAGGAAACCTGTTGCAAATAGTCCGATAACACGACCGGATGACCATCCCCAAGCATGACCTTGCGAGAAGCCAACGAGCAGGGCAAGGGAGCTGACAACGACGGTAAGTAAGCCGATGAGATCAAATCGTTTTGGAACAGAAAGACGGTAGTAAGGAATTAATTTGAAAACGAGAAAAATAGCAACAACGCCAACAGGTACGTTCATGAGGAACAACCAGTGCCAGCTCCAGTTTTGCAATAACCATCCGCTTAATGTAGGCCCGATTGCTGGTGCCATCATGGCAGATAAGGACCAAAGAGATATCGCGATCGGCTGCTTATCACGAGGGATAACTTGATAAACAATTGTCATCGTAGCCGGCATAATTAGACCGCTGAAAGCTCCTTGGATAATCCGGAATGCAATCAGGGATGAAGCGTCCCATGCTAGGGCACATAGAAGTGAAAATACGGTAAAACCAATCAATGCAATGGCATATAATCGTTTGTAACTGAATTTCTCCCCGAAATATCCTGTAATCGGAGCGATTGTACCGCTGGCAAGCATGAAGCCAGTAATGGTCCATTGGATTTTGCTCAAATCTGTATGGAAATGATCACTAAGAATCGGTATCGCAATATTAATCGTACTCATACTTAGAATCGATACGAACGACCCGAAGAATATCGCAATCATGATTGGCCAGAAGCGAACTTGCTGTAACTCATCTTTACTCAAAATATTGCCTCCACTCTATCCATTGATCTTGCCGATAGTATTCTCTATAATTTTGAATGAAAATCATCATACTACCGATATGTGTATATGTCAATAATGACATAAAGGAGGAACGGTATTGAATACCCTTTCATATGGATTACTAAGCCTTTTAACTAAAAACTCCCGTTCCGGGTATGAGCTTATGCAACATATTCAGCCTTTTTGGTCAGCTAAACATAGCCAAATCTACCCACTCTTAGCACAATTAGAGCAGAAGGGTCACGTCGCTTTCGTCCATGTGCCGCAATCGGATAAGCCGGATAAGAAAGTCTACTCCATCACGGAGCAAGGAAAAGAAGCCTTGCGGGGCTGGATTGCTGAGCCAACCGATGAACCTGTGACGCGGGATGAGCTTGCGCTTAAGGTTTACTGCATCGGCTTAGTGGATAAAGAGCAGGCAAAGAAGATGCTTGCAGTACGCGAATTATATTATAAGAAGAAAAAAGAGCGATTCAACCTCCTGATGGATAAGATCCAACAAGGAAGTGAGAAACCGCTCGATCAATTAACAATTGGTGATGATGCATTCGGCATGTATGTACTGGTACATAAAGCTACAATGAAGGTAGATACAGATTTGTACTGGTGTGATTGGATGAAGGAGAAGCTGAAGTGATGTGAAGGCAGGAGATACTTCCTAACTGCCGATCTCCTGAATAACGGTCTGGATTTTCTGCAGTCGAATGTATTCGGACTTCTCTAATTTCGGTCGGAAATAAGCATACAGATAGGCGGCATCTTCGAACGACAGCGCAGGGTAGCAGACGACTTCTTGCACAACGAGCGGATTATCCATGATAACCTGCCATTCACCGGCTCTCTCCGCGTGCGAGACATTAGCAAAAATGTGTTTCTTGGCAGCGATTGTACTTTCGAGCTCTGGCCAAATCTTCTCCCACGAGGGACTGAAGTCCACGGGTTCAGGAAAAAGTCGTTTCGCCTTCGCGACCGACTGTTCCACGGTATCCATGTCCGTATCGCAGGCCGCTTTGATCGCATCCGTGAGACTGTCGAGCAACCGCCTGAAACCTGCGAATCCCTCCGATAGTACCTCGCGCTTAAATAGGGCTTCCGCTTCCGCGGTAGTCAGCTTGTTGAAATCCGACAATGTGTTATTTGTCATGCAGGCCATAACCCCCAAACTGTTCCTTTTCCCAAATTTATCATAAAACATTTTCCAAATAAAGCACTTTCATTCCCAAAAATCAGTTTCTGGTTTAAATTCAGTTTATATTGCTCCAGTATGCTTATTTCTATGATAAACACCGTCTATAAGCAGACAATAACAGCAAGAAGTGAGGATGAATGAAGCATGGCACCCATTATGATCGTAGATGATGACCCCTATATTCGTGAGCTTGTCCGTGTGTTCATGCTGAACGAGGGTTTCGATGTCGTCGAGGCCGAGGATGGCGCCCAAGCGCTCAAGAAGCTGCAAACCGTCCAAGTCGATATGGTCATTCTAGATGTGATGATGCCGAACATGGATGGATGGATGCTGTGCAAAGAGCTTAGAGAGCATTATGATTTGCCGATACTGATGCTCACGGCCAAAGGAGAAACGGCACAGAAGGTCAAAGGCTTCGAACTCGGCGCCGATGACTATCTCACCAAACCTTTCGAACCGCTTGAATTGGCGATGCGAGTGAGAGCGTTGTTGAAGCGTTACAAAATTGCTTCCTCGCAAACAATTCAGGCCGGCGATTTAAATATGAATCGCAAAACATATGAAGTCACCGTAGGTGCAGAGAGCATCACGCTTCCTCTCAAGGAATTCGAGCTGCTCTACAAGCTCGCGAGCTATCCAGGCAAAACCTTCTCGCGCGATCAATTGATCGAGCAGATTTGGGGATTTGACTACGAAGGAAATGAACGTACGGTTGATGTGCATATTAATCGGCTGCGCGAGCGATTTCCAGAGGAGCGGCACGCTTTTCGCATCGCTACCATTCGAGGCTTGGGCTACCGTTTGGAGGTTCTGAAGTGATGAACAAGCGCAGGGCAGAGAGAAGAGCACAAATAATCGCTGAGAGAAAAGAGTGGAAAGAAAGACAGAAGCAACGAAGAATGAACCACAAAAAGCAGTCTATTCTTCAGCGAATTGGTGGCTTCTTTTTCGGTGTAGCCATATTCGTTCTAATCATCGTGTATTGGCTAGCAGCCTTCTATGGAACGGATTACCTCTACACGTATTTGGGGAAACGGCCTCCGGAAGTCCTTGTACAGTTAATTAACTGTTTCGGCGGCATGCTCCTCTGGGGAATTACGATGGCTATTCTAGGCCGATTTCTACGAAGACATGAATTGCTCTTCTTTCATAGCTTAAATCAAGCGATCCGAAGCATGTCGAGAGGAGATTTCAATGTGTTAGTGGATGATAATCCTCGGAATGGACCATTCGTAGAGTTAGCGGAGTCTATCAATCAAATGGCGTATGATCTGGGACAATTGGAGCGTATGAGACAAGAGTTTATTTCGAACGTCTCCCATGAGATTCAGTCGCCTTTAACGTCCATTAGCGGATTCTCCCGCGCACTACAGAATGATCAGCTGTCGCCGGAGGAACGTAAGCATTATTTGACTATTATCGAAACGGAGAGCGTACGCTTATCCAAGCTCAGCGAAAATTTGCTGAAACTGACCTCCCTGGAGTCGCAGCACCATCCATTTGAACCGAAGAGCTATCGTTTGGATAAACAGCTGCGCAATCATATCCTCGCTTGTGAGCCGCAGTGGGTAGATAAAGATATCGAAATGGACATCGAATTGGATCCAGTAACGGTGGAAGCCGATGAAGATCTGCTTAGCCAGGTATGGACGAACCTTATTCACAATGCAGTGAAATTTGTACCAATTGGCGGAACAATTCGTGTTCGAGTGGTTAGTAACGGGGAAGAGGCTGTAACGCGGATATCGAATAATGGGCCTAGTATTCCGGAAGAGGATCAGACGCATATTTTTGAACGTTTCTACAAAGCGGATAAATCCAGAAATCGTATGGCAGGCGGCAATGGATTAGGCTTGTCGATCGCGAAGAAAATCGTAGAGATGCATCTCGGATCGATTACGGTAGAAAGCGGGATGGAAGAACTAACGTCCTTCATCGTCCGATTACCGATTGTTCAGAAGGCTCAAACACCTGACAGCTAAATATCATGTGAACGCAAATAGAGGCCTCCGCTTATCTATGATAACCGGAGGTCTCTATGAGTCATTTTGCCTATTCAATTGTTCTGCCGCACTCCATTCCCCGAGAATTCGCAAGTCAGTTGCTGAAATCGATACCTAAGCCTCAAAGTTAAAGTGTCCTTTCTTCTTAGTTATTGTCCATTTGATCAACCTTACGACAAGTCCCTCACTACTTTTCCTTTCCTAGGGTGATGACCTGCCTGAATCTGATTTCCCGCATGCTGGATGAACGAGTGGGACGTTCCTACACTTGGCTCCTGTCGTTTAGAACGCAAGTGAGTAGCATGCTTCGCTAACGTGGTCCAATGGACTATCCCCTCTCGTAGAAGATTATCAGGCTCTTCGCTGTTACTGCACCGTGTGGTGCAGGTTGTCCTTCCTGTCTGCCTTGAATTCATAATAGCCCATTATTAAAATATTGTAAATATTCAGATTATTCAATAATTGGTCTGAATACCCCTGTTTTTTTGTTTTTTCTTGAAAATGCTAACGCATTCGTGGAATTGCTTACATTGCTTTTTGGCGATCGAATTCTTTGAACCGAGTGCCTTGATACGTTAAATTTCCTCTATCCCCCTCGACCATATAGCCAAACTGTTGGCGGCCTATCCACAGCTCCATTCTGCTCCGATCCTCGAATTCAAAAGTAACAAAGTAAGAAGTGTTCGCATTTACGTTGCTGGAACCTCCTGAGAGTTGTATTCGTTTGGAAACAACCTTGCAGTATCGATCTTGAATGGGGGCATTGTTATTGGAGGTCCAGACCGAAAGCGATTTGATAATAAGGGATAGAAAAATGCCAACCGCGAGAATAAGGATGAGGATGAAGAGGATAAGGACAAGCGTACTTAAAGCTCCTTCATGTAATCCAGCTAGCACATGTAAGCACTCCTTCGCAGTAATAATGAATATTGAATAAATAGAATGGACGCCCTCCTAATTAGAGGAAACGTTTGACGAAACGGTAGCCGGTTTCATGAAAGCCGATAGGCGATTTGGCGAATCGGGAATGGTCAGAGGACTCTACGTCAGTAAGCCACATCATGCCAGAGCAGTTATGATCACTTGCAAGCTGTTCGGCATAGTTCCTTAATTGCTCTAGAGGGGCCTGGTTACTGTCGGGATCTTGCTGAAAGGAAATAACCGAGATTTCACTGAAAGTGACATTATGCGCTGTCTGGTCTCTGCGGATACGAAAGCTTAATGTGCCTAGTATGCGATTCTTTTCTTCATAGACATAGAGCAATTCATCCGGGTTATCGCGCATGTTATGCAGCCTGTTTTCAATATGTAAAGGGGAAATCATTTTGCCGGTGAGATGAGAAACGAGTGAACTGATCGCGGAGGTATCTTGGGATGTTGCTTCACGAATACATGTAGTCATAGGTATCCTTCTTTCTAATAACAAGTTATATTGTTAATTGTACCATATATTGGAACATTAGTTCTATATTTATGAAAAAAATGTCAATTTTTTACGTATTTAAATAAAGTAAACGATCGTAAAACTTTTGTTAAAAATGGTTACACCCCTATTCATGTGTAATGGCATGTAAAAAAGCGCAGCAAGAGTTCATCTTGTTGCGCTTTTTTAGTGGCATTTATCACTTAAGCTTGTGAGAGGATCGTGTTTAACGTCGTGCGATCGCTGGCTTGCACTAACTTGATCAGCAGTTCCTTGGCCGCGGCGTAATCATCCACGTGAAGAATCGACGCCGACGTGTGAATGTAGCGTGCGCATACCCCGATTACCGCGGATGGAATTCCGCTGCCTTGCACATGCACCTGCCCGGCATCTGTGCCGCCTTGTGAAATAAAGTACTGGTATGGGATCTTATGGGTCTCCGCCATATCCAGAATGAACTCGACCATCCCGCGGTGGGTAATCATCGTGGGATCGAAGATCCGCAGCAGCGCTCCGCGCCCTAGCTGCCCGAAAGCTTGGCGGTCGCCGGTCATATCCCCGGCGGCACTTGCATCCAGCCCGTAGAACAAGTCGGGCTGAATCATGTTCGTGGCCGTTCTGGCGCCGCGGAGGCCAACCTCTTCCTGTACGGTGGCACCCGCGTACAGGACATTCGGGAGCTTCGGCCCGCCGTGAAGCTCCTTCAAGAGCTCAATCGCGAGGCCGACGCCGTAGCGATTGTCCCAAGCCTTGGCCATAATCCGCTTCGGATTGGCCAGGGGTGTGAACGGGCAGATCGGCACGATCTGCTGCCCGAGCTTGATGCCGATGGCGATGGCATCGGCCTTATCTTCGGCGCCGATGTCAATGTACATCGTCTTGATGTCTGCGGGCTTGCTGCGCGCAGCTTCGTCCAGCAAGTGCACCGGCACGGAGCCGATCACACCGATGATCGGTCCGTTCTCCGTCATGATCTGCACGCGCTGCGCGGGCAGCACCTGACTGAACCAGCCGCCGAGCGGCTGGAACTTGACCGTGCCGTGCTCGGTGATGCCGTTCACGAGGAAGCCGACCTCATCGAAGTGGCCCGCCACCATGATGCGCGGCCCAGTTTCATCGCCGCGCACAACCCCGAAGAGGCTGCCGAGCGCGTCCTGCACGAACTCATCGGTATATTTGGCTAATTCGCCGCGTACAAAGGCACGGATCTCTCGCTCAAAACCAGGTGCTGCTTGCATTTCAGTTAACGTTTGAAAAAGTGCTAAAGTTTCAGCATTCATTAGGTTACCTCACTCACTTCCTAGGGACTGTAGGACAAATATGGAACTATTTTACCACAGTCTAATAAAGAACACTCAGACAAATGCATAGATGCCTATTTACAAAACTAATGACATTAGTTATTATACTAATATAAATAGTTAATGGAGGCGTTGAATATGAATATAACGCAAATCGGACATCTGTATCAGCTGGCTTTTATGCCGAGATTTTTCCCGGTGAATTGTTACTTCGTGGAGGAAGAATCCGAATTAACCTTGATTGATGCAGCTTTACCATTCAGTGTGAAAGGTATTCTGCAAGCAGCGAAGCAAATTGGGAAACCGATTACACGTATCGTTCTCACACATGCGCATGGGGATCATATCGGTGCACTAGACGGTTTGAAAAAAGAATTGCCTCATGCCCAAGTATACATCTCCAGAAGGGATGCGAAGTTGTTGGCAGGCAACGTGGAATTGGAGCCGGATGAGCTTCAAACTCCGATTAAAGGTGGCATTCCCAAAGGAATTCAGACGAAACCTGATGTGTTGTTGGCTGACGGGGATCGAATCGGTTCGTTGCAAGCATTCGCTGCACCTGGTCATACACCAGGCTCCATGGCTTTCCTCGATGTGCGGAGCCGTGCATTGATCGCCGGAGATGCTTTTCAGGTGAGGGGCGGGGTAGCGGTATCCGGTGTGGTCAAATGGAAGTTCCCGTTTCCTGCCATGGCGACGTGGAGTAAGGAAGCTTCCTTGGCGAGTGCGCGCAGATTGAGGGAGCTAGCGCCAAGCTTATTGGCAATCGGACATGGACGCATGATTGAGCAACCAGAAGCGGTGATGGATGCAGCACTGGAAGAAGCAACAGCGAAATTTCAAAGCGCAACAGCGACAATATAGTATAAAGGGGCACATTATGGCTACTCGACAAGGATTAGATGCAGAAACAGTCTTGCAAGCGGCGATAGAACTTGCAGATCAACAGGGGATTGAGCAGCTTTCGTTAGCTGCACTAGCGTCCAAACTAACGATCAAAACACCTTCCCTTTACAATCATATCAAGGGCTTGCCTGATCTACGAAAGCAGCTTTCTAAGCGAGGCCTTATCCTCGTGAAAGAAGCGATGATCGAAGCCGTGATTGGCAAAGCTGAGGACGAAGCCTTGTTGGCTGCAGGTGTAGCTTATGTGGATTTCGCTCGGAAACAGCCTGGGTTGTACGAGGCGATCTCCGCGCTGCCCGATTATGAAGATCCTGAACTGAAAGAGGTCGGTGCGGGGGTTGTGGGTTTCCTGCTCCGCATCCTTGCGCCGTACCGACTTAGTGAAGAAGATGCCCTGCATGTGGTGCGCGGCTTTCGGAGCATGGTGCATGGATTCGCCTCCCTCGAGCATCGGAATGGTTTCCGCATGGGTCTCGATCGGGACGAGAGCTTGCGTCGATTGTTGCAGACGTATTTGCGTGGGTTGCGTGGGGATGCGGCGGGCCAATAACGGTTAACTTAATGGAAAACATACAGTTAATTTGGCTGTAAATCATCAAGCTGGACAATTAGATGGAAAAAGTACAGTTAAAATCGCCAGATTTAGTGGATCTGGCGATTTGGGATGAAATTACCTACAGAAATGCATCTATTCTTGTTTACGGGAGATATTCGGACCAATTAACACCATATAATCCATTTAAATTAGTTGATGATACCTCAGGCGCAGCTGCGTGGGGAAGCTTGGGTTGTGGATAGAGAAGCGCAAGTACGTCCTGCTAGGGCTGCTTGCGCCTTTTTATGTATAGATGCGTGGCTCACATACCTCCACCGGCAGGCCAGAATCCACGAGGCCCGTATCGATGGCGCGCCATAAGTAGAGGGAACCGAAGCTGCGATAAGGCGCCCAGCCTTCGGCGGCGATGGCTAAGTAGTTTTTATCTGAGCGCTCGGGAAGCGCATGCAGCCAACGGGCAGCACGCTGCAGACCTGCATCGCCGAGCGAGAGAATGTCGGGTCGGCCTAAGGTGAAGATTAGGAACATTTCAGCGGTCCAGACGCCGATCCCTTTGACACTTGTTAGCTGCTTCAAAAGTTCTGTGGTATCTACATCCTGCAGTTGATCCAGCATGACTTCACCGTTCAATACCTTGGTGCTAAGGTCGCGGATGTAGCGGATTTTGGGATAGGAGACTCCGCATTGGCGGATGGCTTCCTCGTCTGTGGCTAGAATGTCCTCTGGAGTAATGGAAGGGATGAGTTGTTGGACTCTCGATTTGATCGTTAATGCGGCTTTGGCTGAGAGCTGTTGGGAAATGATCGACATAACGAGAGATTCGTAGGGGCGAAAGCTTGGCGTAAGTGTGAGCTCACCGATGAGCTCGATTAATCTAGCTAATTTCGGGTCCGCTTGCGATAGGGCGATAATGGCAGGGTGCTGGTTATGAAGGGCAATGGTCGTAGTAGGCACGGTAGGCTGTTGGTGCATAATGAATCCTCCTCGGAAAAAATCAGGTTCAACAACACATGCTCGCTACATATTCTCTCAAGAAGAAGTGGATGGCTTATCCAAATGGTCTCACTTTGAGTATAATGGAAGAAAGAATGAATGCCAAAGGGGCCGGAGCTGGTATGACAGAGGAGAAACGCATAGCGTCGAGAAGGAATGTGGGGATATTCGCACACGTTGATGCGGGGAAGACGACAACGACGGAACATTTGCTGTATGTGAGTGGTCGTATTCGGGCGCTAGGCAGTGTAGATACCGGGACGGCACAGACGGATTCTCTAGACGTGGAGCGTGAGCGTGGAATTTCGGTTCGCAGTGCAACGACAAGCCTAGTGTGGCAAAATACGTGGATCAACCTGGTAGATACACCAGGTCACGTCGATTTTTTGTCGGAGGTGGAGCGCTCCTTACGCGTGATGGACGGAGCGATTCTGATTATCTCCGCTGTAGAAGGCGTGCAGTCCCAGACGGAAATGATCTGGCACGCGCTGCAATCGCTTAAAATCCCAACGCTGCTGTATATGAATAAATTAGACCGTGTCGGGGCTGACCCCGAGCGCGTCTTGCAAGAGATTCATAAGCAGCTCACGGGGATGGCGGTGCCGATCTATGCACCGCTCGGCCTAGAGGACACGTTCCGCGGCGCGCATAACGTGCTGGATGACGCGCCGCCGGCAGACGGCGCACCACATGGATTCGACCTCGCAGCCGCGGTCGAAAAGCTCTCCGAGCTCGATGAGCCGCTGCTCACGAGCTATATCGAAGGTGCGCCCATCGCGGCGCACGAGGTCAAGACTACCCTGCAGCGATACGCGCGGCAGGGGGAGGCTTTCCCTTTGCTGGTCGGCGCCTCCAGCAAAGGTATTGGCATCCGAGAGCTGCTCGCAGCGATCCTCGATTACTTGCCTGAGCCGCACGGCGATGCGGAGCAGCCGCTGTCGGCTGTGGTCTTCAAAGTCGAGCGCGACAAGACCATGGGGCGCATGGCGTACGTCCGCCTCTACGAGGGGACGATTCGTAACCGGGACACCGTCATCAACGCCACGCAGGGCGTGGAGGAGAAGGTGACCCAGATTCGCCGCATTGAGGGGCGCAAAGCCGAAGATCTCGGGGTCGTCACGGCTGGCGACATCGCGGCCGTCTGCGGCTTGACGCAGGTGCGGATCGGCGATGTGCTCGGCCGGCCGGACAGCGTGCCGTCTGCGCCGCGCATGGCGGTGCCGCTGCTGACCGTGCAGGTGCACGCCGAGAGCGACGCGCAGTACCCTGCGCTCGTTGCGGCCCTGCAGGAGCTCACGGACGAAGATCCGCTGCTCGATCTGCAATGGCTGCAGGACGAGCGTGAGCTGCACGTCAAGGTCATGGGCGCGATCCAGCTCGAGATTCTGACGAGTCTCTTGAGTTCACGCTTTGGCCTAGCGGCAAGGTTCGACCAACCTTCCGTCATCTACAAAGAAACGCCTTCGCAAACCGGCGAAGGCTTCATTGCCTATACGATGCCCAAGCCTTGCTGGGCCATCTTACGGTTTCGCATCGAGCCTGGCGCGCCAGGCAGCGGGCTCGTGTACGAGTCCCAGGTACGCGGTGAGCAGCTGCTCGTGCAGTACCAGAATGAAGTGGCGCGCCGCGTGCCGGAGGCGCTGCAACAGGGGCTGCTCGGTTGGGAGGTCACCGATGTGAGGGTGACGCTCCTCGAAGGTGAGCATCATGTGTGGCACACCCATCCGCTCGATTTTGCCGTCGCGACGCCAATGGGCATCATGCAAGGCCTTGCGCATACAGGCACGACGCTGCTGGAGCCGATGCTCCAGGTGCGCATTACCGTGCCAGAGGAATTCGGCGGTAAGGTGCTGAGCGACCTCGTGCAGATGCGGGCAGCCTTTGATCCGCCTAGCATCGCGGGAGGGAGGTTCGTCCTTGAGGGGCGGTTGCCTGTGGCTACGTCCCTTGAATATCCCGTGAAGCTAAGCGCAATGTCGGGCGGGCGCGGCGTGATTACCTCATCTTTTGCAGGGTATCAGCCAAGCCCTCCCGATGTTCATGCAGAGCGCAAACGGCGCGGTGTGAACCCGCTTGATCAGTCGAAGTATATTTTGGCCGTACGCAAGGCTTTAGCTAATTAAACTCAGAAGGTGGTAACCACCGGCCATTGACACGGTATCCCCTCTTTCAGTAAAATACAAGTAAGTTAATATCATGTGACGGAGAAATGGAGACTCACTCGGATTGCCCTTTGAATAAGAGAAGGCAAATCTTGGTGAGTCTTTTTTCGTGGAAATATAGACGTTCAGGAAATTGAGGTGAAGCGCATGTCGCTGCAGGAACAGTGTATTTTACCAGCCATCCGTAAGATGAAGGATTTAGAGAAGCTCATGAAGTCGTCTTACACGTATATCGTGCTGCTTGACAGTCATATTGGCCAGCTCAAAAGCATTGTGGACCTGAGCCGGGCCCATGGGAAGAAGATGCTGCTTCATGCGGATTTGATCGAGGGACTGAAGAACGACGAGTTTGCGGCTGAATTTCTATGCCAAAGCATTCGCCCTGCAGGCATCATTTCGACGCGTGGCAATGTGATTACGAAGACAAGGCAGAACGGCTTGCTGGCGATACAACGGCTTTTTCTGCTGGATAGCTCGGCGCTGGACAAAAGCTACACCTTGCTCGAGCGCACGCAACCCGATTACATTGAGGTTATGCCAGGCGTCATTCCGCACATTATCCGAGAAGTGAAGGAGCGTTCGGGTATTCCGATTTTTGCAGGCGGACTGATTCGTTCCATTGAGGATGTGGAGGGGGCGCTTGCGGCAGGTGCGACGGCGGTGACGACCTCGAACCATGAACTCTGGAAGCATTACGATGGCGTGACAAGGAGGCATAATGAATCATGACAACAACGGGAACTAAGCCCTCATATATTCTTTCCCTTGATCAAGGGACAACAAGCTCTAGAGCGATTTTATTTGATCAAAAAGGAAGTATCGTGCATACCTCGCAGCAGGAGTTTAAGCAGTATTTTCCGAAACCAGGCTGGGTGGAGCATGATGCGAACGAAATTTGGCTGTCGATTCAAAGTGTGATTGCGACGCTGTTGTCCGAGTCTGGCGTGCAGCCTGCCGAGATTGCCGGAATCGGCATTACGAACCAGCGGGAGACAGCGGTTGTGTGGGATAAGCATACGGGGATGCCCGTCTACCATGCGATTGTGTGGCAGTCGCGCCAGACGGCGGACATTTGTGAAGAACTGAAAGCAGCAGGCCTAAGCGACTTGTTTCGTGAGCGGACGGGGCTGCTGATTGATGCGTATTTCTCCGCGACCAAAATCAAATGGATCCTCGACCACGTCGAGGGAGCTAGAGCGAGGGCCGAGCAGGGGGATCTGCTTTTTGGCACGATGGATACCTGGATTATTTGGAAGCTCACTGGCGGCAAGGCCCATGTTACGGATTACTCGAACGCTTCGCGGACACTCATTTACAACATTCATGAGCTGAAGTGGGATGAGGAGCTGATGAGGCATTTGAACATTCCAGCAGCGATGCTGCCGGAGGTTCGTTCTTCTTCCGAGGTGTATGGACATACGCAGGAAAGTTTATTTTTCGGAGCAGCGATTCCAATTGCAGGAGCGGCTGGTGATCAGCAAGCGGCTTTGTTCGGTCAAGCGTGTTTTGAAAAAGGCATGGCCAAAAACACTTACGGCACCGGCTGCTTCATGCTGATGAACACAGGAAATCATGCGATTCCGTCGCGCAGCGGCCTTTTGACGACCATTGCATGGGGCTTGAACGGGAAGGTTGAGTATGCGCTGGAAGGCAGTATTTTCGTAGCAGGTTCGGCGATTCAGTGGTTGCGAGATGGACTGCGCATGATCAAATCCGCGAAGGATTCTGAGGAATATGCCAAAAGAGTCGTGTCCACCGAAGGTGTGTACGTAGTTCCCGCATTTGTCGGGCTTGGGACACCTTATTGGGACAGTGATGTGCGCGGCGCGGTGTTCGGGCTGACACGGGGGACATCGAAGGAGCATTTTATCCGGGCAACGCTGGAATCTCTCGCCTATCAGACCAAAGACGTGCTGCAGGCAATGGAAGATGATTCAGGTATTGAGCTGACGAAGCTTAGGGTCGATGGCGGTGTAGTAAAAAATGATTTCCTCATGCAGTTCCAAAGTGACATGCTGGGTGTGAAGGTTGAGCGCCCGGTTATTAATGAAACGACGGCGCTGGGGGCGGCTTATTTGGCTGGACTAGCGGTTGGCTTCTGGCAAGATCAGGCGGAAATTGCCGCACAGTGGCAGGTGGATCGGGCTTTTGAGCAGGAAATGGCAGCGGATTTGCAAGAAACATTGTACAGCGGGTGGAAAAAGGCGGTAAATGCCGCAATTGCTTTTAAATAAAAGCATTGCGTGGTATACTACATGTAACAAGTTCATACTCGGTTGGAGACTAGGAGAAACCACAGCGGACCTAAACGTGCAAACGTGATAGGTAGGTTGTGGTTTTTTCATATTCATAAAAAGGGAGAGATTCACATGTCAACAGGTCAAATGGAAGCTGGACAACATACGAACGTAGCAAGAAATCCATTTAGCGGATTGCAAAGAAAAGAGACGCTGGAAGCGATGGCGCAGCAACAATTCGATGTGATTGTCATCGGTGGAGGGATTACCGGCGCAGGTATTGCGCTGGATGCACAGAGTCGCGGGCTTCGCACGGCGTTGATTGAGATGCAGGATTATGCTTCGGGGACGTCGAGTCGTTCGACGAAATTGGTGCATGGTGGTCTGCGATATTTGAAGCAGCTGGATGTCAAAGTAGTAGCCGAAGTCGGCAAGGAACGTGCGATTGTCTATGAAAATGGTCCTCATGTGACGACGCCTGAGTGGATGCTGTTGCCTTTCTACAAAGGAGGTACGTTCGGCAAACTTTCCACATCGCTCGGGCTGCGTGTTTATGATTTCTTGGCGGGAGTCAAACGTTCGGAACGACGCAAGATGTTCAGTCCAGACGTGACGTTGCAACACGAGCCTTTACTCAAGAAGAAGGATCTGAGAGGCGGCGGTTACTATGTGGAGTATCGTACGGATGATGCGCGGTTAACGATTGAGGTTATGAAAAAAGCGGTAGAACTCGGCGCGATGGCTGTAAATTATGCCAAAGTTGAGGAATTGATCGTGAAAGACGGCACCTTGGTTGGAGTACGGGTTGTGGATCAGCTGGCTGCCGGATCAGAGGGGAAAGATGTGAGCGGTCAAACCGCTTCTTATTCGCTATATGCGAGTAAAATCGTCAATGCGGCTGGGCCGTGGGTGGACACTCTTCGTGAAATGGATCGTTCGAAGCAGGGCAAAACGTTGCATTTGACCAAAGGGGTGCATTTGGTTTTTGATCAGAGCCGGTTCCCGCTGGGGCAGGCGATTTATTTCGATACGCCGGACGGGCGGATGGTGTTTGCGATCCCTCGCGATGGCAAAACCTATGTCGGCACGACCGACACGAACTACAAAGGGGATATTGCGAATCCCCGTATTACACTGGCTGATCGCGCCTACGTGCTTCGCGCCGCGAATGAGATGTTTCCGTCCCTCGGGTTGACGGAGGCCGACGTCGAATCGAGCTGGACCGGGCTGCGCCCGCTGATCCATCAGGAGGGCAAAGACCCTTCCGAGATTTCGCGTCGCGACGAAATCTTCGTGTCGGGCTCCGGCCTCATTTCGATGGCCGGGGGCAAGCTGACCGGCTACCGCAAAATGGCGGAGTCGGTCGTGAACCAGATCGCCGCCATGCTGGTGGCGGAGGGCAAGGTCTCGGCGGAGCTCCCGCCGAGCCGCACGAAGACGCTGCCGATATCCGGCGGCGATGTGGGCGGTTCCGCGCAGCTGGCGCCGTTCTTGCGCAGCAAGGTCAGCCAAGGCCTGCGGCTGGGGCTAAGCGAGCCTGAGACGATGCTGCTCGCACAGCGATACGGGTCCAACGTGGACACCGTATTCGTGCTGCTGGAGCAGTACAGGGATGAGGCGGCGCAGCGGGGCATGCCTGCCGCGGTGCTCGCTGCGCTCGTGTACGCGGTGGAGCGCGAGATGGTCGTGAAGCCGGCGGATTTCTTCATCCGCCGCACGGGCGCCCTCTTCTTCGACATCGCGTGGGCAAGGCAGTGGAAGGCTGCGGCGACGGCCTTCCTGGCGGAGCGCTTCGGTTGGAGCGAAGCGCAGACAGCGGCTTACGCCGCCGAGCTGGATCAGCTGCTCCATGAGGCGGTTCATCCGTTGGAAGCATAGAATAAAGATTGGTGAAAAGTCTTACGTAACTGATTACGTAAGACTTTTTTGTATATTTGTTACTATGCACAAGGATTGACTCTCCCAGCCTAGCTCAGCATCTCTTTAAAAATGTCGCTGAGGACAAATGAGACACAGGGAAGCATTGCCGAGTCCACCCTATCGTCACCTTCGAATAGATTTTGGAGCACGTACAGTTCGCTGTTATCTTGACGATGACGATAACGCTCTAACGTACGAGATTCCGTATCAATGATCCAATATTCCTGTACGCCATGTTTCGCATAGGATTTCATCTTAATCACCTTATCCCTGTTACGGGAGCCTGGCGAGAGAATTTCCACAACTAGATCTGGCGGTCCTTCAATTCCTCGGGTTGTCACGATATGCAACCGACTGCGGTGGATCATCATGATATCCGGCTGGAGTACAACCGTATCGCTTAAAATGACGTCAAGTGGAGCATCAAAAATCACATAGTCCGATTTGCAATGTTGTTTTAATACGAATTCCAATTCCCCGCTTACGGCTTGGTGTTTCGTAGATGGTCCTGGCGACATCATTTCCATAATCCCATCCACAATTTCATAACGCTTCCCATCATCCGGCATCGCTGCGTAAATCTCATAAGTCACGGGAAATTCCTTGATTCGATCCATTGCCTTCTTCTTAGTATCCATATTTTATCCACTCCTCCTAAACGAAAAGCACCTCATCAAAGAAACACGCTGTGTGTTTAACTTTGTGAGGTGCTTCCTCGAACGCTATGACTTCATTATCGTTTAATACAGTTTGGTTGTCAACGTCATTACTGGAACGAAAGAGGCTCAACATGTTCTTATTTTCCCCCTGCTATTGACACATACCTTCACTCTGTCTAATATGTATAAAAATACAATAAAATGAATAATTATTCTATTATTACACCTACTAAACCAATAAAGAAAGGGGACGACAAGTACATGACCTACACGACGCTGCTAGCCTTCGCCTTAGTTTCACTTGGTATGGTATGCACACCAGGTCCTAACATGATTTACTTGATTTCACGCTCAGTCACGCAGGGACGGATGGCGGGGATTATCTCACTATTAGGTGTTGTTCTTGCGTTCCTCGTTTACATCGTGACTACGATGTTAGGTCTTTCGGCGTTATTTATTGCGGCTCCGATGGTTTTTGACGCGGTTAAGCTGGCCGGAGCTGCATACTTACTATGGCTAGCTTGGCAGGCGGTTAAGCCAGGGGCTAGATCGGTGCTGACCGCTCGGGAGTTACCCGTTGACCCGCCTAAGAAGCTATTCCTCATGGGTTTCATGACCAATCTGCTCAATCCGAAAGCTGCGGTCTTGTATGTGTCGCTCCTTCCTCAGTTCGAGGACCCTGCTAAGGGCTCGTTACTGCTGCAAAGTGGGCTACTTGGACTTACGCAAATCACGGTGAGCTTTACAGTGAACCTCATCATTGTACTAACGGCAAGCCGAATCGCCGGATGGTTTGGCAAGCGACCGTTATGGCTGCAGATTCAGCGATGGCTGATGGGCAGTGTGTTGACGGGGTTGGCTGTGCGTCTCGCTTTCGAGCGGAGACCCTAAAACAAGAGAGACCAGCAGCAGCTTGCCGGGGGTCTCTTCATCGTTACCCCTAACTTCGCTTAAAAAAATCAATCACAAACTCACGGAAATGAATGGCGGCTTGAGAAAGGTAATGCTTGCGATTCCAGGCGATACCGAAGGTACGGTGGCAGTAGGGTTCTGTTATTTTTAACTGAACAGTATCAGGATTGGAAGCTCTTCTCCCTAGGGATAGTGGAAGGGTGAACGTAATGCCGAGCCCCATTTCGACTAACGTTTGAATAGCGCTGACTTCCTCAAGCTCGAATGCGATGCGGGGCTCAAACCCCGCCTGACGGCAGAAGCCATCTGTAATTTCCCGGAAATTCGCTTGAGAGGATAGCGAAATGAAAGGTTCATTTGCAGCTTCGATTAAGCGAATACTGTCTCTGGCGGCAAAGCGGTGCCCCTTCGGGACTGTCAAATACAGCTCTTCTTCGACGAGTGTAAGCCATTCAATATCCGGTCCGATTACCGGTGTAGAAGAGATACAGAAATCGATTTCGGCATTCTCGAGATCATTCTTCATTTCCAAGGCAGAAGCCAACTGTCGCTGGATGACTCGGACATGGGGGTGATGGGTCAGAAATTCCTTGAGAAGAGTCGGCAGTACATACGGGAGTGATACAAAAAGGGAAACGACGCCATGGTCGAGTCCAGCCATATCTTTGATCTCCCGTTCGCCTTCTTTCAACTCTAGGAAAGCTTGCTCAACGCGGCGGAGATAGGTCTTCCCGAAGGCATTCAATTTCACATGCCGACCTTGACGTTCGAACAAAGGGATACCTAACTTCTTCTCTAGCCGCTGGATAGAGTTGCTAAGGGAAGGCTGGGAGACATTGAGTTCTTTGGCCGCTTGAGTCATATGTTCAAGGCGTGCGACGGTCTGAAAATAATGAAGTTGTAGGAATTCCATGCTGATTCCTCGCTTTACACATAACTTTGATGTGATCATTCTATCATATAATATGTATTATACTTTATAAGTTTTCCCTCTTATACTAGTTCAACAGACAGAAAACCTTGGTGGAGAATGGAGCGCATATGTTGACTAGAGAGAGAATTTGGAGCAAAAATTTCGTTGTTGTATGTATGAGCAGCTTTTTCATGTTTCTCACTTTTTATATTCTTGCTACGGCATTTCCCCTATATGTGAAGGATGGTTTGCATGGTAGTCAGCAACAGATGGGGTTATCGATTACGATTTATGTCATCGGTGGGGTGTTGATTAGACCGTTCTCAGGACAGTGGGTGGATCGATATGGTAAAAAGAAGATGGCCATCATCGGAATGGTCATTTTCTTATTGGCTTGCATCAGCTACTTTGGTGCCAAAGGCATGTTCATGTTTATGCTAATTCGCCTAATTCACGGGATGAGTTATGCTATTGCTTCGACGGCGACGAGTACGATTGCATCGTCACTCGTACCCAACTCCCGTCAGGGCACGGGGATGGGGTATTTCAGCATGTTCATGAGCGTCGGGATGGTTATCGGGCCTGCGATGGGGTTGTTTTTGTGGAAAGATAAGAACATCCATGTGCTGCTTATAGCTATTTGTGTGATTGCCGCGCTCTCACTCCTCTTCACGCTAAGTATGCGAGTACCGAAGCAAGAGCAAGAAGCGTTGCAGGCAACTGTGCCTGAAGAACGGGAGAAACGACGCTTGCAATGGAGTGATTTTATCGAACCTAAGGCGCTGCCGATCTCGGTGGTCGGGTTTATTCTAGCTTTTGCCTATAGCTCGTTATCTGGCTTTATGTCCTCGTTTACGGTTGAAATTCATCAATCTCAAGTTGCAGGCACCTTCTTTGTCGTGTTTGCCCTGATGATTGTCGTGTTCCGGCCGCTGATTGGGAAAATATTTGACTCCTACAATGAACATTACCTGTATTACCCCGGGATTATCTTGTTTGCCGTAGGAATGCTGCTTTTAAGCCAAGCGCACTCCGGGGCGATGGTTTTGGTAGCTGGTGTCATTATGGGCGTGGGTTATGGGGCACTGCTGCCGTGTTTTCAGGCACTAGCGATGAAACTAGCCCCTGAGCACCGCAGAGGGAGTGCCACGGGGACATTTTTTCTGCTTTTTGACCTCGGGTACGGCTTAGGATCTTATGTCATGGGTATGATTGCTTCAGTATCGGATTATCGCATGATGTACGTCGTCGCAGGGCTCGTTCCCTTGCTATCTGCTGCTTTGTACTATGTGCTTCACCATCGCCCTCGCGCGAAGATATCACTTCATGAGCAAAATGTAAAGTTAGTCTAATTAGGCACTTAACTAATAACGTTTCTCTGAATAATAAGGGACAAGTGTATGTTGCACTTGTCTTTTTTTTGTCGTCAAGGTGTATAGTACATGAATCCATCCTCCAAGAAAGCGAGAAGAAGTCATAATTCTACAAAAGAAAATCAAAATAGTGGCAAAGTTGCCTAAGCCCCTTCTCCTATAATGAGAGCTATGAAGAAGACAAGGGAGGTTCAGATGAGGATGAATTTAGTAGAAGGAGATAATAGACTGCCATGAGTGAACAGCAGGCAAAACCCACGATTTATCCGGTCCTTTTTGCGATAGGCTCGGCTCATTTGATCAATGATGCGCTGCAAGCCGTCATTCCGGCTTCTTACCCGATCTTGAGGGATTCGCTGCATTTGTCGTTTACGCAAATAGGAATCATTACGTTCATCTTGTATTTTTCGTCTTCGGTAATGCAGCCTTTTGTCGGCATGTATGCGGATGCGCGACCTACGCCGAAATTACTGCCTATAGGCATGGCGATCGCCCTTCTAGGCATGCTGGGGCTGGCTTTTGCCCCGGGGTATGCGATGGTGCTCGCCGCTGTTGCCTGTGTAGGCGTGGCTTCGGCAATGTTCCACCCGGAGGGATCACGGATTTCATACTTGGCTGCCGGGCAGCGCAGAGGCTTGGCCCAATCCATCTTCCAGGTTGGAGGCAACACGGGCAACGCGCTTGCGCCGCTGATGACGGCACTGATCTTTTTCCCATATGGACAATTCGGAGCCATCTGGTTCACACTGCTAGCAGCTATAGGCATAGCTATTCAGTTGCGGGTTGCACGCTGGTATAGAGCGCATCTATCGCTCATTCCAGTGAAAAAGGGCAATGCCAACGCCAGGCCGATGGACGAAAAGCACAAGAAAGCGATCCGATATGCCATCATTCTGATTATTTTCATCGCTTTTGCCAGGTCATGGTTTGGATCTAGTATTTCGACCTATTTCGTATTCTATTTGATTGAGCATTTTCAAATATCCGTACCTACAGCGCAGCTGTATATATTCATTTATTTGGGAGCAGGTATTCTCGGAACATTCGTGGGAGGCCCGCTGTCAGACCGAATTGGCCGGAAAAATGTAATTTTGCTTTCACTGCTCGGCTCGGCTCCGTTCGCTATGCTGCTCCCGCATGCCAATGAGCTGTGGACTTATCCGTTATTATTTTTACTCGGTGTGCTCAATCATAGCAGTTTTTCTGTCACGGTAGTGTATGTGCAGGAGTTGGTACCTGGCAAGGTGGGAACCGTTTCGGGCTTGATTACAGGGCTTTCCTTCGGCATGGGGGCGATTGGCGCTGTAGCATTGGGAGGGCTGATTGACGCAACAAGTTTGACCCTGGTAATTACAGCCTGCTCGTTTATGCCGTTATTGGGCGGCATGGGCTTCCTGCTTCCATCTGATAAGAAGATTCGCGATTGGTCTGCCCAACAAATTTCAGTAGAGAGGTGAATGCGATGAACCACAATTCCTCGGTAGTCTCCATGGATAGACCGGTTTCCAAGCGACGTCTAGGATCGTTGCAGCGCAAAGAATCGTTTGCAGGTTTATTGTTCGTTAGTCCTATGATTCTAGGCGTTACGTTTTTAACGCTCATTCCTATTATAGCTACATTCCTGATAGCGTTCTCGGATTGGAACTTTATCATGGGGCTTAGCGGTTTCAAATGGGTTGGTTTTAGCAACTTCCAAACCCTGATGAGCGATGTCACATTTTTGAAGTCGATGAAAAATAATGCCATGTTCTTACTGACGGTCCCGATCTATATGGGGATTGCTCTGCTGCTCGCGATTCTGATCGAGAAGCATATTTATTTCAAAAGTTTTTTTAAAGTCGCTTTTTTCATGCCCTATATTTCTAGTGTGGTAGCTGTTGCGACGGTATGGATGGTGCTGTTCAATCCGTCTACAGGACCTGTAAATCAATTTCTGACCTCTATCGGCATTGATAATCCGCCCAAATGGATCGCAGATCCGTCCTACGCACTGCCTTCGCTAATGATGGTATCCGTATGGATATCGATTGGTTTTAATATGATCATTTATATTGCCGGATTGCAGGACATTCCCAAGGACCTGTATGAAGCGGCCGACATTGACGGTGCCAACGGTTGGGTGAAATTTCGGAGAATTACACTGCCGCTCTTATCGCCTACCTCTTTCTTTCTACTCGTCTCCGGCATCATTGCTACCTTTAAAGTATTCGATTTGATAGCCATCCTGACAAGAGGCGGACCGATGAGATCTACTTCGATGATGGTGTGGGACATGTATGAAATGGCTTTTGTGAATTTGAAAATAGGTTATGCCTCCTCGATGGCATCTGTTTTGTTCTTCTGCGTTTTGCTAATTACGATCCTGCAATGGTTCGGTCAAAAGAAATGGGTCAATTATTAGGAAGGAGGAAGCCTTGTGCAATCTGCCATGAATTACCGTAAAATAGTGCTCACTGTCATCATGTTTCTGTTCAGCTTGCTTTTTCTAATGCCCTTTTTCTGGATGATTTCGGCCTCGTTCAAGATTGAAGCGGATGTATTTAATTTTCCTATTGAATGGATTCCTGTCCACTGGAATGCTTGGGGAAATTACAAGGAGGTGTGGTTTGGTAATTATCCCTTCTATACGTACTATTGGAATTCCATTAAAATTAGTGTACTAACGACGCTGATCTCCTGCACGGTTTCCAGTTTGGCCGCCTATGGCTTCTCTAAGGTTCAATTTCCTGCAGGTAAGTGGCTGTTCTTAATCGTACTTGCCACCTATATGGTACCTGGGCAGGCTATTCTTATTCCGCAGTTTATTTTATACCGCTCCGCTGGTTTTTTTGATACCCATATGGGATTGATTATTCTTAATAGCTTTAGTGTGCTCGGTACGTTTATGTTGAGACAGTTTTTTATAGGCATCCACAACGAATACATTGAATCGGCCAAAATGGAAGGCGCGGGTCATTTCAGAATCTATTTAAGCATTGCGCTTCCCCTGGTGCGACCGGCTATAGCCACATATGCCATTCTGCGATTCATTTGGACGTGGAATGATTATCAGAATCCATTAATTTTCTTGCGAACAGATAAGTTGTATACGATTCAGCTCGCTATGCAGAAATTCTCAAGCATTAACGGAGAATTCTATTCCCTCATTATGGCTGCCGCAGTTTCAGCGATCTTCCCGCTGCTTATCGTTTTCCTGATAGGGCAGAAAAGTGTTATTGAAGGCATCTCAATGGGCGGCGTGAAAGGGTAGTTGGCGTAAACAAAGAGCGATTGGCGTTATAAAGTCAAAATAATCGGTAAAAAAGTCAATTCTCTTTTATAGAAGGAACAGAAGATCTTGTTACAATAATCGAGCAAGTAGTGGAAGCGCTATCACAAAACATGGAGGGGTACACTTGAAAAAGAATGTGTTCAAGGTTTTGCTTGTAGGAACTATGGCACTAAGTCTGCTTGTTGGTTGTTCCACCGGAAGTAAAACACAGTCCAATGAGGGGAACAGCACACCGTCTGGCGGGAAGTCGAAGGATGCGGTTACGATTCGGTTTTTGACGCACGGGATGGACTCGAACTATAACTGGAAGGAGACAATTCCGGCTTTTGAGAAGAAATTTCCCGATATTAAGATTGATCTGGTTCAACTTAGCGATAAAGGGGATACGGCTGAGGCGAATAAGAAGCTCGATTTGGCCGCTTCCTCCGGGGAAACGATGGATGTGTTGATGCTGACGGACCCAGCCAGCTTTGCGAAGCGGGTTGCCTTAGGGATTGCTGCGCCGATGGATGAGTTTATTGCCAAAGAAGGTTTTAAGGTTAGTGAAGAATATAAGGTAGATACCCAGCTTAACGGCAAGTATTACGCCCTTCCGACGAAGCTTACGCCTTGGTATGTTGTCTTGAACAAAGACCATTTGGATCAAGCGGGACTGAAAGTGCCTACGGATTGGACTTGGGACGAGTTCAGGGAATATGCCAAGAAACTGACCAAAGGCGAGGGTACAACGAAGCGTTACGGGGCTTTCTTCCACGGGCCGACGGATGGTGGATTCATGGAGTTTATGAAGCTGCAGTTAGGCAATCAACCGGATAATATGGAGTTCTTGAAAGCGGATGGCACCTCCAATCTCGATAGTCCATTATTTAGAAAGACGATTGAGCTTTACCTCAAAATGGAGAAAGAAGACAAATCTTTAACTCCGTATGACGAAAGGATATCGCAAAAGCTGCACTATCGTCCTGCTTTCTTCAACCAAACGACAAGCATGGTTCTGATGGGCAGCTGGTTTACTAGCGAGCTTGGCGGTACCGAGCAATTCCCGCTGAACTTCAACGTTGCTGTAGCGCCGTATCCAAAAAATGCGCCTGGCGATCCTAACGGCTACGCGCCGTATATCACAGATTACATGGCCATAGCGGCCAATTCCAAACATAAGGAAGAAGCGTATAAGTTCATTCGTTGGTATACAACAGAAGGACAAATCGTACAAGGCAAACAAATCCCATCATGGAGCAAAGTAAAGCCGGAGGAAATGGGGAAAATTGTCGATGTCATTCTGAGCAAAACGAAGAATCCGGAAAAGGTGGATAAAGCCTCTATTACGAACGTGATGACGGGTTATAAATCAGCCAAATCGATTCCTCCTGTGACGTATCAAGCAGAAATCAATAAAGCGATCAATGAGGAATTTGAATTGTTGATTTTTGGCAAGCAAGATATAGACACCATGATTAAAAAATCCAAAGATCGCGTTCAAAAATTGATTGATGCCAATAAAAAATAAGAAGCTATAATAGAAGCAAGTAGGAGGGGGTGCATTCTAGCCCTTCCTGGTGTCAATAAGGGAGGAATCGCAGATGTGGAAGTTGCTGGCTAGAATGATGCCACCCCGAACGCTTCGATTTAAACTGATGATTGCATCTGTTGTCTGCATCTTGATTCCGGCTTGTATAACGATGTCGGTCTACAATTATTTAACGCGGGACGCCGTTAAGGAACAAGCGGTATCCAATGCGGCGGAATCTCTAAAGCTGGTAGACGGCTACGTCACGAATCTACTCAAGTACATGCTGAATATTGCGAATTATATTCAAATGGATGCTGAAATTAATACGATTTTGAAGGAAGTTTCAGGAACGGGATATCAGGGAGACGATATTGAATATCGGAGATTTGCAGACAGGTATAAAATAACCAGCAAAATCACGAATATTACTTTCACAGGTGAGAAAAGTTATGTGACGATTTTATTGAAAAACGGGACGTATTATACGAATTACCCGCTGTATGAGTATGATCCGATGCAAACTTTTGAAGAGCCTTGGTTCGGTAAGTTGAAAGATTTGAGTGGGATTCAGTCCTACTGGGTGGGGACGGCGCCAACCGTGTTTTCAACGGAAAAATCATTGAAGAATGCCCACCAAATCTCTGTAGCCCGCACATTGCGAGGCGAGGGGCTCGATATTTACGGCTATGTCATTGTCACCATCATGGAAAATCAAGTGAACCAAATTTTTAATCGAATTGCTTCAGATCAGGGAACCTTGCTGCTGGATGAGTCGGATACCATCCTTTCCCAAAGGAACAGCGAACAGGTTGGATTGAAATTTCCCTATGTGAAGCAAGCAGCCGAACATGCTTCGGATATCATTCGTATTGAGAATGAAGATTACTTGCTGACTACGCTCCCGCTAAGCGTTACGGATTGGAAGCTTGTGTCATTAATTCCTTATAAAAAAGCGATTTTCAAAATCGATTCTATTTTTAAGAAAGTATTTATGTATCAAGTCATTTCATTTCTTGTATTTTTATTGCTGCTGTTGTATCTCCTGCAAGCCTTTACAAAACCGCTGGCGCATCTTGGTAGGGTGGCGGCGACGGTACGGCGAGGCAATTTGGAGGTTCGCTCGTTTATCCGGGGCAAAGATGAAATCGGAATCCTCGGCATGTCCATCGATCAAATGCTGGATCACATCAAAAACATGATTGCTGAAATTACAGTCACCCAGACGCGCAAGCGCAAGGCAGAGTTGGCCATGCTGCAGGTACAGATCAATCCGCATTTCTTGTTTAATGTCCTGAATTCGATTCGAATGAAGGTGCTGCGGAAAGGGGATGTGGAAAGCGCGCAAATGATAAGCTCACTCTCCAAGCTGCTGAGAATGACGATTTCTCAGGATCAAGATTTGATCTACTTTCACGAGGAAGTGGAGACCATCAAGGAGTACGTGCAATTAATGGATATGCGGCAAAAGGAAAAGGTGAATCTTGAAGTGGATGTGTCGCCGGATGTGCTTTTTCAGAAGGTGCCGAGATTCTTTTTACAGCCGATTATCGAAAATGCACTTATTCACGGGCTGAACCAATGCGCTGGAACGATTACGTTGAAGGCAGTTGTCAATGAACGCCAATTCGTCGTGATTGTTGAGGATAATGGGGAAGGTATGGAGCCCCACGTATTAGCCTCGCTTCGTCATACTGTGCTGACTGGCAAAGGCTTGGACACGGCGGAGGGAGAGGATGTATACCGCTTCTCCAGCGTAGGTCTGCCTAATGTATGGGAACGGATGAAGCTGACCTTTGGGGATGCTTTCGAAATGAAGATCGACAGTGAACGCGGAAATGGAAGCTGGGTAACGATGCTTTTTCCTAGGGAATTGGAGGGGCGTAGCGATGTATAAAGTGATGTTGGTGGATGATGACTATCCTGTTCTTGAATTATTATCGGAAGCCATTGCCTGGGAACGCCTCGATTTGCAGTTGACCAGTGTTCATGAGAATGGGATGAGCGCGCTGGAAGCGTGCGATGAGGACATGCCGGATATTATCATTACGGATATTGGCATGCCCAAGATGAACGGTCTGGACCTCATTCGTGAGCTGCAGCAGCGGAAACCGGATATTCGGGTCGCTATTCTGTCCTGCCATAGTGAATTTCATTATGCGCAGCAGGCTATGAAGCTGAATGTTCAGGACTACCTGCTGAAGGATACGCTGAATCCGGCAGATTTGGAGAAGCTGCTGTTGCAGTTCAAGGAGAAACTGGACCAAGAGCAACAGCAAGATCAGCTTCACACACATCTGCTTGATCTGGTTGATCGCAGCAAAGAGATGATGAAGGAGAAGTTTATTCGCAGCACAATCCATGAGCCTATTCTGGATGCCGCCAAATGGCAGGTGGAAGCCAAAGCCTTCGGTTTAAGCTTTCAGGGGCAAGTATGCCTGCCGGTCATGGGCTTCATCAGCAACTACCGAAGCGTTGCGCAGCGATTCGTATCCAACGATATTTTACGCTTTGCTGTCAACAATGTGATTCGAGAGGTCTTGGACAAAGAGCGTTCCGGGGCGATTCATGCCAGCTATGATGCCAAAGAATCCTATATGCTGTTTCTATATCCGCCAGGTCTTAAGGTGAATCCGTATGAGCAAACAAAGCGGACGATTCTTATGATACAAGGAGCACTGCGCCGTTTCTTAAAAATAACGATGACTTACTTGATTGGAACGATAAGCACCAACCCCGAAGAGCTGAAGCTGGGCCTTAGAGGGCTGCTGGGCAGCACGGCGCAGCGCTTCTATTTAGGCGAAGGGGAGATTGCTAGACAACAAGAGCGGGAGCTTGTCCCAGCCTACGTATTCTCTTACTACGATAAAGCCAATGAAGAGTTCAGGGACATTCTGGTCGATAAACAAGAAGCGTCCTTGCTGCCAACTGTTAAGCGCTGGATGAACGTATTCAAGGAGCAAACCTGTCCACCGGAGATGGTGAAGGATTGGGTATTGAAGCTGCTTCTGGATTTGAAACTGAAATTAGAGTCTTTGCAGCATTTCCGATCCACGTATTCCGTCGATGTGATGCACAAGGATATCCTGGAGATCGATACCATGACGGAATTGGAGCATTGGCTTATCGATTACTTCCACTCCGCCATATCGGTGACAGGGGAGATTATGGACCAGAGCAAGCGTCTGTCTGTGCTGAATGCCTTGCAATATGTGTCTATGAATTTGGATAAGCGCATCTCTCTGGAGGAAGTGGCCGAGCATCTGTTTCTGAATTCCAGCTACTTCAGCCGTTTGTTCAAGAAGGAAACCGGGGAAACCTTCATTGAGTATGTAACGCGAATGAAAATGGAAAGAGCGAAGGAACTGCTGGATATGACCAATGAGCCAATGTGTAAAATTTGCGAGCTGCTGGGATATGACAGTCAGAGCTATTTTATCAAAATATTCAAGTCTTATAATGGGCTGACCCCTGTTGAATACAGGAAGCTGAAATCATTTACTAGTGTCAAAGTGTAGATTAGAAATATGGGGTGGACTAACCATGACAAAATATGCATTTGTAACCGGCGCGGACCGGGGGTTGGGGTATGAGTTGGCGGTTCAGCTGTTAAAAAGGGGATACACTGTGTTCGCTGGACGATTTTTGCGCGATTGGGTCCAGCTCGACAAAGCGGTCTATGCCTATGACGGAAGGCTAATCGCGATTGATTTGGACGTATCGGATGACGAGAGTGTCAAGCAAGCCGCGATCAAGATCACTGGGTATACGAGCAAGCTGGATCTCGTTATTAATAATGCGGGTATCGCCAGCGGCAAGGACGATGAGATTTTTAGCGAGATCGATTTCAACGCGGTAATGGGTTTGTACAATGTGAATGCATTGGGTCCGTTACGTGTGACGAATGCGATCATATCCTTGTTAATGAATGGGGAAGACAAGCTGATCGTCAACATTTCTTCCGAAGCTGGACAGATTAATCAAACGTGGCGGGAGAGTTGGTATGGTTACTGCATGTCGAAGGCGGCATTAAACATCCAATCTAACATTGTTCATAATCAATTGAAGCATAAAGGCGGACGCGTTCTTGTCATTCATCCAGGCTGGATGAAGACGTACATGAGTGGTAAATTAAACGATTCAGCCGATGTCGCAGCGGAAGAAGCGGCTTCACAGATCGTAGAAACGCTCTTGCAGTATCAAAAAAACAAAGAAGTACTAACGCACCCGGCTTTCCTTGATTACAAGGCAGAGGAAATGAACTGGTAAGCAGATCGAAAGGGGCTTGTATGCATATGAACAACAACCAAAAAGCTTTATTGCTGGGGGACATCACAAACGCCAAATATCATCCGCTTCAAGCGGTAGCTGATGACATAACGGATGTGTTCCAGGATCATCTCAATGTGGAGATATCGGAGGACAGGGAAAAGCTAACGGTTGAACAGCTGAAAGCGTTCGATCTATTCATTTCCTATACCGATAGTTGGAAGATTCAGGTGACGCCAGAGCAAGTAGCAGGCGTATTAGCCTACGTAAGCGGCGGCGGCGGGCTACTTGTTATACATAATGGAGTATCGCTGCAAGCGAGATATGAGCTGAGTCAATTGATAGGCGCCAAATTTACAGGACATCCTCCCTATACATCCTTGGATTTCCACCTTACCTCCGCCGAACACGAAATTACGCAGGGGATTGAGTCCTTCTGCATGGATGAGGAGCCTTACCGTTACGACATGGATCCGTTGTCAGAGAAGACCGTGCTGCTCGAATATATGCATGAGGGCAAGAAGTGGCCTGCTGCCTGGGCGCATGAGTACGGTTTGGGCCGAGTTGTTTATCTCATGCCTGGGCACCATGTGGAATCATTCAAGCACCCGACGTACCGGAAGTTGATTCTTCAGGCCGGTCAATGGGCTTTGCGAAAGCAGCTTTAAGCATTAGGGGAAGCCAAGAGGAAGCTGTCACGAGAACGAGGAAGCCCAAAGAGCAGCATCGTTACCCACGTAAGGGCAATGGCTTCATTGCTTCCTACGTGGGTATTAAGGTTTCCATAAGAGAAAGAGAAGGTCTCAGTAAGCAGATTGAGGCTCTCTTTGGAAGTCCAATGCTGTGAGAAGATCCTCCATCCTGTTTGTATCAGGGGGGAGGGTCTTCAAACTCAACGAATTACAGCGTTGCACCTTTTCCACCATCGACATTCACTGCTGTGCCAGTGACATAAGAGGCGGCATCGGATACGAGGAACGTAATTACATTTGCCGCCTCCTGCGTATAGCCGATGCGTCCCAACGGAATTTGATGGTCGGGAAGCTGCGAGAATTGCTCCCAGGTAAGCTCAGGATGCTGGTTTTTCCAGCCCTTTTCGATCTGATCGCTTTGAATTAATCCTACGCAAACGGCATTCACGCGAATATGGTGGGAGGCCAGATCTTTACTCATTGCCTTGGTTAGCGCCAAGCCTGCTGCACGGCTGACCGAAGTGGGCAGCGATGACGCAGTAGGGGTTTTGGCGGAGGATGTAGACATGTTCACAATCGCTCCTTTGCCTGATTCTTTTAAGTAAGGCAGCGCTGCTTTTGAACAATGAATAGCGCCAAATAATTTCAAATCGAGATCCTGCGTCCAATCCTCGTGCGTAGCTTGCTCGAAAGGGCTGGCGGCGAAGGTGCCGGCATTATTGATCAAAATATCTAATCTCCCAAAGTGCCCCACGGTTTCCGCAACAGCTCTTTGACAATCGGCTTCGGATGAAACGTTCGCTTGAATATAGTGAACTTTCGCGCCGGTTTTCTCAGCGATCTTTGCTGCTGCGTTGCGCAGATCATCCTCATTGCGAGCGCAAATGGCTATATGGGCGCCTTCAGATGCTAGCGTTATCGCTGTCACCAATCCGATCCCCTTGCTTCCACCGGTAATCAGAGCTACTTTTCCTGCTAATCCCAAATCCATTTCATATCCCCCTATCGTTCATAGGCATTATGAATCTTCCATAAGAAGAATATACCTATCCTCTATATAATTATAGTAGGAATGAATTTCTTTCATTGTCTTTATTTTGATTATTCGTAGCAATATTTTTACTTTACCAGCAATCGTATCGTCCTATCGATGCTTCTTCACCTCCGGATTTAAGGTAAGTAGGTAAATAAAACTATAGGATCAGGAGCCCCGTGGTTGCTGAGGGTCCTTTTTCCATTGCCATGAAGGGCATAAATAAGTTGATTTTGCTCAAAATAAACCATGTTCGAGAATTGTTTGCAGAGGAGAAGGTTTTAATGAAACGAAAGTTCCTATTAGTAACGCTGCTCGTAACGATGATGTTCTCCTTCACTTTCATGCCGCTAGGTGCACATGCCGCCGCTGGGAAAGAGCCTAGTACTGCGATGTGCATGAGCGATGCGAAGGTGAAGCTTAAGCAAGATATGAGGAGACTTTGGGTCGATCATGTGGGCTGGACAGGAAGCTACATTGTTAGTGCGGTTGCAGGGCTAGAAGATCAGAAGGATGTACTGGCTAGGCTGCTGAAGAATCAACAAGACATCGGTGATGCGATCAAGCCTTACTATGGAGATGCGGCGGGTAATAAGCTGACTGAGCTGTTGAGGGAGCACATCCTGCTTGCTGGCGGGGTGCTGGATGCGGCTAAAGCTGGCAATCAGGCAGAGCTTGCGAAAATGAATAAAGAGTGGTTTCGGAACGCAGATGATATCGCCAAATTTCTAAGCGCCGCTAACCCGAACTGGTCACAGAAAGAACAACAAGACATGCTGTATGCACACTTACAGCTCGTTACCGACCAAGTCACCTCAAGGCTAAAAAAGGATTGGAAAGCGGACATCCTTGCTTCGGATAAAAATTCCGATCATATGACCATGTATGCAGATATGCTGTCGGACGGAATTATTAAGCAGTTCCCTGATAAGTTCAAATAAGTACGCGAACATTTTATATAAAATCCGTCCTAAGCTGATACTGGTGCATCCGGTATCAGCTTGTTTTATGCGTAATCGTGCGCTGGTTGGGGACGGCGTGCTATAATCGTGCCATATGAACGAGAGGAGAGGAAAGGTCGAAACTTGTCGACTTTTCGCGCCATATGGATATCAAAGAGCTCTTATCTTATTTAACCGAAGAGAATCTAATGCTGGTTCTGGACAAGTACCGTTCATTCGGTCCGTTGCCGGGACTGCTGCTTCCTTTTATGAAATCTTTCATTCCACCGCTTCCAACACTGGTGATCATTAGCGTAAATGCCGCTGTGTACGGGTTATGGCTCGGTTTTCTGTACTCATGGATCGGTATTGTGTGCGGTTGTTTGGTGACATTTGCAATTGTAAAAAAGGTGGCAGGCCACCCTTATCTCGTGCGCTGGTCGCAGAAACCGAACGTCCAAAAGAGTTTGAACTGGGCGCGGCGTCAAGCGTTTAATTATGTCTTTATCCTTAGTCTATTTCCCTTGGGGCCTTTCGTGGTCATTAACATGGCAGCAGGGCTGGTGCGGATGCGTTTCCGCTCTTTCTTAGTGGCGGTTGCTGCGGGGAAGGCAGTGATGGTCATGTCCGTTAGTTTTATTGGCTACGATCTGAAGCGGTTCATGGATCATCCCTATCAGCTTATTTATGTGGCCTTATTTATTGCGATTTCTCTATTTATTAGCAAAAAAGTAGAAAAGCGGTTTATGTGATTGATGCAACAGAATCCCCCGCCTTAGTACAGGGCTTGCTTCCCGATATAGAGGAGCGAAGCTTGAGCTGAGGCGGGGGCTTTGTGCATGGTAAGATTATACGTTGGAGTCGCTCCACACCTTGAAAGATAAGTTCGGATAGCTGGCGGCCAGCTCATCACTTTCTTGTTGCAGGAGACGGAAGTCAAACGGCTTGTGAAAGATATCGCGATCTGGCAAAAATGTCACAGTCGTTCCCGTTTCTTTCGTTACGCCCACCGTTTGAACCGCATTCTGAGGAATACCGTGCTTATATTGTTGTTGAAAAATGAAGCCATCCCGCTTGATCGTAACAGTAAGCTTGCTGGAAAGTGCGTTGACGATGGGCATGCTGATGCCTTTTTCACTGCCAGGGGAGAAGAGCAGGGCGCTTCCACACAAGTGGTTCATATCCGTCAGAACAGACTGCACACGCGGCAATTCTACACCAGGAAAAGCTTGAAGAGGTATGCCTCGGCCATTGTCAGATACCGTTATCGAGCCATCTTCATGCCAAATAAGATTAACCTCTGTACACGTGCCATGCTGGTGCTCTAAAAGGCAATTCTCCACAACCGCCCAAAGCAGCAGGTGCGGGTTATAAGCATCATCGGTTCCTCCCAGGTAGGCGGGGGCATTCGTCCTTGCCTCCGTCATGGCAATGTAGTCTGTAGTATCCATCAGATCGGAAGTCGCTGCCAGAAGTAAAAGCAGTGGAAGTACGCGATGTCCAGGGATCGCATAGGTTCCCCCTCGCTCCTCTTGAACGAGCAAATCCGCGCCAACTAAAGCTTTCATATGATGATAAAGCTGTCCCGTTGTTCCCATATTCAAGCGTTCCACAAGCTCAGGTCCCGTTAGTGGTTCCTGTAACACTAATCGTAAAATATCTAAACGCTGCTTGTGCGCAAGCGCTCCTAACACTTTGGCCGTTTTATCAACGTCCAGTTGGAGTAACTGGCTCACTTGTTTGTCCTGCGGCTCCCAGCGATAGTTTGCAGTAGCTCCTCGATATTGACCCGAATAAAATAAACGGCCTAGCCCAGCAGAAGCGGAGATTTCTTCGGCGTGCACGGTCGGCGGGGAGTGCTCTGCTGCATCCCGTTTCAGTAATTGCTGAACCAACTGTCCCAGTTGGTTCATTTGCGTCTTCAACGCATCTAGCTCAGTGCCATAGTCCCGTGTTGTGGTCAAGTGGATCACCTCATCTAAATTTTTTAATTACGTAATTACATAATAACATAATGGAGTTGTCCGATGGAAGGGGGAAAACGGGATAAGGGATATGAAATATGGAGTGCGCAAGATCTTCAAACAGCTAGCCTTAGGTGAGGACATAAGCAATTCGTTGTGCTCAGTATCAGAGTAAAAGCAACTTCATCCACAGTGACACCATCACCGAAAGCAACACCGTAAACTATGGTAACACTTCCAGCCAGAGTATCATCGTCATTCATAGTAACACCATCAGCGCGAGTAGCATCGTTACCTAGAGTAACACTTTCAACAACAGCAGAATCGTCAACCATACTAACCACCATCAGCCAAAGTAGCAGCATCACCTCTAGTAACACCATCATCTACTTTAATAACCCTCACCACAGTAGCATCGTCCCCACAGCAGCGCCATCAACAGAATGCCTCCATAACGCTGTGGATGATCAGCAAATTTTGAATAACTGGATTTTATGTAGCTAATTTTGCTGAGAAGCCGCCTTTGAGGTGATTAACTGGAAAAAGTACAGCTAAATTTGCACTTTAACGCCGGAATGTTGAGGAGTGGGAGGAAATAGATGGAGGTTTTCCATCTAAGATGGGAAAAAGCTCATAAACGAGCAAATTAACTGTACAAAATCCATCTAAAGTTGGGAGACCGCTGATCCTATAGCTAAAAAACCACAAAAAAAGACGTACCAACGCTTAATGCAGCGTTAGTTCGTCTTTTCCTTGCGTGTCCAACTCCGTGTACACGCGAATCTGATCTTGATAATCTATCGTAGCAAGCACGACGTGCGCCATATCCACCTGTAAAGTCTGCATCTGCGACTCCAGCCAAGCTAGATCCTTCCCTTGATCAGCGAGTAGCTTTTTATCATAGGCACCTTGTATAATCAGTGGCTTTATGAGGGAGAACGGATCGCTGGGGAGTGCTAAATCTTTGGTTGTCACCGTTTGATATGGGGGCTCAAGGAAGACAGAGACCATTCCGCCTGGCTCCCACAGAGAGAGCGCCACTTTCTCGATATCATCCACTTGTTGTTTACGAAGCTCAGAGAAGAGATGATCGACTGAGATTTTGGCTTTACGCAAAGCACCCATGCGAAGCTTGCCGTGTTCAATAAGCGTCAGCGGTGACGGTTCAAAGAGATGTTTGAGAAAGTTCCATTTGAGACTGAGCCAAGAGGTTAGGAGATAGAGCACGACGAGCGCAATGGTTGTGATCATGGAGCCTGTTAGACCTAGGTGCTCATCGGAGAGCGGGTGCGCCATGATATTGCCTAGAATGAGGGCGATGACGAAGTCGAGAAAACGCAGCTGAGAGATGGATCGTTGGCCTAAGGTTTTGGCGGTGATGAGTAGAAAAAAGTAGCCTACAACGGCACGTAAAATCCATTGCAACGTGGTCAGTGATTCTTGACTGCGAAAGAAGTCCAAGGGTCGTCACACTCCGAACATAAGGTAAATGCCCCCTATAACGTTCCCTTATAGGGGAGCAGCTATCCGCAGTCAGCAAGGGCGCATCCCGCCATGTGACGCTACGCGTCACTGGTTAGCCCTACCTGCTCCTCGCTCCAAGCCCAGAGCTGACGAGCTAGCGCCTCGTCCTTCGCTCTGGCAGCAACAGGCGCAATCTGCCGCCTGTAGTAGTACTCGCCGCTGACCGTACTGACGTCCGGGCTCGAAGCCAAGTACACCGCCGTATCCGCGCCCTGCGCCGGCGTCAAGAAAAATGGCCGCAGCATCGCATGCACGGCCTTCCCAAACCCGGTGTCGCGATCGACACCGATGCTTGTAGCCACGGCTCCCGGATGGAGCGAGTTGGCCGTGGCCGAAGTGCCTGCGAGCCGCTTCGCGAGCTCGCGGGTGAACAAAATATTCGCCAGCTTCGACTGGGCGTATCCGTTCCAGACCCGGAACCCTCGCTGCAGGTGAGGGTTCGCCCAATCGATGCGCCCGATTTTGTGGGCGCCAGAAGAGACATTAACGATCCGCCCCTGCGGAGCGCGGATGATCGCGTCCAGCAGAAGCTGGGTCAGCAGAAAATGCCCAAGATGGTTAACGCCCATCATGGCCTCGAAGCCATCTGCTGTGGTTTTCCGCTTCACGGTGACGACGCCCGCGTTATTCACGAGCAAATCCAACACGTCGTGTTTGGCTAGAAACGCCGCCGCAAAAGCGCGAATGCTCGCCAGCGAAGCGAGGTCGCAGAGCATGAGCTCGATGCGCTCAGAGCCGCTCTGGCGGCGCGCTTCAGTAAGCGCCTGCTCGCCTCTTGATTTGCTGCGGCAGAGCATGATGACGTTGGCGCCTTGTTTGGCCAATGCCACCGTCGTGGCAAGGCCCATGCCGGAGTTAGCTCCGGTAATGAGTACCGTTTTATTGTGCATCGCGGATCGCCTCCTTTTTTTCCAGTATAGCCCATGAGAAGAATTCCCGCATATCAGATTGCGCGAACGATGCTTCGTTGGATATTCCTATGTATGTTAAACTGGTTAGATAGCATTCAAACAGTGAAAGCGAGGAGCGTGCACAAGTGGAAGCGAAAAAAGCAGCAGCAGAGCTAGCGGTGGCGGAGATCCGTGAAGGGATGATCGTCGGTTTGGGGACAGGATCAACGGCCTATTGGGCGATTAAAGGTCTTGGTGAGCGGGTGCACAATGGCCTGAACATTCAGGCGGTCGCCACGTCCGAGGCCTCCGAGAACTTAGCGAAGGAATTGGGGATTCCGCTTATTGCATTTGCCAATATCTCAGAAATTGACGTCACGATAGATGGTGCAGATGAAGTGGACGCTGATTGGAACTTAATCAAAGGCGGGGGAGGTGCGCTGCTGCGGGAGAAAATCGTTGCATTTTCAAGTAGGAAGCTGATTATCGTGGTGGATGAAAGTAAAGTCGTTGCACAGCTTGGCGCATTTCCCCTACCTGTAGAGGTTGTAAAGTTTGGTTATGAATTGACGATCCGGAGGCTTCGAGCGCTTGGCTGCAAGCCTACAGTTAGAACTGCTGATCGTCAGCCATTCGTGACGGACAACGGGAACTATATCATCGATTGTGATTTCGGCAGCATACCGAATCCTGCTGGGCTGCATCAGGCAATCAACGGAATTCCGGGTGTTGTGGAGACTGGGCTTTTTGTCGGGATGGCGAAACAGGTGATCGTGGGGTATCAGAATGGTTCGGTGGAGAGGCTGTAGCATTTTCCTCTAATAATGGGTGAGATATAGGTATCAAAAAACTTATAAATGTATATCTTATGTATATACAATTATAAGGCGGTGGGATATACTTGGCCTATATGAAGGGAAAGGACATGATCTTGATGACAACTGCTACGCTCAGTAAGTGGGGGAACAGTAGTGCAGTCCGTATTCCAAACCAATTAATAAAACATCTCAACCTAGAAGAGGGCGCCGAACTTGAAATTAGTGTAACAGCGGATAACGATATATTGCTTCGGCCTATAAAAAAGCAACAGGATTCAAATGTAGAGCTGCAAGCACATTTAAAAAGTCTTCTTTCAAAAATAAAACAGGATTCACCTCGCCATGATGAAATTGACTTAGGCATTGAAGGAGACGAATTGATTTGATCACTCCAGCCCGTGCTGACCTAGTGTGGTTAGACTTCGACCCTCAAGCTGGTCGTGAACAAGCTGGCCGCCGTCCCGCAATTGTTTTGTCCGATACTGATTTCAATGAATTGACTGGATTTGCGCTAGTGTGTCCAATTACTAACCAAGTAAAAGGGTATGCTTTTGAAGTACCTCTTCCAGAAGGACTCCCTTTCACTGGTGTTGTTTTAACGGATCAATTGAAGAGTTTAGATGTAAAGAAACGTAAGGTGAAAGTTGTTGGAAGTGTTTCAGTTGACTCCGCTTGTATGACAGAGATACTACGTAATGTGCGAGCTATTTTAGCGTAAGTTACCTAGGATTGATAAGGTAATTAAAAAGAGTTGTCCATCAAGTAGAGAAAAAATACTTGTTGAGACAACTCTTTTCGTATTTCTTTTTATAAATATCCTTAACTATTTACCTATCACCCTACACCAACGGCTGCATCCCCATCTCAACCCAGCTTTCTCGTGTCGGGCCATAAATGTCGGGAACGCGCAATCCAGCTTGGCGCATCAAGACGATCATTTCACCGCGATGGTGAATTTCATGGGAGATGAGCACGCGCAATGTTAGTCCATTAGGCCACTGATCGCCATACATATCGCTGGTCTCAAACAACTTTGCGTCAGTCCATTGCGACGGAATCGCTTCGATGGCTGCGGCAGCGGAAGAACGGTAGGTGTCTGCGATGGTTTGGGCAGAAGCGGGAGCAAGCTCTTCCCCTTCAGGTGCAGCGAAAGTCAGTCCTGTGCGGGATAGCATCTCGTGAACCGTTGTGGCGATGTGCCAAGCGATTTGTCCAAGCGAACGGAGTTCAGGTGTGATTTTCTGAGCAAGGGAAGCGTCTGTCAGGACGTCCATAACACGTTGGGTACCTTGTGCTTCACGGGTATATTCAGTTACAAAATCTTCAATCATCTTAATCATGGGGGTTGTCCTCCTCAAATTGGGTCGCCAGGGAAACTGGCATCGTAAGTAGAAGCTTTGGTTTATTCGCATTCCTGTATGAATACGTCATTTGCAGGAGCAGAGTTTCATTGAAACCTGCCTATGGTTGAGTTGATGCCTTGAATGTCATGCACACCTCATATCCCCAGTATAGACAATCATTGCTGACAACAGAATGTCAGTGAGTCGGGTAGAGGGCAACAATTTTCTCAGCTTTCTCTCTGATCGTAGCTGCGATATGTGCGGGTTCTAGAATGCGTAAGCTTGGACCATAGCTGAGCAGCATGCCATGCAGCCAAGGTTCATCGGGCTGTGTCGCTCTAATCATCAGTGTTCCGTCAGGCTGCAGGGTGACATCCTCCGGTCGGAAATAGTCTTCAACCTGCGCCCTCACATTCGGCTGCGCGTGCAGTACGAGTGTAATCAGGGTAGAGGAGTCCCTACGGCCTAGGCGATAGTCGAGTCGATCCAACGTTTCTTGCTTGCGTTCGAATGTTTGGGAGAGTACATCAACGTTATGCATGCGCGATAGTCGGAATACTCGGAAATCCGCACGCAGCAAGCAGTAACCGTACAGATACCAGCCGAAGCCTTTAACCACGATGCCCATGGGCTCAACGGTTCGCACGGACGATTCGCTTTGTGAGGAGAGATAAGAGAAAGTAATGAGCCGTGTCTCCTTGACTGCGGTGCGAAGTGCTGTAAGCTGTGCTGTATTCTGATGGCCATTGCCCCATGGATTCATGTCGAGGATGAGCTGGTTGCCGAGATGGGCTGCAGCAGGTTGCTCGGATTTGGCAACGAGCGCACCGACCTTATCCAACAGATTGCTGATTTCTTGGTCGGGGACGGAAGCGTGAATTCCTTTGAGGCCAGTAATGATGGATTGCAGCTCTTCCAAAGACAGGAACTGACGATCCAGCCGGTATTGGTCCATGATTTCATACCCCCCGCTGAGTCCTGAATAGGAAACAACCGGAATGCCCGCCTGATTAATAGCCTCCACATCCCGGTAAATGGTGCGCAGTGACACCTCGAATCGCTCCGAAAGCTCTTTGGCGCTTATCCGGCGACGATTGAGCAGCAGCATGGTAATGGCGAGTAAACGATCTATTTTCAAAAAGGAACACCTCATTAATTCTTGTCGTATTCTTCATTCCGTATTCCATTATACAGATGTAAATCGGTTGTTGCCGCATAGCTTATGGAAAAATTTGAAATAATAAACCGAATTGAATTCTAGGATGGGAAGTGCGAACCATGTCTCGGTTTAGAAAAAGTTTGGTAATCCCACTGCGCGCAGCAACAATGGGGATGCTCTTGAGCGGTGTTTTGAGTTTTGGTGGATCGGCAGAGGCCTACACGCAAGCGGTTCCTCCACCGCCATCCCAAGTTGCGCCTCCACAGAGTGGACAGGGTCAGCTTATCCAGACGCGTGAGATTGATGTCACGGGTGACGGCAAGCCGGATATGGTCTCCCTCGTCGGTTTGAAATCGGACATGAACAGCCCTTATTATGACAAGCTGTTTATCTCCGTCGTCGGACAAGGTCAGGCGCAGGTCGTGATTCCGCTGGAAGGCGGATATAATCCGAAGATGGATTTCTGCGATTTTATCCATGACAATCTGCCCCAGATCTATGTGACTTCCGATACCGGCGGCAGTGGCGGGTTTACTTCGAATTATATGTATTCGCTCAAAAATAACGTGCCTACCCAGATCCCGATGCCGGAACCGTTGCATGTGAAAGCGACCTTCAAGAATAATTATAAGGTAAAGATGAAGATCGAGGAGACAGGGAAATCGTTCACTCTGGATATTGCCGATCGCAAGGAGGCTTACGAGCAATTCGGCATTTACAATCAGGGGAAAATTGTGAAACCGATCATTGTCAATGTGGATGCCTACAGTCTGCTGAAGCCTGTCGATGTGGATCGGGACGGGTTCTGTGAGCTGAAAGGTGTTCAGCGCATCACAGGTATCGCGAATGCTGACACATTAGGCTATGTCACATCCGTGTGGAAATGGCACAAAGGCCAATGGAAGCTGAAAGAAGCAGCTGTTACGCAAACCTTGGCGACCAGCATGGTGCGTGCACCGAGTCTTGAAGACGAAGACTAGATGCGAAAAAGACCGCTCTTACACGGAATTCATTCCATGTAGGGCGGTCTTTCAGTCTTGTGAGGCTTAAGCCCAGTTCCCATTGTGGAATAGGGGTTCGCGCGTACCATCTGCTTTAATTCCGTCAATCGCCATATCCTTGGAACCAATCATGAAATCCACGTGGATTAAGCTTTTGTTATAACCATTTGCTTCAAGCTCCTCGGCACTCATCGTCGTGCCGCCTTCAATCGTGAACGGGTAGGCATTGCCGAGTGCGATGTGACAGGAAGCATTCTCATCGAAAAGTGTGTTGTAGTAGATGAGTCCTGATTGCGAGATCGGTGAATCATAGGGAACGAGTGCCACTTCACCCAAATAACGAGCACCTTCATCCATATTCAGCATGTTGTTCAGTACTTCTTGCCCCACTTCTGCAGTTGCCTCGACGACGCGGCCATCCTTGAAGGTTAGGGAGAAGCCATCAATCAATGAACCTTGGTAGCTAAGCGGCAGCGTGCTGCGAACGGTACCGTTCGTGCCATTACGTGCTGGCATCGTAAATACTTCCTCTGTCGGAATGTTAGGTACGAAGAAAATGCCACTCTCCGTCTCACTGCCTGCAGCAACCCATTGATGCTTAGGTGCCAGTTCTATGTAAAGGTCGGTACCTGGTGCTTGGAAATGAAGCTGCTGATACTTCTGCTGATTCAGCATATTCTGCTTGGCGGTCAATGTAGCGATATGCTCTTTCCATGCGGCAACAGGATCCGCTTTATCGACGCGCGTCAGCTTGAAAATCTGCTCCCATAGCTGTGTAATCCGCTCGGATTCACTCAAATTCGGGAATACTTTCGCTGACCATTCGGCCGTTGGATAAGAGACCATCAACCAGTTGACTTTGTTGTTGCGCATATAGGAAAGGAAGCCTGCACGGGCAGTCGCTGCTGCTTTACTGGACATCGCGACGCGTTCGGGGGCGACTTCTTTAAACAAGTCCGAATTAGGCGCATAAATGGACAAGAAAGCAGCGCCGCCCTTCGCCATTTCTTCCATGCCCGTTGCCCGCCACATCGGGTAAGTTTGCAGAGTGTCATCGGAAGCATTTTTGAGGCGGAGCGCCTTCACTTCATCGTCATCCCAATCGACAACTACGTCTTTCGCGCCTGCTTCATAAGCTTTCTTCGTCAGCTTGCGGACGAAATCCGCACAAGCAATTGGCGTCGTAATGACGACGGTTTGATCCTTTTGTACATTTAATCCGACGCGTATCGCAAGCTCTGCATATTGGTCTAAGTAATGCTCGAATGATTCCATCTCTATGTCTCCTTTATATTTGAGTACCATTAATGTATGATAGAAAATAAAACTTTAACCCGCGGGAGAAAGGCTGGGCACATATGGAAACGAAAAACGCTGAAACAAACGTAAGCGCAATATCAAATTTCATTAAGAACATTGTAAACGAAGATTTGAAATCAGGCAAAGTCAGTCAGGTCGTGACCCGATTTCCCCCGGAGCCGAACGGTTACCTTCATATAGGACATGCAAAGGCGATATGCACGAACTTTGAAATCGCAGATGATTTCAATGGGTTAACGAACCTTCGATTTGATGACACGAATCCGGTCAAAGAAGATGTCGAATATGTGGAGTCCATTAAACAAGACGTAGAATGGCTAGGTTTTAAATGGGACGGGCTTTTCTTCGCTTCGGACTATTTTGAAGAAATGTATAGCCGAGCATTAATCTTGATTCGCAAAGGGCTAGCTTATGTCGATGACCAATCGGCGGATCAAATCCGTGAAACGCGTGGAACACTGACGCAAGGAGGAACAAACAGCCCTTATCGTGAACGTACGATCGAGGAGAATTTGTCCCTATTCGAGCGTATGCGTGCGGGTGAATTCAAAGACGGCGAGCGTGTGCTGCGTGCCAAAATTGATATGTCAGCACCGAATATTAATCTGAGAGATCCGGTCATTTACCGTATCCTTCACGCACATCACCATAATACAGGAGATGCATGGTGCATCTACCCGATGTACACGTATGCACACCCGCTGGAAGATGCGATTGAAGGTGTAACCCACTCGCTTTGTTCGAGTGAGTTCGAGGATCAACGACCGTTCTACGACTGGGTGATCCGTGAGTGTGAGATGCCGAATGTGCCGAGACAATATGAATTTGCACGTATCTCCCTTATGAATACCGTCACGAGTAAAAGAAAGCTGAAACAACTCGTCGACGAGAAAGCTGTTGACGGTTGGGATGACCCACGTATGCCGACCATATCGGGTCTGCGCCGTAGGGGCCTTACAGCAGAGTCGATTCGCAACTTTGTTCGTGAACTTGGCGTATCCAAAGGCGGCGGTGGCAGTGTTGTTGACACTCGCATGCTGGATCACTTCGTCCGCGAGGATCTGAAGCTGAAGGCGCTGCGCACGATGGGCGTGCTGAATCCGCTCAAAGTCGTCATCACTAACTATCCAGAGGATAGCGTGGAGATGCTGGAAGCGGAGAATAATTCCGAGAACCCGGAAATGGGTAATCGCATGATTCCTTTCTCCCGCGAGATCTACATCGAGCAAGATGATTTCATGGAAAATCCACCGGCTAAATATTTCCGGTTATTTCCCGGCAACGAAGTGCGTTTGAAGAACGCCTACTTCATCAAATGCAACGACTTCATCAAGGATGCCGATGGCAACGTGGTTGAGTTGCACTGCACTTATGATGTCGAGACCAAGAGCGGCAGTGGCTTCACTGGCCGTAAAGTCAAAGGCACGATCCACTGGGTGGATGCAAAAAGCGCCGTACCCGCGGAATTCCGTCTGTACGAGCCACTGATCTTGGACGATGAGGAAGGCGATGAAGAGACATCGTTCATGGACAAAGTGAACCCGAACTCCTTGCAAATCGTGCAAGGCTTCGTGGAAGACAACATGAAGAATGTGAGCCCGCAAGAAAAATTCCAGTTCTTCCGCCACGGCTACTTCAACGTGGATCCGAAGTACACGACACCGGGTCATCCCGTGTTCAACTTGATCGTTTCGTTGAAAAGCTCGTTCGTGGTGTAACGAACGTTGAACTGAACCCCCTAGCGGATGCTTGGGGGTTTTGGTTTTTTTAGTATCAGCCACACGCCAACCTACACCGCACACACCTACAGTAACGACATCCTCCACAAATATGCCCCTCCACTACCACCCCTCCACTACCAAACCACTACTAATACGCACCACCACGAATACGTACCACCACTACCACTAACCTCCGCTAACCCAAAACGCTACCATCCCCGACCACCCCACAAAAGTGCAAAAGAGCATCCTTTCTGGGACTTTTTATCCGAAAAAGGTAGTAAAGATGCAAAAAGGCACTTATTTATGGCAAAATGGCCCGAAATCGAAGTTTTCAAGGGAAAAGGATGCCTTTTTGCACGCATTTCTGTCAACGAGGGGATTTGCGGGAAAAAGGTTGCCTATTTGCAGTTTTCAGCCAAAGTGAAGGAGTTTCCAAGCATTTCGCGAATGCGTATAAGGAAATATTTGTGAAAATAAAGCGGCTTGAGGAGGCGCACATGAAGACGACGATTTATATGGTTAGACACGCAGAATCTCCCTATAATGAAGGAACTGAAAGAACCAGGGGACTTACTCCCAAGGGGAAAATAGACGCGGAAGCTATCACGAAAATTTTAAAAGACGAAGAAATTAATAGGCTGATATCTAGCCCCTATGCACGAGCAATTTTAACCCTAGAGGGGTTGGCTAAAGAACTAGAACAAGAGATTGTGATCGTTGAGGATCTTCGGGAAAGGCATTTTTCTAGTGAAGATACTCTGATTCCTACAGAAGATTTCATGTCAGAGATGAAGCGGATGTTTGATGATTTTGATTATGCTTACCCAGGTGGAGAATCTAATAGAGCCTGCCAACAAAGAGCGGTGGCTGTAATGAACACTATTTTAGAAGAAAATAAGGGTAAGAAGATTGCCATCGGCACGCATGGGAATGTGATGACATTAATGATGAATCACTTTGATGCGACATATGGACTTGATTTCATGAATCAGACCCGGAAGCCTGACATATATAAAATGCAATTTAATGACTTCGTATTAGAGGAAGTGACGAGACTCTAGGCGTGAATGGGGATGCCACCCGAAAGCAATTAGAAATTTTTCCTTCACAATTTCCCCGTACACTAACAGAATAACGGTTTCATTCAAGGAGTGTGCCCCTCGTGACAACGGTATTAGTCGTAGATGATGATCTGAATATATGTAAAATAACGAAGCTCTATCTGGAGAAAAATGGCTTCGAGGTAACGACTGCGAACGACGGCGAGCAGGCGCTCGCTCGGTTCAAGGAGCTGCAGCCCGATTTCATCGTGCTGGATATTATGCTGCCGAAGCGCGACGGGTGGTCGGTCTGTCAGATGATCCGCGCACAAAGCGATGTGCCGATTCTGATGCTGACGGCGCGAGGCCACGTGGATGAGCGTGTAGAAGGCTTACGAATGGGAGCCGACGACTATTTGGTGAAGCCTTTTGACCCGAATGAGCTAGTCGCACGGGTAACGACGATCCTTCGTCGGACGGGGCTTCGCACCCAAGTGGCGCCTGCAGCACACGTATATGAAGTCGGCAGTCTGCGCATTGATAGCCTAGGTCATGAAGTGACCGTCGAGGGACAGGTGGTGCCACTGCCGAAGAAGGAGTACGAGTTGCTGCTGTTCTTCGTGAGGAATCCGAATCAAGTGTTTACCCGCGAGGATCTGATCGCGAAGATCTGGGGGTGGGACTTTGAAGGTGAGGATCGGGTGGTTGATTTATATATCAAACGATTAAGACAGAAGCTCACAGCAGGAAAAGAGGACTGGAGTATCCGCACAGTTTGGGGTGTCGGGTATAAGTTCGAGGGACCTGGCGTATGCTGAATTCCTTCTACCGCAAGCTGCTGTTCATCTATATAGCGATTACGGTGGTGTCGATTCTAGCGATTTCGGGTGCGATTGGGTACACGATGAAGCAGAAGACGTACGACCGCAGCGAGAAACTTCTATTGGAAAAAGTGGAGCAAGTGGAGGAGCTGGCGAAGGATCTGTTCGACAATTCGACAACTCAGAAGGATTTCCGCAAGCAAATCAATGCGATGGAGAAAACCTCGAATGTCCGCGTTTCGGTGGTTCGTCATCCTAGAGCGACTTTGGATAAAATCCAAGCTGTAGGCGAAGTTCCTGCCCGGCTTGGCTGGGTGGAGAAGGTGCTCTCCGGTAACCCGGTGACGGTGAAGAGTACTTTTGCCCAGAATAGCTCTGTCAAAATGCTGATCGTCGGACGTCCTGTCCTACAGGACAGTCGGGTAGTTGGGGCGATTTTCCTGTATACGCCGATTGAGAACATTCAAGGCACAATTAAGGAGATTAATCGCGCCATTTATATATCTGCTCTCGTAGTAGCACTGTTGGCTATCGCGGTTCTTTACTTTGTATCGCGGCACTTTGTGAAGCCTCTGCAGCAGATGAGCAAGACGGCAGAGGCGTTGGCACTTGGGGATTTTAGCGGCAGGGTACCTGTACGCGGCAAAGACGAAATCGCCTCGCTGTCAGGATCGCTTAACCGGATGGCCGGCAAGTTGCAGAAGGTCGAAGATGGCCGCAAGCGGTTTCTCTCCGAAATTTCTCACGAGCTGAGGACGCCGTTGACGACGATTCGTGCTTCTCTGCAAGGCATCACCGATGGGGTGGTAGAGCCCCAAGATGCGAAGGAATTCATCGATATCTCCCTCCAGGAGACACTCCGTTTAAGCCATTTGGTGGATGATCTGCTGGAGTTGTCTTCATTTGAGGAGAAGCAGGTGAAGTTGACGATGCAAACCGTTGATCTGCCAGAATTGATCGGCCACGTGGTGACGCAGCTGAAGATGAAGGCGAGGGGCAAGGGGATTGAGCTCAGTGCCGAGGTGGAAGGGGCATATACCGTCCATGCTGACGCAGATCGACTACGGCAAGTATTCATTAACTTGCTGGATAATTCGATCAATCACATTTCAGAGGGCTCCCAAGCGGGGATTCGCGTGAAGGCCGTCAGGCAGGAGCGTTGGATCGAAGCATGGGATGATGGGCAGGGTATCTCTCCGGAGAAACTGCCCTATCTGTTTGATCGGTTCTACAAAGCAGACGAAAGCCGCAATCGCTCTGGCGCAGGGCTAGGTTTGACGATTTGTAAGCACATTATCGAAGCGCATGGCGGTACGATTCGTGCCGAGTCGCAGCTGGGGGCTGGGACGGTTTTCAAAATCTTTTTGCCACCTGCATAAATATCCCCGCATGACAAACTTATGACATAACTCTGAGCTAAGATAGGGTTCGTAAGGTACAGGGGAACGCCCCCATAACGAATCGAGGAGTGATGTCATATGTTGAAGAAGAAGTTAGCAGCAATCGTATTGGTTGGTGCGATCGTCTGTTCCGTTCCAGTAGCGGCTTTCGCTGAAAATGTACAAGGAAATACAACAGCATCATCGGCAACTAAGTTTCATCCTATGAAACAACTGTTGGAAGAGAAGGCTCAAGCTTTTGGCATAGCGACGGATGGGAAGACTGGCAAGGAAATCCATGCGGCGTTAAAGGCTGCCAAAGAGGCCAAGAAAGCAGCGAAACAAGCGAAAGTCGCCGCAGCTGTGAACAAGAGAGCAGCTAAACTAGGCATCTCCACAGATGGTAAAACGACTGAGCAAGTGTATGCAGAGATCAAGAGCGCGCTGCAAGCCAAATGGGCGAAAAAAACTGCGAAGTAAGTTAGGCCCATACAGCGATAAAACTGCCCTGAGCGAATGAACTCAGGGCTGCTTTTCATTACAATAGATCAAATGCCATTAAATCTCGCGCCATCGTGATTCGACCACCATAGATGTCCCCCATGCCTTCTGTATAGGCAGCCTCCGCCTCCTCAGTGGCTGCAGGAGCAGGGATGTGATGGGTAAGCACCAGATGAGCCACACCTGCTTCACGGGCGATTCCGGCTACTTCCAGCGTCGTAGAATGATACTTAGCCGGATTGGATAGGCCAATGGTCTGCTCAGGGAATTTGGCAATTAGCGCGTCCAGCCACACTTTGTTGTAAGATTCATGAACCAGTAAATCAACGCCTCGGCTATGTTTGATCATATTGTCGACGGGGATGGTATCCCCTGAAATGACGACCGACTTCCCGTTGAACTCGATTTTATAAGCAATAGCTGGATCAACAGGTTTATGATCGACTTCGAATGCGGTGACTTTAACGCCGCCCTGGTCATATACAATACCCTCATTGCTTTCAAAATAACGAATGTCCGCCCCTTCACCAGCGGAGAAGTTATAGTTCACTCGAAGATTCACGTCGAAGTCGAAAGACGCTCTCATTTTGCCGATAATCTCCTTCGTTGTGATGGGCCCGTAGACGTTCATTGGCCCTTTCCGCCCCTCAAATACCCGGTCCGCGATTACATGTGTCCGCCAGCTCGTGATGAAGACATCGAAAAATCCGGAGTTATGATCGCTATGATGATGCGTAAAAAAGACATCCGAAATCCGCTGCGGCATGATCCCTGCCTTAATCAGTTGATCTACAGTTGCGCCTCCGCAATCGAATAGAAACGCTTTATCTCCTGCGAGTATAGCGACGCCTGCCTTCGCCCTTCCGTAAAAAGCTCTCGGTGTGCCCGTGCCCAGAATGACGACTTTAATGTGCTCATGGTAATCCGGCAATAGGTTCTCTTGTGGTTGTATAAACATAGGAAAGCCTCCTTAGTTGCGTAAGATTATTTCTCTTTCTTAACTTCATTTAGAAGCGATAAATCCAAGAATTTACTGAAATCCAACTCTTCTGCTTTCACTTTTAAGTACCCGGCATCAAAGGAAGTTTTGGCCTGCTCATTAATGTCCTCTAACGTGATATCTTCGGTTAATTTCAAATGGTCGATGGCTGCTTTGATAAGCGCGGGCTCCATCCCTTTACCGGTTAACTGCTTCAATTCATCGCTAATCTGCTCGTAGGCTTTGTTCGGATTTTGCCCAATGAAATCGATCGCTTGTTTGTTGGCTTTCACGGCTTTCTTGGCCAGGTCACGGTGATCCTTCAGAAACGTATCGCTGGCTACGAGAATCGTTAACGGGTAATTTCCGTCTTTAGGAGGGATTTTGTTCCAGTCTACCAAAATCGTACCGGTGCCCTCTTGGATGATCTGTGTACCCCAAGGTTCTGCAATTAATGTCGCGTCCACTTCTTTCTGACGGATCGCGACTAGCGTATCGGCTGGCGCCCGCGTCACGATTTGTACGCCTGACGTATCGCTCGAGACCTTCAATCCTTCTTGTTTGAGCAGCAAACGAAGCGATAGATCTGGTGTGCCGCCTTTGGCAGCTACGGCTACTGTTTTGCCGACGAGATCTTTCACGGAGTTGATCCCTGCATCCTTGCGGGCAACTAATACCGCGCCGCCGTTATTGGCGCCAGCAATGACTCTGATATTTTTGCTTTTCAAATATTGATTGATGACTGGACCTGGGCCGACGTAGCCGATATCAATCTGATCAGTCGCAATGGCTGTTGCGAAATCTGCTCCATTGTCAAAAGCCGTAACGTCAATCTTGACATTTTTACCAAAAGCGTCTTGAAAATAGTTGTTTTGCAGGGCGATGAATCCCGGAGCATGGGTGACATTTTTCAGAATGCCAATTTTTACAGTCGTAGTTACAGCGCTTGAAGCAGCTTCCTTACTCTGGCCGCACGCGGACAAGACCAAGGATACCAATAGGATTAAACTCATAATCCAACCTAATTTTTTCACGCGAATTCCCCCTTATACGGTTCTAGTTATTTATTTCTTAAGCTGAAAACGAAGCACAATGCGATCCTCTAGTTGTTTGAAACAGAAATGGTCCGAAATGGTACCGAGCACGGCGATGATGATGACGACGCACAGAATGGTTGCCGTATCGCCAAGTCCGCGTCCGTCCTGTAACATCTGCCCTAGCCCAACGCCCTTAGCGATGAGTTCGCCAGCTACAAGTGCCCGCCAAGCGAAGGCCCAGGCCACGCGTATTCCCGTAATCCAATGGGGAAATGCTGCCGGCAGCTGCACTTGAAAGAACAAGCGGTACCCGCTGCCTGTTCCCAGCATTTGCGCAGCTCGCAGATGAATCGGCGAAATATTCATGATCCCTGTTCGGCTGGCCATCGACATCGTCCATGTGGCGCCAATGGTCGTAATGAAAATGACCGCAGTGTCATTGAGTCCGAACCAGATAATCGCGAAGGGCAGCCATGCGATACTTGGTACGGTCTGGAGGGCCACAACGACAAAGCCGAAGGTTTCGTCAAAATACCGATAGCGAGCGAATAGATAACCTAATAACGTCCCGAGCCCAATGGAAATGGCAAATGAGATGAGTAAACGACGGAGACTAGCTCCTATGGCATTTAAGAGATGACCGTGAACAAACCCATCATAGAAAGCCTGGAAGGTTTGCAATGGTGAGGGGAACTTCCACCCCCACTGGAAAATTCTAAATCCCAACTCCCATATGATCAGCAGCAGAATTAGAAATAGCGTTCTTCTTAAGGCTGTATGCATGGCCAAGCTCCTCTCTGACTACTTTCTCGAGCTCATCCGTCAGAGCTTCCATAATTCTATTTTCCAACGCATGGATGAGTGGGTCGCTGATTTGATGAGGCCTTGCAGCCTGTACGGCAAATTCCTTCTTGACCCTGCCTGGTTGCGTCGCCATCACAACAACACGGTCGGATAACATGACGGCTTCGCGAATGTTGTGCGTAATAAACAAGATGGTTTTACCTGTTTTAAGCCAAATTTCTTCCAAATCCTTGAGTAAAATAAAGCGGGTTTGCTCATCCAGTGCCGCAAAGGGCTCATCCATTAAGAGAATTTCAGGATCCATAACGAGCGCTCTGGCAATCGCTACTCTTTGCTTCATCCCGCCAGACAGCTCATGCGGATAACGGTCGATGAATTTGCTTAAGTGCACGGCTTTAATTTGCTCAGTTGCAAGCGCATAGCGATCTTTCTTAGATAGACCTTTCTGCTTCAAACCAAAGGCCACATTATCGAGCACCGTGAGCCAAGGGAACAAGCCGTGTTCTTGGAAAACGACAATCCGATCGGCTCCTGGCGCAGTAACCTTGTGCCCACCCACCGTAATCGTTCCACTGCTCACATGTTCGAATCCGGCAATTAGATTGAGCAGCGTAGACTTCCCGCAGCCTGAAGGTCCCACCACGGAGACGAATTCTCCCTTTCTGATAGTGAGAGAAACGTCGTCTAAAGCCGTGTAGGAATGGCCTTTTTGCTGCGAAAAGGATTTGCTCACATTACTTATCGTGATCATATGGTCAACCTCCAGGGGGATACTCGTCTATATATCTGTGAAGAAAGAGTTCGGATGATAAACAACGATCTTCTTTTTAGCATAATCGATGAGTCCTTTATCGCGCCATTTATTCAATGTTTCCGTGACGGTTTGCCTGCTGCAGCCAATGACATACGAGATCTCTTCATGACTGAGCGGCACCTGAACTTCAAGCTTCACGTCCGTCCTTGTGCCCAGCTGCAGGAGGAACCAAGCGAGCCTCCAGGCGACGGGGCGGGAGATTAAGGTTTCGACCATTCGCTGTGTTTGCAGGAGTCTTCGAGCACCTAGAACGGCCACGGAATAGGAAAACTCCGCATTCTCCTTGGCCAACTCGAGAAACTTTCGACTGTCTAGTGTAATTATTTCGCTGTCCATAAGACACTTGGCGTAGCGTTTCCGCACCATATTCGTCAACACCTCCGCATTGCCGAAAACTTCCCCCTCATAGCGAAGAAATAAAGTAATTCCTTGCCCCTCCTCGGACGTTTGGGAGATCTTAATTAATCCTGAAGCGACATAATAAGCACCGCTGGGCAAATCGTTTTCCTGAAAAACAAACTCATTTTTTCGGTAAGTATGACTAATGCCATGTTTTCGAAAAGCTTCAACCATGACTTCCTTTGTAGGGTCTTTGTCCCCAAGGTCAGCAAGCTCATGTAATTGGTCCATAGGATCATTCCCCTATTCATATTCCTCAAATTATGCAGTTCTTTTAATGCCGAGTATTCCAATCAGTTATATGTATATTATCACATGATTTCATGCTAGAATGTCGGATTCCCGACAAAATAAAAAATATCGTGAATGGATTTAGTGAGACTCTTGGTAATTCATTCATCTAAAAGCATTTTTCTTGCTATACTAAATCCATAGTCTGGAAATTGTTGGGCAGAAGCCTGTAGGGAGGTCGCCATGCTCTTCTTCTCCAAATTCTTATTGCGTCTAATCCGTTGGAACAATCTGTTTGTTTTTGGCGTGGCTGTTGTGTTCATTGGAGGAAGCGCCTTGTTAGCGTACGAGCTTGAACCGAGCACTTTCGAGACCAGATTCAACGGCTTGTGGTGGGTGATGACGACTGTAACGACCGTTGGATATGGTGACTTTTATCCACACACAGTTGCAGGCAAATGCTTAGGAATCGTCGTCTATATCTTTGGTATTGGGCTCATTTCCATAACGATTAGTAAAGTCGTGGATGCTTTATTTGTGTATCAGCGGATGAAGGAGGAAGGGAAATTGAAATTTGTGGGGGAGAACCATTTTGTCATCATTGATTGGAGTCAGCATGCGGAGAATGCCATTAACGAGATTCTGAACTCCGATCCCCTTGTAGAGGTTGTGCTTATAGCTGCACTGGACAAATCGCCAATTGTGCATGACCGCGTGCATTATGTGCTTGGCAACCCGCAGCTCGTGGCGACACTCGAAATGGCGAATACATCGAAGGCAAGAGCAGTCTTCATCTTCGCTGATGAGGTGACGCAGTTCCAGCATACGGTTCGAGATCCTGCCTTCGTCGATGGCAAAACCTTGCTAGTCGCAACGACCATCGAGCGCAACTATAACCATGTCTACACGATCGTGGAGATTCGCGATAAGCACAATCTGCCCAACTTCCAGCATATTCGCATCGATGAATTCATTTTTGGCAGTGAGACGATTTCCCAGCTCGCGGTACGCTCGGCGTTCAATCCTGGCAGCTCGAAGATCCTTACGCAGCTGCTGACGCGCACGCCTCAAGGCGAGGATCTCTACGAGATTCCTACACAGGCGAAGTGGGTGACGTTCCATGATGCTTTTCAGGATTTGTTGCAAAAGGGAGCTACACTAATCTCAGATGGGGAGCATCTGAATATCAACAAGAGGCTCCATGAAGAGATTCCGCAGGGGGCAAGGCTGTTCGTTATTTGTGATAAGGAAACGTACGGAAGGTTGACGAAGAAATAGAAGAAGAGCCAGAGGCGGGGGCCTCGGGGCTCTTTTTTTGGTCAGAAGTGATCGGTCCATTCTAGTTAAGTGGGCATCAAGTGGCTATGTCTTGGAGTGAGTGTGTTGTACGTAATAACGGGATTTTATACAGTTAATTATATGGGAATTCCCAATTTTGTAGGAATAACTGTAAAATATACATGTAATTTCAAGAATTCACTTCAGAAACGGCAGAAATTTAAAAATTAGCTACATATTTTCCAGTTAATCTTCAAATTGCAGCTAAAGTGGGGAAAATAACTGGAGTTTTTCCAGCTATTGAAAATATTCGGCCGCAAGAGCCTCACACTAAACACCCAAGCGTAATTGCTTCACCTTTTTCACATCAAATATCTAAAATATACATACAAACTCGACAGAACAATCGAGATAAGCATCAGCGGAAATCCATATTTCAAATACTTCACAAAGGTGATCGGATACCCCTCTTTGCCGGCTAATCCCGCGACGATCAAGTTCGCACTCGCCCCGATCAGCGTACCATTACCGCCCAAACAAGCGCCCAAAGCCAGACTCCACCACAGTGGTTCTAAATTATCCACGCCGAGAGTCCCCATTTCCTGAATCAATGGAATCATCGTGGCTACGAATGGAATGTTGTCGAGGAACGCGGATGCGATGGCACTCAGCCATAGAATCAGCATCGACGTTGCGAGCTCATTACCGCCTGTTAATTCAATCGCATGGACAGCTAATTGTGTAATTACACCTGTTTCTACAAGTCCTGATACGAGTACGAACAGACCGACAAAGAAGAAAATCGTAGGCCACTCGATACTCGCAAAAGCCGGCTCCAGCATATGCTCACCCGTCAGGAGAAGCAGTAGGAATGCACCGCTTAGTGCTACCGTAGCCGATTCCAGATGCAAGCTCTGATGCAGGAAGAAGCCGAGAATGGTGAGCGCTAGCACGATGAGACATTTCCAAAGCAGCTTATGATCCGTCAGCATAGCCTTCTCATCCATCTCCATGATGCTCTGTTGCAGCTCTGGTGTAGACTTGATTTGCTTACCGAAGAGGACAAGGAACAGAGGGATATACGCCACCATAATAATAATTGCGATAGGTGCTAGGTTATTGATGAACGCCATGAACGTAAGCTCTTTCACAGCGCTGCCAATCATGATATTCGGCGGATCGCCGATCAGCGTCGCTGTTCCTCCAACATTGGATGCAATAATTTGTGTAAAAAGAAACGGAAATGGATTCACACGAAGCTGCCTCGTGATACTCAAGGTGACTGGGACCATGAGAAGGACGGTCGTCACATTATCTAGAAAGGCAGAGCACACCGCTGTGATCACTACGAGTGCGACCAATATTCGCCGCGGCTGTCCCTTGGCGAGTTTTGCCGCCTTCACCGCGACATACTTGAATAGCCCCGTCTCCGCTGTAATGCCTACGATAATCATCATGCCGATAAGCAGGCCCAACGTGTTGAAGTCGATGTGGTGCAGGGCGGTCTCTTGACTCACAATGCCAAAAACAATCATAAGCACCGCGCCGATCATAGCGATAATGGTGCGGTGAATTTTCTCGGAAATGATAATCGCATAGATCAGTAAGAAGATGCCGATTGCCCAGTAAGCTTGTAATTCCACTAAATCTGCCTCCATTTAACGTTATTTCATGATTTCCAGTATTGTCCTGAATTATGTGTGAGGAAGGACCTCTTTGAAAAAGACAAAAAGAGCCCGCTTTTGGCAGGCTCCTCCGGGTCAATCCTATATAGGGTAACTATACCGTCTCCCATGGGAGTTGTAAAGATAAAGTCGTGAGTAGCATCGTGGAACAAATCGAAAGAGTATCTTTAACCTCGAATAAGTGGCTCGATGACGTATGTTGAACTCGCTTGAGGCGCAGCTACTTGCTCGCCGCGCACGACCCAACCATGGGAGAGCACGGCAGTCAGGCGTTGATGCTGCTCCGCGGTAAGACTTGCAACGACCGCTTCGTGACCGGGTTCGAGCTGCAACTCAGCCTCCTGGCCGAAAACGACTAGAATCCAGCTGGCGATGCCGCGCAGTGTATTGTATTTGATCTGGTAACCTTGACGAACGGCTTGCTCGAACGTAGCGAGATCCTCATTCGCGAGTTCGGTTAAGCGCGTATAGTCGAATTGAAACTTGCTTTCATCCACTGGAAGCTGGCCATCTTGGACCCGCTGAAGCAGCTTGTCTGCGGAAGCTTCTAGGGTCTTGAGTGATTCTAGGATGAGTGCATCCCATTGCGACAGTTTAACTAGGTTAGTTTCGGGCGTTGGCATGGGTATTCGCTCCTATCTGTGCGATATGGTTTGTATGAAAGAGACTGCCTAACCGTCCTATCGACGATGAGGCAGTCTGGCTGAATTACTTGCTGGATTTGCTGGCGTTATACTTGCTCAAGAAATCCTTCGCTTTAGCAGGGTCTGCTTTGAGCTCTAATCCCGTTTTGACTAGCGGGCTTAATGTAGAGATCGCTTTAAACTTATTGTTCTTGTAGTACGCAAGGAACTCGTCTTGATTGATGGAATACAGCACAGCTTTTCTCAAATCAGCGCTTTTGGCAATCTCACGGTTCTTAGTGTTGAACAATAGGTAGGACACAGCGTTACTAGGGATCGTTTGGAGTGAAAGCTTAGTATCCGCTTTGACAACGTCGAACTTAACTTCGGACACGCCGTAGTACAAGTGAATCTCGCCGCTTCTTAGCGCTGACAAGGAAGCTTCAGCATCTTTGATGAAACGGATTTTGATGGAGTCTACTTTCGGCTCGTATTTCGTCCCCTTCATGTAACCTGGGTTTTTGTAGAAGACAGCTTCATAGTCCGTTTTGTAAGAAAGAATGTAAGGTCCGCTTGTTGCCAACGTATTGTTGTATTTCGCGCCTTCCGTAATCGTCGCTTGGTCACCGTACGCGATGTCTTTATTAACGTCATATTTGGCTACATCGTACGTATTGATGCTTTCAACTTGCTTTTTGGAGACGATACCCGCTGATTGATGAGCTAAATAGTTCAATACTTGCGGGAATGGTTCCGTCGTTGTCAACTTGACAACTTGATATTTACCTTCTTTATTGCTTGCTTGCTTTTTATCCGCTACAAGGGAGGAAATTTTAGCGTCTAGACCTTTTTCCAAACTTGATTTGATAGTGTCGGAGCCACCGGATACTTTAACGGATTCAAGCACGGCAGGGTCTGTTACAAGCTCTACATTTTTAATATGTTCATGCAAAGTAAATGTACGGTGATTCGGTACCGAATTTTTATCCTTAGCACGGTTTAGTGAGAAAATAACATCTTCAGCACCAACGCGTTCACCAGAGTCAACCGCTAGCTTATTCTTAACTTGAGCGAAATCGATGTCGTCACGAAGCAAGAAGTAATAGTCTGAATTGCCGTTTGCAATCGCAAAGTTATGCGAAAGAGAGCCTTCCGCCGTTAGCTTGTCATCATCTGTCAAGTTGAGCAGACGTACATACATGTTCGTGTTGATAATATTGATCGAACCGTCATTCCCTTTGATCGGATCAAGCGATGTTAGAGAAGGAAGTGTTGATTGCAGAACGATCGGGTCTTTGGCACGTTTAGCCGTATCTTTAAAATCTAGTTCTTCCCAAGGCAGGGAGCGTGATTTCGAGAGACGTACAGACTCTTTTTTCAAAACATCTTGATTAAACGCTTGTGCTTTGAGTGAATTGTAGAGCGGTGCAATGTAGGCTTTATCAAGGACTAATTGCTGTTCGAATTTCTTGTATGTTTCTGTGTACTGCTCTGCTGTTTGCCCTGCAGCCTGATCAATCAGCTTGTCGATCTCTGGATCGGACATAATGCTGTAGTCACCACCTGTTTTGAAAAGGGAACGTACCGCATAGTCCGGGTTACCTGTAACCGTGGTCCAACTGGACAAGGCAGCGTCGAAGTTGCCTGCATCTTGTTGCGCTTTGAACGTACCGTAATCCGGCTGGATGTTTAACTTAACATTAAAACCGTTCTTCGTAAGCTGATCGCGCACGATGTTAAGGTCTGTTTCATTGGAGCTCATACCGAGCAGTTCGATGTCAACAGGGGTAGTATTCGCTGCAGCTGTTGCTCCTGCTGATGGTGTAGGTGACGCTGCTGCGTCATCTTTGGTTGTGAAATTGCATCCGCTTAGCATCATAGAGACACCGAGGAGAACGGGGATGACGACCTTGCTTTTCTTAATCATTGATTGACCCTCCTAATAAAATTAAGTGTGTATGAACGCACATTCATTCCATATCCTTCTGTGTTGTAGTAACGTGAGAATTCATGGAGTAAGAATGAAGATTCCAAGTAGTTGCTGTAATACTTGCTTAATCCAGCTTAGGATCAAGCGCGTCGCGAAGGCCGTCTCCAAGAAAGTTGAAGGACAGCACGAGTGCGATGATCGCCAGACCAGGGTAGATGGCCGTATAGGCATGAGTTTCCAGGTAGGAACTTCCCACCTTCAGAATATTCCCCCACTCGGGGATATGCGGCTCGACGCCGAGTCCGAGGTAGCTTAAGCTGCTCGTTGAGATGATGGCTCCGCCGACCGTTAGCGTAGACTTAACAATCATCGGTGCAATGGAGTTCGGGATAATATGTCTGAGCAAAATAATGAAATCGCCTGCGCCGAAAGCGCGCGCGGCTTGCACATATTCAAGCGTAGTGACGAGCATCACGTTGGCTCGCATGGTTCGAGCATACGTAGGGATGGCCCCGATGCTCAGCGCCAGAATGAGATTGACCGTGCTGGCACCGAATGCTGCGATGATTGCGATGGCTAGCAGGATCCCTGGAATGGCGTACAAGATATCAAGCGCTCGCATGATGAGATTGTCCGTGCTGCGTCCGTAGTAGCCCGATATTGCGCCCAGCGCCCCTCCAACAATGACGGGGATCAAGGTGGAGAGGATACCGACGAAGAGCGAGATACGCGCACCGAAGACGATGCGAGAGAACAGACATCGACCGAAGTTGTCCGTACCGAGCGGATAGGTAAGGCTTGGCGATTGCAGGATAGCTCCGTAATTATTGTCGATTGCCATCCCGTAGTCAAAAGTTAAATAACTGCACAACGAGATTGAAATTAGGAAGCCGATGAACCACAGACCTAGCATAGACGTAGAGCTGCGGGACAGCCGATCAACAACTTCATTCAATTTGGTGCCCGATGTATCATTCCTGTTCTTAAGTTTAGACATTAACAGGATGCCAAGCGCAAGAGCGAACACATTGCCCGTTAGAGCAGTTGCAAGCAGCAACACCGCGACGACCCACAACCACTTGGGCAGCATGTGCTCATCTGCAAATCGGGCGATCAGAAGCAGCGCAAGTAGTTGAATGGCTCCCGCAACTATAATGAGGGCCATGCCCGGTACGAACAAGTTAGATACATACGGTTTGAAGACGTTTAGAGCTGAGACGGCGAAGACGAACAGGGTCGTCAACAAAGCGTAGAACGAGAGAATATACGCTGCGTTCTTCTTGCGTTTGATAAGCTGAAACGCAGCTGTAACGATGAAAATATTAGCGGTCAGCAAGCTGAGCAATAACAGGTAGCCTAACCAACGAGTGGTGCGGCGTATCTCGCCATAGCGGAGCAAATCTCTGCGAATTAACGCCATAGTTCCTAGTTGAAGAAGTGCAAAGACCAAATAAGAGACAAAGGCAGCGAAAACGGCTGAATGCACAGCCAAGTGAGCTCCTTCGAAGCTGTTGATCAACAATACCAGGGCCAAACTTAAGGAGGCTATCCCCGCAAAGCTGGCCTGTCCGTATTCGGAGCAGGTACGTAATCTGAAATGAATATCTTGTTTTGTAAGTGTCGATGTGGTCACGTGGTCACCTGCTAGTATTGTTTCATTTTGGAACGGATTCTTGGATCAATAAAGGCGTATAGAATGTCAATGATGACATTGACGATAGAAATTGTGATAGCTGTATAGACGACGCCACCCATAATGGCGGGAATATCCGGAATGAACTGCTTGTCCACGATATAGCTTCCAATCCCGTTGATATTGAAAACTTTCTCCGTTACAGCTGCTCCGCCGAGCATCGCACCGAACTGAAGTCCGATGACTGTAATAATCGGGATTAGCGCATTACCTACGGCGTGCTTCCAAAGCACCTGGCTGCGAGATAACCCTTTGGCCCGGGCGGTCGTAATATAATCCTCGTGGATGACCTCCAGTGTAGAAGAACGCGTCATCCGAGCAACTGCCGCCGTAAGGCCTGTTCCTAATACAACAATCGGCATGATCATCGTTAGTGCATTTTGCGGACTATAGGTAGCGGGAAGCCAATGCAGCTTGATTGAGAAATTCAGGATGAGGACGAGCCCTTGCCAGAAGTTAGGGATCGACAATCCGATTAGTGCAATCAGCATGAACGTATAGTCGAAGAAGGAATTCGGCCGAGTGGCAGATATCAAACCGATCGGGAGTGCGATCAGCACCGCTACAATCGTGGATATGACGGTTAGCGTCAGTGTCACGGGAAATTTCGCGGCGATGGAGGTGGTGACGTCTTCACTTCCTGCAAACGATTTGCCTAGATCGAATGTCAGAATACCACGAAACGTATGCCAAAGCTGAGTGAGATAAGGTTGATCAAGCCCATAAAGCTGATTAAACTTAGCAATCTGCTCGGCTGTAGCGGTTTCCCCAATAATATTGGCAGCGGGATTCATTGGCGATAAATAGAGAATGGTAAAGACGAGAAAGGCTACACCAAAAATGACGAAAATGGTCATCACAAGCCGTTCAGCGATATATTTAAAATAAGCGTTATTATAGATCAACATAAGAATGTACATGAGAACGCCGGGAATAATGGATATAGCAAGAAACGCCGGGTGCCGGATTAATCGTGTAAATGTATCGGCATACGTTGCCTGCGAACTGCCTTTCCCATCCTGCTCAGCATCAAGGTGACGCAATAACGCTTCTCTGAACTTGATTGTCCCGATTCGTTTAGCTTCGCGATGCAGTTTCTCGGGTGTGACGTTCTGTTCGAAGAACCGATGCTTGCGCTGGAGTTGTTCTTGGGCCTCCGTGATCAACTGATCGCGATATCCAGAGGAAATCCATTGCTGTTCTAACTTGTCCAAATTTGCCCTGTGCATACTCTTCTTCTTACTGGATAAGTAGACGCCATAGATGATTAGATGCAAGGGCGCTCCGGCTAGTACTAGCAGAAAGCGATAAGTTGGATGCAATAGCATTTTAGTAAAAAGGTTCCCGAGTCGGTCGACTAGAGGTGTATCGATAGCTGAGGTGTGCCCGGTCAAGTTCGTATGCTCCTTTGTCGGTCAGTTTATATTGCATTATTCCGATCGATATAGTAGATTTTAAGAGTGGCAGCTAAAAATGTCAATGGTCAATAATAGTTTCATTTATTTGAAATATACATTTTTTTTATAGTTGCGATTCGAATAGCTTATATTTTAACATGTAACTACGAATGATAGAAACTTTCTTTTCAAGTTTATCCCAACTCGAAGGTGATTATATGACATCCATATTAGAAGTGAAGCAATTATCTGTCTCTTTCTATGCTCGCGATAAAGAAGTAGAAGCGGTTCGTAACGTGAGTTTCTCGGTCCGCGAAGGCGAGACACTGGGAATCGTCGGTGAATCCGGCAGCGGGAAGAGTGTTACTGCACGTACAATCATGAGGTTACTGCCCTCGCCGCCTTCCATGGTGAAGGGGGGAGAGGTTCTCTTCCATGGGCAGAATCTCGCTGATAAGTCAGATCACGAGATGGAGCAGATTCGCGGCCGCGATATCGGCATGATCTTCCAAGATCCGATGTCCTCATTGAACCCGACGATGCGCATCGGTCGGCAGATTGAAGAGAGTTTGATCAAGCATCGGAGGCTTGGCAAGGAAGAAGCACAGCGGGAAGCAATTGAGATGCTGAAGCTGGTTGGGATCCCTTACCCAGAAGCACGCTACTTACAGTATCCCCATGAGTTTTCCGGTGGTATGCGTCAACGTGTAATGATTGCTATCGCACTTGCTTGTCGACCATCGCTGCTGATTGCGGACGAGCCCACGACTTCGCTCGACGTCACAATTCAGGCGCAGATTTTGCACCAGATGAAGGAGATTCAACGCAAGCTCGGCACATCGATCATCTTGATTACGCATGATCTAGGTGTCGTAGCCGGCATGTGCGACCGGGTCGTGGTCATGAAGGATGGCGAGGTTGTCGAGACGGGCACAACAGAGGAAATATTCTCGGCACCGAAGCATCCCTACACGGTGCGTCTATTGAACGCACTGCCAAGGCTCGACGAGAAAAAGAAACCTAAGCTAGTTTCCGCTGTCACGCGTTCAGCAGATGACCGCCCCCTACTGGAGGTCCGGTCGCTTAGACAGCATTTCAATTTAGGCAAAGGCCAGATCATCAAAGCGGTCAACGATGTCAGCTTTGATATCCGTGCCGGGGAGACGTTAGGCGTTGTAGGAGAATCAGGCTGCGGCAAATCTACTACCGGGCGAACGATCCTGCGGTTAAACGAGGCGACAGGCGGCGAGGTGCTGTACAAGGGGATCTCGCTTAATCAGCTATCCCGTAGGGAGATGAAGACAATGCGCCGCTACATGCAGATGATCTTCCAAGATCCGTATGCCTCCCTGAACCCCCGTATGCGCGTTGCTGACATCATCGGTGAGGCGTTGGACCTTCACAGCATGACGAAGAGCAAGGGGGAGCGGCAATATCGGATCGAGGAGCTGCTTGAGATGGTTGGTCTTAGCCCCTCGCATGCGATGCGCTACCCGCATGAGTTCTCCGGCGGGCAGCGGCAGCGGATCGGCATTGCTCGAACACTGGCGGTTGAGCCTGAGTTTATCGTTTGCGACGAGCCGTTGTCGGCTCTCGATGTTTCCATTCAGGCGCAGATCGTTAAGCTGCTAGAAGAGCTGCAACAGCGATTAGGGCTGACGTACCTATTCATCGCTCATGACCTCTCGATGGTTAAACATATCAGCGACCGTGTAGCCGTGATGTACAAAGGTAAAATTGTTGAACTCGCAGAGAGCGAAGAGTTGTATGCGAATCCGATGCACGCGTATACCAAGTCGTTGCTCGCGGCAATTCCAGTCCCTGATCCGGCAGTGGAGTCCCGTAAAGCGTTCGTCCCCCTCTTGGATTCCTCCATACAAGATCCGTACGGGTTAGAGCGGTCGCGGTTCGTCGAAGTGACGCCTGGCCATTGGTTGGCTGTCAACGAATGATAAGGAAAGCGCGTCCCTCCTTGAAGGGGACGCGCTTTTTTATGAATAACTGGATTTTCTGCAGCTAATTCCAAAGAAATAACGTCTTTTTGCATAATAACTGGATTTCCTCCCGTTATTTCAGGTCAACAGGGCCAAATATGACATTTCGAACAAGATTAGATGTAGGAAATCCAGTTAAACTCCCGAAAGGCTAGTTTTATCCTGAAATAGATGTAGGAAATCCAGTTAATCGCCATGCGAAGATGAATTTTATGGTATCGTGCAGGAAGATGTTATGATAGATGTACGAATGCTTATTGAGAAAGCGAATGATCACGGAGTTCGAGGTGATAACAATGATCAACATCGGCTTAGCAGGTTGGGGTGACCATGACTTGGGCGGGAGTAGAGGGAAATTGACGACATATGGGTCCCATTTTCCGATCGTGGAGGTAGATACCTCCTTCTATGCCGTACAGCCCCAGCGGAATTATGCGAAGTGGGTCCAAGAGACACCTGAGAATTTCGGTTTTATTATCAAAGCCTACCAAGGAATGACGGGCCATCTGCGGGGAGAGAATCCTTTTGCTGGCGGGGCAGACGAGATGTTCGAGGCATTCCGGCAGTCGATTCGTCCTGTGCAGGAAGCGGGGAAGCTGAAGGCTGTACTGTTCCAATATCCACCGTGGTTTGCGTGCAACAAGGCAAGTGTGGATGTGATTCGGGAGGCGAAGGCAAGAATGGGCGATGTGCCGCTAGCGCTGGAGTTCCGCCACCAGAGCTGGTTCAAGGAGGACATGCGGGACAAGACGCTGGCCTTCATGAAGCGCGAGGGCTGGATGCACAGCATCTGCGACGAGCCGCAGGCAGGGATTGGATCTGTTCCGATCGTGTTGGAGGCGACGCATCCCGACATGACGATGGTTCGTTTCCACGGACGCAACGTGGGAGGCTGGGTGCAGACGAACGAGGCCAACTGGCGCGATGTGAGATATCTATACGACTACAATCCGCAGGAATTGCTCGAGTGGAAGGTGAGGTTGCTCCGCTTGCAGGAGCAGACGCGGGAAATTTGTATCATTTTCAACAACAACTCCGGTGGACATGCAGCAGGCAATGCGAAAACGTTGATGAGCATGCTGGGTCTCGACTACGAGGGGCTGGCACCGAGGCAGTTGGATCTATTCTAGAGGTTGTGAGGTTGCGTTCTGTCGCGGAATTGTCGAAGTCGATGCTGTCGGGCTAGATGACTTTTGATACAATGGGACGTAGGAGCAGACAAAAGGGGCGTGTAACAGGTGGTTGGTGCGATTATTGGCAGTGTGATCGCGATTATTATCGTGATTGGGCTAACGATTTGGATAACGAAGAAGGCTTATTCCCGTAAATGGGAAGATGATGAATAGCAACTTCATAGATACACAAATGCCCCTGCAGGAAGCGCTTCACGAGAAGTACTCCCTTGCAGGGGTATTTGAATGGGGTGGATACCGAGTCAACAACATTGCGCTGTGCCTACTCGCTCTGCACCCGTCTGTAATCCGAAGGCGTCAAGCCAGTTTCTCTTTTGAAAATTCGGTTAAACGAACGGTAGTTCTCGAAGCCGATGGATTCGGCAATCTCAAACGTTTTCTGATCTGTCGTTAGGAGTAAAAGCTTGGCTTTTTCAACACGCAGTCGGGTTAAATACTGAACGAAGCTTTCGCCAGTCGTCTTCTTAAACATACTGCTGAAATAAGGCACGCTGTAATTGATCGATTCAGCCAGCTCTTCCAGCTTGTACGGATAGCTGAGATCCTCGTACATCTTCTGAATCATACGGGAGATCGAGGCATCGATTGCTTTGCCATCCCCCTGTAGTTTCTGTAAGTTACGGAAAAAAAGGAATGTCGTTTCATGTACCGCGTGGAACGTTTGACATTGCTCAAGCTTCTTGCGGAACGCAGCTTCTAGCTCCACGAATTCATCGGATTCAGCCGTGAATTGGCTAATATCTAGAAATACGCGTAGATATAAGGATTTGATCTGTTCCGGGTCCCACCGTTGTTCCATCGCTTGCCGGAAGAACGAGTTGCGCTCCTGCTCGAGGGCGGCTGCGCTGCGAAGCGGTTCCAGCAACGCCTGCTTCAAGATCTTCACCCATAGCCGACTATAGTTCTCGGGGATATGTTGGAATGTGACCTTCTCAGCCCAAGCGGAGCGCGAAGCGGTTGGATTGCTGGGATAAAAGAACGGATAAGCGGCCGTCACGAGCTTCTTCAGCTCTGCTAGCCGATCGCCTATCCCCCGCTCGATTCGGAATTCCAGCATGAGCGGGTTCATTTTCAGATAAGCCGTAAAGGATTGAATGATCTGCTCAAGGAGCGCCTCTCCATGGGACGGGTTCCCCTCAGGCGCATAGATCGCAAAGAAACGCCCCTTGTCCAAGGCGATGACTTTATTCGCCCCGCGAGCTGTGAGCAGCTCCTTCAAGACGTTGACCCCGGCGAATTGCCACAGCTTCAGCTCTTCCTGCTGATCAATCGAGAAGCGCAGCGAGCTTCGATCGAGTTCCAGCAGCAGCACATGGAAGTTCCCTCTAGCTACAGGGATGCGGGCTGCTTCCAAGCTCTGAAGCCACTCGGCCTCGGCGTCCGAGGAACGAAGCATATCGAGAAAGGTACTTTGCTCAATCTCCATCTCGTTCGAGCGTACCTTTTGCTCTAGGAGCAGCTGCTTTTCCCGAGTTTCATCTAGTGAAACCGCCTGCCGGGCAAGGCTCTCCATAGTGCGGGCAAGCAATTCAGGATCAGAAAGGCAGTCATCTTTGATTAAATAGGCGGCGGCTTTTAACTGAATGGCTTGTTGCGCATAGTGGAAGTCTTTGTGACACGTCAGGATGATCATTTGCGGCATCCCTTCACCGCTTTGTTCGATTTCGTGGAGCATTTCTAAGCCGTTCATCCCAGGCATTGTAATATCTGTCACGATCATTTGGGGCTTATGCTGTAAAAAGAGTTCAAGGCCCTCGATTCCATCCTCTGCTTCACCAACGAGTGCGAACATGTCGCTATGTCCCTCGATCATATGCCGAAAAACAGTTCTTGCCGGTATCTCATCCTCGACCAATAACACTTTATAGCTGCTCATGCTGCACCTCCTTCAAACGTACGGAATCCCGGGGAAGCAGGAAACGAATCAACAGGCCTTGATCGCTGGGAGAGAATAGTTCCATCTGCGCTTCCTTGCTGAACATTAGTCTCATTCGTAACCAAACATTTTTGAGACCGATATTTTCGCCCAATTGTTCTTGCTGCATGTGCACGCGCAGCTTCTCCAGCTGCGTCTCATCCAGACCGATTCCATCGTCTTCAATCTCAATAACAGTAGAAGCATCATCAGAGTGCGTATACACGCGAATGTGGATGTGGCCTTCAGCCTTCTTTTTAGGTAAAATCCCATGAAACACGGCATTTTCAATAAGTGGCTGCAAGCTTAACTTAGGGATGTACATGGCCTCCAGAGGCGGTTCAATGTCGACATGGAGTTTGGTCTGGTATTTGTACCGCATGTTCAACAGACCAATATAATCTTGTAGATAGTCCACCTCCTGCTGCAGCGGCACATTCTGATCGTAATTTTCCATACTGTAACGCAGCAAGGAGACGAATTTCCCCATCAAGGTATTAATGTTGTCGTAATCTTTCAGCATAGCAAACATGCGAATCGTATTGAGCGTATTGTACATAAAATGCGGATTAATCTGCGACTGCAGCGCCCGAATCTCCAGCTTGCGCTTCATATCTTCGGATTCCTGCTGCTCGGAGAGCAAGTCCTGAATACGGACAGCCATCGCATTGAGCATGCGTCCTAAATCGCCGATTTCATTATTGGCAAAATAAGTGACCCGAGCATCGAAATTCCCTTTTTTGATCGCATCGACCTGTCGCTTCACTGCTTGCAATGGGCGATACAATTGATATCCGAAGCCGATGACGGACAGGCCGCCGACCGTGACAAGCGCAAGGAGAAAATAGGTGACGGTCTTGCGAATGATGTCAGCGCTTTGGGTCAACTCTTGTGAAGGAATTTCCGAGATGACGATCCATTTATCAAAGGTTTTCGTTTGTTTCACGGAAATGATAGACGTATCCATCTCGAATTGCGTTGGTTTCCCTAATGAGACCCAATGCGCTAGAATGCTGCGGGTACGGACATCATCCTGGCTGCGCTCTAGCTTGCTGGTTGTGGCTATGGTAACGCCGCTTTGCGTTAGGAGCGATACTGATCCGAGCGAGCCCAGCTGAATATTCTCAATTTGCTGCTGAAACTGCGCGTTATTCATCGAAATCAACAGCACCCCGCGCATATCCTCATAGACTTCGAAAGGGATTCGGCCGATATAGTAGGTGGAGTTTTGCAGTATTTTCAACTCAGGATGTGAGCTCTTATCTAGGAACATGCTGGATTGGCCCTTTGCCAGGAACTCTTGAATCAAGGGCTTGAAAGGTGAGCGTTCCAAGGTTGAGGGAGCCTCATCCGACGATAAAACTTCACCCGTAATGTTGGAATATACCTGCAACCCTTCGACATTGCCGATCACGGCAGAAGCGGTGCTGAGAACCGAGATTAGATCCTTTTTGCGGACAACCTCTTCGAAATATTGGGAGGATGGCGACACCAGTGCGCTTTGGATCGACGAAATACGGGAATACTGCTCACTAAGCTCTCGGAACCTGGACATCGTCAGTTCAATGCGGTCCACAACTTGATTGACGAGCTGGGCATTCAGCCGATTGACCTGTTTTTCCACAGTGGAACTGGAGACGGATATGGAGATATAGGATAATACAATCAGCGGGATGATGGAGACAGCCAGCATGACTAGGATCATTTTGATATAAAAGCTGCGTGTTAGAAAACCGAAGAAGGGCAACATCATGGTGCTCATCACATCCGTTTGGCATAGTTGATCTCCCTCCGCTCAGGTCGGGGGTCTTTGTATTTGCATTATAGTACATGGGGAGAAAGGGGGATACCGCTTCAGAGCGATATCTTAAAAACGGTGACACTTTCACTTGTTTTCGACATGTTCTTGCTTCCTTATCATCTTCTATAATTCAAACTGTACCACATACGACGCGTCAGTAAAAACGAAAAGGGGAATGTACATGACTAGTAAAAAAACGTTTGTACCCGTTCTCGCGGCTACATTGCTCTTAGCTTCTGTGGCAGCAGGCTGCTCAAGCAATTCCAAGACACCAGCCGGCACAGCGCAAGGTTCACAGTCGCCAACGGCTTCAGCAGCACCTACAACCATTAAAGCGATGACCATTTTGTTCGGCAATCCGCCTGCAACAGACAATAATAAGGCGAAAGAGGATCTGGAGAAAAGAGGGAATGTAAAGCTTGACGTTACATTTGTTCCGTCCGAGGCCTACAAAGATAAGCTTTCGGTCGCAGTCTCCGCGGGCGATTCCTATGACTTGCTCTTGCTGGATGGCGGTAAAGACGATAAGTATACCAATTTGGTCAAAATGGGTGCCTTCCATGACCTTACGCCTTATTTGGAAAATACCAAGAATCTAAAGCTGATTGATCAGAAGGTGTGGAACAACTCAGAAGTCAAAGGAAAGGCTTACGGGATTCCAAGACCACGCGGTATTTACGGCGGCGGAGACGGCAACCTGATTATTCGGAAAGACTGGCTGGATAAATACAACTTGCCGATGCCCAAAACAGTGGACGAGCTGACAAACGCGCTTCAAGTGTTTAAGGAAAAAGATCCAGCTGGCGGCGGTAAAACGATTCCGCTTTCGGTCAACGGTGTCGATGCGATCGGGAATCCTGGTCCATTTGCCGGTACGAACCCGATGCAGTTTGCTTTCGGCATTCCTAATGTATGGAAGCTGGATAACGGTAATGCAGTTCGGGATTTCCAAACACCGGAGTACAAAGCATACCTCGACTGGCTGCAGAGTGCTTGGAGCAAAGGTTTGATTGATAAGGACGCGCCAGTATTGAAAAATCAGCAGCAAGTGCGAAGCAAATTCATGGCAGGTGTAGCTGGCGTATTTGCTGGCAATGCGAGTGACTTAACCGAAACGAATGTAACGAAACTAAAACAAGTTGACCCGAATGCGGAGATTGCCATCATTGACCTGTTAGAGGGCCCAGGTGGTAAAAAAGGCGTTAACGTAGGTGGCGGCTACTACGGGCTTTGGGCGATTCCAAGCTCGGTGCCTAAAGATAAGGTTCAAAAAATCATCGACTTCTTGGATTTCAGTGCTTCTGAAGAGAACGCAGCATTCGCGAAAACGGGCGTTATTGGGCTGCATGCTAGTGAGCTGAAGGACGGCGTAGCCGTTCAAACGGACGAGCAGAAGAAACAATTTGACCTGGATAAACCATCCCAATTTGTTCTTGAGAACAAAGCAGATCCATACACGTACGCAACAGCGAAAGATCAAGCGATTTTGAAGATTCAAAAGGCATCACTGGATGTCATCAGCAAAGCGGGTATTGAGAATCCTTTCCTCAGCTATAATTCACAGATTGCCAGTAAAAATCCAGATAGCTACAAAAAAATGAGCGCTGTCATGACGAAATACGTCTTGGGCGAGTCCAAATGGGACGACGTTCAGAAAGAAGTGGATGCTTGGACGAACGGCTTGGGCGGACAAATCACGAAAGAGCTGCTAGATCAATACAACGAAGATCATAAGTAAGCAAGAGCAGGGGGCAGGCTAGCCCCCTCTATTTTTGGTAAGGAGGGGAACGGCTTGGAGAGAACGATACGACTTCATAAACCTAATAAATTCAAACAACTGTGGCCTTTTTATGTGCTGGCAGCACCGGGCCTCTTGTATTTCATCGTGTTCCACTATGCTCCTATGTGGGGGTTGGTGCTAGCTTTTAAGGATTATAGTCCTTTTGTCGGCGTATGGGATAGCCCGTGGGTCGGCCTTACGAATTTCAAAGACTTTTTCAGTACGTCGGACTTTTATATTCTTCTCAAAAATACATTACTGCTCTCATTTCTCAATTTGTTCGTCTATTTCCCATTTACGATTATGCTTTCCATTATGCTGCATGAATTACGGCTTCAACTGTTTAAACGAATTTCCCAAACTATCGTCTATCTCCCACACTTCTTGTCCTGGGTTGTCATATACGGCATTACGATTTCGTTCTTCGGCCCGTCAGGGGTCATTAATCATTACATGGAGCAGTGGTTCAGCTCGAACACCTTATTCCTTGTCAGCAATGAATGGTTCCGTCCGCTCATTATTCTACAATCCATCTGGAAGGATGCGGGTTGGGGGACGATTATTTTCCTTGCTGCACTTGCTGGCATTAATCCAGAACTGTACGAGGCTGCCAAAGTAGATGGGGCGAATCGTTTCCATAATATTATGAACATTACACTGCCTGGGATTAAAAGCACGATTGTCATTCTGATGCTGCTGAAGCTGGGTTCCTCACTCGATTCGAACTTTATGCAGATTTTCCTGATGACCAACAGCTTGAATCTTGATGTGTCCAATGTGTTTGACCTCTTCGTGTATCACATCGGGTTAGAGCAATTCAATTACAGCTTCGCCATCACCGTTGGCCTGTTTAAGTCGGTAGCGAGTCTCGTGTTGGTGCTCACCGCAAATTATGCAGCCAAATGGCTCGGTGAAGAGGGTATTTTCTAGAGAGGAGTAACATTATGAAAGCACGCGTAACCTGGTTCGACAGTCTGCTTACCGTCATCATTGTGCTCATCTCCTTGACGGTCATTCTGCCTTTTCTTTATATCATTGCAGTTTCATTCAGCCCCCCAGGGGATTCGATGGCCGGGAACTTCTTTATTTGGCCGAAGCATTGGACGCTTGACGCTTACAGCTACTTGTTTAATGCTCAAACCTTTCTGAATTCAATCAAAAATTCGATTTTCATTACCGTGTTGGGTACTTGTGTCAATCTGTTCGTATCCATCACGCTGTCTTATACGCTCTCTAAACGGATTGTACCTGGACGCCGTATCATGATGCTGTTTATTTTCTTTACGATGATTTTCCATGGCGGCATGATTCCGAGCTATCTAGTTGTGAAAAGTTTAGGGCTACTCGACTCCTATTGGGCGATCGTACTGCCTGCGGCAACAAGTGCGTTTAACGTGCTTGTCATCCGTTCCTTTTTCCAAAGCTTGCCGGAGAGTTTGGACGAAGCAGCGCGCATTGACGGAGCGGGAGAGTTCCGTATCTTATTATCCGTTGTAATTCCGCTGTCGAAGCCGATTATTGCGACCTTCACGCTATTTTTCATGGTGCAGTACTGGAATGAGTTTTTCTCCGCCGTTATTTATATCAATGATACGAACCGCTGGCCGATTCAACCGTTGCTGCGGCAAATGGTGGCGATTAGCGCCTCCAACATTTCGGCTGATGCTGCGATTGATGCACAGTTGGCTGTTAATCTGGGACCTAACGTTCAGAATGCGGCGATTTTGCTCGCGATGCTGCCTATCGTGGCCGTGTACCCTTTTCTACAAAAGTACTTTGCCAAAGGCGCGATGTTAGGCTCAATTAAGGAATAAGAAGGTGAACGTATGATAGAGATGGGATATAAGGATTTACGTCATCATCCGGATTTTACGCAACCGCAAATGTCCGATGAGGCGTTTATTCGGTTAGAGCTGGATGTAGAGCGACCAGGGATGGAGCAGGTACGTGAGAGGATGGCTCTCGGTGATGTAGTCGGTGCGCGGGATGCGTATTTGGCGGTCATCGATGCCAGTGTCACCAAGCGCTACTATTTCAATGTTGGCGATGTGCCGAGCTTGATGGCCTATGCTAGAGAACGGTACAGGGATGACGAGGAAGCCAAGTTGTCCGTCGTGGAAGCTGACCGGATTGTGGCGGGGGATATTCCGATTTTCAAAGGAAAACGCGTCCAGTTTCAGGCGGGTAAGTACGATTGGAACAGCTGGCTATATGATAGCTCGCAGTATCAGTTACATTTGACGAGATTCGTATACGTGAAGCATTTGGCACGAGCGTATTGTGTGACGGGTGACGAGAAGTACGCCGTGTGCTGGAATGAGATGATGCGTGATTTCATCGATGATAATCCCGTCCCTGTGGGTGATACGTTCCGAGCGCAGCACTGTACATGGGATCCGTTGTCCGTCGGGGTGCGATTGTTCATGCTGCCGGAAGCATTCATGACGTTCTGGGGTTCGTCCTCTTTCACGCCGGAAGTGAAAATGAAAATGATCAAATCGTTCCACGAGCACGGCCACTATGTCCGCCGCTATCATGCACACCACGGAAACCATGCGACGATGCAGCTTCGCGGCCTCATTCAGGTCGCGCTGTTGCTGCCGGAGCTCAAGGTCTCGTCCGCGTGGCTGAACTACGGATTGAAGGAATTGCCGGGCTACATCCAGCAAAATGTGTACGAGGATGGTGTCCAGTTCGAGGCGAGTCCCAACTATCATTTGGTCGTCATGCGGGACTTGTTTGAATTGGTTCCGTTGTTTCAGACACTCGGTTTGGCGGTCGAACCCTCGTATGAGCAAGTACTCGAACAAATGTATGTTGTCCTTTTGCATATGCTGACGCCAGAAGGCCTGTTACCGCGCTTCGGTGATACGGATGCGCATGTGCCTAGTGAGCTGCGCACGACAATGAGCTTAGGGGCGTATTTATATAATCGGGCTGATTTCAAATATTGCGGACACGCCGAACTGCCGTTCTCTTTACTGTGGAGGTTGGGACCTCAGGCCGTGGAAAGATATGATCGATTGACTGCTGAAATACCGAAGGAAACACTAGCCAGTTTCCCAATTGGCGGGTATATCCTCTCACGGCAGGATTGGAAGCAGGATGCGCTGTATATGGGGATGCGCGCTGGCGTTGGGATCAACGGACATGCGCATTCTGATGCGTTGAGCGTAATCATGTATGCTGGCGGCAAAGAGCTGCTGCCAGACTCGGGTATGGGCCTCTTCGAGTGGAACAAAGAGCGGAAATATACCGTGTCCACACGAGCGCATAACACGGTTGTTGTGGACGGGCAGGATCAGCACGTCCGAGGCCTGCATTGGCAGTCGCCGCCGACAGCGGCTTGCAAAATTTGGAATGTGCGCGGTAATGCTCAGTATGACTATTGGTTTGCCAGTCATTATGGCTACACACGGTACGATGATCCCGTTATTCACTCGCGCAAAGTACTGTTTGTTAAGAACCGATACTGGCTCATCGTGGATCTGTTCGAGGCCAATGACCTGCATCGATATGAGCAGTATTATCACCTGCCATGTGGCCAAGCCATTTGTGATTGGGAGGGGAGAAGGGTTAGTACGCAGTTAGATGGAGCTAATGTGCAACTGCACTATCCGCCACAAACGGGACAGGATGACGTGCTGGCCTTAGAATCCGGCCTGTTGTTTCATCTAGGGGAGTACTATACGAATCCAGTCGTTAAGCGATCGCTATCTGTTCAGGGGAAAGCATCAATGGAGACTGTGTTTGTCCCGACGAAAGAGGGCGACGCAAGTCCTCGTATCGCCATTCATCGTACATCGGCACAGCTGCAGGGAAGAGAGTTAGCCCCTTGGGAGGCGACAGCCCTGCGGATTGAAGGTGAGAGCTGGTCGGATGAGATATGCCTCTACCATGGCAATGTGGATGTTAGTGCTTATCTCGATCACACGGGAAATATCGTGAGCGCTTCGTTATTGCCAAAGCCACGAGAAATCGAAGGATTGTTCTTTGCTGGGGAAATGCACAGCGAGGATGTCATCATCAAATCGCGTTAATGCGGTGGGGCTGTCAGCGGATGCTGGCAGCCTTTTGTGCACCTAATGCACCAGCGCTAACATACCCGCACAGCAACACAGACCGCACTAACATACCAGAACACACCAGAACTAGCACACCTATACATCGCACTAGCTGATGTGTTGCGAAAATTACTGTTTTCGTAACACATACGTGCTCAGCTACATGGAATCCTAAGTATAATGGGGGTATAAAGATCTATATATCTAGTTATTTATACCTAGGTTAATAATCCTATGCTTGCGAGCTGCTCAGGAGGCGAAGAACACATGCACAAAGTTGGCAGTACTTCCTTGAAATGGGGCTTTACAATCCGAAAGAAGCTTTTAGCCTTTTGCCTATTGTTGTTGTTGATTCCTACGGTGTTTTTATCTATTGACAGTTATTTTAACGCCAAAGAAGAGACGGATAAGCTCATTGAGAAAAACCTGGAGAACAGCGTCAAACTGATGGTTCAAAATATTAATCAGCTAAATGAGCTGGTTAAGAACGGCCAATTATCGATGCAGCTGGCGGAAGAAGACGCGAAGCTCATCATGTTGGGCAGCAAGGAGGCAGATGGAACAAGACCAGTTAATCGTAATATTAACATGGGCGTCAACGGCTATTATTTTGTCCTAAACGATAAAGGTGATTTGCAAGCGCATCCGAGTCTGGAAGGTCAGAATATCTGGGATAAAAAGTCGTCGGATGGGGTTTATTATATTCAGGACATGATTCGCCAAGCTCAAAATGGCGGCGGGTTTACCTTCTATGACTGGCCGCTGCCAAACAGTGACCAAGAGGCGATGAAGATTGCCTATGCCCTCAAAGTGCCGGAATGGAATTGGATTGTCGTAGCTGGTTCCTATTACCAGGACTACAATGAAGGTCAGAAGCGCTTGCTGCATGCCATGATCACGACGCTGATTATTTGTCTGGTCTTGGGGACGCTGGGTGTTATCCTTTTCTCCAATCATATTTCCAAACCGATTAAGAAAATCGCCGCTGAAGCCCGAAAGCTTGCGACTGGCGACCTGACTTCGGATACGCTTTACATTAAGAACAGGGATGAAATTGGCGAGCTGGCCAGTGATTTTACGACGATGAGCAAGAATTTAAAAACGCTGGTGAAGCAAGTGATGCATAGCTCAGATCAAGTTTCCGCAGCTTCGGAGACGTTGCAATCTTCCATTGAGGAAACGACACAAGCTTCAAGGAACATTGCAGAGTCCACGCAGCATATCGCGGCAGGCATCGAAACACAAGCGATGAGCACGGAGCAAAGCTCCAGAGCGATGGAAGAAATGACGCAGGGAATTCTGCGCATTGCCGATACGTCTTCGCAAGCCTATGAAACATCCATTCAATCAAAGACGGAAGCGGAATACGGCTTCGGGCTTATTGAGAAGTCTATTACCAAAATGCAGTCCGTGGAGGAAGCAGTCAACAACATCTCCAAGGTGATGGAGACGCTGAATGTGCGTTCCCAAGAAATTAGCAGCATTGTGACCATGATGTCGGATATCGCCTCGCAAACGAGTCTATTGTCACTTAATGCATCTATTGAGGCGGCACGGGCTGGGGAGCAAGGCCGAGGTTTTGCGGTGGTTGCGTCCGAAGTGAAAAAGCTCGCAGAAATGTCGAAGAACTCTTCCGAGCAGATCAACGAGCTTGTCAGTCAGGTGCAGACGGACATTGCGTCCGCTTCCAGTTCGACTATCCAAGGCATCGACGAATTCCAGCAAGGCATGTTGGCGATCGAGCAAACGGGAACAGCTTTTGCTAAAATTGTGGAAACAGCGCAAGGGGTCGTGAGCCAAATTCAAGAGGCTTCGGCGGCAGCCGAGCAAATGTCGGCAAGTTCCGAAGAAATTACTGCCTCTTTGCAGGAACTAGACCGCATTGCAGGACAGTCAGCCAAAAGTTCGGAGTCGATTACGGCAGCAACGGAAGAACAAATGGCCACGATTGACGAGATTGCGCAATCCTCCAGTTCGCTTAACCACATGGCGACAGCGCTTAAGGAGATGGCACATCAGTTTCAGATTAAGGAATAAGATGTTAGCGGTTCATGAGGCTGAACTGGCTGAATAGAGTGTGGAGCGACAAGACGGATGTCTTGATCGCTCTTTTTTGGTAATCCGCATGGATAGGCCTTTATGATGTTGTCAGGTAAGGGCTTTCTTGCTATGATGGGGACAGATTATGTAAAAGGTGGCTGACCAATGAATCGTATGGAGGCCGAATTTAGCAACCTGGTAAAAGCTTATCGCAAGAAGCATATGGGCAAAGGGCCGGAACGCGTGACGACGACCTTCTGCAAAAGCTGGGCGATCTGTGAAATGGCAGGTAACCTTTCTCCAGTAGAGAAATTTATGGCGAAGACCGGCGATGGCAGGCAAATGCTCCGCACGGCACGCACAGAAATGGTCAAAGAAATCTACAAGGATCATCCCCCTGTAGAAATGGAAGAATTACTCGGCGCGAAGTTCATTCAGCTGTTTGTCGATATCGATATTGCGCAGGATGTTGGGATGTCGGTATTCGTCTTTGATGAGGATTTGGAAAAGAAGTTCAGTTCCAAACACGGATAACTAACCGCTCGTACATCAACATATACATAAGTAAGGTGCTTGGCACTTGGTAGCGAACCTGCCGGAGACTAACCACTGTGAGACAACCCGAGGCTCTTCTCGAAAGAGGGGCATGGGGTTGTTTTGCGGTGGTTTTTTGCTTCTAAGGACTGAGCAGCGGCGATTAACAAGCGTTGAAACTTTAACCTACTGGTGTGCGGGCAATTACTTGGCTCCGATCGGAGTGTAGGTGGTCAGTTGGTGAGAGTAGATAGAGGGGGATTTGGGGGCTGGTAGGTAAGAGTAGGTGGATGAGAGTTTGTGGGCAAGAGTGAGTAGATAGGTGCTGGTGGATAATGGCGAGTAGTCGAGAATTGTAGGTAGAGGCGAGTAGATAAAGGTGAGTAGATGAGAGTCAGGAAAGTGCTTAGCCGGCCGGGGCCTAGGCGGTGAAAGATGCAAAAAGGCAACTTTTTCACGCTGGATTCCCCGCTGAGTAGGAATTGTTGCAAAAAGGCAACCTTTTGGCGAGAAACACGCCATAAACGTTAGAAATGACAGAAATAGATGCCTATCTGCACTTATTTCTCTGAAAAGGCTGAATTTGTTGGTGAAAGGTTGCACTTTTGCAGTTATTTGGGGTAACGGTAGCGGTGGAAGTGATAGTGACGTCGAGTAATGGTCCGAGGAAGAGGACATGCAAACTACATGCAAATATATAGTGAGGCCATATATACACGCAATGGGAGGCGTTCAATTTGGGGAAAACGAAGCACACAGGGCCAATTAAGCTGCCTGCGAAGCCCGACCCGAAGCTGTGGGTCAGCAAAATACCATTCGGATTAGGCAAGGTCAAACCGAAGCATATTCGAGAGACTGCCAAGATCGCTTGGCAAAATCGAGATAATCTGCCCTATGCGATGAGAATCCTCACACAGGGAGTATGCGATGGCTGTGCACTAGGCGTGTCCGGTCTTTATGATCAGACGCTGGCGGGACCGCATATCTGCACGACGCGGTTGAATGTGCTGCGGCTGAATACGATGCCAGCCATTCGCCAGGAGCTGCTCCATGCGGATATTGACGAGCTTAGCCGCATGAGCTCTACCGAGCTCCGTCAGCTCGGGCGCATTCCGTATCCGCTCATCCGTAGGAAAGGGGAGCGACGTTTCCGCCGCGCGACTTGGGATGAAGCGCTGGATACGATTGCCTCGAAGATGCGGGGGTTGAACCCGAAGCAGATGGCGTTCTACTTAACGGCGAGAGGGATTACGAACGAGTCGTACTACGTGGCAGCGAAGGTTGCGAGATTGCTCGGTACGAACAATATCGATAATGCTTCGCGCATCTGCCACTCGCCGTCGAAGACGGCTCTGAAGCGCTCCGTAGGCGTGGGCGCTTCGACTTGCAATTATAAGGACTGGATCGGTACAGACGTCCTTGTATTCTGGGGCAGCGTGGCCGCGAACAATCAGCCGGTCTCGACGAAGTATATGTATGCGGCCAAACGCAAAGGGACGAAGATCATTGTCATTAACCCGTACTACGAGCCATCGATGGAGCAGTACTGGATCCCATCGATTGCCGAATCGGCCCTATTCGGCACAAAACTGGCTGACGATGTGTACCAAGTGAACATCGGCGGAGATATTGCCTTCATGAACGGCATCATGAAGGTGTGGTTCGAGATGGAGGCGCGCGAGCCCGGCTCCGCGATTGACCATGCGTTCGTGGCTGCGCACACGAACGGCTATGAAGAGCTGCGCGCCCATGTGGCGCAGCAGGACTGGACGACGCTCACGCAGTCGTCCGGTCTTACCCGCGAGCGCATCACCGAGCTCGCGCAAATCCTAGCCCGTGCCGCTAGCGCGGTATTCGTGTGGAGCATGGGGCTCACACAGCACCGCTTCGGCACGGACAACATCTCGCAGGTGGCGAATCTCGCCCTCCTGCGGGGCTTTCTTGGCCGCGAGCACTGCGGGCTGATGCCCATCCGCGGCCACAGCGGCGTGCAGGGCTCCGGCGAGATGGGCGCCGATCCCTTCTCACTGCCTGGCGGCGAAATGAACAGCGCCGCCGACCGCGACCGCATCGAGCAGCTCTGGGGCTTCGAGCTGCCCAAATGGCAGGGTGACATCGTCGGTGTCACCCTAGAGAACGCGCTCCTGCCCGAGGAGCAGGAGCGGAAGCTCCGGCTGTTCTACACATCCGGAGGCAACTTCCTCGAGACGATGCCGGACCCGGAATTCGTCCGCGAGGCTCTAGAGTCAGTGGACGTCCGTGTTCACCAGGACATCATCCTCAACACCTCCACGCTGCTGGACGCGCGGGAGGCCGTAGTAGTGCTGCCCGCGATGACGCGCTACGAGCAGCCGGGGGGAGGCACATCCACCTCGACGGAGCGGATGGTGTATTTCTCGCCCGAGATCGCTGGTCCCCGCATCGGTGAAGCCCGTGCGGAGTGGGACATTTACGTCGATCTCGCCCGCCGGGTGAAACCCGAAGCCGCAGCTCAGCTGGGCTGCGAGACCGCGGAGGCGATCCGCGCAGAGATCGCGCTGGCCGCGCCGAGCTACGACGGCATCCAGCACCTGCGGGAGCGCGGGCAAGTGTTCCAGTCCGGCGGCGCGTGGCTGTGCGAAGACGGTGTCTGTCCGACGCCGGATGGCCGCGGTCGGCTGCTGCCGATTGAGCTTCCGGAGCTGCGGAAGCCGGAGGGGCATTTCGCGGTGACGACGCGCCGCGGCAAGCAGTTTAATTCAATGATCTATAGTGACGTCGATCCGTTCAATGAAGCAGATCGTTATGACGTACTCATCCATAAAGAAGATGCGAAAGTACTCGCCTTAAACGAAGGGGAAGCCATCGTGGTGTACAATGGTTTCGGCAGTATGCATGGCAGGGTGAAGCAGGCCGATGTGAAGCAGGGAAATATCGAGGTACACTGGCCTGAGGGGAATAGTTTAATACCCAAGGGGGTATACGAACCATTTGCGGGTATCCCGGAATATAATACGGCTGTCATCGTTGAGAAGGCGGAAACGTATCATGCACACAAAGACACACGTTATGTAGAGAAGCGTATTTTGGAGTTGGAAACCGAAATGGAGGGATGAGCGTGGACGAGATGGGGCTAGAACATAAGGAATCTGAGAGCAATTCGCAGGATGAAATCGGTGAAGTCACACTTCCCTCTAGCTCCTTGCCTGTGGATGCTTCCTCCTCAACGCCGCTCGCCACGACTTCGTGGTCCATTCACCGTTATAACGGTTCGGAGGTGCTGCCTGCGGAGGATACCATCGCCGTTGAGTCGCCTTTGACCATTGTGCTCGATGGCGAAGAATTCGCCACGATTGTCTGTACACCGAGTGACATTGTCGATATGGTGACGGGTTTTCTCGCTTCCGAAGGAATGATTCGCTTCGTTGATCAGATCGAATCTCTTTCACTGGAGGAGGATCGTGGCTTCGCCCATGTGAAGCTGCGCCATCTCCATCAACTGAGCCGTCAGATGGTATCCAAGCGATTCATCGGCTCCTGCTGCGGCAAAAGCCGTCAGTTTTATTTTCACAATGATATGCGAACAGCCAAAACGGTGACGACGAAGCTCAGTCTGACCATCCCGCAATGCTTTCATTTAATGAGCGAGCTTCAGGCGCAATCGGCTGATTTTCGGCTGACGGGAGGCCTCCATAATGCGGCGTTGTGCACAGCAGATGAGCTTATTGTGACCCGAGCGGACATCGGTAGACATAACGCGCTGGATAAAATATATGGACACATCCTGCGAGCGCGGATCTCAGTACGGAATAAGGTCCTCGCTTTCAGCGGAAGAGTCTCTTCCGAGGTCGTCTTAAAGGCGTCGAAAATCGGCGTCGGCATCCTTTTATCCAAATCAGCGCCAACCGATCTAGCACTTCGACTTGCTCACGATCTTGGCATTACGGTGGTTGGCTTCATTCGGAGAGACCATCTCAGTGTGTATACACATCCAGAACGCATTGCAGAATGTCGATAAAGTTACCTTTTTGTGGAAATATATATGTTGTCTCTCTATCAGAATTGTGCTAGATTCTAGCTATTGCTAACTTTTGTTAAGAGAGGAACGACATAATGGGAAATTGGAAAGTTTGGATGAAAAAAGGGAGCATTTCGCTGGTCGCTGCCTTCGTTATTGTGACGTGCGCACAGCCGATGTCTTCGCCTGTTTATGCAGCTGAAATTAATGCAGGGATTCCGCAGGTTATTGAGAAAGCTTCGCCTTCCGTGGTCGCCATTATAGGAAAACCATCCTCAGAGATGGATAAGTCGTTAGAGAAAAACCGTTTTAACCTTGCTCACGGAACGGGTGTCATTGTGGCCTCGAACGGCGTGATTGTAACGAATGCACATGTCGTGAAAAATATGAAAAACATCGTCGTCGTCACCTCCGAAGGGACAACCTATCGCGGGCATGCCTCGAATATTGATGAGGAGAGCGATCTGGCGCTTGTCAAAATCGATGCTACAGGCCTCCAACCAGCCACGTTTGCATCCTCATCGGATATCAAAGTTGGTGAGACGGTGGCGGCGATAGGCACGCCGATTTCGTTCGCTTTGCGTAACTCGGTTACGGTGGGTATTGTCAGTGGTCTAGATCGCTCGGTGAGCTCGCAGTATCAGCTGATTCAAACCGATGCCGCGATTAACCCAGGCAACAGTGGTGGCGCTTTGATCAATATGAAAGGCGAAGTCATTGGGATTAATACGATGAAATATGCGGATATTGGCGTGGAAAATCTCGGATTTGCCATTCCTGTTGATACGGTGAAGTATGTTTTGAAGCATTTTGAACAGTATGGCAAAGTAAAGCGCGCTTATACAGGGCTAGAGTTAGAAGAAAGCTGGGAAGCTGTGGTTGGCTTGCCAAGTTCGACGGGGCTCCGAGTGACTTACGTGGATGCGGATTCACCAGCGGCAGAAGCGGGAATTGAGCAAGATGAAGTTCTGGTTTCTGTTGGCCCTAACGCGGTCAAAACCCTCGTGGATTACAACGAGGCGATCAAAAAGTATTTGCCAGGCCAATCGGTAGATATCAAGCTTCAGTCGGGCAGCGCCACCTTGACCAAAACCGTGAAATTGGGCGAATCGCACAGTGCGGAAGCGACATTGACGGAGGATGCCGAAGGGAGTTCCCTGGACGCGGACAGCGGTAAAACGAAGATTGGTGACAGCCATTTCGGCTGGTCCATGAAGTATCCTGCGGGTCTAGTCAAAAGAGATCAATCCGACGACGGTGATTCGGTAAGCTTCGTTGATGCGAAAGGCGAATTCGCGCTTTTCATTCACGTAGATAGCGACCAAAGTGATGAGCTGTCGCCAGCGGTTCTTTTGAACAAAATCGCAGGTGAGGATAGCAGTGAATATGGGAGTTATAGCGATAGCGCGACGATTCTGGAGCGTCAATATGTGAAGCGGGCTGAAAGTCCTTATGCCAAAATCGTGAGTCGTTCCGGTGAAGATGGCTACATCCAGACGCGTGGCTATCTGCACGGTGGTCGTTTGTATACAGTGAAGCTCTATGTAACCAAAGAGCAATACACGAATCGCTCCAAACAAAATAGCTATAATGATTTGTTAGATAGCTTTAAGCTTTCTTTTAATACAGAGGATAACTCTTTGAAGGATATTTCCGTGTTTAATTCCGATGACGTGACCTACACGAGTGAGTATGGGCTATCCATTGATTTGCCTGCGGATTGGGAGCAGGATCATCGGGGAAGCAACTCCTTTTACAATGAGGATTATTCGCGATCGATTCATGTTCAAGTGACTTCAGCGTCTTCAGGTGATACTCTGTCGGATTGGGTTGACCGGGAGGTACATGAGTTTGAAGCACAATACAAGGCGGACTACCGCCGTGTAGACAAGCCAATAGAGTTAACCGTAGATAGTGTGCCGGCATGGAAAGTGGGCTTTGCGAGCTCCTTGGGCGACGAGTGGTATGCGGGAAGTTCGCTTTTCTTCATCAAAGATAAGTACAAATATGAAGTGCAAATGACCTATCCGCAAGATGATCCAATGGATGAGCTGGAGAAAATCTGGGATAACGTCGTGGCGTCGATCTCTGTGGATAAAGATGCGATGGACGGGGAGCTTGGCTTCATTCAGGATTTGGATGAGCTTGCCGATCCGAACCGTACATCGCTGTACAAGAACGAGAAGTGGGGCTATACCTTGCGTATCCCTGAAAATTGGACATCGAATCGCTCCTACGATGGTATCGATCCTGCGACGAAGTCTTTTACCTTCACAGGTGGTTACTTACGTGTGGAGGCAGACGGTAAGAAGGGTTACACCGAGATCTTGAAGGATGTCGAAGACGAGCACAAGGAAAGTCACACGAATGATAGTGACTACACGTACTCATCGGAGGATACTACGCTTTTCGGCGATGTGAAGGGGAAGAAATACACGGTGAGCTATTCAAAAGCACACATTCCGTATAGCGAAACGGTCTATGTGTTTAATCGTAAGCAGGTCACGTATACTGTGACGCTTCGTATTGATACTGCGGTAAGCACGGATGCGAATGTCGCGAGACTGAATAAGGCTTTCACTTCGTTCACCTTTGTGAACGGTGCAGGTGGGAAATAGTGCCTCGCTCAGGTTGGCGCGGGGAATCAGGAAAAAGCAGCGGAGATCCGCTGCTTTTTCTGTTGATTACGCTATGCTACCTTAGGTGTGCTAACGCCAACATGGATACCGACAGAAGCAGGAGCAAGGCGAAGGTCAGGATAGAGACCAAGACCGAGACATCCGCCCGCCCGTTTGATTTACGACGGAAAGAGGAACTCTTCTTTGAAAAATGCAAATAGGCATCCTTTTCATCTCATTTATCCTCCAAATCAACAAATGCGTGCAAATAGGCATCTTTTTTATTGAATTTCAACAAAATCTCTTCAAATTGCACTAAATTGATGCCTATTTGCATCAATTTTCAATAAAACGAAGGAAAACCTATGTCAAAACTGCCTATTTGCAGTTTTGATAGCTCCCACTCTTACCCCCAACCCAACCCCGAGCACCAACCTCGCCCCCAACTGTCTTTCCAACTAGCTAAACAAACCAAAGCCCCTGAGGGAAACTCCTCAGGGGCTTTGACTAATCTTTTTATCCAGCTGTAGCTGTGCTCGCCTGCTTGTTTTTGATCTCAATAAACATTTCCTGACGCTGCGATTCTTTGAGGATTGGGCAACTGAAGCATTTTGTTCCTTCTTCGCGGCGGTAGTACATGCAACAGGAGGAGCGCATCAGAATTTTTTTGCCTTCGTGATAAGGGCTATCTATGTACTTCGGCTCGTGGACGAACGGATTCACCTTGCGGCCAAAAACGTCAGGCGTCAACTGTTTCGTCAATACCTCATAATCTGCGGTGAACTGTTCGCGTACCTGAGGGCGTGGGTCATTTTCTAACACATAGTCACGTACGAATGTCATGCGCGCAGCAAATTGATTCCAGATCATAGCCTGATTTACTTTCGCTTGCTCTGCGATGACGGTAATGACTGGATTAATGAGATTTGAGAACAACTTGCGCATTTCCAACTCAATGAATAGGGCACGATCTTCTGTCGGAACTTCCTTCCATTGGAGATCTACAATTTGAAAGCCGACATGTGCATGGTCGCCATGATTCTCGACTTGCAGTGCGAGACGATCTAATTCCAAATCCAACCATTGATTGTACTGAGCAAGAAACAGATGAGTCGTAGCTACCAGATTGAAAAGCGTGAGTCCCAGGTGCGAAGCAGAGATGTCTAACCCTTTGCCGCGGAGCAACGTTTGCCCTTGCTGCAGGATGTTCAGCATCACGGTCCCATCTAGGAGCTGCGGTGCAGGAATGTGCAGGAGGGGTTCTTCCATTCCTTTGGGTGAAATATGAAAATACGTTTCAACTAGCGAAAAATCGACGTTTGTTTCGATGGGCATCGTCAGCACGCTCCAAATATAAGAATGATTATCGTTATCATAATAAGTCCTTTGATCATACAAGATGCGCGACGAGAGTGTCAATTTGGTTTCTTACAAAAAAGGAAGGCAACTCCTACAAATAGATGGAAAAAATCCATGTAATGTAGCCTGATTTTCATGAATCGAGTAGTTAGATGGAAAAAGTACAGCTAATTCAATCGATTTGGGTTTTTCGGGCGGATGTGAGCGAGATTAGCTGCATAATTTCCATCTATTTCTGAAAAAGAGGAAGAAAAGCTCCAAATAGCTGGAGGAAATCCAGTTATTCAGGTGGAAGGGCTGGCTAGTTGGTGGTCGTGCTGGAGTTGGCGGGAAGAAGTAATAGTAGGTGGTCGTGCTGGTATTGGCGGAAGGGAAGCTCCCCGAAACACAGCACCTCCCCATCCTTATAGACGGGGAGGTGCGTGGAGGGTACTGCTTACTTCCGATACAAGGCATAGCCTGGATCTTCGGGTACGTCGATCGCAATGATCCGCAGGCCGTGCTCGCTGCTCGCCAGCAAGTGAAGAGCTTCGCCTTCACTTGCTGCTTGCGCTACTACGAAATCCTTGTGGGACAGGGTCTTCCGCTCTTGCTCCTGCACTTGATCTTGCCTGTGCTCTCGCCCTTGCTCTTGCTCTAGCCCGTGCACATCCCCCACAACACCGACGCTCCCCACGCCTTCCCCGCGAATCACGAGGAACGCCGTCCTGCGTCCAAGCTCCAAATCATAGCTGAACGCTGCACCAGGCTCAATCTCCCAATCATACATGCGTACATCTGCATCCAAGTGGATGGGGGCATCGCCCCCGATCACTTCTTTCACGGTAGCACCGGCAGCTTGGTTAACGGGGAATAGCTCATGCTCGTATTGGTTGTAGGTAGCTGGCTTCTTCACAGTTTCGCTCAAATGCGGCTCGAACCAGATCTGCATCGCCTCGCTGCCTGCTCTGCGGAAGGCTTCGGAGTGATAAACACCCGAACCGGCTTGGATCACTTGCGCGCCGCCATTCGTCACGGTTTCCAAGGATCCGAGGGAGTCGCGGTGCTCGACGAGTCCGTCGATGACGTACGTGACGATTTCGAACGCTTTGTGCGGGTGCATACCGATTTCCGATACATCGGATGCTTTGCCCCATGCCCAGTAGAACAAAGGGCCGACGCGGTCGACCGCTGTCTTCTCGCCGGGGAAGCTGATGGCCCGTTGTTCAACGAATTTGCCTCCATCGAATGCGCCAACGCCTTGCTCACTAGCTGAATATATATGAATGCTCATAGGAATCTCCCCTTAAACTAAATTATAGTTACTAACTAACTTTATGTAAGTATAATATCATCTTTTTTCCCAGAAGTCAAAAGGTTTCCAGAACCAACGCGGTACTTCTTGACTTCCGCACTATGATCACACTACAATCTATAGTGTAAGGAGTGTGGCCTAACGTGAAAATGCAGAACTTTAAATTAAAGGAGAGCGGGCTTAACCGTTTTTTCGGTCCGCTTGAGTCCAAAATCATGGAGATTCTCTGGACCAGCTCCTCAGAGATGACGATCAAAGACGTCCAACAGAAGCTGGACGAAGACAAAGCTATTAATTTCAATACGGTGATGACGGTGATGAACCGCCTCGTGGACAAAAAGATTTTACAAAAGCGCTCTGTAGCACGGTCATTTCACTATAAGCCTGTTGTCACGATTGAAGAGTTCATGGACACGCAATCCAAAGAGCTGACGTACGATCTTATTGAACAGTTTGGCTCCTTGGCAGTAACCCATATGGTTGATGCGCTCGATAAAGTGGATCCAGAGCTGCTTGACCAGTTGGAGCAGCATATTCTACTTCTGAAAAGGGATCGATAACGATGAAGGAATCGCGATTCAAATGGCTGTACGCGGCTGCGCTGGTGATAGGAGGCTCGATCCTATGGCAAATGGCAGCCTTCCTCCTAGGGCATATGCTCCACTTACGACCCTCTCGCAATCTATTTGATTTGTGTATGGTTCTTCTTCACTATCTGCATCTGCCAGGGCACGTGCCGATGACCTTAGTTAATCTTTTGATTCTCTATACGATGGGGACGATGGTTTGGTTTACGGTCAAGCACAGCTATGATGTGGTTAAGGCGAATAAGCTCGTGAAAAAATATCATGACGTGGCTTTATCCGTAGCCTATGCGGAGAGCTTCGCATTACCCCCACAGCAGCTCCAAATCGTCCGCTACACAGCTCCGATTGCCATGACCATCGGGATATGGAAGCCGCGAATTCTCGTCTCTACGGGATTGATGGACATGCTTGAGCTGGGTGAGCTGCGCGCAGTTATTGAGCACGAGAAATGCCATGTACGGCACCGGGATCCAGCGGCTATCTTTCTGCTAGCGCTCATCTCGAAGTCGATGGGGTATATCCCTATTTTTGCATGGATTGCGCGCAAATATCCGATGATGATCGAGCTCCGCGCGGACAAGTACGCCATCGAACGGATGGAGCAAGCGACAGACTTAGGCAGTGCGCTGCTGAAGTTGCTTAAACAAACCGCGAAACCGCGGTTCCCACTCTCACACGCTTCCTTTGCGGAGACTTCGATGAATGTACGTATTCAGCATATTTTGGATCCAGAGCGGGAAGTTGCCTGGCGTTGGCCGCTGATTCGCATAGCGAGCTCTGTACTTATCTTTATCATAGTCATGGGGCTTATCTAACCAATAAGCCCTTCTTTTTATACCGAATTTGCTCGAAAAACGGGCTTGTCAGAAAAAGAATTGACAATTTCACCCTTTTACACTACTCTTTGTAGTGTAAACTATTTTCCGATTATAAAGGAGCGAATAGCATGGACTACATCATGAAAAATTTACATTTTATATTCACACACGTACCAATTGCGCTTTTGATTTTTAGTTTTGTTTTTGATGTTGTAGCCCTTATTTTTAAAAAGAAGGAATGGCACTCAGCAGGCATGCTGTGTCTTGTTGTTGGTGCGCTCGGTGCGATTGCCAGCGTGTTGACAGGGCCTGAGATGATGATGAAGAATACGACGCTCAGCTCCCACGAATTTTATGCAAGATTAACGATGATCGTTGCCATTGTACTAGCCGTAGTACGCGTAAGCTTACTTGTCTGGAAAAAGCTCGAGCTCGGCCGCAACCCGATCTTCCTCGTTGCTTCACTTGTCGCAGTGCTGCTCGTAAGCTACACAGGCCATCTTGGTGGCAAAATGGTACATCGCGACATGCAAGGCGGTCCTGGCATGATGCAAGGTGGAACAGGCGGCGGTGGGCCAGGCCAGAATGGCCAAGGCGGCCAAGGCCAAGGACAACAGCAACCGGGCCAAGGACAACAGGGCCAACAACAACCAAGCGGTCAGGGTGCTCAATCGTCATCTGCACCAGCGAAGTAATGCTCAGGGAGATCCGCGAATAAAATGGCCTCATATACCTCATCCTAGCAAAGGTATTACATATCCTTTTGAGGAGGCAACGACCCCACCATGACTAAAGTTGATTCAAGCTTACAATCGCAGAATCCGATCTCATCCGCACAAAACTCCGTCGATAACGTTCACCAAGCCGTAAATCATGCCCTATCTCACCCGACAGCTCAAACGACGGAAGAGGCCCAAAATGCCATTGCTAAGGCGAAAAATTCGGTGGATCAGGCGTTTGATCAATCGGACAGCCCCGCGGTACAGCAGGCTATTGAATCCTTAGAAGAGGATAAGGCTCGGCTGACGAGTTTGGAATAAACACTGTAACCCCAAAGGCCTATGCGAGCTTAACCTGCTAGGTGTTGGAAGAAAGGCCGTATCCCGTAGTTATAACTACAGGGGATGCGGCTTTTTGCGTGCCATTACAACAGATCCCATGATGAAATGCATATTTCCGTGCTACACTAAAGAGAGGAACAACTTGTCAGTCTTGTCTTCATAATTTCGTAAGAATTATGGTAACTATTTTGTAAATAGTATCTTATATCATTAGGCAAGTACGGTGGGTTGAAGTGAAATGAAGAAAAAGGGTGCGTGGACGTGACGAAATACCAAGTGCTGGTCGTCGATGACGATATCGACATTCAGGAAGCGATTGAGATTTATTTGAGGGGCGAAGGGATGGAAGTCAGCAGAGCGAACAACGGCTTAGAAGCCCTGCATGTACTGGCGGAAAAGGAGATCCATCTCGTCATACTCGACATTATGATGCCGAAGATGGACGGAATTCAGGCGACATTCAAGATAAGAGAGATCTGCAATGTCCCCATATTGATGCTATCCGCCAAAACGGAGGATATGGATAAAATTATGGGTCTGAATGTCGGTGCTGACGACTATTTAACGAAACCATTCAATCCCTTGGAGTTAATCGCTAGAGTGAAGTCGCAGTTAAGACGCTACACAACGCTAGGCCCCATTAATTCGCTGGAAAAGACCGAGGAATTAAGTGTCCGTGGCCTCGTACTCAATCCCGTTACGAAGGAAGTCACGGTCGATGGTGTGGAAGTGCGGATGACGCCAACGGAGTTCAAAATTCTGGAGCTGCTGATGGTGAATAAGGGACGCGTTTTTTCTATCGATGATATTTATGAAAAGGTGTGGAAAGATCCTGCCTTTAATGCGGAGAATACCGTGGCTGTGCATGTGCGCAGAATTCGGGAGAAAATCGAAATTAATCCGAAAGAACCCAAATATTTGAAGGTGGTGTGGGGTGTTGGCTATAAAATGGAGAAGTAAATCACTCTCACTGGCGCTGCTGTTCGGTGTTGTGATCATGTGGACATTGACGTTATTTGCGGCAACGAATGTCTATAAGAACAGCGTCTACTTCGGTACTGACGCCTATTTCAAAAGCGGTGCATTCGACAGGGAAATAAATTCCGTCTATGAGAACATTCAGCTATATCATCTGGAGGCACCTCATTTTAACGAGAAAACACCAGAAGAGCAGCTAGGCAATAATGATTACTATAATGTGAAGCGTGACGCGGAACGAACGATACAGGATCGCTTCAACAATTTGCAGGAAAAGTATGGCTCGCGCATTAGTACGGCTCGTGACCGTAGTGACAATGCAGAGGTAGATCGACTCGAAGCTGAGCGGGATACGAAAATTGCGGAGTTGAATAAGGAGAAAGAGACGACTTTTCAACAAAGTCTGAAGGCGGCAATTACGGCTAAACAAAAGCAATTCATGACAGCTAAGTCCAATTTGGATAACCGTTTCAAATCGCTATACTATGTCGTGAAAAACTTGAAAACCGGCGAAACCTATAGCAATATCTCAACGGAAGCGTTACAGAAAAAGATAGACCAACAAGCGATTATGTATACATTGACGTTACCCAAAATCGATGAACCGAATCGATTCACGTACCAAATGAATATCGACCAGGTTAAAGCTACGTACTACATTTTAAATCCATCGCAAGGTTCTGGCATTATTCAATCCGATTATCTTTCTTACGAGTCTCAAAAGAAGCAAGCAACATCAACCGTTTTCTGGCTAGCAGCACTCTTGGTTCTTACCATCGGGTTAAGCTATTTGGCAAGACAATATCGGGAAGATACCCTATCGCTAACTGATATCGAAAGAATAGTAAGAGAACGCTTGCCGATCGATGTTCGGGCTTGGACAACTTTTATTGCGGGGGCTGCTTTGCTAGGTATCCTCTTCAATGCTGAGGTTTACTATTGGTCCCCGAGTTATGTTAGCTTATATCAAATTATTATCGTTCTTAGCGCATCCGTTCTACTTGTCATTGTATACAGCGGTTGTCGTGATGCAGCCACATTGCTCAAATACCCGGACAATCTCGCCATGGCGTGGAGAAGCAGCTTGACCGCATCCTTCTGGCAAACCCTGAAAGATACGTTAGAGCAACGAGGCTTGATCTTCAAGCTGATCGTCTTCATGGCCATCATTGCGATCATGGGCTTCCTGCCTGTCTGTATCGTGGCTTCAAGTGGGGAAGAGGTTGTTATCGTCTTTACGTTCGTCTGGTACATCATGTTCCTGCTCGTGGTGATGCCTTATATGATGCGGAAAATCAAGCAACTTCGTACCATTATCACAGGTGTGGAGCAAATGTCACAAGGCAATTTCGACGTAACCCTCCCTGCCAAAGGGAGAGGTCAGCTGTCCCGCATGGCAATGAACATTAACAATATGAAGTACGGCCTGCAGCTTTCGCTAGAGAAACAACGTGTAAGTGATCGTCTCAAAACAGAGCTGATCACGAATGTTTCCCATGATTTGAAAACGCCGTTAACCTCCATTATTAATTATGTGGATTTGCTCAAAAAGGAAGGGGTATCCGCGGAGCAATCCACCCACTATCTCGAGGTGCTTGATCGGAAAACGCAGCGCCTCAAAGTGTTGATTGAAGATCTCTTCGAGGCATCGAAGATGGCAAGCGGAGCAACCGAGCTTATCTGGGAAAAAGTCGACGTCTCCGCCTTGCTGACGCAGGCATTGGCGGAATTCAGCGACAAAATCGAGGCGTCCTCGCTGTCTTTCCGAGTAAACGTGCAAAGCCCGCATATGTATGCCCTGCTCGATGGCAAAAAAACATGGCGCGTCTTCGAGAACCTCATTGGCAACGCCTTGAAATACGCCTTGCCGGGGACGCGTGTTTACGTCACATTGACGGAAAATATTGAGCAAGTCATTTTCATCATTCAGAATATTTCAACGCATGAGCTTAATTTCGGCGTAGAAGAGTTGTTCGAACGCTTCAAACGCGGCGATCAGTCTCGCGGAACGGAAGGCTCCGGCCTCGGCCTCGCGATTGCCAAGAGCATCGTTGAGCTGCAAGGCGGCACGCTCTCGATTGAAATTGACGGTGACCAATTCAAGGTGATTGCCGAGTTTGAGAAACGGGAGCTGCTGGCAGCGCCGCAGGAGTAGGTGCAGCGGTGCAAGCCCGGGCTGGGCTTGCGCCTATGCCCGCATGCGGCAGGTACCTCGCCCGTGCGAGCCTCCTCCGTCAGCGCGAATGGCCAAAGTTGCGAAAATACACTTATTTTCGGACAGATTGGCTAGTTTAAGACGAATGCGTGCAAAAAGGCATCCTTTTGGAGCGAAATAGCGCCATAATGGAGATATCTCCGAAAATAGTTGCACTTTCGCACGTATTTTAGCTGGTGAGCCTAATTTCATGCCAAAAGGTTGCACATTTGCACTTTTGAACGCCGCAGCCGCACACACACCCATTGCACGAAAGAGAGGGCCCCCGCCACATGGCTTAAGGGAAGCCCTCTCTCTTTTATTTCAACTCCAACTCCTCCAAGGTATACCGGTTGTCCCACAAGAAAACCATGTCATACGCGGTCGAGTCCCGCGAGACAAACCTCGCTGTAGCCGCAATGACAATGCCTATAATCGTTCCGAATCCCACAATCCATCCCATTAATGCAAACACTTGATCGACCATCCGCATTCACTCCTTTGAGGCGCGATGAACTCCTAATCTATCCATATGCCGGGTGAATTTGAAACATGTGTGACATTTGAAAACCCTCTCAACACGAGTATAGACATCGGAAATGTCGGGCTGGGAGAGTTACATTTTAATCCTTTTCTCCGATTGACACGTTCAGAAGAGGGATGGTAAGATCACCCTGTAAGAAAACGAATAGACAGCTTTTGGTAAAAGTAACAGGCACCTAATGTGCCGGGCTCATCAAACGAAACAGGGGGGTTCCACTATGGATAACATGGTAAATGCATTTAGCGCACATCATAAACGGACACACGTCCAACCTAATTTCATAGATGGTAACCTGCTGCTTAGCCCGTGAGACTGCGATTGTATGCGCATGTTCGGGAGCTAGCACCCCTTCCCATACGTTAAGTTGTGAAGCGCGGGTTACGAAGTTCGTAACGAGCGCTTTTCTGTTTCTATAGAAGGCATATCGCTGCGCGCGGTATGTCTTTTTGCGTCTGTAAGTGTCTATGCGCCATTTGAGAGGAGTGACAAGATCGTATGTTTACTGTATTAAAGAAATTAGCTTGGTTTTTCAAAATGAACTGGAAACGCTACAGCCTCGCGATTGGGCTGCTGATCATCGTCGGCATCATTGATGTTCTACCGCCGAAGCTGATTGGTTACGCGATTGATGGCATACACATGGGCACCTTAACGGGGGCCAAATTGGGGCAGTTACTCGCCTTTTGGGGCGCGCTCATCATTGTGAGCTATGGGCTGTCGTACATTTGGCTGTACCAGTTGTTCGGCGGCGCCTTCGTCCTTGAACGTGTGCTGCGCTCCCGATTCATGCGCCAACTGCTGCGGATGACGCCTACCTTCTATGAGCGCAACCGTACGGGCGATCTGATGGCTAGAGCGACGAATGATTTGCAATCGGTCTCGACAACCGCAGGATTTGGGATTCTAACCTTCGTCGATTCGACGCTGTTTATGTTAACGATTCTGAGCATGATGGGCTTCTTTATTAGCTGGAAGCTGACGCTGGCCTCGATTCTACCACTGCCGATTATGGCCGTTGCGATTACGATTTTCGGGGGCCGCATTCACGAGAGATTCATCCTGGCACAGGATGCTTTCGGTCAGATGAATGACCGGGTTCTGGAAACCATCGCAGGCGTGCGGGTGATCCGGGCATTCGTGCAGGAGAAGGCAAGCGAGCGCAATTTTGAGACGATGACGGACGACGTTTATCGTAAAAATATCGCAGTAGCCGTTATTGACGCTCTTTTTGAACCAACGGTCAAAATTCTAGTCGGTATTTCCTACCTGATCGGGCTTTGTTACGGCGGTTACCTGGTGTTCCACAGTGAGTTGACACTTGGTGAACTAGTGTCCTTCAATACCTTCTTAGGAATGCTGATCTGGCCGATGTTTGCGATCGGTGAACTCATGAACATCATGCAACGCGGGAATGCATCGTTAGATCGTGTTAACGAGACCCTCGGCTACAAGCCGGATGTCAAAGAAGTACCGAACGCAGCAACGCAGTTGAAGCCAGATTCTATCCATTTTGAAAATGTAACCTTCCGTTACCCGTCCTCATCCATTGATAACTTAGTTGGCATGACGTTCCGCTTAGAGCGCGGACAGACGCTAGGAATCGTCGGCCGAACAGGCAGCGGCAAAACAACCCTGCTGAAACAATTGCTTCGCGAGTATCCTGTCGGTGAAGGTGCGATCACGATTACGGATACACCGATTGAGCAGATCGCGATAGACACGCTGCATGGATGGATCGGATATGTGCCACAGGAGCCGATTCTATTCTCCAAAAGCGTCCGCGAAAACATCATGTTCGGCAAGGGGCAAGGTACCGAAGCAGAATTGTATCGCGCGCTTGATCTAGCTGCGTTCCGCAAGGACGTCGAGTTCTTGCCGGAAGGTCTGCAGACGCTCGTTGGGGAAAAAGGCGTCGCCTTATCCGGCGGTCAGAAACAGCGCGTCTCCATTGCGCGGGCGTTGTACGTCGATCCGGAGATTCTTCTGCTCGACGACGCGCTCTCTGCGGTCGATGCGAAGACGGAGGCTGAGATCATTAGCGGTATCCGCACTGAACGCGCAGGCAAAACGACCCTCATCACCACGCACAGACTCTCCGCCGTGCAGCATGCCGATTGGATCGTCGTGCTTGATGAAGGCTATATCATCGAAGAAGGCACGCATGAGCAGCTTCTAGCGCTTGGCGGCTGGTATAAAGAGCAGTACGACCGTCAACAGCTCGAAGAGCAGACGGCCATGCTTGAATAGATGGGGCGGATTAAGCCCCGGTTATACGAAACGAAAGAAAAGTAGGTGAGACTCCTGATGACACAAACAAAATCAACCACACAAACCGGGAAACGGTTGTTCCAATATGCGGCTAAATTTAAGCAAACCCTGCTGATCGCGCTAGTATTCTTATCCTTGGCTGTCGCGACGGAACTGGCGGGACCTTTCATTGCAAAGCATATGATCGACACCCACATTCTCGGCATCGAGAAGCCATGGTTTGAGACGCAATCTGCGACGAAGAGTGAGAAAGCTGTTGCGTTTGAGCAGGCTTTTTATAAGCGTGGCGACAATTTCGCGGAAGGCGAGCCGAAGGGGAGAGAGGTTCGAATCCTTCAAGTCGGCAGTAAATTCGTATGGCTTGATCAAGCACTCCCATGGGATGGCGTCCGCAAGCTGACGGATGACGGAAAGCTGCTGGTTACACAAGGCACGGAGCAGGCAGAGTATGCCGTTCAGAAGCTGAGTGTGCAGGAGCTGTATAACTTTTATCAACCGCAATTTGCAGAGTTAATGAAGCTGGCGGGATTCTATGTGATCTTGATTTTCGTGGGAGCAGGCTTTACCTACGGACAGCGATATTTGCTGCAAGCGGCAGCGAATCGGATCATTCAGCGCATGCGCCGGGATGTGTTCGCCCAGATCCAGCGATTGCCGATCAATTATTTTGATAATCAGCCTGCGGGCAAAGTCGTTTCACGGATCACGAACGACACCGAGTCGGTCCGAGATCTGTATGTGCAGGTGTTGGCGAACTTTTTTACAGGTACCATCTATATTCTGGGGATTATCGGGGCTATCTTCATTCTCGATGTACGTCTGGCTCTCTTCACGCTGCCGGTTATTCCGCTGCTCATTGCCTGGATTATTATTTACCGGAAGTATGCGTCAACGATTAATCATGAAATTCGGGAACGGATCAGCGCGATCAATGGGATGATCAACGAGGCGATTCAAGGGATGACGATCATTCGGGCTTTTCGCCGGCAAAAGGAAACGACTGAGGAATTTGAGGTGTTGAATGAAGAGTATACGCACTATCAAAATAAGCTGCTCAGCTTGAACTCCTTGACCTCTCATAACTTGATGAACGTGGTGCGGAACTTGTTCTTCTTCGGATTGATCTGGTATGTCGGCGGCAGCTCGCTGAACGCGGTCATTACGGTTGGCGTGTTGTACGCCTTCGTCGATTACCTTAACCGGATGTTCCATCCGATGGTAGGTATCGTGAATCAGCTGCCGAATTTGGAGCGAGCGCTTGTATCGGCTGACCGCGTATTCGAACTGTTGGATGAACAGGGCATTGACGTTGTCGCTGCAAAAGCAGACCGCTACAAAGGCCACGTGAGCTTCGAGCACGTTCGCTTCGCTTATAAAGAAGGCGAGGATGTGCTGAAGGATATCACCTTCGAGGCCAAACAAGGGCAGACGGTCGCCCTAGTGGGGCATACCGGTTCAGGCAAAAGCTCGATCCTCAACCTCCTGTTCCGCTTCTATGATGTTAACGAAGGCCGCATCACGGTGGATGGCCGCGATATCCGCGAGCTCTCGAAGCAGCAGCTTCGGCAGCACATGGGCATCGTGCTGCAGGATCCGTTCCTGTTCACGGGGACGATTGCGTCCAATGTGTCCTTGGACGATTCGTCCATCACCCGGGAACGGGTGGAGGCGGCGCTGCGCGAGGTAGGCGCAGCGGAGATGCTTGGCGCGCTGCCGCGCGGTCTCGATGAGCCTGTCATCGAGAAGGGCAGCACGCTGTCGGCTGGGCAGCGGCAGCTGATTTCTTTCGCCCGGGCGCTGGCGTTCGACCCGGCGATCTTGATCCTCGATGAGGCGACGGCCTCCATCGACACAGAGACCGAGGCCGTCATTCAGGCCGCGCTCGATGTGTTGAAGAAGGGGCGGACCACCTTCATCATTGCCCATAGGCTGTCGACGATTCGCAGCGCCGACTTGATTCTTGTGCTCGACCACGGCGAGATTGTCGAGCGTGGCACGCATGAGGAGCTCATGGGGCTCCTCGGGCGGTACTACCAGATGTACCAGCTGCAGGCTGGACATCCGGAGATTGCCGCCGCTACGGAGAGCGGCGATCCGGCTGGGCATAAGATCTAGGTCGCGAGTCGTAGATGAATCTCGACAAAAGGCTAACGACGCTAACTTTCCAATATGCTACAATGGAACAAATTGAAGCTTGTGGGAAGTGGAGGAGATATTATGCGTTCAGATACGATTCGTTTGCTTAACCTGCTGCAGTTATTATCCGAAATAGCTATTGCAGTAGGGTATTTACTGGGTTTAATCCCATTCGTGTATGCCTGGTCATGCGCTTGGGTCATTCCATTGGTGGTCGTGAATTTGGTGTTTGCCATCCTCACCGGCAATGGAACTACGCTAAAAACCATCATTAACATCGCCTTGGCCTTCTTAAGTCTCATTCCTTTGCTTGGTTATGTATTCCGTTTCGGCGGAATCGTCATATCAGGATTGAATATGAGAGAGTTGTCCAAGGGAAGAAGCAACTACTAGTAAGTAGTGAAAAACGGATGGCGCCGAAGTGGCGCGCATCCGTTTTTTTATATGACCTGACTACTGAACGCCTACTCGATAGTGCCGTGTTATTCCAGCTGAGGCAGGGTCCTAGTGGAATTTGGGGTGAATTTGAGAAGTCGCAGGTGTTCCAAGTGAATAGATGGAATTTCTACTGTTATATTTGGGGTTTTGTTGACCAAACACAGAATAGATGGAAAACCTACAGTTAAATCTGCCGATATTGCCTGATCTAAGAGGTAGAGGCAGTTTTACCTACATATTTTACAGTTAAATCGAGAATTAGGGAGAATTTCGCAGAAATAACTGTATATTTTCCATTAAATCGAAACGTCCCCCCTTCGAAAACCACCTCCATATGGCCGCTCATCTTCGAAAGTCTTCAATAGACATTTCTCATTGTTCCAATGTCGTCGTTACGCCAACCGATCTTCGTTTAGGCAGAAAAATAAGAGAAAGGATGACCCCAAGCACAGCGATGCCGCAGCATACCCATAGCATGAAGTCTAACCCGCTAACGAAAGCGTGTTGAACAGAAGCTAGCAGCGAAGTGGAGTTCATTTGGTGAGCGATGGCTACCCCCGAAGAAACGTTATCTTGAACCGCAGCTGCAGCTTGGTCTGTCAAACCGCTCACATCCAAACGTTTATGGTACTCAGAGTTCAATAATGAACCGAGGAAGGCTACACCGATAGTCCCGCCTACTTGACGAAGAGTCATAATTAAGGCAGATCCAACACCGCTTCGCTCGGCAGAGAGGACGCCAAGCGCCGCGTCCATCGCGGCCGGAAGTGCGAATCCGAAGCCAATGCCTAGACTTACAATCCATATGGCTGCGAATCCATAGCTGGTGGTGACATCGGTAAACCCTCCGAGGAAGAGCCCGAAAGCCATGAATATAAATCCGATCGCGACAATCGCTTTGTCGCCTAATTTCTTGACTATTTTGCCGGAAACCTGTGAGCCTATCAATAAACCACCTATCAACGGGAGAATACGCAACCCAGTAGCTTGAGCATCTAGGCCATTCACAGCCTGGAAGAATAGGGGTAATCCGAAAAGAAAACCAAAGAATGCAAAGTTAACTAAGGTTGCGAGCGTGGCTCCCCAGGTAAATCTAGCCTCGCGGAACAAGCCTAGATCGACAAGCGGTGAACGGCTTCTTCGCTGCCATCCTACGAATACGCCTAGCAGCACGAGTCCAGCAAGAATTGTAGCCAACGTACTGCCATCCCCCCATCCTGTGTCACCCGTCCTGGTAACGCCATACGTAACAGTGACTAAACCCAAACTGGATGTCAGTATGCCGATACCGTCTATCTGATGTTTCTGCGAACTGCGTGACTCTGATATAAGCAGTGCAACGGCTATAATTGAGAGGATAATAATGGGTACATTGATCAAAAAGATAGAGCCCCACCAGAATGTCTTGAGCAACCATCCCCCAAGTATGGGGCCTAGAGGCATGCCCAACGCACTTGCGGTTACCCAAATTCGCATGGCTTTCGGTCTTTCTTCCTCCGAGAATATGACGGGCAGCAGGGACATGGAAAGCGGCATTAATAAGGCTGCGCCTAGACCTAGAACAGCACGCCAAGCGATCAACGCTTCGGTCGAATGTGCATAGGCACAACCGACGGAAGCAACTCCGAACAAGAAGAGGGCAAGCAACAGCATCTTCTTTCTCCCAAATCGATCTCCCAGCATCCCAGCTGGTAGCAATGCTGCTGCTAATACGAGATTATAGGCATTGGCAAACCATTGCAGTTGGCTCGTCGTTGCATGCAAATCCGTTGCTAATGTTGGTAGAGCTAAATTGAGGACGGTCATATCCAGGCCAACGGTTAACAAGCTGAAGGCTAAGACAGCGAGGACCCACCATCTTTTTGAACTGTTTTGAATCGCATTCATTGTTATTCCACCTCTCTTTTTTAAAACTAACTAGTTATTTATATTTAATTATAAAGAGAGCCGCCCTTTATTTGGACAAAGACGGCTCCATGACGCCATGAATAATAAATCGGGCGACTTGATCTTTATAATGTGCAATAGAATCGGCTGTATTCGACGCATTTAGAAATGGCTTAAATCGCGAATAGGACTGGATGGACGAATACACATTGTTGAGCACGATAGAAGGAAACACTTTTGGATCTAAATCAGCCCGCAGTATGCCATTCATTTGTGCCTTCTTAGCCAGTTCATAGATCATCGTAGCATCATCGGGCATATACGTGATTTGATTCCATGTTTTCCATTCTTCGGCCATTTCCCATGAAAGTATTTTCAAATACCGCGGATGGTCTAATAGGAACTGTAAGGACCCATGTATCAGATCCTCTAAGAATTGCGTGAATTTAGCCCGGTCCGAAGTCAATGAATCGTCTTTCAAGAGTTCGCCGTTGATATCCAACAACATCTTGTCACCTAATTGATCGGCGCGAATAATAACTTCGGTGTACAGCCCCAACTTATCTTGAAAATATTGATAAATCAAACTTTTATTATAGCCTGCGGCTTTGGCTATGGCATCGATACGCGCAGCGGAAAATCCCTGCTCGGCAAATATCTCTTCGGCTGCGTCTAAAATAATTTCCTTGGTCCTTGCGGCATCGTAGGTTCGTTTTGGTTTAGGTTCTTGGGTTGATATATCAGTCACCTCCAACGAAAATAATTATAACTAACTAGTTAGATTTTATCAATAGGTGATTTTATTGATGTAAAATGGGGCCGCGGCAAGCCTAATAGGCTAGCCCCACGCGGCAGCCCACATACGCGTCCTCCATCGCGACGCGGTAAGTGAACGCCGCGGTGTCGCCGACCGAGATGGACGTGCCGCTATCCGGCAAGAAGTCGCGCTCCGCGCGGAACTGACCTTGCGCTTCGCCGTCGGGCAAATATGTTGGACACACGACTGTCCAACGCAGGTCCGACGCTGCGAGCAGCGCCCACGCCTGGCGGTGCTCCTCCGCCGCGCGGGTCGAGGAGCGCCGCGTGTCCGGCGCTTGGAAGCGCAGCAGACCCGGATGCTCCCGGCTCTGCAAGATGCCGGCCGTGCCGACGGTGACCACGCGGCTCACGCCGGCAGCCTTCATCGCCCCGATGAGCAGGGGCGTGGCCTCCGTCAGCACCGTGCCGCCGTCGGTGCCAAGGCAGCTGATGACCACGTCCACGCCGGTCATGGCGCCAGCAAGATCTGCTGCGGAACAAGCGTTACCTTGCAGCAAGGTGAGCCGGTCGGAACGCAGTGATATTTTATCCATACTCCGCACGATGGCGGTTACTTCATGATGATCCTGCAGGGCTTGGGCTAGAACACGCTGACCTACGCGGCCAGTTGCTCCTAATACTAGTAAGTGCATCGTCGTACTCCTTCGGTATGTCATCTATTCTATAGTATACCAAACAACGTGGAAGAAATAGAAAACTCCGTTGGCCATTTCAGTTGTGAGAGAGACTCTCCGCATCTGTGCTCCCATGGGACTGCCTGGCTTGGCGACTTGAACCGTTGCTTCGAATCCCGCATAATAGAAGGTATTAAATTTATAAGAAGACGGAATAGAAGGGAATTTCAGGGGCATGAGAATTAATAAGTTTATTAGTGAAACCGGCGTGTGCTCCAGACGTGAGGCAGACAAATGGGTCGAAGCTAGGCGTGTAACGATTAATGGCGAAATTGCGGGACTCGGCAGCGTTGTAGGTCCTGGTGACGAAGTGAAGGTCGATGGACGGGCAATTGGAGAGAAAAAAGAGCACGTATACATTGCGCTTAATAAGCCTGTGGGCATTACCTCAACAACGGAAGCGCATATTCGTGAGAATATCGTGGATTTCGTGGGGCATCCGGAGCGGATTTTTCCCATCGGCAGATTGGACAAGGACTCAGAAGGGCTGATCCTACTGACGAATAACGGGGATATTGTGAATCAGATTCTTCGTGCGGAGAACAATCACGATAAAGAATATATCGTCACGGTGAATCGTCCGATCACGGGGATGTTTCTAAAAGGAATGGCTAGTGGGGTACGTATTCTGGGTACGATGACGAAACCCTGTGAAATTGTTCAAGTGAATGAACGTGTATTTCGCATCATTCTCACACAGGGGCTCAATCGGCAAATTCGTAGAATGTGCGAAGCATTCGGTTATCGTGTAGTGCGCCTGCAGCGAGTACGTATTATGCATATTCATTTGGGCGCTTTGAAGGTAGGGAAATGGCGGGATTTGACGCAAGGGGAATTAACGGACTTGATGCAAATGCTTAGCCAGGAGAAGTCGCAGACGAATCGGTAACTGAAAAATGAGTCGCATAAAACAGGCTTGAACATTCCATGTGGGATGCTCAAGTCTGTTTCTATTTGTTGGCGGTTACATAGAAAAAACATTGGTATTTTTTTCTCGTTGTATTGCAACCTTTTTCCAGAACTCGCCGTCAAGTATTATATAGCAGTTGGACGCGTCCAAGCATGTGAGTCCACTTGCCCAATGGACTTCTACTTAAGGAGGAAGATGATTTTGAAATTATTAAAACAAGCAAGCACGGTGGTACTCGCTTCGACATTGTTGCTTACAGTTGCCCCGATGGGAGCATGGGCTGCGGAAACTGTATATGGTACAGCAACCGCTGGCATGACATCTCCTGTCAACCCTGGGCAAGCCGAGATCTCGGCGCAAGATGCCAAAGTTACCAAAGAACAAGCGCTTGAGTATGCCAAAACCTACATAACACTGCCTGCTGATTACACGCTCCAATCCATAAGTTTGAATGCTTTCTATGGCCAGAATGGTCAGAACGTCCCGACGTGGAACATCAGCTATTCGAAGAAAGTGAAAGATCGTTTCTATGGTTCAGCTAATATTGCCATCAATGGTTTGGATGGATCGTTGACGTCTTACAATATGAATGACAATGATCCTGAACATAAACCGTCCTATCCACCTAAGGTCGATTTCCAAGGTGCCAAAGAGCTGGCTGCCGCGTTTGTAGCCAAAGTAAACCCATCGAAGCAGAAGGAATTGCTTTACGATGACACGGTAGAGAAAGCGTTCCGTACTCCGTTAGACGGCAATTATCAATATAACATTCGCTATGATCGATCCGTAGATGGCGTTCCTTACTCGGGGAATGGACTTAATGTTAACGTCAATGGGGAAGGTCAAGTTACGAGCTACTGGTACAATTGGGACGATAAGGTGACTTTTGATAAGGGGAGCACACCGATTTCCAAAGAGAAGGCAGATCAGCTTTTCCGCGAGAAGCTAGAGCTTGCCCTACAGTATCAAATCCCATATAACACACAAGGAAAACATACTCCGATTATTTCCTACTATATGAATACAATAGCTTTGGATGCGGCAACGGGCGAGGTATGGCAACCATTTCCTACCTTAGGCGGCGGCAATAAGCCATTGACAGATAAGCCACTGGGGACGAAGCCGTCAGCTACCTTGAATTTGACGAAGGAAGAAGCCGTTAAGAAAGTAACGACAACGTTCAACTTGTCCTCTGAGTACAAGCTGCAAGAAGCTTCTTATAATGAAACGAAGAATGCAGAAACGGGCGAGACATCCTCGAGCTGGAATATGAGCTGGTCTAAGGCAACTTCGGATACAGTGGCTTCTGGTAAAATGGTTGCAGGAAATAACGTATGGGCATCGGTGAATAGTAAAACCGGCGTTATTACGAATTTTAACTATTATGTGCCTTACAGCGGTGACAATGATAAGCCTATCGAAGGCAAAGTTTCAATAGATGATGCGATTGCGAAAAGCACGGAGTTTGTCAAAGCACAGCTTCCGGGTTACACGGATCAACTTGTGCTCAATGTTCAGAAAGAGTACTCCCCGGAAACGCTGAAGCAAATGCGTACATGGGAAATTAGTTACAAACGCGTCATTGACGGCGTTGTTGCAGGTAATGAAGAGGTGCGGGTCAGCATCGACCGTGTAACGGGAGCCATTTCGAATTATTATGTATCTCTAAGTGATATTGCGTATCCTGCTCAAAAACCGGAAGTTATTTCCGTTGATAAAGCCAAGGCTCTATGGTTGGCACAATTCGATGTGAAACTTGGTTATGTATTGGAGAGCAATGGATACATCGGCGCTGTACCAATCGAGAAATACCGCTTAATGGTGGCGGCGGGAGAAGTTCCTCCGGCAGGTGCGGTAGATGCAAAAGCGGAGTCCAAGGCGAAGCTTGTGTATTCGCTTGTTCCTAAAAACGTGAACCGCGACAGCTTCCTTCTGGATGCCGTGTCCGGACAATGGCGCAGTGCGCAAACGGGCGAGGTTATCTCGTTAGATAAAGTGGTTGTCAGTGATATCGATAAGCACTGGGCTCAAAATGAACTTCAACTGATGCTGGATTATCAAGCTTTGGATGTGAAGGATGGTAAAGTGAACCCAGACCAAACGATTAAGCGCGGTGAGTTGGTCAAAATGCTTGTTATCGCCATGAATGGCGGCAACGGCGGCATCTATTACGGAGCTGAGCGCGCGGCTTCCTTCGCGGATGTGGGCAATGGGTCGAAGTATTTTGCCTATGTGGAGAATGCTGTTGATCGTGGGTTGCTGGATGTAGGAAAAGAATTCAATCCGGAAGCTACGATGAATCGTGAAGAAATGGCGCAATTGATCGTGAAGGCGCTCGGATATCACAGTCTAACGAAATTTGATGATGTATTTAATAAAGATTTCTTGGATGCTGGGAAGGTGTCTAACCTTGGCGATGCTGCAATCGTGTTAGGGTTAAAGATTATGACGCTGAACGATGGCAGCTTTGCTCCGCAAGAAGAAGTGACGAAAGCACAAGCAGCGAGCGCGTTCTATCGTTTCTTACAAACGAGAGCGGAATTGCAAGATAAGCCGCGGTATTACTACTAGTCTATTAATAAATAAAGACCTCTCAATAATTGAGAGGTCTTTATTCAGTCATCATCATTTAGGGCATGCTAGAGGAGCAGGTTATCCTTTTTTGAAAAGCAGCATACACAATCGGCGATAATGCTCTTTCATATGTTCTTTCGTATACTTCTTCTCGTTCTTGATATGGAAGTAGCCGATAGGCGAGATAGAACAAATAATCGTATGTGCGGCTAGCTCCGGCTCAGGATGCTCGACTGGATCATCGCCGATCGATTCGCGAATAAGCTCGGACAATTGATCGCGAATGGTGCGATACATAGGTGAAATGAAAAAGTTGGCATCATTATTATCGCAATTGATATTCATTTTGGCAGACATTTCAACAATTAACTCTGCGTTTGCCTCGATCGCATCGATCCAAAAGCCCAACATACCCGAGAGTCGATCTAATGGAGAATCGTGTTTATGATTGTCGAGATAGGCTGTAATCTCCTGGATGATCTGGCTGCCATAGTGTTGGAGGACATCAAAGCACAAGTCCCCTTTATGGGCATATCTGCGATATAAAGTTGCTTGTCCGATGCCTGCTGTTTTGGCAATTTGATGCATACTGACGGAGTGAACGCCGTGCTCATGAAAGAGTTGATTGGCCGTTTGTAAGATTAATTGGCGATTTTCCATGGCGTCCTTGCGTTCGTGGCGAATGGACATTCTGTAACCACCTCATAAAGTAATAAATGTGAGCTGTTCGTATTGACAAACAAACTAAAGTTGGGTAGCATCATACTGTAAACGGACAGATGTCCGTTTACAACAAGAGGCACAAGAAGTGCATAACTATTGTACCGTGTAGATGATATACGGTCAACGATAGACAAGAGAGAGAAATCAATCGGATGGAGGGATTACATTGTCTTCGCAAGCAACATCGAAAGAAACAGAAGCTCCGTTTTCAATGCGTAGCATTTTGGGGCCGCTGATTGCAATTGTTGTAGGTATTTTCATGGTTATTTTGGATGGAACAGCGGTTAACGTTGCGCTTCCTAAGCTGCAAGAAGAATTCAATTTGCTCAATTTATCACTCGTTCAATGGACGGTCATTGGTTATGCGTTAGCACAAGCCGCGGTTATTCCATTGGCAGGCTGGTTATCGGATCGTTTCGGTGCCAAGAAAATTTTCTTGATTTCCGTAGGTCTCTTCACAATCGGTTCTGGCTTATGTGCGCTAGCAAACTCAGTTGAAATGCTGATTGCTTACCGTATCATTCAAGGCTTAGGCGGCGGTGTCGTCGTGCCGATTGCTATGGCGTTCATTTACCGCTTATCCCCTCCAGGCAAAGTAGGGGCTGTTATGGGTATGATGGGTATTCCAATCCTTCTAGGTCCAGCTCTTGGGCCTGTCGTTGCGGGTTGGTTAGTCGAGTATCACAGCTGGCAGTGGATTTTCCTTATTAATCTGCCTATCGGTGTTATTGGTATTATCCTAGGTATTCGTACATTGCCTAATATGCAGCGTCAAAGCGTTGCTTCTCTAGATTTGCTAGGTATGTTGTTAGGGCCATTGGCTTTCGCAGCGCTTGTGTATGGTGTTTCCAACGGTGGTATTGATCCAGTTACGGGGAAATCCACTTGGACAGATGCTGATACACTAATCGGTTCTGCTGTTGGTGTCGTTGCACTTATCCTATTCATTATTGTTGAATTGAAACAGAAGAACCCGCTCTTGGAGCTGCGCGTATTCCGGTCAGGCAACTTTACGAAAGGGATTATCGTGCAATGGATCTCTCAGATTGCCATGTTCGGTACGATGTTCCTTGTACCCTTATTCTTACAGCAAGCACATGGTTACAGCCCATTGAAAACAGGATTGATCATGCTTCCTCAAGCATTGGCTTCCGGATTGTTCATGCCAATTGGCGGTAAGCTATCTGACCGTTTCGGTGCTCGTCCGCTCGTTATTGCGGGGATGGTTCTTACGACGATTTCGGCATTGTTGCTTTCCAATATTTCTGGTGATTCCGGAGTAGGCACAGTTATACTGCCACTTACGCTTCTAGGAGCGGGTATGGGATTATTCATGATGCCGCTGAACAATCACTTGATTCAATCGGCACCGCAGAATCTGGTTGGTCGTGTAACGTCCTTGACGAATGCGGCACAGCAAGTCATGATGTCTTTCGCGATTGCGATCCTGATGACGATTTTCAGTACGAAATTTAAGGATCTGATGGTTGAGTCAGGCAAACAACAACCGGATCTAGGCTTATATGCTTCTGCATTCGGGCACACATTCCTTATTTTGCTGGGTATCGCGGTTGTTGGCGGCCTGCTTGGGTTATTGTTGCAGAAGCCTAAGAAAATTGAAGGCGAGTCCGGGAATGCTGCAGAAATTCCGATGATGGTAGGTCACTAATCAGTAAGCATAGACAGATATAGGAGCCGCTCCTCAAGGTCATTTGACTTCGAGGGGCGGTTTTTGGTGCGCTTGGCAGCGCATCGTACTAACAGGTGAAAGTCCTGAGTACACCGCGAGATGGCGGAAGTACATAGTTGACCCATAGTGCTCTGTCCGTGAGGAAGGGTGCGGAGGATGGGAAGACAAATCTCGGAACAGGCGGTTAAACCAGGTTGGCCGACAACGCCAGGATAACCTTGCCAAAGACAGGGACGTCCAATACCATCCATAGTGTTGTAGGTTATGAGGACTGGCTTCGGGTGAAAGTGCGATGTCGTGACCCAAGGAGATCTCACCATTTCTACTTAGGTAGTAATCTCTTTTCAAGACCGTGATGGCTAAGTAAAGATGTACGGATGGTGAGAAGTCAGACGTAGGGATAGTAGTGAAAAAGCTTGTCAGAAAGACCGCAAAGACAAGTGAATCGGCGTAAAAAAAAAAAA